>NZ_NWUW01000183.1 GCF_002746455.1 Bacillus fungorum | reverse complement strand
TCATACATTGTGATTCCTCCTAAATTAAAAGAACGTTTGTTCTTATTATATACGAACTTGCGTTCTTTTATAAAGAGTTTTTGTTAAAAAAATTTTTTTGCATAAAGAAAAGACACTCTTATACGAGTGTCTTTCAGATATTCTGCTTGTGGGAGCAGCAATTCTAACACCAATCAGCAATAAGAGGGCATAGATATGTATCCTCTTACTATTCATTAAAGGAACGAAACAAAAACAAGAAG
>NZ_NWUW01000182.1 GCF_002746455.1 Bacillus fungorum | reverse complement strand
TAAAATATGAACCAAGTGAAGTTCTATTTGAGTATGTCCAAAATACAGGATTGTATTCAAAGATTGTAAAAAAAATGCCTCCGATGCTTTTAGCATCGGAGACACTTCTTTAAAGTTGATGGCTATGCTCTTATACGAGTGTCTTTCAGATATTCTGCTTGTGGGAGCAGCAATTCTAACACCAATCAGCAATAAGAGGGCATAGATATGTATCCTCTTACTATTCATTAAAGGAACGAAACAAAAACAAGAAG
>NZ_NWUW01000181.1 GCF_002746455.1 Bacillus fungorum | reverse complement strand
TGGTAGCCCAGATAGAAGGTTCTACATTGCTTTGTTTGTCCAATACGCCAGTGTCTTCTTGCGGCTTGGTTTAACGTAAATAAGCTAAATGATAGTTGGTAGAAAATTAACGTTGGTGTCGCCAACAAGTCCAATCCAACTTTTACCAATTCTTGCGAACAAATGATAACATTCACACCGCTATTTACTTGCTCTTTTAACCATTCACTACGTTTTGGTGGAGTAACTGTATTGGTACGGAGAATAGCTACTTTCGCACCAGGTACTTGCT
>NZ_NWUW01000180.1 GCF_002746455.1 Bacillus fungorum | reverse complement strand
ATCGGCGTTAGTCCCGTCCTTCATCGACTCCTAGTGTCAAGGCATCCACCGTGCGCCCTTTCTAACTTAACCAAACTAAAATTAAAAAATATGAGCTACACTGTTATCTAGTTTTCAAAGAACATACATTTATATATGAGAGATAGTTCTCTCAAAACTGAACAAAACGAAACACGGAAACTTATATTGATGAACAGCGTTCATCAATTCTCCATAGAAAGGAGGTGATCCAGCCGCACCTTCCGATACGGCTACCTTGTTACGACTTCACCCCAATCATCTGTCCCACCTTAGGCGGCTGGCTCCATAAAGGTTACCCCACCGACT
>NZ_NWUW01000179.1 GCF_002746455.1 Bacillus fungorum | reverse complement strand
TTACTCCCGTAGCTCCCGTAGCTCCTGTTGCTCCTGTAGCTCCTGTTGGCCCCGTAGCTCCTGTTACTCCCGTAGCTCCTGTTGCTCCTGTTGGCCCCGTAGCTCCTGTTGGCCCCGTAGCTCCTGTTGGCCCCGTAGCTCCTGTTGGCCCCGTAGCTCCTGTTGCTCCCGTAGCTCCTGTTGGCCCCGTAGCTCCTGTTGCTCCCGTAGCTCCTGTTGGCCCCGTAGCTCCTGTTGGCCCCGTAGCTCCTGTTACTCCCGTAGCTCCCGTAGCTCCTGTTGCTCCTGTAGCTCCTGTTGGCCCCGTAGCTCCTGTTACTCCCGTAGCTCCTGTTGCTCCTGTTGGCCCCG
>NZ_NWUW01000178.1 GCF_002746455.1 Bacillus fungorum | reverse complement strand
AAAATTCTTATTGTATTAAGAATAAATAAAAGAACCCGTCTTTCATAAATGGATTCTTCCCTTAGGGCATACAAGAAATTCAAGGTAACTGGACCAGAGAAACCTGTGGAATTTCTTGTGATATTAATGTATTCAAAGACATCCAAAAGATGAATGATCATTAAATAAAATTGTTATTTTAATTGGTTCAGCCCCTTGAAGGGCGCTCCAAGGGGCTAAGATTCGAGAACTTTTAAACTCTTGTTTAATTACATGAAAGCTCCCTAAGGAGAATCTATGGTATTTTAACACTTAAATAATTATTTTGACAACTATATATTGATAAAAAGAAACCCCGATTGTCCGCGGGGCTTCTAAGGG
>NZ_NWUW01000177.1 GCF_002746455.1 Bacillus fungorum | reverse complement strand
TGGATTTGAGTCAATATTTTGGACACAAAAAAGTTAAATCTAAGCTACTTTTGTAGCTAGATCTTCTATTGCTTGGGGAGTTTTATAACCAATGCTACTATGGATTCGCTTACGATTATAAAATCCCTCAATGTATTGAAATAGCGCTAAGTTTGCTTCTTCAAACGAGCTATATTTTGTACGATATACTTCTTCTTTCTTTAAAATGGCATGAAACGACTCCATACAAGCGTTGTCATATGGACAGCCTTTCTTGCTGAAAGAGGGATTTATGTTGTAATTCGCGAGTAAGGTTTGAAATTCCTGACTTGTATATTGTGTTCCTAAATCAGTATGTAGAATGAGACCTTTTTGTGGTTTCTGTATATCGTAAGCGTTTTCTAGC
>NZ_NWUW01000176.1 GCF_002746455.1 Bacillus fungorum | reverse complement strand
GTAGGAAATCAAAATCAAAGACCCTTACAACAGAAACCAGTATTTAGTGAACCGCCACTTACAGTAAGTCATAAGGTAGACAATGGTCACTTCTATATGTCTGATTTAGACCAAGGGGGATACCAAAATGTGCAAATGGTGGTAGAAAGAGATCGTAGTTATATGGTTGCGACAACAACAGATGGTACAGTGTCACGAATTTCTCCGTTCGGAAAAGGAGATACGCGCTTACAAACAAACCAAAGGATTGAAAGAGCTTGTGAAGTGAAGGATAGCAGTATTAAGCCAAAAGAAGAAATCTTAGTAACACATACACAGGACGAAGTTGTTCGTACAGAGACGCATCTGAATTTATCAGAACATGACCCGCAAAATCTGATTCCATTTGCGCCAAACCCTCGCTT
>NZ_NWUW01000175.1 GCF_002746455.1 Bacillus fungorum | reverse complement strand
TCATACATTGTGATTCCTCCTAAATTAAAAGAACGTTTGTTCTTATTATATACGAACTTGCGTTCTTTTATAAAGAGTTTTTGTTAAAAAAATTTTTTTGCATAAAGAAAAGACACTCTTATACGAGCATAGCCATCAACTTAAGAAAATGAATAAAATAACGAAATTAGGGCACCCTTTCATGCAGTACTGCATGAAAGGGTGTTTTAATTTATGGCTATAAACAATGACACACCAGTTGAGGAGCTACGCATGTTAGGAGAAGAATTCCAAAACAAATTTTCTATTCATCACCTACAGGAACTTGCGTATCAAACAGGTATGATTCAACGAAAGCGAAAATTTCAGGCACAGGATCTTGTATCACTCTGTGTATTTTTGGGACAAACAATCAGTTCTGAGTCCCTAGTTAGTCT
>NZ_NWUW01000174.1 GCF_002746455.1 Bacillus fungorum | reverse complement strand
TATTAGGCACGCCGCCAGCGTTCATCCTGAGCCAGGATCAAACTCTCCAATAAAGTTAGTTTGTCTAGCATCTAAAATAAAAATTGACGTTTCACGTTGTTTGTTTCGTTCAGTTTTCAAAGAACTTTTTTTGGTGGAGCCTAGCGGGATCGAACCGCTGACCTCCTGCGTGCAAGGCAGGCGCTCTCCCAGCTGAGCTAAGGCCCCAAACAATTATCGGGAAGACAGGATTTGAACCTGCGACCCCCTGGTCCCAAACCAGGTGCTCTACCAAGCTGAGCCACTTCCCGAAAGAAAACGCGCCCGAGAGGAGTCGAACCCCTAACCTCTTGATCCGTAGTCAAACGCTCTATCCAATTGAGCTACGGGCGCATATGGTGCCGAGGGCGGGGGTCGAACCCGCACGGTGGTCACCCACCGCAGGA
>NZ_NWUW01000173.1 GCF_002746455.1 Bacillus fungorum | reverse complement strand
AATGTGGAAAAACGTTTGCCTACCTGGGCAAATTTTGGGGTTATTGAAAAACCAGTAAATCGAAGAGTGACAAGACCATTTCAGTTTCGGGGTGGGCTCCTTGTTTCATTAGCTCTAGGATTCGTAGAGATGGTGATAAAAGGCTTATGTATCTCATATTTTATTTTAGGATTAGAAACGCATGTCTATCGTTTAATGCGCAGAAACGCAAGGGTGTAAAAAGGAGGACTCTATTATGAAAGTATTGATATTCGAATTGATTCTTATTGCGGTTCTAATACCGTTGAATAGTGTTGTGAAAAAACATGTACCAAAATGGAAAGGAAAAGCGGGAGAGAAACTGGTAAAACGTATACTAAGTAAATTAGATCCAAAAAGTTACTTTGTGTTACATAATGTGACGGTTTATACGGAGTTCGGTGATACAACG
>NZ_NWUW01000172.1 GCF_002746455.1 Bacillus fungorum | reverse complement strand
TATCTCGTTCAACTAAGGGCGCAATTCCTTAGCCAGTTCTCTTATGAACTTCTCATATTTTCACATGAGCGCAGACTATATGTTTATCTCCTTAGAGATAGAGGATTTTTCCACCACCATAGGCTTGTGGTGTACTCTCGTCAGTTATACGAGATAGTCGTTGAACGTTCATCTTATCCATTTTGACTTAGATGATTCGAGGCGGAAGACCCATTGTTCTAGTGTTTAGGATTTAACCTTGCACGATCTGATTGATTTTTTCTGCTTTCGCGACATTCACGCTCGCTATTTCTAGCCACGTTGTAGTTCAATCAGCTTTAGGGATTGCCCGCAGTTAACCCTCACTACTAGCCAATCACTTGACTAGCAGGGCTTACTGATATATTTAATTAACTTTCGTTATAATTGGTTAAATAAATCGTAACAGTTAGTTACCC
>NZ_NWUW01000171.1 GCF_002746455.1 Bacillus fungorum | reverse complement strand
TCACGGTCACTATTTCTCTCTTTTGGTATATGTTGTGCAATAAGAGGGTAGATACCTTCTTTCGCTGCAGCATCAAGGATTTGATATTGAGATGTTTGATGTAATAGTTTTTTCAATGTATATACAATTTTCGTTGGATATCCTTCTTTTCGATCAATCATGTCACGGAGTCCACGAATTACACTGCGGATTTGACGATGACAAGTATGCTTTAAAACATGAATGAATTTATTCATGTCTGCAGACAGTTCACCGATATTCATCTCCTGTAGGACTGACTCGATGAACTTCGCTTTACGAGCATAAGTAGCTTTTGGTGTAAATGGATCCCTGTGTTGTTCTTCACCAGCTTCTTTCGTACATAAGAAGTCTGAATGGATTGAAAGGTATAATGTTGTATATCGTTTTGTATGCTTTACCCCTTTTTGCATTTTGCAAATTTTGAATAGGGGATTCCCCGTACATGGTAA
>NZ_NWUW01000170.1 GCF_002746455.1 Bacillus fungorum | reverse complement strand
TTTGTACAACGAACCAGTAAGTACCAAGCAAAAGATTTAGTCGCTTTATGTGTATGGGTGAGCCAAAATGTAGCGATGACTTCTTTAACTCAGTTATCTAGTTGTTTAGAAGCATCAACAGAAGTACTCATCAGCCCTGAGGGCTTGAATCAACGATTTAATAAAACGGCTGTTCAATTTTTACAACAACTATTAGCTGAACTACTAAACCAAAAACTGACCGCATCTATGCCAATTTCTTATCCATATACTTCTGTTTTCAAGCGTATTCGTATTTTAGATTCAACTGCATTTCAACTTCCAGATATATTTTCATCAATTTATCCTGGTGCGGGAGGATGCAGCCATACAGCGGGAGTAAAGATACAGCTTGAATATGATTTATTAAGTGGACAATTCCTTCATATTCATACAGGTCCAGGTAAACAACATGATCGAACCTACGGTTCCCTGTGTGCCCCAACTGTAAAAGCGAATGATTTATG
>NZ_NWUW01000169.1 GCF_002746455.1 Bacillus fungorum | reverse complement strand
TAGTAAGATACACAATCTACGGCTAAACAGCTTATACATAGAATAGCCTTTTGCTTCAGCATTTTTTATAAAGATATAAAACCCTACTCCAAATAAGAACGCAAAAATAGTATAGAATTTTGCCTGTATAAACAAATCTATCAAAAAACGAATCACTTTATCTGTACCGGAGTAACCCGCTTGATTAAAGGGATCTAGTCCCGTCATAGTAGGTAGATTAGCAAATAGGATACATAGTATGGCTATACCCCTTATTATGTCTAAAGAATAAATACGGGCGTTTTGTTGCATGTAAATTCCCCTTTCTCACAAAGAAAAACGAGCACTATATTAACTAGCGCTCGAATTACGTCTCGCAAAGAATCCATCATATGTAGCAGCTGACACTGCTCCTTCTAGACGTTCAACTTCTTCACCTCTGTTATAAGCTACAACAACTGGAGTACCTGGAATGTCGAACTCTTGAAAGGCGCTTTGATTTTCTGGTGTAGAGATATCAATACGATAGATGG
>NZ_NWUW01000168.1 GCF_002746455.1 Bacillus fungorum | reverse complement strand
CCATATAAATAGCAACATGCCCTGGGTTTTCATAGAAGATAAGATCCCCCGGTTGCGCTTGATTGATGTCTGCAACTTGTTTACCTTGTCCAACTTGAGCACCTGTCCAATCTCCAAGTTGTACACCTATACTTGTTCTAAAGACATACTGCGTAAATCCTGAGCAATCTGACGTACCCCCTGGTGGATTACGATCCCCTAATACATATCTCACTTTTCCTTGCCCAAGCCATTTTTTTGCTTCTGCTAATACTTTTTGTCGCTTGTCATTCGTCATAATAGGAGAACCACTAGATGATAGTCCTGGATCATCATTTTTTTTAAAGAATTTCATCGGATCCGTTGGTTGGTCGTTAATACGAATTTGGAAATCTAAATGGACAGCGTATCCTGCCATATTAAGAATCCCAGTATTTTTATCAAAGTTAGAGCCACCCATTTCCCCAATAATTTGTCCTTTTGTTACCATGGTTCCTGGTGCAACTGATATTTTACTCAAATGTAAGTAACGGG
>NZ_NWUW01000167.1 GCF_002746455.1 Bacillus fungorum | reverse complement strand
CCATATAAATTGCAACATGCCCTGGGTTTTCATAGAAGATAAGATCCCCCGGTTGCGCTTGATTGATGTCTGCAACTTGTTTACCTTGTCCAACTTGAGCACCTGTCCAATCTCCAAGTTGTACACCAATACTTGTTCTAAAGACATACTGCGTAAATCCTGAGCAATCTGAAGTACCCCCTGGCGGATTACGATCCCCTAAGACATATCTCACTTTTCCTTGACCAAGCCATTTTTTCGCTTCTGCTAATACTTTTTGTCGTTTGTCATTCGTCATAATAGGAGAACCACCAGATGATAGTCCTGGATCATCATTTTTCTTAAAGAACTTCATTGGATCCGTTGGTTGGTCGTTAATGCGAATTTGGAAATCTAAATGGACAGCATATCCTGCCATATTAAGAATCCCAGTATTTTTATCAAAGTTAGAGCCACCCATTTCCCCAATAATTTGTCCTTTTGTTACCATGGTTCCTGGTGCAACTGATATTTTACTCAAATGTAAGTAACGGG
>NZ_NWUW01000166.1 GCF_002746455.1 Bacillus fungorum | reverse complement strand
GCATTCGCAATTTCTTCCTTCTCTACTGCAATGTATGTTTCATTTTCATTGTAAAATTCTATTTCAATTCGATTAATATTATTATTTAGTACTGTGATATGTAACTCTTTTAGGCTATCTAGACGATTTCCTAATCCACACACTAACTTAAATACTTTCTTTGCAATTGTTGGTGGTTTCACATACGTCGTATTAAAATGAATCGTTTCATCATCTATCACACCATCTTCCTCGACTTCACACGTCATAATGAAAGAATGATTTTGTTTTTCGATTTCTTGTTGACTCAACTTACGATCAATGACATACTTCACGCTTGTTGACAGGTTCTCTATATATTCATCCAGTTCGGTATTTGAAATTTTAACCTCTGAGAATTCCGGAAAAATCATGTAAGCATGTACATTTGAGCTACTTTTACTCACACGTAATACCTGAACTTGTTTCTTTTCATAGCGCACCGTTTGTTCTAATTTTTCTACTACATTGTTACTTAGGGAATTAATATTCATTTACATTCACCTTTC
>NZ_NWUW01000165.1 GCF_002746455.1 Bacillus fungorum | reverse complement strand
GTTTGAAATACAAGTCCACATACGTATTTGGGATAATACTATTCCCTGAACTTGTTTCCAAATCAACAAGTAACGGAAAAGCAACTTCTCCATCTTTCAAATTTAAAATAGCAGAGTCCGGTAACTCATCTTTCTTTACTACATTATTTTTAAAGAGATAGCTATTTTCTGTAATGGGCTGCCCATCATTTGTCCACTTACCTACAACCTCTTTTTTATTTACACGTAATGCATTAGGGGGAATCGCATCACCAGGTAATGTTCGTTCCACTAGCATGTCTTCTTTAATTTCTGTATGCGCAGGTATATCCTTTGCGGCTACAACAATCTTTGTTGGTTTTACAGCATTTTCTACTGCGAAATGATTGTATCCATAGATACCCGCTACTGTTGCAGCGGCTAGACCTACCGCAACAATCTGCTTCTTTTGAAACTTAGATGGCTTCAATGTTTGTATTCCTCCTTATGTAGCCTTTAAACGCAAAAAAAGGACACACCTATGGCATAATGCGCCTTAGGTGTGTCCTTTT
>NZ_NWUW01000164.1 GCF_002746455.1 Bacillus fungorum | reverse complement strand
GTTTGAAATACAAGTCCACATACGTATTTGGGATAATACTATTCCCTGAACTTGTTTCCAAATCAACAAGTAACGGAAAAGCAACTTCTCCATCTTTCAAATTTAAAATAGCAGAGTCCGGTAACTCCTCTTTCTTTACTACTTTATTTTTAAAGAGATAGCTATTTTCTGTAATGGGCTGCCCATCACTTGTCCACTTACCTACAACATCTTTTTTACTTACACGTAATGCATTTGGTGGAATGGCATCACCAGGTAATGTTCGTTCCACTAACATGTCTTCTTTAATCTCTGTATGCGCAGGGATATCCTTTGCGGCTACAACAATCTTTGTCGGTTTTACTGCATTTTCTACTGCAAAGTGATTGTATCCATAGATACCCGCTACTGTTGCAGCAGCTAAACCTACCGCAACAATCTGCTTCTTTTGAAACTTAGATGGCTTCAATGTTTGTATTCCTCCTTATGTAGCCTTTAAACGCAAAAAAAGGACACACCTATGGCATAATGCGCCTTAGGTGTGTCCTTTT
>NZ_NWUW01000163.1 GCF_002746455.1 Bacillus fungorum | reverse complement strand
ATCGGCGTTAGTCCCGTCCTTCATCGACTCCTAGTGTCAAGGCATCCACCGTGCGCCCTTTCTAACTTAACCAAACTAAAATCAAAAAATATGAGCTACACTGTTATCTAGTTTTCAAAGAACATACCATTTGCTATTTAAAATAGCTTTTGGTGGAGCCTAGCGGGATCGAACCGCTGACCTCCTGCGTGCAAGGCAGGCGCTCTCCCAGCTGAGCTAAGGCCCCAAGTTGTATGGTGGGCCTAAATGGACTCGAACCATCGACCTCACGCTTATCAGGCGTGCGCTCTAACCAGCTGAGCTATAGGCCCATACAAATTGCAGGATTTATTTATATCATATCCTCATTTAAGAGTCAATACTTAATTGAACTCTCAAAACTAAACGAAAACGAAACACGGAAACTTATATTGATAAGCAGCGCTCATCAATTCTCCATAGAAAGGAGGTGATCCAGCCGCACCTTCCGATACGGCTACCTTGTTACGACTTCACCCCAATCATCTGTCCCACCTTAGGCGGCTGGCTCCATAAAGGTTACCCCACCGACT
>NZ_NWUW01000162.1 GCF_002746455.1 Bacillus fungorum | reverse complement strand
ACCAATTCTTGCGAACAAATGATAACATTCACACCGCTATTTACTTGCTCTTTTAACCATTCACTACGTTTTGGTGGAGTAACTGTATTGGTACGGAGAATAGCTACTTTCGCACCAGGTACTTGCTCTGCCACCTTCTGTAAACGGGGCTGAACATCTCGTTCCTTTACTGTAGATCCTGTATCAGATACATAAATGATGGTTGGACGACCTTCAGAGATTTCAGTATGCAATATTTCTTGCAACTTCTTCTCCTTCGGCTGTATACAATCCTCATCAAATCTGAATTCATTATTGGACCAAACCAATTCCCTTTCCGCGTTATCCAAGTGATAGTTTGGATAGTGGTTCATATTGTCTGGATACGAATTTCCTGTACGAATATAAGAGAGCCATAGTTTCCCAACATCCGGTGTACCTTTCGCCGCTTCAATCGCTTTCTCAAAAGACTCTTTCATATGCTCATAAGCCTGTTTTTGTTCTTCCGACATCTCGACAAGAATCGTAGGTACATTGATTAACTCCACAGGATTTGGCCAAACATCTTTTAAGCG
>NZ_NWUW01000161.1 GCF_002746455.1 Bacillus fungorum | reverse complement strand
CATCTTTCTTATAAATACAATCTCCATCTGAAGCCTTTACATGATGGCTACGCAGAATCGGTTTCCATTGCTTAAGCGAATATCCCTCTACATCTAAAAAACCACGGATAGCAGTAAAGCGAAAACTCGTCCCTCTAAAGCATCGTTCCAATAAAAAAAGGAAATCTCGTATACATCCATTAAAATAGACATGATACAAATAGATTTCCCCTGCTTGTTTTGCCTCTTGTTGCGACAAATTAGATGGTTTAATGGAAAACTGATAACAATCTCGCTCCCAAAATGCTCCTTCTTTCGTAACTCTCATTCGCAATGCACGCATACTTGATATAAAATCGTTTGGATGTGCAGAACAAAATATAGATACTTCATAACTCATTTTCATAATTTAATTCCCCCTAAATAATAATTTTTACCAATGTGATAATCGGTTTACTCATCAAATAGACTTGAAAACAACACAAAAAGGGCTCCTTCAAGTCGATTAAAAATGTGCATAGCAAAATAAGCTATATATACACTAATCGGCTCAAAGAAGCCCTTTCATAAATGAAACAAGACGCAACTTGCTTCTACAACTCAACCACAACACAATAAGGTGTG
>NZ_NWUW01000160.1 GCF_002746455.1 Bacillus fungorum | reverse complement strand
ACAGCTTCTGTAGCCAGCATACGCTCATTGCTTGTCATCTTCATTGGCTCAATACCAAATCCAGCCTTCGTAAATAAATACGGGACATCATAACTACTATTAGAAATTTTTCGCAGTAAGTCCTCTACTGTTTTTGTTTTCGCGATATATTCCTCTTCTTTTGTATCAAATCCCTTTGGCTTATCTCCAAGCATCTCTATTTCATCTTGGTTTACTTGCTCTTCCTCTTGTACTTGTGATTTCATCATGTAACGATGAATAGTATTATAGGTAGCAACACCTGCCACTAGTACGATAATCCCTAATATGACCAAGTACTTACGAGGCATATTGGATAAAATGTTGATTATTTTTCCCATTTACTCTCACCCTTATCAGTCTATAACATTACGAATTTGCGTCATATGTTGACCTCTTGCCGTATAGTTTAGACCTGTAATTTGTACACCCTTATTATCACCAATATGAATCATTTTTTGGTTACCCATATAAATAGCAACATGCCCTGGGTTTTCATAGAAGATAAGATCCCCCGGTTGCGCTTGATTGATGTCTGCAACTTGTTTACCTTGTCCAACTTGAGCACCTGTCCAATCTCCAAGTTGTACACC
>NZ_NWUW01000159.1 GCF_002746455.1 Bacillus fungorum | reverse complement strand
AGACTAACTAGGGACTCAGAACTGATTGTTTGTCCCAAAAATCAAGATCCTGTGCCTGAAATTTTCGCTTTCGTTGAATCATACCTGTTTGATACGCAAGTTCCTGTAGGTGATGAATAGAAAATTTGTTTTGGAATTCTTCTCCTAACATGCGTAGCTCCTCAACTGGTGTGTCATTGTTTATAGCCATAAATTAAAACACCCTTTCATGCAGTATTGCATGAAAGGGTGTTTTAATTTCGTTATTTTATTCATTTTCTTAAGTTGATGGCTATGGATGGATGAGGCACGAACTGAATATTTTAAAGGTATTGTTAATAATAAGTTTGCCCAATTTGCACAGGATTTCGGTTTCAAAGTGCAACCTTGTATTGCAGGGAGACCCAAAACGAAAGAAAAAGTAGAGGCACCTATGAAATTTTTAGATGAGATCCACGCTTACCAGGGAAAATTAAGTTTTGAAGAGCTACATTAATTTGTACAAAAACTTTGTACGAGAATTAATCAAAGCTTTCATCAAGGGACAAATAAAGTTCCAATGTTCTCCTTAAAACAAGAAAAGAATCTCTTACAGCCCCTACCACAGAGCACAATAAGAGA
>NZ_NWUW01000158.1 GCF_002746455.1 Bacillus fungorum | reverse complement strand
GTTTTAATATACGGCTGATTTGAGTCTGAGTAACTCCGACTTTCTTCCCGATATTTTCTTGTGACATATGGTTTGAATACATATCCCAAACGATCATTTCTCTATCTGGCAACGTCTGAACAAAAGAACCAACTAATATTTCATGCTCAACTTTCTCCGTTTCATTCGCTGAGTATTCATCAACTGGCATTTGTTCTATTGTTAAATCATCATCACTACTCCCTGATGAATGAGCTATTTCATGTATTGATTTTGTTATATGTTGATACCGTAAAGCTTCTTCAACTGCTTTTATGGATACATCTAGCTGCTTACTAATTTCTTCTGGTTTCTCTTCCAAAAGCCCCTGATTCATGATTTTCCCTTTTAAGTAATAAACATCGCGTGGCACCTTTACCTTTTGAGCGTCCCTAATGTTCACTGAAATAATGCCAGATATCTTTGGAATAGCGTAGGTAGAAAATTCACATCCATACGTAGGATCAAAACCCTTTCTCGCTTTCAGTAAACCAATCATGCCGTATTGGATTAAATCATCTATTTCTAATCCCGTATTACTTTTTATCATTTCCTCGTTTGAACTGTATTTTTTCCAAACGAAATTATAAACTAGCTTTTT
>NZ_NWUW01000157.1 GCF_002746455.1 Bacillus fungorum | reverse complement strand
TAGAGGACTTACTGCGAAAAATTTCTAATAGTAGTTATGATGTCCCGTATTTATTTACGAAGGCTGGATTTGGTATTGAGCCAATGAAGATGACAAGCAATGAGCGTATGCTGGCTACAGAAGCTGTTCAAAGATATTTCCTAAATGGAGATAAGTTCTACAATGCTCGTATTGTAAAAATAGAACGTGGAAAAAAAATAGATACGTACCACATTGAAGTTCAAATTCAACAAGTGAATTTCCTTGAACCACGTCAATTTAAAGTACAAGTAAATCAATATGCACAAATTGTAACACCGATTGAACAAATACCACACGGACAAGAAGAAGTACCTGTGGATTAACTGAAAAAGGAGGGTTGTGATTAAAAATCACAACCTTTTTAAAAAAATAAAGAGTACCTAAAAATATTTATTGAATATTCATAATTTTCTGTTATAATAAAAGTGTGTTTAAATGATATTCATATATATTAGTGAAATGATATAAATCCGGAGGTAAAAACAATGAGATTATTATTTGGAACAGCAGCAAACTATTTTGCAGGATATTCTTCTGGAAGAGGCTCGGGACTTTTAGGGACATTATTTGGATGGGCATTACTAGTAGGTAGTGGATAC
>NZ_NWUW01000156.1 GCF_002746455.1 Bacillus fungorum | reverse complement strand
TAGAGGACTTACTGCGAAAAATTTCTAATAGTAGTTATGATGTCCCGTATTTATTTACGAAGGCTGGATTTGGTATTGAGCCAATGAAGATGACAAGCAATGAGCGTATGCTGGCTACAGAAGCTGTACAACGATATTTCCTAAATGGGGATAAGTTTTATAATGCGCGAATTACCAAAATTGACCGTGGAAAAAAAGTAGACACGTTTCATATTGAAGTTCAAATTCAACAAGTGAATTTCCTTGAACCACGTCAATTTAAAGTACAAGTAAATCAATATGCACAAATTGTAACACCAATTGAACAAATACCACATGGACAAGAAGAAGTACCTGTGGATTAACTGAAAAAGGAGGGTTGTGAATAAAAATCACAACCCTTTTAAAAAAAATAAAGAGTACCTAAAAATATTTATTTAATATTCATAATTTTCTGATATAATGAAAGTGTGGTTAAATGAAATTTATATATATCAGTTATATGAAATAAATATGGAGGTAAAAACAATGAGATTATTATTTGGAACAGCAGCAAACTATTTTGCAGGATATTCTTCTGGAAGAGGCTCGGGACTTTTAGGGACATTATTTGGATGGGCATTACTAGTAGGTAGTGGATAC
>NZ_NWUW01000155.1 GCF_002746455.1 Bacillus fungorum | reverse complement strand
CATCTTTCTTATAAATACAATCTCCATCTGAAGCCTTTACATGATGGCTACGCAGAATCGGTTTCCATTGCTTAAGCGAATATCCCTCTACATCTAAAAAACCACGGATAGCAGTAAAGCGAAAACTTGTCCCTCTAAAGCATCGTTCCAATAAAAAAAGGAAATCCCGTATACATCCATTAAAATAGACATGATACAAATAGATTTCCCCTGCTTGTTTGGCTGCTCGCTGTGACAAGTTTGATGGTTTAATGGAAAACTGATAACAATCTCGTTCCCAAAATGCTCCTTCCTTTGTAACTCGCATTCGTAATGCACGCAAATTTGGCATAAAATCATCTGGATGTGCAGAACAAAATATAGATACTTCATAACTCATTTTCATTTAAAATTCCTCCCTGGTTATCAAAAAAAACACAAATCTTGTGTTTTTTCTCACAGTGTTTTTTATTTGTATACCTAAATCTAAAGACCTTTTTACAAGTGATTCCTAACTTGAAGACAACACAAAAAGGGCTCCTCCAAGTCGATTAAAAATGTGCATAGCAAAATAAGCTATATATACACTAATCGGCTCAAAGAAGCCCTTTCATAAATGAAACAAGACGCAACTTGCTTCTACAACTCAACCACAACACAATAAGGTGTG
>NZ_NWUW01000154.1 GCF_002746455.1 Bacillus fungorum | reverse complement strand
TTTAGAACACTTAGTCCGTTTCTTTGCAACTCCCAATACACAGATTTTTTGATTTCATTATTTTCCATGCCATCGCTAATACCAATGTTCGCATAAGCTCCAGGCCATCCTGCACCTGCTTGAGACATAAATAACGTACCTGCAGGAGCGTTAGTCTTTTCATCTGAACCTAAGATAAAAGTCGGTTGTACTGCACCATCTGCTCTTCTGTAATGCCCCAGAAATGCTCTAGCCACCCCTTTTTCATAGAGACGTATAAATTGGTCATCTAAGCTTACGTAGTTATCCGTATTTGATGTTCGAACTTGGCAACCGGTTAGCAATCCAGCTTTAATCCACTCAGCGTTAACTTTACCGATTAAATCTATTCGTGCAGCATTTAACTTAATGTTTTCTTTACTCATGTTAATGGCTGCAATCACATCATTTTCTTTTACAGATATGCTAACGCCCTTTTCTGTTAGCTGAAGACGGGATTCCATATCTCTTACATAAGAATCTGTAGCAAATTGTCCATCTGCTTGCGTCTTTGTATATACTTCTGTCTTTTTTGCTGCTGCATTGATTCCCTGTTCGTTGATAGTAAAGCGGTTATCGATTAGAGTCATTTTTTGATTAAATTGCTCAGTTGCAAGCTTGTTGGCTAATTCA
>NZ_NWUW01000153.1 GCF_002746455.1 Bacillus fungorum | reverse complement strand
TTAAATCCTTCGCATATTCAATGATATATGTTCGATTTGTTGGATTAATGGCAGCAGCTGAATACTTTGCACCAGCAATTACAGCACTGACTAAAACTAAAAAGGCTGCAAACTTAAACATAACTGGCAATCCTGAATTTAATATATCCCCAGCTGTCCCATCTTTATATAAAAACCCTAATTTCGTACTATCCCCACCAAAAATTAAATCGGGGATGGTATCAATTAAATCATAGATGGGAGAAAGAAAGACCTTAGTCAGAGAAACAATTAATCCGCCAACCCATCCTATTATCTTTTCAAGCATAATTTCACCTTCCTTTTCAAAGGTACGCTATTACCCTGCGTACCCTTGTACTTTCTTCATGTTATTTAGAAGCTCTTGTAGTACCGCTTCATTTGATTCAATAAACATCATTTCTTTGTCTGATGGATCTGTTTGAATCCAAACAGAACTATCTCCTATGCGGAAAATCCCTTCACCTTTCCCTGGATTATTGAGAATAATGTCAAGCTCACCAGCAGTTAAGTTAAAGTTCTCTTGAATTTTTTTCTTATCAATCTTATTTTGCTCTAAGAAGAAATAAGAGAAAGTAGATTGCAAGATACCACGAGCTTTTACATTTTCTAAAATACGAACAAAGTCCTGACTTGCCCAACACATTCCCGCATTTC
>NZ_NWUW01000152.1 GCF_002746455.1 Bacillus fungorum | reverse complement strand
TTAAATCCTTCGCATATTCAATGATATATGTTCGATTTGTTGGATTAATGGCAGCAGCTGAATACTTTGCACCAGCAATTACAGCACTGACTAAAACTAAAAAGGCTGCAAACTTAAACATAACTGGTAATCCTGAATTTAATATATCCCCAGCTGTCCCATCTTTATATAAAAACCCTAATTTCGTACTATCCCCACCAAAAATTAAATCGGGGATAGTATCAATTAAATCATAGATGGGAGAAAGAAAGATCTTAGTCAGAGAAACAATTAATCCGCCAACCCATCCTATTATCTTTTCAAGCATAATTTCACCTTCCTTATCTCTGATACGCTATTATCCTGCGTACCCTTGTACTTTCTTCATATTATTTAGAAGCTCTTGTAGTACCGCTTCATTTGATTCAATAAACATCATTTCTTTGTCTGATGGATCTGTTTGAATCCACACTGAACTGTCTCCTACACGGAAGATTCCTTCTCCTTTTCCTGGGTTGTTGAGAATAATGTCAAGCTCCCCAGCAGTTAAGTTAAAATTCTCTTGAATCTTTTTCTTATCAATCTTATTTTGCTCTAAGAAGAAATAAGAGAAAGTAGATTGCAAGATACCACGAGCTTTTACATTTTCTAAAATACGAACAAAGTCCTGACTTGCCCAACACATTCCCGCATTTC
>NZ_NWUW01000151.1 GCF_002746455.1 Bacillus fungorum | reverse complement strand
TCATTCCGGAAAGAATTACATATACCCAGTACATACTTTTCGTCAATTTCCACTCGTACTTTTGGGCTTCTTGAATAATGGATTGTGGTAGATACATTCGAATCCCTTTGATATTCCTTAATTCCAAGCGCCTTTCTTCTTTCTCATTTTCTTGTACAAATTGAGAAAGGGCAGAACCTTTTGATTTTGTAAAAAGTAAAACCAAAAGAAAGACGCTACAGAATATCAAGAAAATACAGCTATAAATCAATATACTATGCAAGCTGTTTTACCTCCTTATGAGCAAGAAACGCTTCATATAAAGAAGAATCTACAGTAGTAGAAAGGAATTTCCTCTCCATTTCATCTGACATTTTCCCTTTCATTACATGCTCACCATGAATCTTTGTTATTTTCCCAGTCGTTTCATCTACTTCTATTTCATCTGGAATAAATTGAGTAAGTCGATTAAAGTGTACTTCACCGTCATAATAATCCCTCAACTCAATCATTTCAGTTATATACCGATTTCCATCATCCTTTTTCTCGAAAAAGACAATTACATCAAATGTCGATGAAATCAATTCATATAAATACTTAGCATCAATATTTGCTCCACTTTGCAGACACATTAACATAAGGCGTTTTACACCTTCAATTGCACTTCTTGTATGTACAGAAGTAAAACCAGAATGCCCTGTTTGGAAGAAA
>NZ_NWUW01000150.1 GCF_002746455.1 Bacillus fungorum | reverse complement strand
TCATTCCGGAAAGAATTACATATACCCAGTACATACTTTTCGTCAATTTCCACTCGTACTTTTGGGCTTCTTGAATAATGGATTGTGGTAGATACATTCGAATCCCTTTGATATTCCTTAATTCCAAACGCCTTTCTTCTTTCTCATTTTCTTGTACAAATTGAGAAAGAGCAGAACCTTTTGATTTTGTACAAAGTAAAACCAAAAGGAAGACGCTACAGAATATCAAGAAAATACAGCTATAAATCAATATACTATGCAAGCTGTTTTACCTCCTTATGAGCAAGAAACGATTCATATAAGGAAGTATCTACAGTAGTAGAACGGAATTTCCATTCCATTTCATCTGAAATTTTCCCTTTCATTACATGCTCACCATGAATCTTTATTATTTTCCCAGTCATTTCATCTACTTCTATTTCATCTGGGATAAATTGAGTAAGTTGATTAAAGTGTACTTCACCGTCATAATAATCTCTCAGCTCAATCATTTCAGTTATATACCGGTTTCCATCATCCTTTTTCTCGAAAAAGACAATTACATCAAATGTCGATGAAATTAGTTCATATAAATACTTAGCATCAATATTTGCTCCACTTTGCAGACACATTAACATAAGGCGTTTTACACCTTCAATTGCACTTCTTGTATGTACAGAAGTAAAACCAGAATGCCCTGTTTGGAAGAAA
>NZ_NWUW01000149.1 GCF_002746455.1 Bacillus fungorum | reverse complement strand
GGAGGTAAAAACAATGAGATTATTATTTGGAACAGCAGCAAACTATTTTGCAGGATATTCTTCTGGAAGAGGCTCGGGACTTTTAGGGACATTATTTGGATGGGCATTACTAGTAGGTAGTGGATACCTGTTGATCACAAATTGGGATAGTATCACAGTTTGGATGCACAGTTTAGATATAGTAACAGGATTAGATGGTTATGAAGACATGAGCAATGGATTTATATTCATCTGCTTGCTTGTAAGTGGTTTTATTTTCATGCTTTTGCTACCTATCTTCGCAATTGTATTAATAGTAGGTGTAATATTCCTGAATATTGTTATCTGTACAATTGTATTATTAGCATCGCCAAGTACATATAAAAAAAATAAAGATGTGGAGAGTGAATGGAAATGAGTACAATTCTAGTTTTAGGTGGTTCAAATGGTAGAACATTGGAGAAATTAGCGAAAAAAAGAGATTGCCAGGTAATCTTTCATGATGGGAAAAATCACGGTGGTGTAAAGAAAACGTTTCGTAGTGTCATAAAAAAATGTGATGTTATTGTAGTGCAGAAAGGTGCATGTGGTCATGTGTCTATTGATGTAGCAAAAGAATACGCAAAGAAGTATGATGTCCCACTTTTATTTAATCAGGGTTTTGGAGGAACAGGTGCGTTAGAGATTGGGTTAAAGCATTTGCAAGCAGCATAAGTTTAGTAGTAAG
>NZ_NWUW01000148.1 GCF_002746455.1 Bacillus fungorum | reverse complement strand
CATGATCATTGTGCAAAAGAAGGTATTAGGCACTATATGTGCTGGTATGTGAATGAAAAAGGAATAGGCGAATACCATCTTCTTATTGGTGGTGTCATCATGAAAATTGCAGAAGGAGTTAAGAAACTTGGATTCAATCACTAATCACATTTATAAGAAAAGAATGTTAGAACACACCATACTATTTAGTTTGGTACAGTTGGTACCACTAATCATATCTACTGGTATCATATATATATTGCTAGAACTTACTGATACAGAGTGGAAAACTTGGTTTAGTTATGAAGGAATCTTTGCAATTATTTTTCTTATAACGAGGTTCCAGGTGTTCCAGAATAAGAAAAGTATTATTTCTTTGAATCAATATGAAAAGTGGTTTTCAAAGTTAAATATTTTCTTAATCTCTATATTTCTAGTGTTATTTGCATCCATACCAACTCTACTAAAGATTGCTTTCATTCTACAAATGACTGTTATTCTATTTCTACTAGAGTACCTTTGTTTGTATATTAATCGTTTACCGATACATAATTTATATCGAGTAAAAGAGATCATTTGTGATAAAAAACAACTCAAAATTGAACGAATTATTCCAAACAATGAGGAACACGGTACACATACAATTAAAACAAGGGATGAGCAATACTTTTTATATACTGCTGTGTATTTGAGCGGCATACTATCGCCAATTTCAGAAGAAGTATTTGAAG
>NZ_NWUW01000147.1 GCF_002746455.1 Bacillus fungorum | reverse complement strand
CAAATATTTGGAGTCCAAAAGTAAAAACGAAATATGCAA
Organism: Bacillus fungorum; assembly: GCF_002746455.1. Taxonomy (GTDB): domain Bacteria; phylum Bacillota; class Bacilli; order Bacillales; family Bacillaceae_G; genus Bacillus_A; species Bacillus_A fungorum. The sequence continues at coordinate 690 of NZ_NWUW01000147.1, read as the reverse complement.
GCTTTAAAGATTGGACCAAATATGAAAATAAATTAGTGCAAGCAATAAAAGAGGGAAATAAACCGCTGCAAAAACAACTAGAGTTAGAGAATCGTGTGAAGCCATATGATGCGAAACAATCAGGACGAGCATATCGAAAGGTAGCTACCGTTGAGTATATTCGTAGGAAAATGAAACATTTCTTTGATGCTCTTATCGCTGACGAAATACACGAGCTGAAAAGCGAAACTGCACAAGGAACTGCCCTAGGAAGTTTAGTTAAAGTTTGTAAGAAATTCGTAGGTGGAACAGGTACATTATTTGGTGGGCGCGCAAGCGACGTATTCTATACGTTATGGCGTTTATTCCCTCAAAAAATGGTGAAAAGCGGCTTTGAATATAGTTCTTTAATGGAATGGAATGAAACCTACGGAAACATCGAGAGAACATATTACCATGATGGTGAGGTCACATCAAATATAGCTTCACGCGGAGCACAAGGTACATTAGATAAAACCAAGGTCGTACCTGGTATTTCACCTTATGTGTTTACCCAATTTTTAATGGATACAACCATTAATGTGCGCTTAAAAGATGTTTGGCCAAATCCTGTGGAGTTAATCAATGTACCTACGATTCTTGTCGAGATGTCGGAAGAACAAAAACAGGCTTATGAGCATATGAAAGAGTCTTTTGAGAAAGCGATTGAAG
>NZ_NWUW01000146.1 GCF_002746455.1 Bacillus fungorum | reverse complement strand
TCTTAACACTCCGCCAAATGTTTCCCCAAGCCAGCACCCTTCCGCTCGATAACGATCGGCAAATTCTTTTGGCCAGTTTGTATAACCTGTTAACATTTTTTCTTCCCCCTATTTTTCATTCAATGAGCTATCATTTAACCCTAAAGCTTTCAGCATTGTTTGGAACTTAGCTGATGTTTCTGCTAATTCAGCTTCTGGTTTTGACTCAGCAACAACTCCCGCTCCTGCAAATAATCGAAGTGTATTTTCTTGCACTTCAGCACAGCGAATTGTAACAATCCATTCGCCATCTCCATTTAAATCGCTCCATCCTAGCATTCCTGTAAAGAATTCACGGTCAAATGGCTCAATTTTTTGAATAGCCTCTCTCGCTTCTTCCATCGGCGTTCCGCAAACTGCTGGCGTAGGATGAAGAGCAATTGCTAATTCCAAAGAAGAAGTATTTGGGTCCTTTAGTTCACCATTCACTTCAGTAGACAAATGCCACATCGCTTCACTATGAATAACGGATGGTTTTTCTGGAACATATAATGTATGACAGTACGGACGAAGTGCAGCAGCAACCGCTTCTACTACTACCGCATGTTCATGTAAATCTTTTGGAGAAGAAAGCAATTCCTCTGCTCTTCTTTTATCTTCTACCGGATCATCACTACGTGGTCTTGAACCAGCTAACGGATTAGAAATAACCTGCATACCATTACGTGAAACGAGTAATTCAGGACTTGCTCCAATTAA
>NZ_NWUW01000145.1 GCF_002746455.1 Bacillus fungorum | reverse complement strand
GGATCGGCAAAGAACACTGCTATTTTCAAGTCATTTTCTACTCGTTGATAACACGAAAATTCTTTTCCCCTATCAACAGTAGCGGTTTGAAATGCAGTGGATGGATACATAGAAGTAAGCTGTTTGATAGCGAATTCCATTGATTCTGTCGTTCGGTCTGGAATGACAATCGCTTGGTAATACCGTGTTTTTCGTTCCACAAATGTTGCGAAACAACCCTTGCTTTTTCCGCGACTTGAGACAATTGTGTCTAATTCCCAGTGCCCGAATGTCTCTCGCTTTCTAACTTCCGATGGTCGTTTTTGAATAGATGTCCCAATATTGAAACGTCCGCGTGTCTCTTTGGGTTTTTGGCGTTTCCCTTTCTGCCTTAATAAAGACAGATCCTGTCGGAACAGTTTCCCTTGGTATAACCAGTTATAGATTGTTTTAAAGGAAACCTCACCTTTCAAATGGCCATGCTGGATTTGTTCTGGAGACCAAGTAACCTCTAATTTTTCTTGAATTTTTTTCACAAGTTCTTTGGACCATTTACCGATAGGTTTACAAGTGGTTCTTCGCTCGATATATTGTCTATGCGCTTGTTCACTGTCGTACACCTTGTTTTCTTTTGAATTTCTTTTTAACTCTCGTGCGATAGAAGAATGATGTCGCTTCAAAATCGAATCTATTTTTCTTGTGGAATATCCCAATTTATAAAGTGATTCTAGTTGTCCACGTTCAAACGTGGTAAAATGAGAATAGCTCATACTCGTCCTCCGTGTTAAGTAAGTGGTGTGGTAACTTCTACTTTACACGAAGCGAGGTGAGCTTTTTGTTTTTTTTAGGTGTCGCACTTAATAATACAATGTGTCA
>NZ_NWUW01000144.1 GCF_002746455.1 Bacillus fungorum | reverse complement strand
TTCAGGTATAATCCAACTTTTACGATTCACCATTTGCGCTAATGTATTCACATTTTTTTTGACGAAAATAAGATCAGACATATTTTCACAAAAATTAGCGAACCGATCGTTAAAGTATGTATCATTTTTCATAGATTCACGCTTACGACCGATGAAGACACACTGTTTAAATGCATCGAACTCCTTATTTTCATCACCAAAACGCATTAAGCCTATTTCCTCATAATTCTTAGCCAAGAAATAACTGATATCGTCTCTAGCAAATCTGTCATATGGAATGACATATACCATAATCCCACCTTCTGCTAAATAATGGTGAGCACGCTTCAGGAAGTTGAATTCCATTCTCTCTGATTTTACATTCTCTGTACGAAGCTCCGTATTATAAGGAGGATTTAAAAAAACAAGCGGAAAATAGTCATGGCTAATCATCATGCTTTCAAAGCTTGAGCGTACCACTTCATCTAATTGCTCTTTTGCTTTGCCATATCGCTTTGCATCCAGCTCTACGCCATACGTATGAAACTGGACTCCCGCCTGCTTCATTTCATCTGCAAAACTTCGTAAAATTTTCCCTTCTCCACAACATGGATCAAAGCAAGCATAAGCTCGCTCTGATTCCATTTGTAATAACTGTATTAAATATTTCCCTTCTGTTAGTGGTGTTGGATAAAATCCTGCCGCTAAATCATTTCCTATTCTCATAAAATTCCCTCCAAGTTCTTTTTTTGCAATAAAAAAAGGAAGATCCAAGTATAAACATCACTTAGTTCTTCCTTTTACCCTCTATATACTACCTCGACATAATTAGAATGGTAGTTCTTCATCTGTAATCTCCGGTAGGTCATCCATACCA
>NZ_NWUW01000143.1 GCF_002746455.1 Bacillus fungorum | reverse complement strand
GATACTAGTAACCTATTAGTACGCACATATACTACAGCAAGTACAAGACCAATTAAAAAGTATCCAAATATAAAAGGAAAATCAAAATGCATAATAGAAAAGAACAATGAACTTATTAGTATACCCCAGGTTTGTTTAAACTTTTGCGTTAAAATATTTATGGCCGCATAACGAAAAACAAACTCTTCTACTAAGGGTGCCAGAAGAACAATTGAAATAAGTGCCACAGGAGATATCGCTGCAGCAGCAACTGTACTAGATGTATTTGTTGACTGCGTAGTTACCTGGAATACACTCTTATCTAAAGTACTACCAACCATCTGTGCTAGAAATACTAATATGATCCCAATTAAAATCCATACGAATGAGTTTCTTGATACTTTAATCGATAACTTTGGATCATTTATCATTTCTTTACTATATATAAGAAAAAAGATTAATACCGTGATTGAAAACCCAATTAGTTCCCAATGAACAAGTAGTTGCTGAATCGCTTGCTGTTGATTTCCCTTAATATCATACCAACCTGTCTTTGCTAGCAATTGTACTCCTATAATCCCAACAAATTGAGTCATTATAAAATATATAAGTATGATATAACCTGATTTTTGTAAATTACTATTATTCATTTTATTATATTCACCTTTCATTTACCTCCGATTTTATACAATATTCAAATTTGATACCAAATAGCGTTTTTGTTGAAAATGATGCCCTCATTTATTTGGACACATTTACCAGTATTTTTACCAAAAAATTCATGATATGGTTAATTAGTCGAGTACGTCATTACTTGGCACTTACCCTTAGAAGCCCCGCGGACAATCGGGGTTTCTTTTTATCAATATATAGTTGTCAAA
>NZ_NWUW01000142.1 GCF_002746455.1 Bacillus fungorum | reverse complement strand
GGAGATAGGGCACTTTGAATCTCTTGAGCAAATAGTTGTAATTCGTTAGAAACAGAAACAGACATAAAAAACGCCATCCTTTCCTATGATTCTACAGAAAGAATAGCGTATTTTTTCATTTTAGGGGGCATTTCTTTTTATTAGCTTGATAGCGATGTGGCAGTACCCCTAGTAAGACTGCATTCTAGATTTTGGTTTAGCCTATAAAAAACTTATGATTTTAAAATTACCCTTGCATTTGAGTAGAAACACCATTATATTTGTATTAACAACTATATAAATAAATCATAATTCACGTGAAGGACACACCTTACGTACCATCCCAACGGTACAGGTGTGTCCTTTTTTACGTTCTAGGAGGAAAAATATAATGGCAGAAGATAAGACAAACACTCAAACTGTAGAAGAACTTGGAATGGCTTTTGAAGCAGAGAACCTACACGGTGACACAGTGCTAGAAACAAACTTTAATCAATTTGAGCGAGTACGTGAACATGAACTAGAGGAATTAGCCCGTATGAAACGTGAGCGCACTGTAGGAAAAGGCTTGATTACAGTCGTATCTGAAAAGCTATTCCCGACTAAAAACGGAAAGTCTGAGCGTATACAAGTACTTACAATGCAAATTGGTACTCATACAACAGCATATTGTCCCATTACAGAGGCAGGTATAAATGTTCCTAAAAATCCTCAATGGCTAGTGGGTAGGACAAAGCCTGTTATCATTGAACACTTCCAGAAAACGGAGGAAGGCAACTTTGCTGTTGTATCTATCACAGCAGGAGAGTTAGCACTTCAAAAAAGATTATATGAAGAAGTAACAGCGCAAGAAGGCAGTAAAGTGTACACAGGAACTGTTTCGGGTCATATTCCAT
>NZ_NWUW01000141.1 GCF_002746455.1 Bacillus fungorum | reverse complement strand
GGGGTCATTTTACCCATATCACCCGTTTTATATATCCTTCCAAGCTGCGGATGATTTATAAATGCTGTATTCGTTTTTTCTTGATCATTTAAATAACCTTCTGCTAATCCCATACCACCTATATATAATTCACCCTTTACGCCGATTGGACAAATTTCATTCGCGTAATTTAAAACATAGTATGTTTGATTACTTAACGGATAACCATAAGGTATACTCTTCCACTCTTCTGATACTTCTTCTATCGGATAATAAATGGACCAAATCGAGGCCTCTGTTGCTCCACCTAAACTAATTACTTCACTTCCTAAAAATTGCTCCTTAATTCTTTCTGGTAATGATAGTGGAATCCAATCTCCACTTAGTAGTACTAACCTTAAATCAGGCAAGTCACTATAGTCTATTATCTCATTATTATTATTAATAGATTCACAATAATCTACCAACATTTCCATTACCATCGGAACAGAGTTCCAAATAGTAATTCCTTTTTGTAAAACTGTTTCTCTCACTGCCTTTACATCCCGTTGGTCTTCAATTAATACCAATGTAGCTCCAGCTGCAAGCGTTCCAAATATATCGTATACAGATAAATCAAAAGATAGATTAGAAAGCCCGATTACCTTATCTTTTTCCGTCACATCAAACTTAGAGTTAATATCTAAAATTGTATTCACTGCAGCTTGATGCTTAATTACAACACCTTTTGGTGTCCCTGTACTTCCTGATGTATAAATAGCATAAGCTATACTATCAGGTTGAGACTGATCCTCTACATAATGAGTATATTCTTTTGAAAGAATTTCATTAATTAATGTCGTATTTAATTCCATTTTACAATTAGAATCTTTAAAGATTGTCTCTTTTCTTTTTAAAGGAATATCAGAAGCTAATGGAATATATGCTGCTCCTATTTTTAATATCCCCAAAATACCTATAAT
>NZ_NWUW01000140.1 GCF_002746455.1 Bacillus fungorum | reverse complement strand
GAAATTACCTTAGAAAAGGATGTAGCAAATATATACGATTTAGTTGCTACATCTGTTCGAATGAATGTAGGTGAAGAAGAAAAAACGTTAGAGCAGGACAAGGAAGTTGCAAAAGAAGTGGAGTATGCTGAAGAATTTCATCATACTCCTGCTTCTGAAGCAGTATACGATATTCCTTTTCCTAGCGATGAAGATATACCTGAGGAATTATTAGAATATGAGGAGACATTTCTGGAATTAGAACAGTTACAAATTCCACTAGAAGCAGAAAATATCGTACCTCTGGAACAAGGCGTATCAGAGGTAGAAGATATGAATTTGGTGAGGTGGACTGCAAAAGTAATAGGGCGAGAACAAGGACTGACACGTGTACTGAATATGTCCAATAACAAGCGTTATTGGATTCATACAGAGGGAGAGATATTACCAGAAAAACAACTACTGTATATAGAATTACAAATGGATGTATCGTATTCTTACACATTAGTTAGATGGAGTGATAGACAACTAGGAAATATATAAATCAATTTCCTAGTTGTATTTTTATAGATAGATAGCGTGAGATACAGCATTTTCCCACTCATTTGTACAAGCATAAAACATTTTTTATTTTTGTACAAATGAGTGGGACGGAACGATTCACCATATAAGGATATTCGGCTATAATGAGACACTGTACATCATTGTAATATTAAAATGTTTTGAGATTAAGTGATTAATAATCTTAAAACAGGAGAACCGAGAACTCTCCGCAATATTACAATGTTTAAAATAGATTAAATCCAAAAATGAGGATTATATGAAGTAAAAAATATTTTTGAGTTAAAAAATAACAATTTTGAAAGGTGAATGTAAATGAATATTAATTCCCTAAGTAACAATGTAGTAGAAAAATTAGAACAAACGGTGCGCTATGAAAAGAAACAAGTTCAGGTATTACGTGTGAGTAAAAGTAGCTCAAATGTAC
>NZ_NWUW01000139.1 GCF_002746455.1 Bacillus fungorum | reverse complement strand
GAAATTACCTTAGAAAAGGATGTAGCAAATATATACGATTTAGTTGCTACATCTGTTCGAATGAATGTAGGTGAAGAAGAAAAAACGTTAGAGCAGGACAAGGAAGTTGCAAAAGAAGTGGAGTATGTTGAAGAATTTCATCATACTCCTGCTTCTGAAGCAGTATATGAAATTCCTTTTCCGAGCGATGAGGATATACCAGAGGAAGTATTTGAATATGAGGAGACGATTTCGGAACTAGAACAGTTGCCAATCCCACTAGAAACAGAACAGAATCTACCTTTTCCACAAGGAGTATCAGAGGGAGAAAATCTGAATCGGGTCGGGTGGACTGCAAAAGTAATAAGACGAGAACAAGGACTGACACGCGTATTGAATATGTCGGATAACAAGCGTTATTGGATTCATACAGAGGGAGAAATCTTACCAAAAAATAAACCATTGTATTTAGAATTACAAGTTGATTCACCGTATTCTTATACATTAGTTGAATGGAGTGATAGACAACTAGGGAATATATAAATTGATTTCCTAGTTGTATTTTTATAGATAGATAGTATGAATGCAGCATTTTTCCACTCATTTGTACAAGGATAAAACATTTTTTTATTTTTGTACAAATGAGTGGGACAGAATGATTCACCATATAGGGATATTCAACTATAATGAGACACTGTACGTCATTGTAATATTAAAATGTTTTAAGATTAAGTGATTAATAATCTTAAAACAGGAGAACCGAGAACTCTCCGCAATATTACAATGCTTAAAATAGATTAAATCCAAACATGAGGATTATATGAAGTAAAAAATATTTATGAGTTAAAAAAATAACAATTTCGAAAGGTGAATGTAAATGAATATTAATTCCCTAAGTAACAATGTAGTAGAAAAATTAGAACAAACGGTGCGCTATGAAAAGAAACAAGTTCAGGTATTACGTGTAAGTAAAAGTAGCTCAAATGTAC
>NZ_NWUW01000138.1 GCF_002746455.1 Bacillus fungorum | reverse complement strand
ATCACCTACAGGAACTTGCGTATCAAACAGGTATGATTCAACGAAAGCGAAAATTTCAGGCACAGGATCTTGTATCACTCTGTGTATTTTTGGGACAAACAATCAGTTCTGAGTCCCTAGTTAGTCTTTGTACAAAATTAAATGAAGCTACAGGAACTTGTCTCTCAGCTGAGGCACTTAATAAGCGTTGGAACAAGCGAACTGTAGCCTTTCTCAAAGAGTTATTTCTGTATGCCTTCCGGCAAAAAGTTTGTCCCACTAAATCGCTATCTAGTCGTTTTACACGAATTCGTATTTTGGATTCGACCTCTTTTCAGCTCCCTTCTTCCTATGCTGAAATGTATAAAGGCTTTGGCGGGGGCGGTTCTGAAGCCGGTGTGAAAATTCAATTGGAGTATGAGCTACTTTCGGGAGAATTTCTCGGAATGACAGCTGATCACGCTACTAGTAACGATGCAAAATATGGGCAGGAACGTACTAAGACTTTACAAGCTGGAGATCTCGTACTTCGCGACCTTGGATATCACGACATTGGTGATTTAGAGCGCATCTCTCTATGCGATGCTTACTATATATCTAGAATTCGTTGGAACACGCAAGTGTACCAAAAAGGGGAAGATGGAAATTGGATTTTATTACATATAGAATCCTTAACGAAGAATTTAGAAGAAGGAGAAACGCTAGAATTGCCAGAGGTATATATCGGATTAAAGTACAAGCATCGAACTCGCCTTATCTTATATCGTTTAAAGCAGAATGAATGGGCGAAGCGCTTGGAACATCATAAAAAAATGAAAAAGAAAATGCCAAAGTCTGCGAGCAAAGTAAATCTATTAGTTACCAACGCTTCGTCAGAGAAACTGCCAGCCACAGAGGTGTATGCTTTTTATTCATTACGATGGCAAGTAGAAATTCTATTTAAAACATGGAAATCTATATTTCGTATTCATGTAAGTAAAAGAATGAAACTAGAACGATTT
>NZ_NWUW01000137.1 GCF_002746455.1 Bacillus fungorum | reverse complement strand
GTTTCTTAACTCCTTCTGCAATTTTCATGATGACACCACCAATAAGAAGATGGTATTCGCCTATTCCTTTTTCATTCACATACCAGCACATATAGTGCCTAATACCTTCTTTTGCACAATGATCATGTAAAGGGAAAGGAGAAGCATATTTTTCTAGAGATATATTATCACCGAAAGGAACTTGTTCTGCAAGAGCAAAGCGTTTCTTTGCATCACTTACAATCCAGCAACCATAATCTGCTGCTCCATACCATATTGCGTCATTATGAATAGGATCAATAGAAGGTTGTGCTGGATAATTTTCAGCTAACATTTGCGCTTTTTCTTCCCGAAGTCGTTGATGAATATGTGAATTCAATGGATCTTCCGTCCCAATTTCATAGGTTTCTTCAAAGTTCCCACACTCATAAGAGATAAGGGGATTATTTGAATCAGCTGCTAATTGTAGACTACAAGAATCTGATTTTGAAAGATAGTATACACAGTCTTTGCAGGTGAAAAAGTTTGAAAAGGTTGAATCTGATTCTTGTTCTGGTTCTGTTACGGTATTATCTACTACAAGTTTTAACATATCTATCACAATCCTTTATAGGCTATTTTTAAATTTAATATAGACGTATCATATCATGCTTGTTTTAAAATGTAAATATTTCCCAATTTAAAACACCCTAATTTATTTTGAAAGGAATGTTTGTTTTGAAAAGAAATCGAGAATATATTGTTTTGCGAAATTCTATTTTAATAGGTTGGCTGCTTACGATTATCGTTATAAGTCTATCTATCTATTTTTCATCTATCGTATATTTACTAATTGGATGTTTCATTTTATCGCTAAAATACGGATTAATGGGTACCGTGAAAAATGTGGAAAAACGTTTGCCTACCTGGGCAAATTTTGGGGTTATTGAAAAACCAGTAAATCGAAGAGTGACAAGACCATTTCAGTTTCGGGGTGGGCTCCTTGTTTCATTAGCTCTAGGATTCGTAG
>NZ_NWUW01000136.1 GCF_002746455.1 Bacillus fungorum | reverse complement strand
GTTTCTTAACTCCTTCTGCAATTTTCATGATGACACCACCAATAAGAAGATGGTATTCGCCTATTCCTTTTTCATTCACATACCAGCACATATAGTGCCTAATACCTTCTTTTGCACAATGATCATGAAAAGGGAAAGGAGAAGCATATTTTTCTAGAGATATATTATCACCGAAAGGAACTTGTTCTGCAAGAGCAAAGCGTTTCTTTGAATCATTTACAATCCAGCAACCATAATCTGCTGCTCCATACCATATTGCGTCTTTATGGATAGGATCAATAGAAGGTTGTTCTGGATAATTTTCAGCCAGCGTTTGTGCTTTTTCTTCCCGAAGTCGTTGATGAATATGTGAATTCAATGGATCTTCCGTTCCGATTTCATAGGTTTCCTCAAAGTTCCCACACTCATAAGGGATAAGGGGATTATTTGAATCAGCTGCTAATTGTAGACTACAAGAATCTGATTTTGAAAGATAGTATACACAGTCTTTGCAGGTGAAAAAGTTTGAAAAAGTTGAATCTGATTCTTGTTCTGGTTCTGTTACGGTATTATCTACTACAAGTTTTAACATATCTATCACAATCCTTTTTAGGCTATTTCTGAAATGAATATAGATGTATCATATCATGCTCATTATTAAATGTAAATATTTTCCAATTAAAAATAACCTTATTAATTTTGAAAGGAATGTTTGTTTTGAAAAGAAATCGAGAATATCTTGTTTTGCGGAATTCCATTTTAATAGGTTGGCTGCTTACAATTATTGTTATAGGTCTATCTATCTATTTTTCGTCTATTGTATATTTACTAATTGGATGCTTCATTCTATCACTTAAATATGGATTAATGGGTACCGTAAAGAATGTGGAAAAACGTTTGCCTACCTGGGCAAATTTTGGGGTTATTGAAAAACCAGTAAATCGAAGAGTGACAAGACCATTTCAGTTTCGGGGTGGGCTCCTTGTTTCATTAGCTCTAGGATTCGTAG
>NZ_NWUW01000135.1 GCF_002746455.1 Bacillus fungorum | reverse complement strand
TTAATATCACAAGAAATTCCACAGGTTTCTCTGGTCCAGTTACCTTGAATTTCTTGTATGCCCTAAGGGAAGAATCCATTTATGAAAGACGGGTTCTTTTATTTATTCTTAATACAATAAGAATTTTATTAATTAAAAATTCTTCATTTAAGTAACACTCATCGATGTATCTTCTCTTTATGTAAATCCCCACACTTTATGCGGGGATACAAATGGTACTTTCTATTATCCTAATACACAAAATTATAAGAGGATTTGATGATAGTATAGTGAGTCAGCCAACTCCTTAATGCTCACTTCGTTCCGCTTACCATTGACTAATCCTATAATATATTTTAAGAATTGTAGTGTTTGTAATAACATAATATTTAATATTGTTTTGAACAATAAAACTGGCGGTTAGACTGATATAATTGTTAATTCAAGTCGAACAACTTAACCTCGTTTTTGGTCTGTTCGACTTAGCGACATGCCCAAATCAGTCAAATTCCACGCTGCAATAGCAAAAATACTACTCAACTATTGCAACGTGGAAAACCTTACTAAGAGATATAGAAAGAACTACACTAAAAAACCTTAATAAATAAGTTTTTTAAAAAAACATGTGTCATCAACTTATGACATAATTAAATTATCATGATAATTTAATTAAATTAATTCCAGCAGAAACATTAAAGTTTGAACCAACGCTTCCGTCAGTTACAAGCTGAAGAATACATTCTGTATAGTAAACATAAAGCGGAAACTGTAACCGCTAAATACCCTATAAGACACCATAACCACAACAAAATGTAATTCCACCTTTCTGTACAACTTTCAAAATTGATACTACTTTGCAACTCCCTGCGCTCTCCCGAAAGCTGCAGCTCTTTCGTTGATTCGTTTTAATATACGGCTGATTTGAGTCTGAGTAACTCCGACTTTCTTCCCGATATTTTCTTGTGACATATGGTTTGAATACATATCCCAAACGATCATTTCTCTATCTGGCAACGTCTGAACAAAAGA
>NZ_NWUW01000134.1 GCF_002746455.1 Bacillus fungorum | reverse complement strand
GTTTATAAACCCCATCTTATTCACTCTTCTCAGTGTTACTTCATGTACTGTATCTCAAAATAAAGTTTTTCTGGCTTTTGATTTTGGTCTAAATAACGAAGTATTTCTGAAATAGTTTCTTCTTCTATTTCCATACTTTCCGTATAAGACATACTTTCGTTTTCTTGAACCTTTTCAAAAATGGAAGTAGGTAGTTTGTCTGCAGCAAACACACCCATTTTACTTCCTAGCTTTTGTTCAGATGCAGCGTTGTAGAAAATTTCGTTCACAATTATCTCATTATCATCTGGATCATACATGTACCCTCTTTGTATACGTAGCACTGTGTTACTCCTTTCAAATATATTCCTTTACACGAATGAACATATTTATATATATTGTTTTTTCTGCATAAAGGTGTCAAAGAATATTATTTCGTAAAATCCGTAATTTGTATAGAGGGAGATACAGGATAATTAGTTTTCTTAAATTATTTTTGAATAATCTACTATTTTTATATAACAAACAAGCCACCCTTTAAAAGAAATCAATAGCTTGTAAGGGTGGCTTAGTTTGTTGCGAATAGCTTTGTATTTAATTGTTTAATCTCCCCTTCTGCAAGGGGCTGGTAAAATGCATGTTGTAATCCTTTTATATGTAAGGTTTCTCCTATACATAACAATACTTTACCAGGGAGCAGGTCGAGTAATAGTTCATTATTAATTTGCTTGGCTTGGCTTTCCGTAGAAACATATATAACTAAGACTGTAGGATTATTTCCTAAGTCTTGCATAATAACATCTTTTCCTGATTCTACGAAATCTTTCCATCGAGCAATAATTCGTTTTAAACGATCCTTTTTATCTGTTAGTAGGGTGGAGTATACAACAAAATTAAATTCTTGATTTACTCCGCCCTGCAGAGCAAAACTTAAAGGAGGGGTAGATACCCCTTTACTAATAGATGGATGCATAATATGCCCTAAAAAGGATGGAGCATAGCGTAGGTGGCAAAGTAGGTCTATATCATGCCAATAACGTAGGTGAACA
>NZ_NWUW01000133.1 GCF_002746455.1 Bacillus fungorum | reverse complement strand
GTTTATAAACCCCATCTTATTCACTCTTCTCAGTGTTACTTCATGTACTGTATCTCAAAATAAAGTTTTTCTGGCTTTTGATTTTGGTCTAAATAACGAAGTATTTCTGAAATAGTTTCTTCTTCTACTTCCATACTTTCCGTATAAGACATACTTTCGTTTTCTTGGACCTTTTCAAAAATGGAAGTAGGTAGTTTGTCTGCAGCAAACACCCCCATTTTACTTCCTAGCTTTTGTTTGGATGCAGCGTTGTAGAAAATTTCGTTCACAATTATCTCATTATCATCTGGATCATACATGTACCCTCTTTGTATACGTAGCACTGTGTTACTCCTTTCATATGTATTCCTCCTATAAAATAACTATATTTGTATATATTGTTATTTTATGTTGAGGTGTCAAAGAATATTATTTCGTAAAATACGCACTTTGTATAGAGGGAGATATAAGAAAACTCATTTTTTACCCATTTTTGTTGTGTATTTCTCTCGATATCCGCCTCTTCTAGTGTATAAAAAGAAAAACTAAGCCACTCTTTAGGCTAGCTATAGCTTAAAAGAGTGGCTTAGTTTGTTGCAAATAGCTTTGTATGTAATTGTTTAATCGCCCCTTCTGCAAGGGGCTGATAAAATGCATGTTGTAATCCTTGTATATGCAAGGTTTCTCCTATACATAACAATACTTTGCCAAGAATTAAATCCAGTAGTAGTTCATTATTAATTTGCTTTGCTTGTTTTTCAGTAGAAACATAAATAACTAGGATTGTAGGGTTATTCCTTAAATCTTTTATGATAACATCCTTACCTGACTCTACGAAATCTCTCCATCTAGCGATAATTCGTTTTAAGCGATCCTTTTTATCTGTTAATAAGGTGGAGTATACAACAAAATTAAACTCTTGATTTACTCCGCCCTGCACAGCAAAACTTAAAGGAGGGGTAGATACCCCTTTACTAATAGATGGATGCATAATATGCCCTAAAAAGGATGGAGCATAGCGTAGGTGGCAAAGTAGGTCTATATCATGCCAATAACGTAGGTGAACA
>NZ_NWUW01000132.1 GCF_002746455.1 Bacillus fungorum | reverse complement strand
CATACTCCACTTCTTTTGCAACTTCCTTGTCCTGCTCTAACGTTTTTTCTTCTTCACCTACATTCATTCGAACAGATGTAGCAACTAAATCGTATATATTTGCTACATCCTTTTCTAAGGTAATTTCTTTCATTGGAACAGTAACACGTTCTTGTTCCCTTCCAATAGGCCTATTTTCTCTCGGACACCAATAAACAGGTCGTTCCACCGGTTCTGGTCCTTTTTCTTTTTTCTTCTCTTCTATCAACATGTTTCTTTTTGTTTTGTAAACTACAAAAACCATATAGCAAATTAGTGCGATAAGAAGTATCTTAAACATGATTTTCCCCTCTCATTTAGCCAAATAAATCGAACTCAAATTGTCCTTCAATTACTTTATTCTTTCGTTTCCCTTTCTTTTGAGAAGTATCTACTTCAACAATTAATTCATCCCAGAATGCAATATCCTGTTTTTGTACAAGCATACGCTTATCTGTAATCAATGTTGTTAAAGCTCGAACTAAATCTTTTATTTCTCCATCTACTTCAAGTACATTCTGCTTAATTCGAACACCAGGTACTTGCTCCTTTTTAATACATTCAACAGCTTTTTGCATAAATTGAGCCTCTTTCATAAATGCTACGTCCATTGTTTCTGATAATTTTTCCACCCAATTTGTAAATTGAATTTCAATTGGTTCAAATACAGGTGTAATCACTTTCCCGATATTTTCAAGTACTCGCTTCGATTCCTCCGATGCTGCTTGTGTCCATTCTTCTGTTGAACCTTTTAACTGATTCCCGCTTTTAATGTTTTGAATTAATAGCGTCTGTAGATCTCCTGTATCACCAAGCATTGCATTCAATCCATCACTTGTTGCATCTCCGTTCATGGCTTCAGAAGCTTTATTCTTCTGAGCAATTAACTGTGCCATCTGAGCTTGGAACGTTTCTTGGTAGCCCAGATAGAAGGTTCTACATTGCTTTGTTTGTCCAATACGCCAGTGTCTTCTTGCGGCTTGGTTTAACGTAAATAAGCTAAATGATAGTTGGTAGAAAATTAACGTTGGTGTCGCCAACA
>NZ_NWUW01000131.1 GCF_002746455.1 Bacillus fungorum | reverse complement strand
ATCGTCTAGATAGCCTAAAAGAGTTACATATCACAGTACTAAATAATAATATTAATCGAATTGAAATAGAATTTTACAATGAAAATGAAACATACATTGCAGTAGAGAAGGAAGAAATTGCGAATGCAATTATGGGGGCATATACAAAAGCAAATATCTATTATTCGGCAGATCTTTATTATGTTGCGGAAGGAAATGAAATCAAATTAAAGAGCATCAAACCAAAATTAGCGGGTGATATGTGATGAAACAAGAAAAAGGAATGATAGGAGTCCTATGTACGCTTGTTTTAATGATTTTACTACTTATACCCTTACAAGCAGCTGAAGCTTCTGCAAAAGTAGATTTTAATGAATTGAAGGGGAACGATGTTTCGTCATCCTTTAACAAGGGGTTAAACAATCGAGCGAAAACAACAGAGAAAGATGATTCATTTGGATCATCAATCATACAAAAGATAGAGGGATTGTATGCACCTGCTTTTAAAGTAGGAGTAAATATCTTTTCTATTTCATTCATATTAGGCGTTATTGTCATGGTTATGGCATTAATTACAAAGAATGGTCAATGGATGAAGTGGGCGACTGGGAGTATGATTTTCTCATTTATTAGCATGATGTCCATGAGACTAAGTGTGTACTTCTTGTTTAGTTCCGATGTATTTTCGTTTATGAACATCTTCACGGATTTTTTAGACCTGTTTAAAGCAACAGCACTTATTTTCACACCATTTATGTTAATTGCAGGTATTCGTTTAAGAAGAATTCACGAAAGTACGAAACAGCCTGAGTATTACCGTTGGTCTAACCGTGTCATAACAGGATCTTGTTTGCTGTGTATGTTGGCCGTACTCGCTCCATGGCTATTTGCTAATATGTAAAGAACCATATATAAAGATAGAAAAGGTACTGAATCTACATTCAGTACCTTTTATCTACCCATTAGGTTCTTTCTTTCATATTCTTCAAATACTTCTTCTGAAATTGGCGATAGTATGCCGCTCAAATACACAGCAGTATATAAAAAGTATTGCTCATCCCTTGTTTTAATTGTATGTGTACCGTGTTCCTCATTGTTTGGAATAATTCG
>NZ_NWUW01000130.1 GCF_002746455.1 Bacillus fungorum | reverse complement strand
ATCGTCTAGATAGCCTAAAAGAGTTACATATCACAGTACTAAATAATAATATTAATCGAATTGAAATAGAATTTTACAATGAAAATGAAACATACATTGCAGTAGAGAAGGAAGAAATTGCGAATGCTATTATGGGGGCATATACGAAAGCAAATATCTATTATGCAGCAGATCTTTATTATGTTGCGGAAGGAAATCAAATCAAATTAAAAAGCATTAAACCAAAATTAGCGGGTGATGTATGATGAAACAAGAAAAGGGGATGATCGGAGTCCTATGTACGCTTATTTTAATGATTTTACTACTTATGCCCTTACAAGCAGCTCAAGCTTCTGTAAAAGTAGATTTTAATAAACCGAATGGGAATGATCTTTCGTCATCCTTTCAAGAGGGATTGAACAATCGAGCGAAAACAACAGAGAAAGATGATTCATTCGGCTCATCAATCATACAAAAGATTGAGGGTATGTATGCACCGGCTTTTAAAGTAGGAGTAAACATCTTTTCTATTTCATTCGTATTAGGCGTTATTGTCATGGTTATGGCATTAATTACAAAGAATGGTCAATGGATGAAGTGGGCAACCGGAAGTATGATTTTCTCATTTATCAGCATGATGTCGATGAGATTAAGTGTATACTTCTTGTTCAGTTCTGATGTATTTTCGTTTATGAACATCTTTACGGATTTTTTAAACCTATTTAAAGCAACAGCACTTATTTTCACACCATTTATGTTAATCGCAGGTATTCGTTTAAGAAGAATTCATGAGAGTACGAAACAGCCCGAGTATTACCGTTGGTCTAACCGTGTCATAACAGGATCTTGTTTGCTGTGTATGTTGGCCGTACTCGCTCCATGGCTATTTGCTAATATGTAAAGAACTATATATAAAGATAGAAAAGGTACTGAATCTACATTTAGTACCTTTTATCTACCCATTAGGTTCTTTCTTTCATATCCTTCAAATACTTCTTCTGAAATTGGCGATAGTATGCCGCTCAAATACACAGCAGTATATAAAAAGTATTGCTCATCCCTTGTTTTAATTGTATGTGTACCGTGTTCCTCATTGTTTGGAATAATTCG
>NZ_NWUW01000129.1 GCF_002746455.1 Bacillus fungorum | reverse complement strand
AATGAAGAAGATAGCAGAGTTATTACTACCAAACGAATTGCTGAACCAAAAGAAAAATTCTATATTAAGTGGATTTCGATTCCGAAAGACCGAAAATTAAGAAGGAGTGATAAGGGATGCAAAAATTTATTGTTGCAGCAAGTATGTTACTTTTATTTGTAGGTTGTCTATTCTTTGTAACTGATATGGTGATTGGAGATATAACACATACTGATAATAAATCGTCTTTAGAAAGGGGTGGCGAGATAGCTTTGGCTAAGTCTGTAAAAATAGGTACTCTTCGTGCAGAAGAAGAAATAGTTATTGATCGAGAAAAAGCGAAACAAGAGTTTGAAAAAGCGTATAACCGTAATGCGGATTTCAAAGATTCTGCTTCAAAACGTAACTTCACTGTCTATGATGTACAGGAGAAACCAGCAATGATTGCTGTCGAAGGTGATGCGGAAGCTGCTAGTTATTTTAAGCAATTCGATGAGAAAAAAGAAACGATAAAGAGTAAAGCAAGAAGTATTATTATCTATGATGCGAATGGAAAAGAAAAACAATTAGGTGGAAACGTAAAATAAAGAAAAAGAGTAGGTGCACTAAGAATGCAAAATACAGTAACTACAGCTCTATTCCTTACCCTTTCTTTATTATTAATTAGTCTTTTACCCGAAGGTGTTTTGTATGGGATACAGTTGGTGAAAGCACATAACTTTGCTTCTGATATGGTAGAAATCGCAGAGAATAAGGGTGGATTTCAGTATGATTACAATGGAAAAAGGGTGGATTTAGTCCCTGAGATAGAGAAAAGAATGAAAGAAGAAAAGATGGATGGCTGGAAGTATGAGTATACAAAGGGACGCATTGATCATAGTCAACCCCTTTCTTTTAAGGTGAAAGCAGAACACCATTTCTTCATATTTAAGCTGATTGGGGTAGATGGTATAAAGGCTCCGATATGGGCGAGTAAAGATGGGTTGGGACAAGTGTATTTTAAGTAATAAAGATTCTAAGAATCTTACTATAAAAGACTATGCTGAAAAGTATAGTTTTTTTGCTAGAAAAATATATTTGAAAATAAATATATAAAAATACTTTACAAGCTTA
>NZ_NWUW01000128.1 GCF_002746455.1 Bacillus fungorum | reverse complement strand
CTCGTATAAGAGTGTCTTTTCTTTATGCAAAAAAATTTTTTTAACAAAAACTCTTTATAAAAGAACGCAAGTTCGTATATAATAAGAACAAACGTTCTTTTAATTTAGGAGGAATCACAATGTATGACTATTCAATCCTACCGAATAGAATCATCTTATGTGTTGATCTACGAAGCTTTTACGCTTCAGTAAGCTGCATCAAAATGGGATTAGACCCTATGCATACCAAATTGGCTGTAGTAGGTGATGTGAATAGAAATGGTTCAATCGTTCTAGCTGCAACACCACCCTTAAAAGCCCTGGGCATAAAGAAGATGGCAAGGCTCTACGAGATTCCTCGAAGGAAAGATATTTTTGTTGTGAATCCGATTATGAGTACTTACATAAAATGCTCTAATTACGTAACAAAGTTAGCTTTACAATACGTTCCTTATGAGGACTTCCACCAATATAGCATCGATGAGTTTTTTATGGATATTACCGATAGTATTCATCTATTCGCTAACGATCCGTGGGAGTTCGCTTTGAAATTTAAACGTGAAATATATGACCATACTCGAATTGAATGTACGGTTGGAATTGGTCCAAACCCTTTAATGAGTAATGTCGCTTTAAATATTGAAGCTAAGAAGAACAAAGACGGGATTGCCCATTGGAAGTATGAAGATGTCCCAACTAAATTATGGAGCATACGACCACTTAATAAGTTTTGGGGTATTTCGTACAAAACAGAAGAAAAGCTGAATCGAAAAGGAATACATTCTATCGGAGATTTAGCGAACTATCCTCTTAAATATTTAAAACAGAGTTTTGGCAAGATTGGAGAGGAATTGCACCTACATAGCAATGGCATTGACTTCAGCCGTATTTCGGAAAAATACATTCCTGTTACAACTTCTATTGGAAAAAGCCAAATTCTAATGCGGGACTATATGATAGAAGAATTTCCGATTGTTCTACTGGAACACATTGAAGAAGTCTGTTATCGCCTTAGAAGACAAAACAAACTTGCTCAAACCGTTCATTTTTCTGTTGGTTATAGCAAGAGTTATAACGGTGGTATTAGAAAAACACATACTTTAAGTCGTCCGACTAACTTAACAATGGATATTTATAAGATTTGTACA
>NZ_NWUW01000127.1 GCF_002746455.1 Bacillus fungorum | reverse complement strand
CTATTATACACCAAACATATATTCGATAGATAGTGAAGCAACACTTTATGTATGTCGAACAATTAAGATGGCTTCCTGCCATCCCTTATTCGAAGCCAATTCATCTCCCACCTACTCACTGGGCTGTCACCCTTCACGCTCCTTGAGGAAGGAGTCTTCTTGGCTAAAATGATAAAAGCAGTGCTGAGTTGTTGTTCTTGCAACCAGTCTTGTAGTTTTTTATATTCATACCAATATGTTTCCCTATCTTCTTTGATAGAATCTAAGTGATTCAGGGTAGTTGTAAAATATAAAAATTGTTCTTCAGTGTATTTTGTCATAATCTTAAATTCCTTTTTTCTTTTAGTATAATAGAGAATTTATTTAGAAAAGCTGATTTAAAATCTTTTTTGGGAATAAAAGTAAGTCTATGACCTATTTTCACACACGTATCTCGGCTGTAGCCCGATTAACAGTATAGAATCCCCTATTTTTTTTGGTGTTTAATTTTTTATAATTGTTCGGTGCGTGAAATTATACTTGCTTTGCTTCTTGTTTTTTTGTTTTATTACCTGAAATTTATATAGTCTTTTATATAGATTATATGTTAAGATATAAGTAGAAAATTTGTTTCCATTGTTTATACTCTATTGTACGTAGCGTGAAGGACAAACCTTACGCCCTGTTAACTCGGGCGAGGTTTGTCCTTTTTTTTATTTTAAGGAGGAATTTACTGTGAAAAAAATCTACAAAATTGGAGCAGTTTTAACAACTTTATGTGTTGTTTGTATCACGATCTTTACTTTAACTAAAAATGAATCAGTCAAAACAAAAACAGTAACACCAGAAAAAGCAATTGTATCTGCTGCAGATGTAAAAGGATCGCCTGAAAATATAAAAGATATTTCGAAGGAAGAATTAAAACAAAAAATACAATCCCATGATGAGTTCATTGCGTACTACTATCAACCAACCTGCCATTTTTGTAAAAAGGCTGCGCCAGATATCAATAGCATGTCAAAAAAGCATGATAGAACCATCTATCGTATTGATATCTCTACACCAGAAAATCAAAGCGCCTTTCAAGAGTTCGACATTCCAGGTACTCCAGTTGTTGTAGCTTATAACAGAGGTGAAGAAGTTGAACGTTTAGAAGGAGCAGT
>NZ_NWUW01000126.1 GCF_002746455.1 Bacillus fungorum | reverse complement strand
TGGATAGGCTACACTGAACTAGACAAAAAAATTAAGGTCAAGTAGACTACAACTAATCTATTTGAGGAGAATCTACTATGACGAAAAATAAAAGAGAAAGAAGAACCTTTACAGCGGAATTTAAGCACCAAATGGTTCAACTGTATCAGAATGGTAAGCCAAGGAAAGATATCATTCAGGAATATGGATTAACACCATCATCATTGGATTGATGGATGAATTAAAATCATACATCTGGCTCGTTTAAAGAGAAAGATAATAAGACCACTGAACAACTAGAGTTGGAAGCATTGAGAAAACAAAACAAACAACTTCTTATGGAAAATGATATTTTAAAGCAAGCGGCGCTGATACTAGGACGAAAGTAAAAGTAATGAAGAATAACCTACATAAATACTCGATATCAGCAATGTGCAATGTCCTACAATTATCAAGAGCAACCTATTATTACGAGGCAAAACAAGCACAAGATACAGGAGATGAATTGTCACCACTCGTGAAAGAAATCTTCCGAGAGAGTCGTCAGAATTATGGAACACGAAAGATAAAAGTAGCATTAAAGAAGTTAGGATATGTGATTTCACGTCGCCGTATTGGACGAATCATGAAGAAACAAGGTTTAGTATCTCACTATACGATTGCACAATTTAAACCGAAGAGAGTTAGCTGTAATGAAGAAAAAATTTCAAACGAACTCGATCGTCAGTTCAACCAGAAAGAAGAACTGGCCGTAGTTGTAAGTGATTTAACATACGTCCGTGTGAACAAAAAATGGAATTACGTATGTTTATTCATTAATCTCTTTAATCGAGAAATCATAGGACATAGCGCAGGCCAAAAGAAAGATGCGGAGCTTGTTTCACAAGCTTTCGCAACGGTGAAAACAAATCCGAATCAGATTACCCTATTTCATACAGATCGAGGAAATGAATTCAAAAATAAGCTGATCCATGACACGTTAGAGACCTTCAAAATCAAACGTTCATTAAGTGCGAAAGGCTGTCCATACGATAATGCGGTAGCGGAAGCAACCTACAAAATCTTTAAAACCGAGTTCGTTCGCGGTCGTCATTTCGCAAGTTTAGAAGAATTGACCTTAGAATTGAACGACTACGTAAACTGGTTTAACAATGTCAGAATCCATGGAACACTGGGCTATTTGAGTC
>NZ_NWUW01000125.1 GCF_002746455.1 Bacillus fungorum | reverse complement strand
AGCAAAACTTAAAGGAGGGGTAGATACCCCTTTACTAATAGATGGATGCATAATATGCCCTAAAAAGGATGGAGCATAGCGTAGGTGGCAAAGTAGGTCTATATCATGCCAATAACGTAGGTGAACATATTTACCGTGATTATCAAGTCGTTCTGGAGCAAAGAAGAACATATTTCCTTGCCAGTATTTTAAAAGCTTATAACCATTATCGGATAACGTATATGTTTCTTCAAAGATCTCCATATCAAAATTCTTGACTTGCCATTTTTCAATCAAACGATAGTAAAGTAATCCTTGAAGTGCATCATTTATTTTCTTACGTGAATATTTATCCTTAAATAAATATAATAAATGATTAAATCGAACAGATGTATGCACCCCGATGAAAGTGAGGATAGCATACTGTTCTTCTGTTAAACGCTGCTTAAACTTAACCAATTCGTCATAAGAACGAAATACATAATTTTTATCCAGTTCATGTATTCGATATATTTGAAGTCCCTGTACATCTTCACTTGATAAATGAGGAATAGAAGGGACATAAGTAGACAATTGTTTCTCTATTGTACGCATAGTCATCCATTAAAATTGGAAAATTGACGAATTAGATTTTTTACTTTGGCCCTGCGGGTAATTTAGGATACGCACCGTTCCCTTTCTATTTTGGGCATCAATATTAAGCAGCTCGCATGTAACAATCGTTTGGTTTAATGCATCTTCCGCAGTTGGATTGGCAAGATTACGACTCTTTAGTCCCTTAAACTGAATACCTGGTGCAACTTCTACGAAAATGCCGGCAATTGCATCAACCCCTACTATTTTCCCTACAAAGCGGTCACGACGTTTCTTTAGTTCTAACAATTTTTCAATTGGATCTGTTTCTAGTTTCTTTTTATTTCCTCTAAATTCATAACGGCCATTCTTTTCCCCTACTTTATCGATGATAAGTTCTACAACATCCCCAATGACAATATCCTCCGGACGAACGAATGTATAGGACCAGTGTGAGTACCTTACCCCTACTGTTACGCCATGCACTTCAACTAAGACAGTCTGTGCAGATGGGATATGACCCGAAACAGTTCCTGTGTACACTTTACTGCCTTCTTGCGCTGTTACTTCTTCATATAATCTTTTTTGAAGTGCTAACTCTCCTGCTGTGATAGATACAACAGCAAAGTTGCCTTC
>NZ_NWUW01000124.1 GCF_002746455.1 Bacillus fungorum | reverse complement strand
CTATTATACACCAAACATATATTCGATAGATAGTGAAGCAACACTTTATGTATGTCGAACAATTAAGATGGCTTCCTGCCATCCCTTATTCGAAGCCAATTCATCTCCCACCTACTCACTGGGCTGTGACCCTTCACGCTCCTTGAGGAAGGAGTCTTCTTGGCTAAAATGATAAATAATATAGTTGTTAAAAAAGGATAATAAAATCGTTTAATAATAGTACTGTAATTATTAACGCATAAAAATATTTTCAATGTCTCATCTAAAAATGTTTACAAAGTTATCACTTTTGGTATAATAAAGATAACAAAGTTATCACTTTTTAAAGGGGATGTTATAAATGGAAAAATATATTGTGAACTACCATACTGGAATCACAGAAGAAGTTGAAGTTAATGATTTAAACGAAGTAAAGGAAATTGCCCAAAAAGGTATTGCCTACACGCAAGAAAAAATCACAATCGAAACTTTAGATGGCGAAGTTATCACAACGGCATATTGGTACGGAGTATCCCCCCAAGAGGATGACGCTGTACTTGAAACTGTTGGTGGTGGATTTTATCAAACATGGAGTGATGAATTGGGGGAGTAATTCCCCCTCTCGTTGGTTTAAAAGAATTTGCTGAGATACTCGGTTGGGATAAAGCACGTTTAAGCACAAAGTATTCTCGACAACGAGGTGGGAAAAAAGTAAGACCATTATTACCCGAACCAATTCAAACCCTAGCTTCAACACCTATTTGGACACTAAAACAAGCAAAAAAGTACAAAGCTATAATTGATGGGCTGAAAGAGAATGATCAATAATCATGAAATAAAGAAAATAGATAATCGAGATTGCAAACAAAAATGGATTATAGTATTTTTTTATATTTTGGTATTTATGTATTTGTATTTCGTGTTGCTTTTTTCTCATTTCAATAAACTACAAGGAAAAGCTGTAATTGTGTATCTACTTCCATTTTAATTGAAATTTTACCTATATACAGCAACACTTTTTATAAGTAAAGGAGCGATTACTGTTGAAAATGACAAAAGGAGATGCAATACTTCGCTTACTCACAGAAATTAAATTAGAGCTGAAAGAAACAAAAGAGGCTATTGAAAAATTAGATGAGAGATTAGAGAAAATAGAAAAGCAAACACTTCCAATAAATTCATCTAAACCTACACTAAATACTCGAAAAG
>NZ_NWUW01000123.1 GCF_002746455.1 Bacillus fungorum | reverse complement strand
TAAATAAGAAGAAGGCAATTATTGCGTTTTCTAAAGAATTAGAAGAAAAGTATATTGTTGCAATTGATGAAGCACCAGAAATGCAAGTAAGAGATTTCTTAATGGCTCCTCCGTATGGTCTCCCAATCTTAGAAGAATGGGCGAAGCCAATTTATGAAGAGATGTTAACAAGAAACTTGTTACAACCATTAAATGTGTATTTTGATAGGAATGAATTTACTTCTCTATCTATTGCGCAGGTAGTGCTAAAAGAAGAGGATTGTAAAGAGTTTTTATCAGAAATGATACGTACTGGAAAATGTCAGTTCCCGCAAGAAGGTACAGGTGAAAAAATCAATGAAATGAATGATTTAAATGAATACCTATTGGAATATTCGCCTGTCATGCTTGATAAGGTAACAAAATTAGATGAGCCTTTACATCAACCGATGAAAGAACAGGCATTATCTCATTTTGATACATACCAAAGACCATTATTCCCTGTACAGGCACATGTAGCAACAGGTGCAGCAAAAGCATTACAAGTACAAAAAGGAATCATTATACAAGGGGAAATGTCGTGCGGAAAAAGCGCAATCATGACAGCGACAGTAGATGGATATTTCCATTTAACAGGACAAAAGGGATATCGTACTTGCGTATTTGTTCCACCGACTCTAACTGAGAAGTGGGCAAAAGAAGAAATACGACACTTAATACCAGACGCAGAAGTACATCTGATTAAACGTACAGAGGATTTGATTCGCATTCATCAATCTTGGATCCAGGCTGGAAGACCAAAACCAGAAAAACCAACCTTCTTTGTCATAAGTTTTACTACAATGCGAGGGGATGCCATTAAACAGATGCCATTACCTTATAAGCAAATTGCACTTTCCAAGAAATCAGAGGAAGAGGTGCAAAGATATTATAAGAATGGATACTATTGTCCAGATTGTGGTGCTAAGTTACGTAAAAAAACGTCTTCTATTATGGTTCAACAAGCTAATGGTGAACAGAAAGAAGTCTGCCAGTATAAAGACTTTACAGGAAGTGACTTAGATTCGAAAACAAATAAAAACAGTGTATGTGCTGATTGTAATTCAAATATTTGGAGTCCAAAAGTAAAAACGAAATATGCAAGCTTTAAAGATTGGACCAAATATGAAAATAAATTAGTGCAAGCAATAAAAGAGGGAAATAAACCGCTGCAAAAACAACTAGAGTTAGA
>NZ_NWUW01000122.1 GCF_002746455.1 Bacillus fungorum | reverse complement strand
ATGGGGAGACCATACGGAGGAGCCATTAAGAAATCTCTTACTTGCATTTCTGGTGCTTCATCAATTGCAACAATATACTTTTCTTCTAATTCTTTAGAAAACGCAATAATTGCCTTCTTCTTATTTACTGTTTGTGTGTTAATAAATTCAAACTGACCTTTTGAGTTTACATTCACTTTTTTATCTAAAATGTAATGTAATTCTTCTTTTTTTCCCTCTCCAAAATACAAACGGCTAGTTCCCATTGATATGGCAGCACGGAATGACTTTAATGTACTGTCATTCGCACCTAGTACTGCAAATTGGATTTGATGATGACGATTTACTGCCATTGCAAAACAAAAAGCTGTGTGTGAGGCAGCGGCTGTCTCGAATTGCAACATCGCTGGTGTTTGTTCCTGATCAAATGGATCTTGTTGAATCACTTCTTGTATCATAAAGTTCCCTCCTAAAATAAAAAACGCATCTTATCCGATACGTTTCATGTCCTACTCATTCAATTTATTAGCTAAAAATCTATAAACTGTTTCCACTCTGGTAATGATTGTTCAGCCGCATGTAGCATATCACCTGCACCTAATTGAGAAGCACATAAACAAATGATTGTAAGTACAATAGCAATACGAAACATACGATTACTAAATTCCCATACGATAAATAATGCTCCTATTCCTAACAGTACAGACATAGCCTTCTTCCTTTCTTAGACAAGTTCTTTGACTTCACCTTTTGGTGTTGCAATGATAAATTTCGCGCGACGTTTTTGTAAAACAACTTCTTTCGTTGTTTTTTCCAATTGCTCAAATGAATGTTCATAATACACATTTTCAGATCCACGAACTGCATGGAGTGTATCACCTTCACCAAGCAAACCATCTGCCACACCCGTAATCAGCAATAGTCCTAATTGTCCAGAAGCAATTGGCATCTTCGCTCTCTCTGCAGCTGTTTTCTCGCCTTGTAGTGAGTAACCATTCCCTCTATTTAAACGCTTTTTGAGCGACGAGATACCTTCCGATTTCCCTACTCCTTCATAAGCACTTTTATAATCCACTCTTGATGTAAAAATGCTTTTTTTCTGATGATGCAATTCAGGTATAATCCAACTTTTACGATTCACCATTTGCGCTAATGTATTCACATTTTTTTTGACGAAAATAAGATCAGACATATTTTCACAAAAATTAGCGAACCGATCGTTAAAGTATGTATCATTT
>NZ_NWUW01000121.1 GCF_002746455.1 Bacillus fungorum | reverse complement strand
GCTGTAAATGTCAACCTAAACATGTACACTTTCGCTTGTTTAAGGATGTACAAAATCACTCATTCTCTTTGGTAAAATGATCCTTAATTCGATATGACTGTCCAACAATGCTAACGACTGTGGCGTGGTGTAACACACGATCCAGTATGGCGTTAGCTAATTTTGTATCCTGAAAAACTTCATCCCATGCTTTAAAATTGATATTGGTAGTTAAGATCGTGCTGCGCTTTTCATAGCGCATATCAATTAACTGAAAGAACAATTTCGCATCCTCCGGATCAATTGGTAAATAACCAATCTCATCGATGATAAGTAATTTATACTTCGTATAATGCTTTAAACGCGTTTCTAAACGATTCTCGATTTTCGCCCGTTTGAGATTCTGAATTAAATCATGACATTTAATAAAATAGGTACTTGTACGCTTCTTAGCCGCTGCTATACCAATAGAAGTAGCTAAATGGGACTTCCCAACCCCACTAGGTCCTAAAAAAATAATGTTTTCATGCTTCTCTAGAAAGCGTAAGGCAACAAAATCTAAAATCTGTTGCCGATTAATGCTTGGCTGAAACTCAAAATCAAATTCGTCGATTTCTTTTAGCTGAGGGAATGCCCCACCTTCACCATCGAATGAATCATATTTTTCTCACGCACATCAATTTCATAATTTGTTAGTTTCACCAAAGTTTCTACAAACGATAACTGATTACTGATGCTGAAATCGACCACTTCACCTAAATGTTGTGTCATTTGTTTTAGTTTTAAATATTCTAGGTTTTGTATTAATTGCTGATAACTATTATTCATTACTATACACCTCACCAATGGCAGATAAATTTTGTTTAGCCAAATCATCGATATTTGGATAATGAGGAATCGCTTTATTCAGCGCATCTTTATAATGTTCCTCTTTATAATTCAATTTCGATTGACTGATTTTATGCTGCACGATTAGCTCTGTGTTATAATAAACAAATAGCTGATCATCATATACTTGTAGACCGACGGTCTTTCCTTGATACTTGGCTGGAACTGAGTACTGGTTTGACTTGTAGGAAATCATGTTTGACGCATTGACTTTTACAAGTGTGTGTTTGATTCTGTAAGAATCTCTTATTGTGCTCTGTGGTAGGGGCTGTAAGAGATTCTTTTCTTGTTTTAAGGAGAACATTGGAACTTTATTTGTCCCTTGATGAAAGCTTTGATTAATTCTCGTACAAAGTTTTTGTACAAATT
>NZ_NWUW01000120.1 GCF_002746455.1 Bacillus fungorum | reverse complement strand
ATTGGGAGACCATACGGAGGAGCCATTAAGAAATCTCTTACTTGCATTTCTGGTGCTTCATCAATTGCAACAATATACTTTTCTTCTAATTCTTTAGAAAACGCAATAATTGCCTTCTTCTTATTTATTGTTTGTGTGTTAATAAATTCAAACTGACCTTTTGAATTTACATTCACTTTTTTATCTAATATGTAATGTAATTCTTCTTTTTGCCCTTCTCCAAAATACAAACGACTAGTTCCCATTGATATGGCAGCACGGAATGACTTTAATGTACTGTCATTCGCACCTAGTACTGCAAATTGGATTTGATGGTGACGATTTACTGCCATTGCAAAACAAAAAGCTGTATGTGAGGCAGCGGCTGTATCCAATTGCAACATTGCTGGTGTTTGTTCTTGATCAAATGTATTTTGTTGAATCATTTCCTTCATCATAAAGTTCCCTCCTAAAATAAAAAACGCATCATAATTGATACGTTTCATGTCCTACTCATTTAATTTGTTGTTTAAAAATCTATAAACTGCTTCCATTCTGGTAATGATTGCTCAGCTGCATGTAGCATATCACCTGCACCTTGAAACAGTGAGAATTGTTCTAGTACTACCAAATGTGTACCTGCACTAAATTGAGATGCACATAAGCAAATGACTGTTAGAACAATAACAATGCGAAACATTCGATTACTAAATTCCCATACGATAAATAATGCTCCTATTCCTAATAGTACAGACATAGCCTTCTTCCTTTCCTAGACAAGTTCTTTGACAACACCAGTTGGTGTTGCGGTGATAAATTTGGCGCGGCGTTTTTGTAAAACAACTTCTTTCGTTGTTTTTTCAAGTGGCTCAAATGAAGTTTCATAATACACATTCTCGGATCCACGGACCGCATGGAGTGTATCACCTTCACCAAGCAAACCATCTGCCACACCCGTTATCAGCAATAGTCCTAATTGTCCAGAAGCAATTGGCATCTTTGCTCTCTCTGCAGCTGTTTTCTCGCCTTGTAGTGAGTAACCATTCCCTCTATTTAAACGCTTTTTGAACGTCGAGATACCTTCCGATTTCCCCACTCCTTCATAAGCACTTTTATAATCCACTCTTGATGTGAAAATGAGTTTTTTCTGATGATGCACTTCAGGTATAATCCAACTTTTACGATTCACCATTTGCGCTAATGTATTCACATTTTTTTTGACGAAAATAAGATCAGACATATTTTCACAAAAATTAGCGAACCGATCGTTAAAGTATGTATCATTT
>NZ_NWUW01000119.1 GCF_002746455.1 Bacillus fungorum | reverse complement strand
ATACTAAATCAAAATTTTAAACTATATTGTTAGTAAAGTTGCAAAAACCCTTGTGTTATCAAATCTACTGATAACACAAGGGTTTCCAAAGATTATTCCGCGAGGGCGGGGCATTGAAAATGTGTAGCCCCTTTTACAGGCTAATACTACATAAGTGCATTTAACTCACGTATAATATAAAATTTGCTGAAAAATAATTTTACATTCATTTGGTAAAATGCTTTTTTATGAAATAGGTATAATCAATAAGAACCTCTAACACTTCTTGTTGTTTTTGTGGAGGCAGATCAGATATTGCTACTTTAATTAATTCTAATTTACTTTCAAGTGGTGCATTTCGCCCAAATAGTTCATCTATGGAGACGTTATGTATTTCAGCAAGATTCATGATGGAATCTGCATCAGGATCAGCTTTCCCATATTCCCAATTTGCATAAGTAGTGCGGGCAATGTTTAGGCGATGTGATATATCGGATTGGGTATATCCTTGTTTTTTTCTCAATTCAGCAAGTCGTTTGCTTAGATGGGACATATCATCACCTTTTCCTTTCTGATTTATAAAGTTAGTGTAAAACAGAAAAGGTAAATTGTGTCCTAATGACTAATAATAAGTCGTAATTTAAAATACTTTGTAATAATTAGTTAAAATATTGTGATGATAGAGAAATATTTGGAGTTCCAAGAGCAAAAAAATAGGAAGAAATCGAAACATCGAATCGAGTTTCTTCCTATTATATATACTTACTAAAATAATGAATTTCCTATATCTATTGTGGCCAAGTTTTGACGTCTTGTACGCTCTCTTAAATAACGTTCCGTAGTCATGATAGATTCATGCCCTAAATAATCACGTATTTTCTTAAGCTCGACACCTTTTCCCATCAAATGATTCGCAAAGAAATGCCTGCAGGTATGGGGAGTAATTCTATCTTTTCGATAACGTAGAAACGGTAAGTTTGTTTCTTCAATTTTTTCTGCTACATATTTTGATAAGTAGTCAGCCCTATAGTGAGAGCCATCCGCTTTAGGTAGAAAAGCAGATATGCTAGAGGCGTCCAAGTCACTTATTTGTTTACGCAATTGACGAAGATGACAAATATCATCGAGTACATCCTCAAAGATACGGACTTCTCTCGTTTTATTTCCTTTTCCAACTACACGTAGGAGATAGACATTTAAAGAAGGGTGGAACGCAAGATCAGCCCATTTTGCATTTGCGACTTCTTCAATTCGTAGACCAGTAGTGGTAAGGAGGAAGAACAAGGAATACATAAAGAAATTTGTTCTTTTTAATGTATCTAAAATT
>NZ_NWUW01000118.1 GCF_002746455.1 Bacillus fungorum | reverse complement strand
ACAGCCCAGTGAGTAGGTGGGAGATGAATTGGCTTCGAATAAGGGATGGCAGGAAGCCATCTTAATTGTTCGACATACATAAAGTGTTGCTTCACTATCTATCGAATATATGTTTGGTGTATAATAGTTCATATACCGAGATGGAGGTGAATCAAATGATGATTAATAAAGCCTTTAAGTTTCGTATCTATCCAAATCAAACACAAGCAATTCTAATCAACAAAACGATTGGTTGTTCGCGTTTTGTATTCAATCATTTCCTTTCCCTATGGGATCACGCATACAAAGCGACAGGAAAAGGTTTGACATATGGTACATGCTCTGCCAAACTTCCTGCCATGAAAAAAGAGTTTGTTTGGCTAAAAGAAGTGGATAGTATCTCAATTCAGTCGTCTGTTCGCAACCTTGCGGATGCTTATACACGCTTTTTCAAAAAGCAAAACAGCGTCCCGCGCTTTAAATCTAAGAAAAACAACGTACAATCTTATACCACAAAACAAACAAATGAAAACATTGCTGTTGTAGGAAACAAGATAAAGTTGCCGAAACTAGGCCTTGTTCGATTTGCCAAAAGTCGCGAAGTAGAGGGACGTATTGTAAATGCTACAGTTAGACGGAACCCTTCTGGCAGATACTTTGTTTCATTGTTAGTTGAAACAGAAGTGCAAGAACTTCCGAAAACACAATCTTACATCGGAATGGATGTGGGACTAAAAAATTTCGCCATTTTGTCAGATGGAAAAACCTATAAAAATCCGAAGTTTTTTCGCTCATTAGAAGCGAAATTGGTGAAAGCACAGCGTGTTCTTTCTAGAAGGACGAAAGGTTCTACTCGCTGGAATAAACAGCGAGTAAAAGTAGCAAGGATTCATGAATACATGGCAAATGCTAGAAAAGATTACTTGGACAAAATCTCGACTGAAATCATCAAAAACCACGATGTTATCGGTATAGAAGATTTGCAAGTATCGAATATGTTAAAGAATCATAAGTTAGCAAAAGCAATTAGTGAAGTATCATGGTCGCAATTTCGATCCATGTTAGAATACAAAGCAAAATGGTATGGCAAACAAGTCATTGTCGTATCGAAAACATTTGCTTCCAGCCAATTATGCTCTTGTTGTGGATATCAAAACAAAGACGTTAAAAATCTAAACCTACGTGAATGGGGTTGTCCTTCTTGTCGTACACACCATGATAGGGATATTAACGCAAGTATCAATCTAAAGAATGAGGCGATAAGGCTTCTAACCGCAAGGACTGCGGGGATAGCCTAATCAATTAGAGTTCGATAGAACTCTTTACTTAGGAATCCCTCACTTCTAAACGAAGTGAAAGTGGGGGTAGTTCAATA
>NZ_NWUW01000117.1 GCF_002746455.1 Bacillus fungorum | reverse complement strand
TGAACTGCACCCCAATTGTTAGACACAGTCTAACAATTGGAGGTGCAGTTTTTCTATGGCTAAATTTACAGCTGATGAAAAAATACAAATCGTTCTACGTTATTTGAACGGAAATGAAAGTTATCGAGAAATGGGTAGATCGCTCGGTATAAGTGACACAATCATTTTGAATTGGGTAAACCAATATAAACAGAATGGTCTGGAAGCTTTTCTAAAACGATGTACAAATTACACACAACAATTTAAACTAGACGTACTAAACTTTATGATTGAAAACGGTATGTCCTTATTTGAGACGGCAGCTATCTTTAATATTCCTGCCCCTTCAACGATTTCTGTTTGGAAAAAACAGCTCGAAACACAAGGAATTGATGCCCTTCAATCTAAGAAAAAGGGGCGTCCATCCATGAAAAAAGATTCAAATAAACAATTAAAACAACCTTTAGCTGAAGGATCAGTCGAAGCACTTGAAGCACGCATTAAACAGCTTGAGATGGAAAATGAGTACTTAAAAAAGTTAAATGCCTTAGTTCAAAACAAGGAAAAATCACAAAACAAGACAAAGCGCAAGTAGTCTATGAATTAAGGCATAAATATTCGGTGAAGGCACTCGTGGAGCTAGCTACTATTCCTCGAAGCACGTATTATGATTTAGTAAAGAAAATGAATCGTCCAGATGTAGATGCCGATTTGAAAGCTGAGATTAAAGCGATTTATGAGGAAAATGAAGGTCGTTATGGTTACCGTCGCATTCGTGATGAATTAACGAATCGTGGCCAGAAAGTGAACCACAAGAAGGTTCAGCGCATTATGAAAGAGCTTGGGTTAAAGTGTGTTGTGCGTATGAAGAAATATAAATCCTATAAAGGAAAAGTCGGTAGAATTGCACCTAATATTTTAGAGCGTAATTTTCATACAGATGCACCGAATCAAAAGTGGGTAACAGACATCACAGAGTTTAAATTGTTTGGAGAAAAACTGTATGTATCACCTGTATTAGATTTGTATAATGGTGAAATTATTACCTATACAATTGGTTCTAGACCGACGTATTCGCTTGTTTCAGACATGTTAGAGAAAGCATTGGAACGTTTACCTGAAACCCACCAGCTACTGATGCATTCAGATCAAGGATGGCATTATCAAATGAGACAGTACGTCCGGACACTTGAATCAAGAGCTATCGTCCAGAGTATGTCTCGAAAAGGCAACTGTTACGACAACGCAGTAATAGAAAATTTCTTTGGGATTATGAAGTCGGAGTTCCTCTACATAAAAGAATTTGAAAATGTAGAGCACTTTAAAATAGAATTAGAAAAATATATAGATTATTATAATACGAAACGGATTAAGGCAAAATTAAAAATGAGCCCGGTACAATACCGGACTCACTTTTATCAAGCTGCCTAATGAAATAACCGTGTCTAACTTTTAGGGGTCACTTCA
>NZ_NWUW01000116.1 GCF_002746455.1 Bacillus fungorum | reverse complement strand
CGGAATGAATAATGGAATCTTTATTCCAATCTTGCTCTAACATAGTAATAGATAATTCTTTGTTTAGTTCTGCTACCTCCATGTTAATTTCATAGCATTCTTCCATAGGAGGTAATTCTATATCTATGGTTTCTTTAATATCTTCTTTCACGACCGGTTCTTTTATTTCAGTCCTTATACTTTCTAGATGTGTTTCTTCTGCTATAACAGGCAGTTCACCATTTCGTTGTAGGGCTTCTATTAATCTCGATGCACGTGTATAACTAATTTTAAACGTGTCTTGTAGTACAGATATAGAAGCAGTTCCCGACTCTTTTACAAAACTTACAACATCGTCGTATAGAATATCCTTAAAGAAGCTAGTTTCCTCTTGTACGGTTCCTTTGTCTTCGCTTAGAATCGTTACTTCCTGTGAAATAGTATTGTCAGATGAGTGATTAGTATTAATACTTGTTTCTTCTGTTATACTACTATTATTTGAAATTAAAACTTTACGATGACCATCCCCTGTGTAAGAACTTACAACTAGATTTTGTTCTAACTTCTCAATATATTGCATAGCTTTCATATAGCCAATTCTGAATTTTCTTTGCAGAAGAGATGGCGAGACTTGTTGTGATTCAATAATAAATCCCTTAATTTCCTCATACAACTTATTTTCAGCTTCATCATTAATAGCCCCCTGCAGGTTCATAGCTGCAGGTTCATTAGGTAGAGTTTCATTTTGAGACTTGTTTTCCTTATAATCATTCAATGATACAATATGTTGTTTCTCGCCGTTGGTTTTCGTAGAGCTATTCTGCTCTATCTCATCCTCTTGCATAGGCGGTAATGGTTGTATTTTCTTCATGTTCTCTGCGTCTACATGCTTCATAGGATTTGCTTTTGCAATAGATTCATTAATAAGACGAAGACGTTCATTTTCCCAATATCGGCCCATATCTTCATCTACCTGAATAACCGCTTGGGCAAATTCTTCTTTTGGTACAAAGTTACTTGTAATTTGTTGTACGGGTTGCACATGATTATCTTGTACGATACGAGCAGCACAGATGAATGCCCCTTGTGCCATGATATCTCCTGGTGACATAACAACTTCTTTGGACTTTTGATAGGTTGATCCTAGTCGACTAACAGGATTCTCTTGCATAGGAGAAATACCTTGCTCGGATTCCGCCTCTTTAAATTCCTCTTTCTCACCAAACATGTCAGAGAAAATTTTCGCATCATATGGCGTTACATCTCCAAATATCATTTTGTTACGGAACGATCCTAGTAAAGTAAACATGTATTGCTCTGTGAAGTCGAGAGCTAATTGAGATAGTGTTTGGCTAGCAATTGTGAGAATTACTTTATATTTACGAGATTGTGCAGGGAATTCTTTAAACGGGCGCACAATGAAATCCGGAAACTCATCGACAATAATGTGATGGTAAGGTGACACGTTCGGCTCCCTACGGAATAC
>NZ_NWUW01000115.1 GCF_002746455.1 Bacillus fungorum | reverse complement strand
ATTTACGTGAGGATTTTATTGGTGCGGGATTTGAAGTAGCTGATAGTGATGTGATGCACATCAAGTATCTAGATGAAATTCTAGATATGGAACAACCCAATATTTTATGTATTAATGACAAACGTTTCAATATTGATGCGGGACATGAAGAGCAACGAGAATTAATTATTTTACAGAAACTAAGAGATATTCGATTTAATCGGGATATTCGTATTGTGGTATTTACAGAGCGTGAAAATGATGATGAGTTTTTGGCGAAACTTATTTATCTAGGTATCTATGACATTTTTAACTCTCGTAAAATTGATATTGATAATAAAGTAATCCCGCAGCTGCTGCAGGAATCGGATATTAAAAATGTAGCAGAGATTGTAGGAGCAAGTCAGGCACCGCAACAAACAAAGTTGCCTGAGGTTCCTGTTGATGAGGAAGAAAAGGACGTATCAAGTGAATTAGAGGAAGGTGGCAACAGTGAACCTGCCTCTAAATCCAACAAACTATTTAAAAATAAGCAAAAGCGTAAGTCTGTTCCAGAGGAGACGCCCAAAGCACCTGTTATAAAAAAACAGTATAAATTGGCTTTTGAGCCGGTATATGAGAAACAAATAGGTATTGCTATTCCAAGAAGAACAATTGTTGTGGCAAGTATGAACAGAAGAAGTGGTGCTACATTTGTTTCACATCTTTTAGCTGCTTACTTAAATGAACTACAGATTGATGTGAATTATATAGAGAATCTATATGATGATGGCTATACGTATCCGTTATTAAAGGGATATACAGAAGCACCAGAAAACTATCGTAGTGAATTTATGCTACAGCGGTATAAGGAGATGTTACAGAAGGAATCCGATATATTATCGATTCCAAAGTGGAAGCAAGGAAAAATAAATTATATTGTAAAGAATCCTATTGTAGACCAGGAATTAAAAAATGAAACAGAGCAGGACTTTGACCATTTCATTAAGGTTTTATTGGCTAACCAAGAAGCACCTATATCTATTATTGATGCAGGAAGCGATTGGGATAAAGATTTATACCATGAGATATGTGAAATGGCTGATTATATATTCTTTGTAGCGGAGCCAGATCTTCATCAAATGTTAAAGATAGCGCATCCTCTTACACAAAAAGAGAGAAAGCTCGTTTCTTACTTAGCTTTAGAGAAAACGAGAATCATTGGGAATAAGTTTTCTCCCGCACTTTTAAAGCATGAAGTAGTAGAAGAATGTTTTGGAGATAAGTTATTAACTGCTCTACCACCATATGATGTTGAGGATGTATTTGAATCTCAACTGAATAGCAGTACGTTACTATCTAGTCGTAACTATTATAGAGAGTTAGAAGGGAAAATGAAGAAGATAGCAGAGTTATTACTACCAAACGAATTGCTGAACCAAAAGAAAAATTCTATATTAAGTGGATTTCGATTCCGAAAGACCGAAAATTAAGAAGGAGTGATAAGGGATGCAAAAATT
>NZ_NWUW01000114.1 GCF_002746455.1 Bacillus fungorum | reverse complement strand
ATTTACGTGAGGATTTTATTGGTGCGGGATTTGAAGTAGCTGATAGTGATGTGATGCACATCAAGTATCTAGATGAAATTCTAGATATGGAACAACCCAATATTTTATGTATTAATGACAAACGTTTAAATATTGATGCGGGACATGAAGAACAACGAGAATTAATTATTTTACAGAAACTAAGAGATATTCGATTTAATCGGGATATTCGTATTGTGGTATTTACAGAGCGTGAAAATGATGATGAGTTTTTGGCGAAACTGATTTATCTAGGTATCTATGACATTTTTAACTCTCGTAAAATTGATATTGATAATAAAGTAATCCCGCAGTTGCTGCAGGAATCGGATATTAAAAATGTAGCAGAGATTGTAGGAACAAGTCAGGCACCGCAACAAACAAAGTTGCCTGAGGTTCCTGTTGATGAGGAAGAAAAGGACGTATCAAGTGAATTAGAGGAAGGTGGCAACAGGGAACCTGCTTCTAAATCCAACAAACTATTTAAAAATAAGCAAAAGCGTAAGTCTGTTCCAGAGGAGACGCCCAAAGCACCAATTATTAAAAAGCAGTTTAAATTATCATTTGAACCTGTATATGAGAAACAGATTGGTATAGCAATTCCAAGGAAAACAATTGTTGTGGCCAGTATGAATAGGAGAAGTGGAGCTACTTTTGTTTCACATCTCCT
This sequence comes from Bacillus fungorum, assembly GCF_002746455.1. Taxonomy (GTDB): domain Bacteria; phylum Bacillota; class Bacilli; order Bacillales; family Bacillaceae_G; genus Bacillus_A; species Bacillus_A fungorum. The sequence goes on along the minus strand of NZ_NWUW01000114.1, from coordinate 790 downwards.
AGCTGCCTATTTGAATGAACTACAGATTGATGTGAATTATATAGAGAATCTATATGATGATGGCTATACGTATCCGTTATTACAGGGATATACAGAAGCACCAGAAAACTATCGTAGTGAATTTATGCTACTGCGGTATAAGGAGATGTTACAGAAGGAATCCGATATATTATCGATTCCAAAGTGGAAGCAAGGAAAAATAAATTATATCGTAAAGAATCCTATTGTAGACCAGGAATTAAAAAATGAAACAGAACAGGACTTTGACCATTTTATTAAGGTTTTATTGGGTAACCAAGAAGCACCTATTTCTATTATTGATGCGGGGAGTGATTGGGATAAAGATTTATACCATGAGATATGTGAAATGGCAGATTACATATTCTTTGTAGCCGAACCAGATCTACATCAATTGCTAAAGATAGCGCATCCTCTTACACCAAAAGGGAGAAAGCTCGTTTCTTACTTAGCTTTAGAGAAAACGAGAATCATTGGGAATAGGTTTTCATCATCATTGTTAAAACACGAGGTAGTGGAAGAATGTTTAGGGCAGAAGTTATTAGCAGCTATACCACCTTATGGAATTGAGGATGTATTTGAAGCACAGTTAAATAGTAGCACTTTACTATCAAGTCGTAACTATTATAGAGAGTTAGAAGGAATAATGAAGAAGATAGCAGAGTTATTACTACCAAACGAATTGCTGAACCAAAAGAAAAATTCTATATTAAGTGGATTTCGATTCCGAAAGACCGAAAATTAAGAAGGAGTGATAAGGGATGCAAAAATT
>NZ_NWUW01000113.1 GCF_002746455.1 Bacillus fungorum | reverse complement strand
TAGAAGAAGAAACTATTTCAGAAATACTTCGTTATTTAGACCAAAATCAAAAGCCAGAAAAACTTTATTTTGAGATACAGTACATGAAGTAACACTGAGAAGAGTGAATAAGATGGGGTTTATAAACGCAGAAACAAGGGCATTATTATACGATACATAAAACAGTTGCATATAATCTCCCTTCTTATTCTTGTTTGCTTAAAAACAATTGAATATGAAATAAAAATAGATTAATATGAAACTATAGTTATTGTTTCATTGATTCCGTTTATTCCCACACCTTATTGTGTTGTGGTTGAGTTGTAGAAGCAAGTTGCGTCTTGTTTCAATTGTGAAAGGGCTTCTTTGAGCCGATTATTGTATATAGCTTATTTTGCTATACACATTTTTAATCGACTTAAAGAAGCCCTTTTTGCGTTGTCTTTAAGTTAGGAAATACTTGTATGAGACCATTTAGGCTAAACGAATAATAAGAGTGATTAAAGCACAATTTTAAAGTGCTTTTTTCTATTTCAAGGGGGAATATATATGAAGTTTTATGAGGTTAGTTATGGAGCAGAACTTGCGATAAAAATTATTGCAGCCAATAGTCCATATGAAGCAGTAGGATTTTATTTAATGGAAGCGCAAAGTGATTATGGTGAAGTGGAGTACGTTAATATTCAACTATTAGGTTTGCGTGAGCGAGTAAGGGTAGATTATGGGCATATGGCAATCTATGAAACCGTAGAAGAAATTTATCATCGTCAAAAAATTGTAGATTTCCCATGCGTTATAGCAAATTTACTACCATAAACTTAATAGAGTAGGTGTATATTATGAATGTTGAAAAAGAATTAAAAGAGATATTATATTGTAAACAACTTTTGAGGGATATGTTCTCCTTATCAATTGAGGGAATCGAATATTTAGGTAAAGGGACAGTCTATATGTATTTTGCAGTAGTTTCAGAGCATGAACCGAATGTTTTCTACCGTATAGATAAAGATTTTGATACATTCAGGTTTGAAAAAGGCTCCTGGGTCTATGCTATTACACTGTAAAAAAGCAAATTTAGAGAATATCAAATATTAAAAGCGGTAAGAAATTACAACCAAATCCAGGGGTTTATCATATCCTACTTTTGTTAAGAATTTCTGAACTCTCCGTTTTTAAGAACAATTCATAAAAGAGACATAGTACAGTAGATATAGAATGGAATGCAACTATAGAAAATATAGGATTTATATATAGGTAAGGAACTTGTTGCAATGCTAAAAGCACAAGGAATTAGAAAATGTAAACCTGAGAGGAGCACTACAATATGATTACAGTTAACCGAGGATATATGTATGATCCAGATGATAATGAGGTCTTAATTACCGAAATTTATTATGAAGCTGCTACAGATACTAGATTAGGAAGTAAAATGGATAGTTTATCTTACACAATTATTCCTAATGAGATTAAAGAAAAAATAGAAGCAGCTGCTTCATTATCCTATATGGAAA
>NZ_NWUW01000112.1 GCF_002746455.1 Bacillus fungorum | reverse complement strand
TTTGGTATCCCCCTTGGTCTAAATCAGACATATAGAAGTGACCATTGTCTACCTTATGACTTACTGTAAGTGGCGGTTCACTAAATACTGGTTTCTGTTGTAAGGGTCTTTGATTTTGATTTCCTACTAATTGATTTGGATTAATATTGATAGAACGATTGATACTAATTTTCCCACCACTAGAATCTTGAATATATGCTGGTGTAGCTTTCATACCATTACGGTACTGCGTTAATTGTCCATCCGAAATATTTAAATCTTGATATACAACTTGTCCTGAACGAATACTACTATCTCCACTAGCATAACGAGATACAACTTGCGTCATACCACTAGAATCTTTGGCTTCAATCCATGATTTATTATTTGTCGTCACAAGACGTACTGCACCTTGAGCAACTGATTGTCTTCCAGTAGCATCTGTTGTTGTTGGTACCATTCTCTGAATCTCTTGAATTTCTTTTGCTTCTGTTTGAACTGCTTTATTATAAGGATTATGTTTACTTACCATACGTGCAGTAGCTTGGTAAGCACCTGCACCACCAATTACACCTGCTGCATAGCTTAATCCTTTTGTCACATTGTAATGGCGCTCTGCTGCGTTACCTCCTAACGAAGTATGAACGGCAGCTGCAGTTCCACTCATCACTCTTTGTACTGCAGTTCCACCAGCCTGCTGAACAGCACTTGACGCATTAAAGTATGCTTTTGATACATTTTCTAACCCTTTTGTATGCACGAGATGTTTGGCACCTTCCATCATACTTACACCAATCATCTTACTTTGCTGTGTCATACGTCCCACTGCTGAAGTTGGAATCGTCATTTTCCCAGCACTTTGCGAAATATTCGCTATACTAGCTGATGCATCTGCATACGATCGTTCAATTTCAGAAACAGACAGATTTCCTGCACGTGCCATACTCGCTTGCGTTTGCGTAGCTGCAAACACAGCTTTATTGATTGCACCACCTGTAGCAACACCGTGTGAACGAACACCTTGAATCGCACTAGTAATTCCAGAACCTACTTGTTGACTCACTGTTCCAAGACTTGCATGACTTTGTAAACCTTTCGTCAATTGCGAAGCAAAGGCATCTTTATTAATATACGATTGATTATGTAGACTCTTACCACTCGTATCTTTTGCCTGTACGGGCATCGCACCCGCTTGTACCGCCGCTTGCTGAGCGACTGCTTTAAATTCATTACCTTTATCATTTAAGTGAGATTGCCAAGCTTCTACTTTTTGCGTTTGAGACATAGTTGGAGACAAGTTTTTCATAAAGTTTACTTTGTTCTCCGCTGCATATCCTTGTTTAAAGGATTCTGTAGATGCCTGTACTAAGTTCCCGACATTACTTACATCTTTTTGTTTCTGGTTTCCATATCCATTTGCTAAACTATGTGTTTTCACACCATTTACAGCTTTTTGAATGCCTGCTGCACTAGATACACCCATCGCATTTATATTCGGATTGCTTTGTAATTGTTGCGATAGCTGAGAAGCAAATGCTT
>NZ_NWUW01000111.1 GCF_002746455.1 Bacillus fungorum | reverse complement strand
TGAAAAACAACTCTGTCAATACAATTTTTAAATAAAACACTTTAAAAATGTCTCCTTTTCTAGAAGAATAAAAAGAAAGGAGGCGTTTTTATGTTTTATAATCAACAAAATCTTGAGATTACACAAAACCGTAAATTTTATGAGGATATGTATGACCGAGACCATCATTTGGTTCGAATTGAAAAAGAAATGAATTGGAATATTGTTTATAAATTAATGAAACCTTTCTATCGATCTCCTGTTGGGCGCCCTTCTGTAGACCCACTCATTCTGGTGAAAATTTTATTGATTCAATATATTGAAGGGTTCCGCTCTGTTCGCTTCACATGTAAACAAGTCAAACAAAACGCTACCTATAGATGGTTTTTAGGTATTTTTCCTCATGCCAAAATCCCATGCCATTCTACCATTTCTAAATTCCTTACCCACCGGATACAAGGAGCTTCTATTTGGGAAGAGCTTTTTCAGTATATCTTACATCAAATTCAAAAGGATGGTTTTCTATCTCGTGACATTTGGATTGCGGATGAAACAGAACTGAAAGCAAATGCAAATAAGAGAAAACGTGAAGTGTGGCTGCAAGAAGTGGAAATCAAAGAGGATATTTATACATTAGAGAAAGTAAATAAGCGAAGAATGGAAAAAGGAAAGAAACCATTTCTTCCTCGACCAGTCAAAATAGAAACGAAACGCATTCTAAAAAGTCCAACTGATCCAGATGCACGCCTTTCTGTTAAACATGATCTCAGGGGACAGTTTGCTTATTTTGAACACCGGATCGTAGATGGTTTACATAATTTTATCATTGATACACACATCACACCGGCAAATGTCCCTGGTCATCGCATTTTATTAGACCGAATCGAGTGCGTAAAAGGACGATTGGGATATATTCCAAAAGAGATTGCGCTAGATGCGGGCTATTATAACGCCCGATTAGCGGAGGGATTATTTCAAAAAAAATTGTTTTCCTATATTTCATATCGGCGTTATGCAAATAACGAACATCCAGAGTGTAAAAAGAGCCAGTTTACACAAATAAATGAAGATTTATTTGCGTGCCCTTGCGGTATTCCATTTTCCTATAAAACGACTACAAGAAACGGCTATCATGAATACAAGCCTGAAAAAGGAAGTTGTACGGGATGCCCCTTTGCGAAAAAAACAGATCGAGTTTTACGGATTTCTGTCCACGAAGACATCTATCATAAATTGAGGAATCAGCGCTTGTCCTATAGGGGGAAAATTTTGCGGTTTGTGCGCCCTTCGACTGTGGAACTTAGTTTTGCACAAAGTAAAGAACTCCACGGTTTACGTTTCGCCCGTTACCGTGGAGTTCAAAAAGTAACTATACAAGCCCTGTTGACAGCCATCATACAAAACTTGATAAAGTGGACCAAACTTCTCTCGCTAAAGAAAGTTGGCCTATATTTAACTTACCAAATTACAGATGAAATAGAAAGTGAAAATGTCACCTTTTAGGTGACATTTTCATTGACAAAATCTTTTTTCAACAACGTG
>NZ_NWUW01000110.1 GCF_002746455.1 Bacillus fungorum | reverse complement strand
AAACGTTTGTCATTAATACATAAAATATTGGGTTGTTCCATATCTAGAATTTCATCTAGATACTTGATGTGCATCACATCACTATCAGCTACTTCAAATCCCGCACCAATAAAATCCTCACGTAAATATGCCGTATATACAGTATCGCTAATAGCTAAAACGATCTTTTTCGTCATAGTTAACCTCCTACACACTCTAACGTTGGATTAAAATCATGTTTTCAATTGGAATTTGTGCCTGAAGATGGACCTTCCCAATAATCTCATTCAGAATATACTCCATTTCAACTTGTTCCATTGCACGTGGAGCGCCAAAATCAGAATTTAGTTTTACTCGTATTTCTAATCGATCTTGTATCTCATGTAAAGGTGTATCAAGATAAAGAATGCTGTAGTATAAAACACCATCTTCAATATTTTTTTGAATCATATCCTTTGTTTGATGAATAAATGTAACCTCAGCAAGCTCAATAAAAGGATTATCAATCGTTACTTTACTGTTCCAATTTAAATTCCAAATCTCGCAGTGTTCTTCCGCATGTACAACAACTCCATTGACAGAAGGCGTAATTGAGAAGAGACGATCTACAGGAACTTTGGTTAACGAAGTACTATCACCCTTCTCTAATTCAAATCCTTTTTCTAATCGCTCATGTTCAAAAGCATATTCAGCACCAGTGAATGCAACTTCGCAAAATACTTGTTCTAACAATGGACGAATCCCCTCATATGTTCGGATAGCAAACACACTAAATTCCTGTGTTTCATCTGTACGAATGATTTCGTACAATTCATATTCAGATGCATTTGCTAAGGCAAAAGGTATATCTTTTATAAAATTCGGATCAGTATATAGATTCTCAGGAATTTGTGTTTCAGGATGATGTATAAACTCAAGGCATAATTGATACCCTTTTAAAAATGCATTCTTAACAGCTGCAGGGAATAGAGTTTCAAAACGCTTTACGTTGTTTTTAAACGTTTTTTCTTCAATTTCGTTATTAAATTCTCTTTCTTGTAAAATATTTGCTTTATTCCCTAGTAATAAAAAGTAGTGATTAATAATGCGACTAATATTCTCCTCAAATGCTGCATTGTCCTCACAATACTTTGTAAATCGTTCTTTACTCATGTTCACAATTTCATTCATAATGACAAATTCTCCCTTTTTCTTGTTATTTATACAAAAAAAGACACACCGATGGCAGGTTATGTGCCTTCGGTGTGTCCGTTTAGCTAGAAATTAAATCTATTAATTTGTATATTTCTCTTAGTTAATTGTTGTTCACGTATAAGAATACCTCTATGGATTTTAAAAGTCAATAGATTAATTACCTCCTTGTAAACTTATATTTATTCCTTCTTTCTATTTTTCTATGTATTTAATCTAAAAAAATACAAGTAATTAAATATAAATAATCACAAGTATTTTATATACAAACAACAAGAAATATATATAACTAAACTCAATTATTAATTATAAAGAGATTCAGCAAACACCTCTAAAGCCTTGTATTACATACGTTCCT
>NZ_NWUW01000109.1 GCF_002746455.1 Bacillus fungorum | reverse complement strand
TTTGGTATCCCCCTTGGTCTAAATCAGACATATAGAAGTGACCATTGTCTACCTTATGACTTACTGTAAGTGGCGGTTCACTAAATACTGGTTTCTGTTGTAAGGGTCTTTGATTTTGATTTCCTACCAATTGATTTGGATTTACATTTATCGAGCGATTGATATTGATTTTGCCACCACTTGAATCTTGTATATAAGCTGGAGAAACTTTCGTACCATTCCGGTACTGTGTTAACTGTCCATCTGAAATATTTAAATCCTGATATACCACTTGTCCAGAACGAATACTACTATCTCCACTCCCATAACGAGATACAACTTGCGTCATACCACTAGAATCATTTGCTTCAATCCATGATTTATTATTTGTCGTCACAAGACGTACTGCACCTTGAGCAACTGATTGTCTTCCAGTAGCATCTGTTGTTGTTGGTACCATTCCCTGAATCTCTTGAATTTCTTTTGCTTCTGTTTGAACTGCTTTATTGTAAGGATTATGTTTACTTACCATACGTGCAGTCGCTTGGTAAGCACCTGCACCACCAATTACACCTGCTGCATAGCTTAATCCTTTTGTTACATTGTAATGGCGTTCTGCTGCATTACCTCCTAACGAAGTATGAACAGCAGCTGCCGTTCCACTCATCACTCTTTGTACTGCATTTCCACCAGCCTGCTGAACAGCACCCGACGCATTAAAGTATGCTTTTGATACGTTTTCTAATCCCTGTATATGTGCAAGGTGTTTGGCACCTTCCATCATACTTACACCAATCATCTTACTTTGCTGTGTCATACGTCCCACTGTTGAAGTTGGAATCGTCATTTTCCCCGCACTTTGCGAAATACTTGCTACACTAGCTGATGCATCCGCATAAGAACGTTCAATTTCAGAGGTAGACAGGTTTCCTGCACGTGCCATACTTGCTTGCGTTTGCGTAGCTGCATACACAGCTTTATTAATCGCACCACCTGTTGCGACACCATGAGATCTAACTCCTTGAATAGAACTTGTAATTCCTGAACTTACTTGTTGGCTCACTGTTCCAAGACTTGCATGACTTTGTAAACCTTTCGTCAATTGCGAAGCAAAGGCATCTTTATTAATATACGATTCATTATGTAGACTCTTACCACTCGTATCTTTTGCCTGTACGGGCATCGCACCCGCTTGTACCGCCGCTTGCTGGGCGACTGTTTTAAACTCATTTCCTTTTTCATTCAAGTGTGCCTGCCACGCTTCTACTTTTTGCTTTGGAGACATAGTTGGAGACATAGTTGGAGACAAGTTTTTCATAAAGTTCGCCTTGTTCTCAGCTGCATACCCTTGTTTAAAGGATTCTGTAGATGCTTGTACCAGGTTCCCAACATTACTTACTTCTTGTTGTTTCTGATTTCCGTACCCATTTGCTAAACTATGTGTTTTCACACCATTTACAGCTTTTTGAATGCCTGCTGCACTAGATACACCCATCGCATTTATATTCGGATTGCTTTGTAATTGTTGCGATAGCTGAGAAGCAAATGCTT
>NZ_NWUW01000107.1 GCF_002746455.1 Bacillus fungorum | reverse complement strand
GTATTAAGCCAAAAGAAGAAATCTTAGTAACACATACACAGGACGAAGTTGTTCGTACAGAGACGCATCTGAATTTATCAGAACATGACCCGCAAAATCTGATTCCATTTGCGCCAAACCCTCGCTTGGCACAGCGAAGAAGAAGAAGTCATGAAAATGGAAAATATGGTGTGACAAGTCTATGAGTCAAAACCCTAACGATCCAAATGAACAGAAAAAAAGTAACCCTTTAAAAGATGTAGCTTCTCACTTTATTAAGAAAAAAGGGATGCAAGCGCGCGGGAAAATGGTAAAAATGGCAGGAAAAGCAGGAAGGGCGGCAGCGAAAGCTGCTGCCAAAATGCTAAAAGCAGGTATACTAAAAATTGTAGGTGCTGTTGTGGCGGCAGTTGGGCTACCTGCTGCTTTGGTTATGGGAGTAATTATAGCTGTGTGTGTGATTTTAGTCTCTTTGGTACCTTTTACCGATGATGATACGAAAACAGAGGAACAAGTTAAAAAATATATGGAAATTTCAATGGCGCTAAACGTGGATTGGAAAGAGGTTGTCGCTTTTGATATGGCGCGGTATGATAACGATTTGACTGGTAAAGATCCGCATGATGCTATATCATATTTCTTGGATATCCAATATGAAGAATATACGGAAAAAGAGGTATGCGAGTCGGGAACGAATGGTCCTTGTGAAAAAAAGAAAAAAGAGATGCAAAAAACCAAATCTGAAAGTTACTCTGGACCAGATGTAAAAAAGATATTAGGAGATACAGATTTTAAGAAAAAAATAGATGAGATTAATGCGAGTGGAAGTAAAAAAGTGACAACATCTTCTCATGGACTTGAGAAAGCCATGGAACTCGCAAATTTTAGTAAGAGTCAAAAAGAGCGTGCGCGTGAGATATTGGAAGCTGGGTTGTTAGAGGCAACGTATGGACATCTTGCACCTTCTAGTAATTTCGTTGGTGGTATGTGTGTAGGTAATGTGAGTCCTGGCGGGGAGCCTGTCAATCTGAATGAAAAGGTAACAGGGTATCTTCCTAAAATTAAAGAGATGGCAGAAAAGCATGGTGTTGCTGAATATGTTGGCGTTCTGGCAGCTCAAATGATGCAGGAATCAGGTGGAGAAGGAAATGACCCGATGCAGGCATCAGAGGGGCATTATGGAGATTTAAGTTCATCTTGTATAGGCATAAAAGGAAATGCACGTATGGGCTGCATTAAAGATCCGAATATTTCTATTGAAGCAGGTGTATTGGAATTTAAAGATGTGTTAGGCCAGGCGAATGGGGATATCGCTCTCGCCCTGCAATCTTACAATTTTGGATCAGGCTTCATTAGCTATGCATTAGCAAGAGGCGGTTATTCAGAGCAAACAGCCATTGCGTTCTCACAAAGTAAGAATCATTTAAACCCAGCTGGTTGCTCCGATCCGAATAACTTCCGAACCAAGGTAAATGCGTGTTATGGGGACTATGTGCGCCCATAAGGAGGCAAGGAAAAACGGTGATTGCAAGCTGTTAGGTCAACCCTAAAAGACCTAGTATCACTTGGCTAACCTTGGAGGGAAACTGAAAGGGGACAACAGCATGCCAAGAAAGCCGTAAGTTGGCTAAACA
>NZ_NWUW01000106.1 GCF_002746455.1 Bacillus fungorum | reverse complement strand
GTATTAAGCCAAGAGAAGAAATCTTAGTAACACATACACAGGACGAAGTTGTTCGTACAGAGACGCATCTGAATTTATCAGAACATGACCCGCAAAATCTGATTCCATTTGCGCCAAACCCTCGCTTAGCACAGCGAAGAAGAAGAAATAATGAAAATGGAAAGTATGGAGTGACAAGTCTATGAGTCAAAATCCTAACGATCCAAATAACCAGAAGAAAAGTAACCCTTTAAAAGATGCAACATCAAACTTTATTAAGAAAAAGGGGATGCAGGCAAGCGGGAAAATGGCAAAAATGGCAGGGAAAGCAGGAAGAGCGGCAGCGAAAGCTGCTGCCAAACTGCTAAGAGCTGGTGTAGTGAAAATTGTTGGAGCTATTGTTGGAGCGGTAGGATTGCCTGTTGCTCTCATTATGGCTCTTATTATTACTGTATGTGTGATTTTAGCATCTTTTGTACCATTTACCGATGATGAAAGTAAAACAGAAGAACAAGTGAAAAAGTATATGGAAATTTCAATGGCGCTAAACGTGGATTGGAAAGAGGTTGTCGCTTTTGATATGGCGCGGTATGATAACGATTTGACTGGTAAAGATCCGCATGATGCTATATCATATTTCTTGGATATTCAATATGAAGAATATACAGAAAAAGAGGTATGTGAAGCAGGGCCAAATGGTCCCTGTGAAAAAAAGAAAAAGGAGATGCAAAAAACAAAATCAGAAAGTTTTTCCGGACCAGATGTAAAAAAGATATTGGGAGATACAGATTTTAAGAAAAAAATAGATGAAATTAATGCGAGTGGAAGTAAAAAAGTGACAACATCTTCTCATGGACTTGAGAAAGCCATGGAACTCGCAAAGTTTAGCGAGAGTCAAAAGGATCGTGCCCGTGAGATATTAGCAGCTGGCATGTTAGAAGGAACGTATGGACATCTTGCGCCAACTGGTGGATTTATTGGTGGTATGTGTGTAGGTAATGTGAGTCCTGGCGGGGAGCCTGTCAATCTGAATGAAAAGGTAACAGGGTATCTTCCTAAAATTAAAGAGATGGCAGAAAAACATGGTGTTGCTCAATATGTTGGTATTCTGGCAGCACAAATGATGCAGGAATCAGCTGGAGCAGGAAATGACCCAATGCAAGCATCAGAGGGACACTATGGAGATTTAAGCCCATCTTGTATTGGTGTAAAAGGAAATGCTCGTATGGGCTGCATTAAAGATCCGAATATTTCTATTGAAGCAGGTGTATTGGAATTTAAAGATGTGTTAGGCCAGGCGAATGGGGATATCGCTCTCGCCCTGCAATCTTACAATTTTGGCTCAGGATTCATTAGCTATGCATTAGCAAGGGGTGGCTATTCAGAGCAAACAGCCATTGCGTTCTCACAAAGTAAGAATCATTTAAACCCAGCTGGTTGCTCCGATCCCAATAACTTCAGGACAAAGGTTAACGCGTGTTATGGGGATTATGTGCGCCCATAAGGGGGCAAGGAAAAACGGTGATTGCAAGCTGTTAGGTCAACCCTAAAAGACCTAGTATCACTTGGCTAACCTTGGAGGGAAACTGAAAGGGGACAACAGCATGCCAAGAAAGCCGTAAGTTGGCTAAACA
>NZ_NWUW01000105.1 GCF_002746455.1 Bacillus fungorum | reverse complement strand
ACAGGCAAAATTCTATACTATTTTTGCGTTCTTATTTGGAGTAGGGTTTTATATCTTTATAAAAAATGCTGAAGCAAAAGGCTATTCTATGTATAAGCTGTTTAGCCGTAGATTGTGTATCTTACTAGTCTTCGGTTTACTACACTTCACCTTTCTATGGTATGGAGATATTCTACATGCGTATGCTATAGCTGGTTTTATCCTATTGTTTTTTTATAAGCGATCTACTAAGCTTATTTTCATAACTGGTTATAGTTTCCTAATGGTTAGTTATATATTACATATTATTGTATTTTTACGAGCAAGTTCTTCTATTCCTGAAATACCAAATTACTATCAATATATGTTTACAGGCAACACTACCAATCACACTGTAAATCTATTTACACATTATTCACATCAAGTAAAAACACGTTTGTTTTTTCTGATGACAGAGGAACCTCAACAACTACTAATTGGAATTCCTGAATATATAGGCTTATTTTTAATTGGTTTATGGGCTGGTAAAAAAGAGGTTTTTAAAAGGGTACCAGAATTAATAAAGAAAATTAGGTTGTTACAGTGGAGTACGTTATGCATTTCATGTCTTCTCTCTTGTCCTATTGTCTACTACTTTATAAAAATGGATGTCTATTACTCTCGGGATATACAACTATGGATTCTATTTGGAGGAAAAACGCTAGCTATATTCTATATTTGCACTCTACTTAGAGCTTGTGAGAATAAAAAATATATAAAATATCTACACCCTTTTATGAACATAGGCAAGTATGCTTTAACGAATTACATCACTCAAAGCATACTTGCTCTTGTCATTCTTTCGTGGTGCTTTAAAGATGTCTCACACGTATATTACTGGCAACTATGTATCTTCGGGCTTTTAATTATTTTTGTACAAATTATATTCAGCAAGGTTTGGAGTAAATATTTTCGCTTCGGTCCTATTGAGTGGGTATGGAGAAAAGGAGTTTACAAGAAATAGGAATCACTATATCATTGTGATCCAATTAAACAATAAATAAAAAAGTGCAAAATCTATCAACAGATTTCGCACCAAAAACAGATAAAAGATACAATCACTAGAAACATAGGAGAGTGTTTCAACACTCATTATAAACCATATCTTTACATTTTTGTGTTAGAATCCAAAAATACTTAAAGATTCATCATTTCGTTTTGAATTTTCTTTTTATTTACATTATACTAAACTACAAAGGAACAACTCTCCTTTAGGTCGTCAATCATTATGCTAACAAAACACACACCAAAAAAACCAATTCCCGTGTAATGGAATTGGTTTTTTTGTGCAATTCAGTCGATACAGCAACTTGAACCCACATTTTCAAATGTAATCTTATTAAGATTACCATAATTTTAAATTCATAAACACAAAAAACTAAATCACTAGTAAGTTGCGCGAATCCGCTGCTTTTTCATCAAGAAATCTGAAGTATGACAACAATTAAGTTCATACTAGCATGAACAACAAACGATACTAGTAACCTATTAGTACGCACATATACTACAGCAAGTACAAGACCAATTAAAAAGTATCCAAATATAAAAGGAAAATCAAAATGCATAATAGAAAAGAACAATGAACTTATTAGTATACCCC
>NZ_NWUW01000104.1 GCF_002746455.1 Bacillus fungorum | reverse complement strand
CCCGATCATAAGTAGAAAACCAATAGGTTTTCTATTTATGATCGGGGTTTTTCGCTTTTGATTGAGCTGTTGTTGTCCATTTCCGTAAATTATGGGCAACACAAATAAGACCCCATTCCAATCTGTTTTTGGAAAGGCCTCGTAAGGAGAAACGTTGGAAGAAACGATTGTATTTAATATGACCAAATACGGGTTCTACTTCTATTTTTCGTTGACCGTATAATTCTTTCCCCTCTTTTGTATGTAAACGTTCTCGCACTTCTTTTCGCTGTTTTTGATTTTTTATAGAGACACTGATAGATTTTGTTTCTTTTCCTTTGGCACATGTTTCTTGAAATGGACAGCCCAAACATTCTGTACAGCGATAGGTTCTTTTGATAGAAGTATAACCATTGCTTGTTTGTTGTTTGCTTTCATGTGAAAAAATAAGACGTTTTTCATTTGCACAAATCCATTCATCTAGCTCTTCATCATAAGACATATTTTCTACGCGACCGATTTGTTTCGTCCAAGCTTTCGTTTGTTCTTTTTCAAATGTATTGTATTTCACATATGCTTTCATTTTCTTCTCTTCACAGAATGCATAGTTTTCTTCGCTTCCATAACCAGAATCGGCAACTACATTTTGTGGCTTTACACGATTGTACTTCTCAAATATTTTAAAATGAGGAATGAAACAAGTTGTATCTCCCGCTTTTTGATGAATACTAAACCCTGTAATAAATTGATCCTCGGTTCCAATTTGTATATTGTACCCTGGTTTAAGTTGCCCATTTTTCATGTGATCTTCTTTCATCCGCATAAAGGTCGCATCTGTATCTGTTTTTGAAAAGCTATTTCTTTCTTGAAATGTTTCTTTATGAGCTTCGTACTTTATTTTGCGTGGAAGAAGATCATTTTCTAACTGACGCTTTGCTTTTTTTATTGTTGTATTTTTCGGTTCATCTTGCAGGCGTTTTTCTAAGGTTTGAATGGTTTGTTTAATTTTTTCAGAAGTGACAGGACAGGCATCTTTCATTTGTTCTTCTTCTAATTCCGCTTTCTGATCGTCTTCACTTGCTTGTTCAATTGTCGCGACAATCTTTTGGTACTTCTCATCTAGTTTTTGATCATATTTTTCTGTAGACTTTTTCCACACAAACGTATATCGATTGGCATTTGCCTCGATTTTTGTTCCATCTAGAAAATAATCTTCGAGTTTGACAAGCCCTTCTTGTTTCAACAGGTCGATAAGAGAGAAGAAAGTTTCATAAATCACGTCTTTCATGCGCTCGGATCGAAAACGATTGATTGTACGAAAGTCTGGTGTTTTTTCATCAGAAAGCCACATGAAATGGATATTTTCATGGAGTTGTTCCTCGATTTTTCGAGAAGAATAGATTCCTTTTGTGTAGGCGTATAATAAGACTTTCAACATCATTTTTGGGTGATAAGGTGGTCTGCCACCACCTGGATAACGTGATAAGAGGATAGAGAGATCCATAGCTTCTACAGCTGTATGAACCACACGTGAAAGATGATGTTCAGGAATATGAACCTCAACATCTAATGGAAAAGTGAGTTGGTTTTTGTTATAATCTATAAACATAAGAGAATCGTTCCTTTCTTTTGGTGATTTGGTTGTGGTGACTTAATTATATCAAAGTTGGACGATTCTTTTTTATGTTTTATGCAAAAAAAGAGGTTGCCCAAAAGTAACTATTCAGCTACTTTTGGGACAACCTC
>NZ_NWUW01000103.1 GCF_002746455.1 Bacillus fungorum | reverse complement strand
GGGCTGTCCCATAAGTCGGTGAAACCGACTTATGGGCAGCCCTTTTTTTGCACAAAAAAATCGCCTTGTCCTGTATAATTGTAAGTAACCACACCAACAAAAACACGAAAGCAGAGGCGATTTTTTTATGAGTAACCATTCAGCTACCTTCATTCATTATAACATGGGTCAACTTATTCTACCAATGGATTATAGCGATTTAATCCCAGAAAATCATGTGGTTAGAGTCATCCATGAAATGGTAGAACAAGTCAGTGATGATTTATTCTTTTCTCGTTATCAAGGTGGTGGTCGTAGTTCATACCATCCAAAAATGATGACAAAGGTCATTCTTTATGCTTATACGCAAAAAATCTATTCTTGTCGTGATATTGCCAAATCATTACGCGAACACCTACCGATGATGTGGCTATCTGGGCAACAAATGCCCGACTTTCGAACGATCAATCGCTTCCGTTCAGAACGAATGAAAGACATGATTGAACCTCTTTTCTCAGAACTAATTCAACTATTATTAAAACAAAACTACATATCTATGGAAAACTACTTTTTAGATGGAACGAAAATTGAAGCGAATGCCAATAAGTATTCTTTCGTATGGAAAAAGTCAACAGACAGTTATGAAAAAAAGCTTCAACATAATATCCAGCATATGTTCCAACAAATCAAAGAAGCAATTGAACTTGATGAGCAATTACTAGTGGATTCAGAAGAAACAATTAAAAAAGTCACGTCTGAACAATTGGCTCAAGTAGTGAAACAGGTAGAAAAGCGAGTGAAACAAGCAGAAACAGAAGTCGAACAAGAACAAGATAAAGAAGCAAAAAAAGAGAAAAAGAAAATGTATCAAGAGAAACGGAAAATCTATAAAAAGTTAAAAGAAGACTATTTACCACGACTCCAAAAATATGAAGCACACCAAAAGATTTTTGGTGATCGAAATAGCTTTTCGAAAACGGACATAGATGCCACGTTTATGCGAATGAAAGAAGATCACATGAAAAATGGTCAATTGAAAGCTGGATATAATGTACAAGTAGGAACGGAAAATCAGTTTATTATCGGATATTCTCTTCATCAAAACCCAACAGATACTCGTTGTTTCACACCACATTTGGAGAAATTGGCACAATCGAATGTGCCTTTCCCAACAAGAATTGTCGCTGATGCAGGGTATGGAAGTGAAACAAATTATTTGTATGCGGAGGATCAAGAATTCAAAGTATTAATTCCCCCACCTATGATGAGAAAAGAAGAATCCCATTCGTATAAACAGGATATTCGCCACGCGAATAACTGGGAATACAAGGAACACAACGACTATTATGTTTGTCCAAATAACCGAAAAGTGACATTTAAACATTATTCACAACGTACAGATTCTTATGGTTATACAAGAGACTTTAAAATATATGAATGTGAAGATTGTTCGGGTTGTCCATTCAAAGAGAAATGTACAAAAGCAAAGGGAAACCGCCAAGTACACTACAACCCAGTGTATGAAGAATTAAAAGCGAAAGCAAAACAAAGCCTTTGGTCTGACGAAGGAGCACAAATCTACGCCAAGAGAAAAACGGAGGTAGAAAGCGTGTTCGGTCATATCAAGGGCAATCGGTCGTTCCGGCGATTCTCATTACGAGGATTGGTAAAAGTAACGATTGAGTTTGGGCTGGTTGCCATAGCCCACAACTTCCTCAAACAAGCGGAAAAGAACCGCTCGTTTGAGGAAGAAAATCGAAAAAATAACAAAAGCCACGAAGAAAATAAATTTTCTCTGTGGCTTTTAGTCATTTAAAGGAGCTTTTGGGACAACTCC
>NZ_NWUW01000102.1 GCF_002746455.1 Bacillus fungorum | reverse complement strand
ATAGATATAGAATTACCTCCTATGGAAGAATGCTATGAAATTAACATGGAGGTAGCAGAACTAAACAAAGAATTATCTATTACTATGTTAGAGCAAGATTGGAATAAAGATTCCATTATTCATTCCGTGATTCCTGATGAGACCGAAACACTGTTTGAAGAATTTCCATCTGATGGGCCTTCCGTTACAATAACAGAGGCAGAAGAAACACATGTAGAAATCAAAACGGTTCCAGTTGAAGAAATGCTTAATCATACCGAAGAAAACAAGCTAGATGAAGATGTAGCAAAAGTTTACGAATCTATTAGTATTACGGTTCAAGAAAACTTAGAAAAAAATAGAGAAGATTATTCGAAAAATGATGAGAAGCAACCAGAATATAAACCTATGAGTTATAAAGAACGCCAAGAGCACTTAAAATCTCAGCAAAAAAATAAGAATAATACTACGCAGTCGCTACTTAATAAAAATGAGAAACCTAAGCAAAAAACATCGAACGTAATGAGTAAGGAATTGAATAATTTCTTTGATTAATAGTTTGTAAACCTCAAATTAAATCTAGTATTGGTATAGTCAGCATTTCAGAAAAAAACACGCTAAGCCAAAAATACAATAAGCTGCCCATGTAGGCAGCTTATTTACATAATTATCGTTATTGGAAGTAGTATTGATTGTTTTTCATTTACAGATTTTAATACTGCTTGTTGGAATAGTGGATTAAAAAGTATTTAGTAAATATTTTTTTGTAATTAAATAAGCTATAAAACCTGTTATTAGTGCTATTGTTGTAATTGTTAAATTTTGTATTATATAGCTAGTAAATGAATAATCATTTTTAGCGATCCATTGATAAATATTTAAAGATATAAAAAGTGTTATTGGAAATACAATAATATACATCTGTTTTAAGATCGAGATTTTATCCATAATTTTACACCTCCCTTTTCTACATGTTAACATTTTAAGTAAACGATATGTTGTGTGATTTTGGATGAATAAGATATTCACAATTAGTTAACATAACGTCTCATTATCGGTGGTAAAGAAAAAGGGGAACCCTACTCTCACAAGGGAACCTTCTTTTTTTGTTCTATGGATCTATACATTTTTTTATACATTCCTATTCTAGCGCGCATTTAGGGTTATTGTTTGTTACTGGATTACTCGAAAAATTGTATGAATTTCGCATACCCTTAGCGTGGATTTTTTCAAAATACTAGCAGTACCCCTAGTAAGACTGCATTCTAGATTTTGATTCACCCTATAGCAAACTTATGATTTTAAAATTATTCTTGCATTTGAGTAGAAATACCATTATATTTGTATTAACAACTATATAAATAAATCATAATTTACGTGAAGGACACACCTTACGTACCATCCCAACGGTACAGGTGTGTCCTTTTTTACGTTCTAGGAGGAAAAATATAATGGCAGAAGATAAGACAAACACTCAAACTGTAGAAGAACTTGGAATGGCTTTTGAAACAGAGAACCCACAAGGTGACACGGTATTAGAAGCAAGCTTTAATCAATTTGAGCGAGTACGTGATCATGAACTAGAGGAATTAGCGCGTATGAAACGCGAGCGTACTGTAGGGAAAGGCTTGATTACAGTCGTATCCGAAAAGCTATTCCCGACTAAAAACGGAAAGTCTGAGCGTATACAAGTGCTTACAATGCAAATTGGTACTCATACGACAGCATATTGTCCTATTACAGAGGCAGGTATAAATGTTCCTAAAAATCCTCAATGGCTAGTGGGTAGAACAAAGCCTGTAATCATTGAACACTTCCAGAAAACAGAAGAAGGCAACTTTGCTGTTGTATCTATCACAGCAGGAGAGTTAGCACTTCAAAAAAGATTATATGAAGAAGTAACAGCGCAAGAAGGCAGTAAAGTGTACACAGGAACTGTTTCGGGTCATATCCCAT
>NZ_NWUW01000101.1 GCF_002746455.1 Bacillus fungorum | reverse complement strand
ACAGGCAAAATTCTATACTATTTTTGCGTTCTTATTTGGAGTAGGGTTTTATATCTTTATAAAAAATGCTGAAGCAAAAGGCTATTCTATGTATAAGCTGTTTAGCCGTAGATTGTGTATCTTACTACTCTTTGGTTTACTCCACTTTATCTTTCTATGGTATGGAGATATTCTACACGCATATGCCTTAGCTGGTTTTATCCTATTGTTCTTTTATAAGCGATCTACAAAGCTTATTTTTATAGTTGGCTGCATCTCTCTATTTGTTAGCTATACACTACATGCTATTTTATTTATACAAGCAAGTTCTTCTATTTCTGCCGTACCAAGTTACTATCAATATATGTTTACAGGCAACACTACCAATCACACTGTAAATCTATTTACACATTATTCACATCAAGTAAAAGCTCGTCTGTTCTTTTTAATGATCGAGGAATTTCAGCAATTACTAATAGGAATTCCGGAATATATAGGCTTATTTTTAATTGGTTTATGGGCTGGTAAGAAAGATATTTTTAAAAGGGTACCAGAATTAATAAAGGAAATTAGATTTATCCAGTGGAGTTCGCTATGCATTTCATGTCTTCTCTCTTGTCCTATTATCTACTATTTTATAAAAACGGATGTCTATTACTCTCAGGATATTAAACTATGGATTCTATTTGGAGGGAAAACGCTAGCTATATTCTATATTTGCACTCTACTTAGGGTTTGTGAGAATAAAAAAAATATAGAGCGGCTGCAACCTTTTATGAACGTAGGCAAGTATGCTTTAACGAATTACATTAGCCAAAGTATACTAACTATTGTCATTCTTTCGTTGTACTTTAAAGATGTCTCACAGGTATATTACTGGCAACTATGTATCTTCGGGATTTTAATTATCTTTGTACAAATTATATTCTGCAAAATTTGGAGTAAATATTTCCGCTATGGTCCTATTGAATGGATATGGAGAAAAGGAATTTACAAAAAATAACCTATCTTTCACCAGTTTTATGCAATTGACTGAAAAAAATGATAAAATATCATATGAAAGAGTAAAGATATATTTGTGATTGTAAAATGATGTTATTAAAAGTAAAGTAGATCAAGTTAGAGGAAGGCACCTTTTGGTGCCTTCTTCTAACTTGATTCTATATTTCCCTTAAAATCATTTTAACGTAATATAAAGTAATAATAATTTAATTATAAAGATAGGTGATAATATGTTTAGTATTAACAATAACCCTCGAAAAAGTAAAATACGCAAAGTTAAATTACAAATACCTGGTGATGTGAAATATGAACTTCACTCAACATTAAAAATGGTGGTATTATTGTGTACCGTCATTTATATGAAGATACCAATTTGTACGAAGAAAACTCAATTGTGTTAAAAATTCGATTAATTACAAATAAAGGAACGGTTTTCCCCGAACCATATCTGTACGCACATTATATATCGGCAAGAACCACAATAGACCTTGCTGATATATTTATTGAAGAACCGATACGTAACTTGGGGTTAGGAAGCATATTAATGAAACATTTACTACAAATAGCAGTAGAATCCCAGGTAGACAAAGTAACCGGTCTTATGGTTAGTGATGATAGTCAACATAAAGCCAAACAAATTAATTTTTATACGAAACATGGATTCGAGATATCTGGTAATCATCTTTTATGGAAGAAAAACACATAAAATCAAAAAGTTAAATTTACAGAAGGAGGATACTATACCTTTTATTAGGTATAGTATCCTCCTTTAAAACATCCTATTTCAATTTCATATGTGCAAGCACCACATTTTTATGAAGAAATCTGAAGTGTGACAACAATTAAGTTCATACTAGCATGTACAACAAATGATACTAGTAACCTATTAGTACGCACATATACTACAGCAAGTACAAGACCAATTAAAAAGTATCCAAATATAAAAGGAAAATCAAAATGCATAATAGAAAAGAACAATGAACTTATTAGTATACCCC
>NZ_NWUW01000100.1 GCF_002746455.1 Bacillus fungorum | reverse complement strand
GACCAAACTTCTCTCGCTAAAGAAAGTTGGCCTATATTTAACTTACCAAATTACAGATGAAATAGAAAGTGAAAATGTCACCTTTTAGGTGACATTTTCATTGACAAAATCTTTTTTCAACAACGTGAAAACACCTTCAATATTTGAAGGTGTTTTTTTGTATTTCAACCAGTGTTGCCATCTGCGTATAGGACTAGAATTTTAGAGAATTGTTTGATCTCTTTCGGACTGGTATCAGTTACATTAAAAGTAAGAGTTAAGGCTGTAATAATTCCAAGTAAACTAATTGTTATTTTTTTCATTTTAGTCCCTCCTTTTTTGATTTTTCTTCTTTAGCTTGATGACTTAAATAAAAGTATTTACTAGCTTTTTCGAAGTTGTTTTCTTGATGAAATAATACTGCTACTTTTTCATTATATTCTTGAATGTATTCCCATAGTTCTTCTGTTTTAAAGTAATTGATACCTTCTAAAATTGTATTTTCTAAAGTTTGAGCTGGAACTTTTTCATTTATTGCTTTTATGATCTTAAAGCGATATTGATATTCTATGATTCCTAATTTATTGGAAATAGTTAAGCCTTTTTCTATTAGTTTTGAAGCTATTTCATTTTCGCCTATTTTAGAATGTTCTTTAGCTTTAACAAAAATGGCTTTGTAATTATTAGGCATTATTTCGCATACTTCAGTTAAATATCGTATTGCTA
Organism: Bacillus fungorum; assembly: GCF_002746455.1. Classification (GTDB taxonomy): domain Bacteria; phylum Bacillota; class Bacilli; order Bacillales; family Bacillaceae_G; genus Bacillus_A; species Bacillus_A fungorum. The sequence continues at coordinate 1,280 of NZ_NWUW01000100.1, read as the reverse complement.
ATTCTGATAGGTTTTGATTTGCATACATTAAGCCTAAATTTTGTCTTACTACTAGTATAGGATTTTCGTTGTTTTGTTTTTTGAAAATATCCATTGCTGAGATGAAATATTCTTCAGCTAATTCCCATTCTTTTAAATGTGTACATGCTAGACCTAGTAAATTGTTACAATAGCCAATTTTTATATCATATCCATTATGTTTTTTAAAAATTTCTTTAGCTTTTGTTACTTGTTTAATAGCAATAAGTGCTTGATAAAAATGGTAATGGAAAGTAGCTTGATTATAATAAAATTCAGCTTTTTCGATTTCATCAGGAATATTTCCAAGTAGTTTTTCTGCTTTGTCATAGTGCTCTCTTGCTGCATTATAGTTTCCAATTGCATTAGAATGAATTGCCTTATAAAAATGATAATAATAAGCTAGGAACTCGTCTGTTGGGTTGCCTAAGGCATCAATCTTATCAAAACTATTTTTTGATATGCTTAGATTATCAATTAAATAGTTGTATCCAAAATCAATTAGAGAGTAGTAGAGTAATAAATTTTGGTCTTCTTCTATGTTTTGAATGCGTTTTTCAATGTCTGTTTTTAATTTATATGCATTACCAACATGTCTGTTTCGAATTTCGATATACCAGTTATTTAAAAGCTGTGTGATTTCATTATTTGTTTTTGTTTTCACGTTCAATTGACATCCCCCTTTTCCAGATTTATCTATATACTGTTTATATTATCATGGTATTACATTAGATTAACTTTATTACAAGTTGATATATATTTTTTGAATATTATGTATATTAAACTTTAAATTTTATACCCATTATCAAAAACCCCTTATACATTAAGGGGTTTTTGATAATGGGTATAAATAAGGTATTTGTCTTATTGACATTTTTAGGATATCGAATTTGGGTAAATTTGTATATGTGTGTTTTTGTAAATGACAGTTTGTCAATCTAAGTGCGACAGTTCCTCCTGAAACGCTTCGTGGGCAGTTTTCCAACCTAAACATTTTCTTGGCCTTTGATTAATAACAAGTAGCGCTTGATTCAATTGTTGTTGTGAAACAAGGCTCAAATCGGTTTTTTTCGGATAAAACTCACGCAATAGGCCATTTGCGTTTTCATTACTTCCACGTTGCCAGGAAGAATAGGGATCGGCAAAGAACACTGCTATTTTCAAGTCATTTTCTACTCGTTGATAACACGAAAATTCTTTTCCCCTATCAACAGTAGCGGTTTGAAATGCAGTGGATGGATACATAGAAGTAAGCTGTTTGA
>NZ_NWUW01000099.1 GCF_002746455.1 Bacillus fungorum | reverse complement strand
CCATTTGCTAAACTATGTGTTTTCACACCATTTACAGCTTTTTGAATGCCTGCTGCACTAGATACACCCATCGCATTTATATTCGGATTGCTTTGTAATTGTTGCGATAGCTGAGAAGCAAATGCTTCCTTATTGGCATAACTAGTCCCATCTTTTTGTTGCACAATCCCTGCTTGTTCGGCAGCTTTCTGTGCATGATTTTTAAATCCTTGCACTTTCTGACTCAAGTGTTTGTTCCATGCCGCCTCTTTTTCTTGTTGTGGGACATCTGCAGGGAATTGCTTCATGAATCCCGCCTTATGATCTGCAGTATATGCCTTTTTAAATGCAGCAGTGGACGCACCAACAAGTGAGTCTACTTGTCCCATATTTTGATGGCCACTCTCTAGTGTTTCTCCTTTTACTCCGTCAACTGCTTTTCCAACTTTTCCAAGTGCAAGTTGAGAAGCAAAAGCATCTTTATTCACATAGGACTTATCAAACAGGTTGTTCCCTTGCTTATCTTTCGCATCAACTGGCATTGCACCAGCTTTTGTTGCCGCCTGTTCTGCATGGTTTCTAAATCCTTGTACTTTTGAATTCAGATGGTCATTCCATTTTTTCTCTTTTTCTTCCGCTGACATATTTTCTGGTAATTGACTCATAAACGCATCTTTATGGTCTGCCTCATATCCTTTTTGGAATGCGTTAGTCGCAGCGTTAACTAAATCTCTAGCGTTTCCATATGGTGTAGCATTTTTCTTCATATTTTGTAAATCTTGTTTTCGCTGATTTTTGAAATGAGACATTTGATCACTATTTGTTTTCGCTACTTTTTTTGCAATCTCTGCATCGGATGCACCAGGGAATGCTTGTTTTAAACGACTCGCAACTGCAGAATCAGGATTATCCGCTTTCCAATTTTCAAAATCTTTTGTAGCTAAATCCTGTGCGATATCTTCATCGGTTAGTTCCGGATATTGCTCTCCATTTAACCCTTTATACGCGTCTGTACCTTTCTTCACACTGGAACCAATATGCTTCCCGGCACTAGTAATTCCTTCAAGTCCAGCTGCTAATGTTCTTCCGGCTAATGCACCGGGAACTCCACCCGCTTTACTTCCAGCAAATGTTCCTATTGCCATTCCGTCTGGCCCAAGTCCCGCGCCCATTGCTAATCCTACAAGTCCGCCCGTTGCTTTTCCACCCATGCTTCCAATTTGACCTGCTTTTAACATACGAGCTGCACGAGATGTTGTACCTACATCTGTCCCTAAATTGGCTCCCATCGCATTTTTAGGATTATCAGCATCTTCTTTTTTATCTTCCTCGCCTTCTTTACTAGCTTTTGTCTTCTCTTTATTACTACGATGGTCATCACGTATTCCTTTAATGATGCCTGCCATACTTGCTAAAGCGCCCATTCCAAGCATCGTGCCTGCTCGATGTACAGATCCGGCCGTATTCGTACTTAAACCGATAAAGCTTTTTACAATTTCACCTATAGGAATAAACATGGCAAACAAGATTAATTTAATAATGGCATTATCTACCTTGCCTACTAGTACAAAAACTAGCCATATGGTAATCGCATGGATACCTTGGATGAGTACTGTACCAACAAATTCACGCATCCAATATAGCGTTTGTTGTTTCTTTTGCGGGAATAGCCACATACCCACCATAATCGGTCCCATTAGCATCAAAATATAAAGAGATACAGCCCGCATTAAATAGAAGAAGTTTGCCCAAAGTGATAATCCAACTTCTATCAACATAACGAAAATTTGAAATAAATAATCGTCCTTATTTTTATCCATGGATAAGCTAGCAATTGTCTGTCCCGGTTTAAAGACATCATAATTTGTTTCTCCTATTGCTCTTTTAAACTCCGATGTTACCCAAGTATTAATATCAAATACAATGTTATAAAAGAAATCTAAATGCCATATACAAATAGAAACGATCATTAAATCCTTCGCATATTCAATGATATATGTTCGATTTGTTGGATTAATGGCAGCAGCTGAATACTTTGCACCAGCAATTACAGCACTGACTAAAACTAAAAAGGCTGCAAACTTAAACATAACTGG
>NZ_NWUW01000098.1 GCF_002746455.1 Bacillus fungorum | reverse complement strand
TTAATATCACAAGAAATTCCACAGGTTTCTCTGGTCCAGTTACCTTGAATTTCTTGTATGCCCTAAGGGAAGAATCCATTTATGAAAGACGGGTTCTTTTATTTATTCTTAATACAATAAGAATTTTGTTTAGTTTTACTCCTCGTCCCAACGCTCCACTCTTTCGCGTGACCAAGACCAAATACCATTCTTCTGCAATGTTTCTAATTCAATTTCTACTGGAACATAATCATCATCTAACTGCTGACTAATAAAATCATCGGCCACATCTTTTGTAGGTAAGAAGCAAGCTTCGCTTAAATCCATTGTGTCCTCTTCTTTCGCGAAATCATAAAATACATCTTCCTGATATTGATAAGCAAGTGCCCAAAATTTCATATCCGTTTTCCTCCCGAATTACTATTTTTTAAAATTAATTCCCCGTCATTACTGAACGACATCTGATATGCTTCTTTGCATCATTGACTCCATATAAATTGCCTGATCGTTCTCTGTAGTCCGCAATTACTTCCCCTTCTTTATCTAAGTAAACCGTTTCCCATTTTGGATGACAGTTATGACTATGTTTTCCGTATTTCTCAGCATCTTCAAAAACTACGTTTATATTCCCGCTTCTATTACCACTTGCAACTCGCCCCTTATTCCCATCTACAACTACTTTCATCCCTCTTTTTAAGAAAGGCATATTCCGTTTTTTTGCGATGTCTTTAATTAATACAGCCATTTCCGCTCCCCTTTTCTCCAAAATAACTATTTTGTTTGATTTTCCTCTTTTAAAATGTCATTTAAATCACTAATAATGATTTTGACGCCTCTCAATCGAAGAATACGATGATCCTTTGTAGCTGCCATATTTGTAAATTCTCTTAATCTCATTGATGGGAATCGTTCTTCTAATAATTCGATTAGCAAGTTTCGATTATTATCGTTATCAATCAATTCATAATCTCTTCTACCTTCTTCATAAAAATCAAACCCTCGTTCTTTTAGGTCATCAATCATCCGTTGTTGTAGCTCAGCATCCGAAAGCGGACTATCACTATATCGTGATGAAAATGAAGGATCTAAACTGAACCCGAATTCTATAAGAATATTTCCATACTTTGTATACTGGATTTCTCTCACATAGTTAAAACCTAGGTCATCCCACCAATGATCAATAGTTCTAGAAAGTTTTTCTAACTGTTCTTTTAATCCGTCGATAGGTAGCATATTAGCAATTTTCTCTTCTAAATCTCGAATACGTCCGTTAGCTTCCCTTACCGCAGCATGTTTTTCTTCTAAGTTCGCCGCTGACAATGAGTTGTATTTAACTTTATTAGAGACTTTAGCAATATGATGCTCTGATAAATTTAACAACGTTTCTTTCATTTCTTCAGTGAGTGAATCTGTTTTTACCCAATCATACATTTGCTTAGCTGCGAAAAATAAACTTTCCAATTCCTTTGTAACTACCGCCTTCGCATCTTTATCTAAAACAACTAATTTTTCTTGATTTTCCATTTCTTATTCCCCCAATTTTGATATACAATAACGCTTTGGTATAAAAATCAATTTTCGATAAAGACCATTTTGGTCATTACAAATGTGAAATGTTCAACTAATTCATCAGAGCAAATAGATCTGTATCTTTGGTCTTTTATCCAATTATGAGAAGCAAGTTCTTTTTTTAATTTTGCGCTCCCTTTTTCTTTAAAAATGCATTTTAGATGATAATAAATTCTCGCACTACTAGACCTCGATTCGAAAAAACTAACTTTTACTCCAAGTGCATCTGCTATTCGTTGCACATTCTCTTTTTCAACTTCATAAGATAATTTCGCTTCCTCACTCATGTTATCGAACATCTTTCCACCCCATTTTTCTATAAAATTCAAATTTGACGAAACTCAAATAAATAACTATTTTGTTCTTGTTTTGGTAGGAATAGCATTCTAATTCCTCCAATATAAACTTTATAATTTTTATATAAGGATTATATGATTTTATGTTCAAAATAAATTCCTTACTACTAAACTTATGCTGCTTGCAAATGCTTTAACCCAATCTCTAACGCACCTGTTCCTCCAAAACCCTGATTAAATAAAAGTGGGACATCATACTTCTTTGCGTATTCTTTTGCTACATCAAT
>NZ_NWUW01000097.1 GCF_002746455.1 Bacillus fungorum | reverse complement strand
ACCTACCGCAACAATCTGCTTCTTTTGAAACTTAGATGGCTTCAATGTTTGTATTCCTCCTTATGTAGCCTTTAAACGCAAAAAAAGGACACACCTATGGCATAATGCGCCTTAGGTGTGTCCTTTTAGCTAATCTAAAGTCTATATGAAAATGTTGGATTTAGTTTCTTTAATATTACAATTTCAATATTATGATATATAGAGTTATATGTCAATCATTTCTAAAAAAAATATTATTTTTACCATTTCAAATCTCTGATTCCAAAACTCAAAAACCCTTAAAAACATTGTCATATCAAGGTTTTTAAGCTATTAACCCACCCGTAAATATGGTATAATTAATATAACGTAACTGAATATTTCAGGGTGGTTGGTTGCTATCCTTTCTCTTTCATTTTATGGAGAAAGGAGGTGACCTGATGGACATTCTTTTCACGATAGCAATTGAAATTATAAAAGTTATTGCTAGAGAAGTCGCTGTATTTGTTGCAAAACGAGTAGGGAAATCCCTATCAACGTCTTGGAAGCAAATACAAAAAAAGCGACGCAAAACGAAAAGAACCACCCTCAATGCCAGCAAGCGTCTGAAGGGCGGTTCTAAGAAAAAATAAACTTTTTTAGCAACCATCCACCTTGCGGTAGCAGTTACATAAGGCGAGATGTTGGAGCATCTCGTCTTCTTTAGTTTATGCAAAAACTATTGTTATAATACTTCTACACCTATTATAACATCAACTATTGTACATGTCATGCAGATTTATCCACGATAGTTGATAAAAAAGAAATTATTATTAAAACGAAATCAATTTTGTTCCTGTTTCAAAATACTTTGCAGGAGCATAACTTTTCCCATTTCGATCCTGAAATTCGTTTCCAATGTATAACGATATAATTATTGCAACAATCCCCATAATAATCACACGTCTCACACGTTGTTTTTTCTTTTTATCCACTCTAATTCCCCTTTCTACGAAAAAAAGGCACACCCCATTTTTGGGATGTGCCTTTGGTTTATCCATTCAGCTACTAGTTTAAGATGGAAATATTATTATGTCGATTCATCTAATTATACTATATTTTATTTTTATTTCCCATTTTTCATGTAATACCAATCAGTCAGTTTATGAAGTAGTTCTTCTTTCCCTACCCAGTTCCATCCTACTCCACTTCCTCCAGGGAATGGATCATCAGGAAATACCCTTCTTTTTATGAAGTCATCATAGGCAACACCTTTAATCTCTACTTGCTCACTTAAACATAGACTCATTTCATTGACACCTGCTGGAGCTGTTTCTACATTAAAGGTATATACACCATCTTTTGTCTTCATTGGCGAATACCATTTTTGCCCACCATCAATAATTTTCTCCTGTCCATCCCAATATAGAGACTTAGTTGGTCTTTTACTATCAAAGACATGGCCCGTTTTCTCCGATAGATACATATTTTTTGGAGAAAAACTTGATATAGAACCTATATTTTTCGTACGTTCTAAATCTTGTTTAGATTTTAACCCTTCATCAGCAAACGGATATTGTGCCGTAGCTGCTGTAAATACACCAGGATAATTTTCATTCCACTGATTTTTATATGTTCCATTTACTTGATACGAAAATCCATAGCCACTATGAAGCTTAGAAGGTGATAAGTTATCAATACTTCCATTTAATGTTTCATAGAACATTTCTCCCACTGTGTCCTCTTTTGATACACGTTCACTTACTGTCTCTACTACACCTTTCACATTCGTTACACCACACATTGCCTTTTCTTTTGAAGGCTCATAGATAGCGGTTTTAATAGGATTATTTTTATACGTAGTTTCCTCTATGTCTATGCGATTACCAGCAGGGTTAATTTCCGCTTGAATTGTTCCTTTCCCTTTATGCTGCCAGTCAAGGTTCAAGGTTTTCTTTTCTCCTTCAGTTAATCTTACCTTTTGTGATGATACTTGTTGCCCGTTATGCTTTAGCACGACTACTGTTTCAGGATTTGCATATTTCGCTTCTAGTACATCTAACTTTTTAATTTTATTTTTCTCTTTTTCTAACTTCTGCCTTGCTGTATCTAGCCTACTTGCAGCATCATCTAATCTATCTTCTTCCCAAGAGCAGTCTCTATCTATGTAGTAGTCATGGCCTTCCTCGTCTATCTCATGAATTGGATTACGACGACAATAACTTAAACTAGACTGTGCACTATCTCTTACGGATTCAGAACTATTTACTTCTTGCTGGGACTTATTAATATTGTTATTTACCTTTGCTCTATATTGGTCACGTTCTGG
>NZ_NWUW01000096.1 GCF_002746455.1 Bacillus fungorum | reverse complement strand
TATATATAGGTGGTATGGGATTAGCAGAAGGTTATTTAAATGATCAAGAAAAAACGAATACAGCATTTATAAATCATCCGCAGCTTGGAAGGATATATAAAACGGGTGATATGGGTAAAATGACCCCTGAAGGTTATATAGAATTTTTAGGAAGAGAGGATTCTCAAGTTAAAATTAGAGGATATCGTGTTGAAATAGGGGAGATTGAAGCTGTACTAAGAAAAACAAAGATTTTTGATCAAGTAATAGTTTTGAGTGCGCAGGATAAAAATGATATTCCAGTTCTATCTTGTTACTATGTGAATGATGTATTAGTTGATATTGAAATTGTATTGAAACATATGGAAAAGATATTACCACATTATATGATACCCACATATATAACAAGAGTGGATACTATTCCCATTACTAATAATGGGAAAATTGATCGTAAGGCTCTCCTGAAAATTAAGCCAACTATAATGGAAGTAAAGAAAAAAATGGAGCCGCGAACGAAAAACCAAAAAATTATAGCTACCCTATGGAAAGATGTTTTAAAGATTGACAATGTGAATGTTGAAGATAGTTTCTTTGAATTAGGTGGTAATTCGATACTTATTATTAAAGTAATTTCCGCTATTGAAAAAGAATTTGGTATAAAGTTAAGTTTCAAAGAATTTATTTCTAACAGTAGTATAGAAAAATTATCAAATGTCATTGAGAAAAAGGCGGTAAAAGAAGCGAGTATAGGAACAAGTTTGAAGATTGATAAAAAGAATCAATTCGAACCATTTTCACTATCGAATATCCAAATGGCTTATTTGGCTGGAAGAAATGGTGAATTTGAGTTGGGAGGAACGTCAACTCATGCTTATCTTGAATTAAAAGTAGAACTCAATATAAGTAAATTTGTGGATAGTGTACGATACATTATTAAAAGACATCCTATGTTGAGAACAGTATTTTTAGAAGACGGTACTCAAAAGGTGTTGGATTATATCCCAGAATACAACATGGATGTTATGGATATTACAGGGGAAGATGCATTTGAACAACAACGAGTAATTGAACTAGAAAGAAATGAAGTATCTAAGCGGATTTTCAATCCTAGTCAATGGCCTTTATTTGAATTTAAAGCGTTAAAAATAAACGAATCGGAATATAGATTGTTATTTGGAATAGACATGCTAATTGCCGATGGTGCTAGTATTCAAATGATTTTCAAAGAAATTTCAGATCGTTATTTATATGGAAAGGAATTGCCAACTTTAAAGTTAACATATAGAGACTATATAATTAATTTGGAGAAACAAAAGAGTAACAATGAACGATATAGTATGGATAAAAAATATTGGTTAAGTAAATTAGACTCTTTTCCTTCGGCACCACAGTTGCCATTAAAAAATGTAATAAGTAGGGTGAAATCGCCAAACTTTGAGAGACTCGAATTTATTATTCCATATGATAAATGGGAAGTATTTGAATATAAAGCTTTAAATAATAATGTTACACCTGCGATAGTTTTATTTACAGCGTACGCCCAATCTTTAGCGAAGTGGTCGAATCAATCTAAATTAGCTATTAATACCACTATTTTTAATAGGGAACCGATCCATGATGATGTTGATAAAATTATTGGGGATTTTACTTCATTATTGATGATAGATGTAGATTTTTCGAAGAATATGGATTTTTGGGAGTATACGAAGAAAATTCACGAAAATTTCATGTCAGCGTTAGAACATAGAATGTTTGATGGGATTGAATTTCTAAAAGAATATACTAGAGTTAATGATATTGACTCAAAGAAAGCAATAATGCCAGTAGTATTTACAAGTATGTTATTTGGAAAAAGTTTTGATTTTGGAAGATTAAATGATTTGGGAGAATTAACCAAAGCGATAAGTCAGACATCTCAAGTAATGTTAGATCATCAAGTTATGGAATTAAATGAAGGAATACTTCTAAGTTGGGATTATATATATGATTTATTTGAATGTAACGTTATAAATGATATGTTCAAGTACTATATTGGATTAATAAAGAATATTTATGGTGAATTCAATTTTCCGGATATTGGTAGTGAAGAAGGGGTAAAAGTATATAATTCGACAGAAAAATTTATTAGAGAAGACAGTTTGTATTCAATTTTTGAAAAATCAGTAGAAGTAGCACCGAATAATATAGCGATAGAATCGGAGAATAGGAGTTTAACCTATAGTGAATTAGATAGACTCTCTAATAAAGTGAGTTCATATTTAAAAGAAAACGGAATAAAATCTGGAGATTTTGTTGCCGTTATGGGTGAGAGAACAAGTGAAACGATTATAGGTATTTTGGGGATATTAAAAATAGGAGCAGCATATATTCCATTAGCTTCTGATATTCCTTTAAAAAGAAAAGAGACAATCTTTAAAGATTCTAATTGTAAAATGGAATTAAATACGACAT
>NZ_NWUW01000095.1 GCF_002746455.1 Bacillus fungorum | reverse complement strand
GAGTTACCGGACTCTGCTATTTTAAATTTGAAAGATGGAGAAGTTGCTTTTCCGTTACTTGTTGATTTGGAAACAAGTTCAGGGAATAGTATTATCCCAAATACGTATGTGGACTTGTATTTCAAACAAGTTGTGAAAGAAGGAGACAATGAGAAGGTTGTCTTTGGTGGTCTGTTCCAACGTGTACGTGTGACGGCTGCTAAAGATAGCAATACAGAAGATGCATTTGTGCTAGAAAAGAAAGAATCAAAAGAGGAACAAGAAGGAAAACAAAAGCCAAAGGTAACGCGATTATATACACTGGCTGTTTCACCTGAACAACTTCAATACTTAAATCGAGCAAAAACACTTGGAGATGTAATCCCTGTTGCAGTTGGACAAAAGGTGGAGCAAACAGGGAAAGAATTAGAACCAGCTGAAGGATTCTCACAAATATCTGATCAAAAGAACATTTTAGACTATGTAGAGAAGCATTCGACTAATCCAATTTCTAAAAATGTAAAAGAGTATGTAGCACAGTATCTGAACGAATCCAAGTAAGAAAGGGGTTATTAAGATGGAGCGGCAAGTTAAAGTAATTGCTTTTTATGCAACAAATGAAAACGTAGGAAAAAGCACATTAAGTATTGCGATGGCAAATGAGTTAGCCCATTTAGGGAAAAAGGTGCTTTATGTAGAAGCAGACCAAGTAAGACCAAGCTTTGCGATTTGTACAGGGATAAGCCATGACAGTAAAAATATGTTAGAGCTTGTGAAAAAAGAAAATGACTACAATCTTTTAGAGTATATATGCACAAAACAAGATTTGATAGAAAAAAAACTGAATTCAAAATTCATAACAAAATTACACAATAAGATGGATATTCTGGTATTCCCATCAGGGTATAACAAGGCTCAATTCCCTGAGATTCAAAACAAAGAATTGTTTGTAACAACATTTATAGAATCACTTGTAAACACAGAATATGATTACATCATTCTATCAGTACCAAATGAATTATCTGAGGTGCTGAGTTATCCAGTGTTATACCAATCAGATCTTGTGATTCATGTGTTAAATAGTAATCCTCGTGGTTCATTAGCGATTAAGAGAGAATTACAGCTGATAGAAGAAGCGAAGCTAACATTACCTCGTATGATTCATGTTTTGAATATGGGAGATGAGGATTATGTAGAAGATATCGAAAAGCTTTCTTCCCAAAAAATTGCGGTGACAATTCCGTATGATAGAGATCGTACGAGTTATGAATGGGGGATGCAATTTGGTTCGCCAATAATAAATGCAAGAGTCAATCAACTTATGGAAGCAGCTGGTCTTGATATTCCATCCCAGCATACATCCTCTATGAAAAAAGGTCTCTTTGGTTTACGAAATTAAAAGGGGAGGTAATGAGTATGTGGGGCTATTTACAGGAAAAACAAGTCGCCTTAAAGCGAAATCGAGTGGATTTATATCACTTTGGTTATATGATTCGTTCCAAATCGGCTCGGAAGTTAGGAACAACGACAGCTCAACAAATTAAAGATATAACGGATGAAATTCGTGCGTTTTTAGTAAAGGAACACCGAAATATCTTAAGTGAATCTTTTATGAATAAAGATAAGCGATCAGCTGTAGAGCAAATCATTAAAAGTTTCTTATTAAGCAATCAAGTCGTTATTTCAGATGTACCTTCTGAACAGTTACTAAATATGGTGTGTGACGATATTGTGGGATTTGGCATTATTCAACCTCTCATTGATGATCAAGACGTAACAGATATTTATATCAATGGTACAAAAGAGATTATATACGAAAAAATTGGTGAAGGAGAATGCAAGTACAAGTATCGATATGAAGCTGAAGAAGATGTAAAAGCTTTAGCTTATAAGATGGTAAACAGTACGTCAGAGTCACTTAATACAGCAAAGCCATCTGTAGACTGCGTGTTTCCTTATATTCGTATTAATATCGCTTTAGATGAGATTGCTGGACTGGGTACAACAATTTCTATTCGTAAGAATGCGGATCATCTACGTGCCTCTGACGAACGGATGTTATCTACAAATCAAGCAACAAAAGAAATGTTAAGTTTTTTAGCTGCCGCGGTGAAAGCGAAGATGAATATCTTAGTAGCTGGTGCGACTGGAACAGGGAAATCAGAGTTTATGAAGTACCTCTCTTCGCACATTCCAAAAAATGAGCGCACTCTCGTGGTAGAGGATCATCCGGAATTGTATTTGCATCGAGTATTCCCAGACCATCATTTCGTTCCTATGCAGTGTAGACATTCAGAAGTTGAAGAGAATGCAATTGATTTTGATAGAATCCTAACTAACGCACTACGACAGGGATTAAAGAGATTAATTGTTGGGGAATCAAGAGGGAAAGAAGCTTTACAAATGTTGAATTTCTTCCAAACAGGGCATTCTGGTTTTACTTCTGTACATACAAGAAGTGCAATTGAAGGTGTAAAACGCCTTATGTTAATGTGTCTGCAAAGTGGAGCAAATATTGATGCTAAGTATTTATATGAA
>NZ_NWUW01000094.1 GCF_002746455.1 Bacillus fungorum | reverse complement strand
CCGCTAACTTCATAAGAGCAAGCTCTTAATCCATTCGCTCGACTTGCATGTATTAGGCACGCCGCCAGCGTTCATCCTGAGCCAGGATCAAACTCTCCAATAAAGTTAGTTTGTCTAGCATCTAAAAATAAAAATTGACGTTTCACGTTGTTTGTTTCGTTCAGTTTTCAAAGAACTACTTGGTCGCTCATTTGCGACTTCCTTATGTTAACATCTTCGTTAGTTAATGTCAACTAAGTTTTTTTATTTCGTTTGTCGCTTTCTGCGTTAATGTCATCGGCGACTTGTTCTATATTACACCTCCAAGGTGCAATCGTCAATATGTTTTTATCAAAAAACTTCATTTTTTATAAATCCTATTTACATACCTCTTCTATAAGAATATATAAGCAACCCATAAAATACTCTATGGGTTGCTTTCTATCATAAAAACTATTGTTCTTTTGAAGGTACCGAACAACTTTCATCAGTACAACACATATCGCTTCCACCTTCTGAAGAAAGCTCTTGTATCTTAGGTGAAGGATTCTCTTCTTCCCACACCTGCTGAAGTGCACCAACAAAAGTTTCAAGTGGTTGCGCACCCGAAATAGCATACTTTTCATTAATAATAAAATAAGGTACTCCCGAAATTTGATATTGCTGAGCAAGCGCTTCGTCAATTCTAACATCATTGGCATACGCATTTTTATCATTAATAACCTTTAAAGCTTCTTGCTTATCTAAACCCGAAGCTTCAGCGATAGTAGCAAGCGTATCCACATCGCTTAAATTTCTCGATTCAGTGAAATATGCAAAAAGTAGAGTTTCGGTAATCTCTTTTTCTTTCCCTTGATCCTTTGCAAATTTCGCAAGACGATGCGCATCAAAAGTATTTGTCGGCTTCATCTCATCAAAATTAAAACTTAAACCCATACTAGCTGCCTGATTGCCTAGCTGCACGTTATTACGCTTAGCTTCTTCAATACTAATTCCATACTTTGATGCAAGTACTTCATTAATACTTGTTCCAGAAAAGATTGGAGCATTTTGGTCTAATTCAAAACTTTTAAACTCAACTTCAACATCCTTCTTATGTTGAAATTGCTCTAAAGCCATCTCTAATCTGCGTTTCCCAATGTAGCAAAATGGACATACAAAATCTGACCATACTTCAATTTTCATAGAAACACCTCATTAACATGTAGTTTTCAATCATTGTAGCACTAGCACTAAGGAATTCAAAAATTTATGCTTCAAGCCTTATATACTACAACCTAAAATGAATTTATAAATAGAAAAAACGATAATCAAAAGTATACAAACATTACCTTCTGATTATCGTATATACAAATCTAAAATAGTCTAATTATGCTGGAATATATCTCCCCACGAACTTCCATACCGTATTCCAATATTTATTGGAATCTATCTTCTCAGCTTCTCCATGTCCAGCACCTGTAACAATTAATTTTTCTTTTTCTACTTTTGCAGCATTATATACTTCATCTAACATTTCAAAAGGAACGAATGTATCAGCGTCCCCGTGAATAAACAGCATAGGTGTTTTACTTTTCGCTACTTGTTTTACAGCTGAAGCTTCTTCTAAATCATATCCAGCTCTTAATTTTGTAACTGTATTTGCCGCATTCATAACAGGGAACTTCGGCAAGTGGAATAAATCTTTTAATTGATAAGTAAATTCATCAATAACAGTTGAGTATCCACAATCTTCAATAATAACTTTAACATTAGAAGGTAAATCTTCACCTGAAGTCATCATTACAGTTGCCCCGCCCATTGAAACACCAAATAGTGCTATTTCAGCATTGGGGTCTTTCTTTACAATTTGTTGAATCCAAATCAAAATATCTTTACGATCATGCCAGCCCATACCGATATAATCACCTTCACTATTTCCGTGCCCACGAAGATCTGGCGCTATGACGTTATAACCTTGTTCATAAAAATTCCGGATATATTTCGTCATTTTCGATGCCTTACTATCATATCCATGAACTACAATTGCCCATTTATGGTTAGATTGTTCATTCATATATTCATAACCTGTTAATTTCAACTTATCGAAAGAATTTATGTTCAATGTATTAGGTTTATGATTTGATACAAAGTTCGCATCCTTTCCTTCATTTACAGCGAACATACCTTCCGATGCATTCACTGTTTTCACTAAGTGAGGATTATCCTCTAAAAATTCTTTCTCTTGTTTCACATTCAACGCATAATTATAAAAATAATTCCCGACTAACATATAAGCAATTGCTAGAAGGATTAAAACTACTATAGTAATTACACCTATCTTTTTCATATTATCTCCTTTTTAAAAATTAAATCTCCCTATTATTAAAGTACTTCAAAAAATAACTGTACTATTTTAACACACCGACAGCTTGCTTCTACAAAAAATAAAATAGAAAATCTTAAACTATACATCGAAAATGATGAAAGAAATTGAATATAAGAGTATTAAAAGAATAAGGATTACTTAAAATGGTACTTTGAGGCTGATAAGAAGTTAGAAACACAAAAAAGACGAGTCATTCTGACTCGTCTTAAGCTTGCTTGGCGACGTCCTACTCTCACAGGGACAAGGTCCCAACTACCATCGGCGCTAGAGAGCTTAACTTCCGTGTTCGGTATGGGAACGGGTGTGACCTCTCTGCCATCATCACCAAACTATGAAGG
>NZ_NWUW01000093.1 GCF_002746455.1 Bacillus fungorum | reverse complement strand
CCTTCATAGTTTGGTGATGATGGCAGAGAGGTCACACCCGTTCCCATACCGAACACGGAAGTTAAGCTCTCTAGCGCCGATGGTAGTTGGGACCTTGTCCCTGTGAGAGTAGGACGTCGCCAAGCAAAAACCTAAGTCGATTCGACTTAGGTTTTTTTGTTTTTATTTTTATTTATCAAATGTCATAATCCATAAATTTAATAATCTTAAAGAGGGGAAAGGATGAAATAGAGACTGTTTAAAATGAATTTAGAACGATAATGCAGTAGAGGGTTATAAAGTAATACATTTAAATGCTAGTTGAAGGTAAGAATTACCTTTTTATGTTAATTGAGTTGTAGAATGACTGGGAATATTTTGCTTTTTATAGGGAAGCGTTATGTGAAAAATAGCTATTCAGTTGTTCTTTTGCATAATGTTTTTTCGTTTTTAAAGGATTTCACATAAGAAAAAATCTATAATTAAGGTAGTTAACATATATTTTTTGATGGGTGTGGGGGATTATGAAAGAAATATGCATGTTATTAGTGGCTGTTATATTATGGGGGGCAGCCATTGCGCCAACAAAGTGGGCATTAGAATCTATCCAGCCATTTACTTTGTTATTTATTCGTCTTTTATTCGCGGGTGGAATCTGTTTACTATTCTCATTTAAACAATTAAAAAAATCAGTTGTACATAAACAAGTACCGTGGAAAAGAATGAGTTTACTATCTTTTACCGGTGTAGCTGGGTACTTTATGTTTACATCTTACGGTATTTCTTTAACAAGTGGATTGCATGTTAGCATTATTGATGCTGCTTTACCTTTAGTTACAATTCTGTTTTCAGCGTTCTTTTTGAAAGAAAAAATTCAGCTTAATTATTGGATCGGTATTGTATCGGGGATTGTTGGAGTACTTCTTATTACAATTCCATCTAGTAACGTCGATCAGGAAGTATCTTTAATAGGAGATATCCTTATTTTATTAAGCACTTTCTTATTTGCTTTCTATACAGTACTGCTGAAAAGGCCAAAACAAGAACAGTATCTATCAAACAAGGTTTTTACAACATTAACTTTAGTTATTGGAGCTGTTATTCTGTTACCATTTGCAATGGCAGAAACTTTTTACTATGGTTTCCCAGAAATCGAAACATGGAAGACCAAATTTAGTATAATGTATCTTGTTATCGGGGCAACAATTTTAGCGTATTGGTTTTGGAATAGAGCATTAGAGAAAGTTTCGGCATCAGTAAGTGGATTATATTTAAATGCATTACCGTTAATAAGTATTGTTGCTTCAATTGTTCTATTAGATGAGTCTTTAACGTGGAAGATAATAATAGGAGGAAGTTTAGTTTTAATAGGGGTAGGATGGGCAGATAAACAAAAAATAGGTAATTTATTAAAGGGGAGTAGTTTGAATAATAAGGATTACTAAATAGTATGTTTTATGTAGTTTAAATGTTGAAAAGATAGCTTATATATGAGGTATCTTATTATATTTGGCAAAGATAATAAATTAAAATCAGTATGGAAACTCTTTACTATATTTATACGTATCGAAATCATTTTGAAACATTGATTGAACAAGCTGTATACACTCAGTATCATAAAAGCTTTCGAAAGTCGGATGACGGGGAAATAAAGGATCAGTAATATCGGCCTCGCTAAAATTTCCTTTATAGATCATGGCGTAGGTTTGATGGTGCCATGATGTTGAAAATTCATTTATTGGTGCAGCTTTTAATCCGAAACTCTTTTCTAATTCGTTCATTTCCTGATTAAAGTTTTCTAAGTATATATAATTGGTCACATATTCTTCTTCATTAGCTACATATTGTTGCGTAAAATGGGGGTTAATATCATTTGCTTAAGCACCTTTAATAAGTAGGTAGTATAGAAATTGTTTAAATGAGGATTCCTTTAGGAGAGTTTTCATCTTGATATAAAAACTTTCGAAGGGGCTGCCATTTTGGATTTTCTACATAAGGAGGTGCAATTAAGGATACGAAAGAACTAACTGCTCTTCTAAAAGGATTACGAACAAGTTTAAAAGTTTCTTTTTGTTTATCCCGAAACGCTATACCTAGTCGCACGCTATAGGTAGGTGTATTTTTGTATATGTTATATTCGTAATTATGAATAAAAGGACTATAGTTTAGGGCTATTTGTAATAAGTCAATTTGGTAAAAGAGCCACGTGGCAAGAGAAGTACAACCACTTTTTTGGCTCCAAAATAGAATGATAGGAAAATTCTTATGATAGTGTGGATTTCTTGAATGGGCATTGATGATGTGTAATAAGGAGGGATCGAACAATCTCTACACCCCTCGCAGATATTTTAATTATATGTATGAAAAATAAAGAGGAATATGAGTAGCTGTTTCATCTTTTTAAAAAAGTGAAAGATTAATATTGACTATTACTGTATAGAGGTGTAATATAAAACAAGTCGCCGATGACATTAACGCAGAAAGCGATAAACGAAATGAAAAACTTAGTTGACATTAACTAACGAAGATGTTAACATAAGGAAGTCGCAAATGAGCGACCAAGTAGTTCTTTGAAAACTGAACGAAACAAACAACGTGAAACGTCAATTTTTATTTTTAGATGCTAGACAAACTAACTTTATTGGAGAGTTTGATCCTGGCTCAGGATGAACGCTGGCGGCGTGCCTAATACATGCAAGTCGAGCGAATGGATTAAGAGCTTGCTCTTATGAAGTTAGCGG
>NZ_NWUW01000092.1 GCF_002746455.1 Bacillus fungorum | reverse complement strand
CCCTTAGAAGCCCCGCGGACAATCGGGGTTTCTTTTTATCAATATATAGTTGTCAAAATAATTATTTAAGTGTTAAAATACCATAGATTCTCCTTAGGGAGCTTTCATGTAATTAAACAAGAGTTTATAAAAGTTCTCGAATCTTAGCCCCTTGGAGCGCCCTTCAAGGGGTCACCATATCAAAAAAAGAAAATTGTACGTTACGTCACATTTTGGACACATTTAAGGCATTTTCTGTACGCTAAGACTATTTTTTAGTTAAATATGGACTATTTGGTACTGGAAATTCGATATTTTCTAAAATGTCAACTGGAATATTCCTTTCACAAATGGGAAAAGTACTCGTGGTTTGTAAAGGTATACCTTTAAGGACGAAACTTTAATCCTTATGAAATCAAGGTTTGTCATGTTTATAAACGTGTAACGAAATATTTATAAACGTTTATTAAGTACCAACGACCTTTATAAATCTCTTAGCGTACAATTTTCTTAAAATGATATGGTGACCCCTTCAAGGGGCTGAACCAATTAAAATAACGATTTTGTTTTACAATTTGCCGTGCTTCTTTAAAAATTTTTCCAACTCATTAATCCAGTCGATAGTAAAACCTGTTGGTTCTTCAGTCATTTCATTCAGAATTGAAATTATATTTCTGTAAGTGATATCTGCCTCATCTAGTTGACCTTGTAAATATCCTTTTTCATAATCCTCACTTTTCATTTTTACGCCACCTTTCCAAACTACGAATATATTAGGATCCATACTGATAATTTCGTTCGTGTTTTGCTTTCTAAATTTTAATGGCCACAATTTTATAGTTCGGTTTTAAAACCCTATTAAGTTGGTACTGTACTTTTTTAAAACCCTTTTTAATACCGTTAAGTAAGTACAGTACCAATTAACGATTTTTGTTTAAATCTGATTTTCCAGCTGATCTTTTGCCCAAACCAATGCATCTGATAATACATTTGTAAGGACTTTACCTGACGTCTCAAATACACACTCAAATTCTGGGCAAGGCTGAACATCATAATCATTCGGACAAACATCTAAATCAAACAATTGGATACACCAATTTTCGTCTACCGAATAAATATTTATTTGGTGTAACTCCCGAAGCTCTTTTATTAACTCTTCCATTCTCGCTCTCCCCTTTTCTACAAGATAAGGATTTTGTTATAAAATCACCAAAACGTTGGAAACTGTTTATCGATAACATCCACAACGAACTGCTTATTACGTTGCAACCAATTTTGAGCTTGTTTTAATGCCCCTCTTTTTTTCATAGCTCCCTTATCGATTAAAAGTTGTTGATCGATCTGAATGTTAGCTTCTTTAAAATCTTGGTGATTAATATGAACCTTAATTTCTAACTGATCTTTTTCATTTACGAATCTTACTGTTAAATTTCCCACCTTTTTGATTCTTGGAATATCTATATACACATCGATCACCTCTCCTTTTTTTTGCAAAATAACTATTTTGTGAGGTTTCACCGATTTTAAATATCAGCTAAATCATAAATTGAAGCATCTATATGCCTTATAATAAAAATTTCTTTGTTAGAGTAACTGCTATGGTTGCTAAAACTATGAACCTCAAGAGAAGGGAAACGTTCTGTAAGCATTTTGATAAGCAATGAACGGTTTTGATGATTGTCGATTAAATCCAGTTTTTCGCTCCTTCCTTTTTCAAATTCGGCAAATTCAAAACCTATATTACGCAAGTATTAAATGTGTTCCACTCTGCTCCTTTTATCTGTTACAGGTGTTTTACTGAAAGAACGATAGTGTTCTAGCATAAAGCTAAATTCCACTCTCATTCCGCCATAGGGATAATATTTCGTATCATGCACATGATTAAATCCTTCCGTATTCCACCAACCACTAACAACTTCAGAAAGATGTTTCAACTGTTCTTTTAAGCCTTCAACAGGTTTATCGGAACCCAATTTATCCTGTAACTCATGTATTGTTTGATTCGCCTTTTTAATCTCTGCATAACGTTTTTCTTTTTCTTCCAAAAGATGTGATTCGTAATTTAGTACTTTTGCTGCTTCACTAAAATAGCTTTCTATCAATGATGGAAGTGTTTTTGACATTTCGACTGAAAGTGAATCTTCACTAACCCATTCACGTAATTGAGCGTTAGCAAAGTGAATATCCTTTAATGCCTTCAGCAATACAGCTTTTTGATCTTCATTCAATTCCAATTTCTTTTCGTCCATTTCCCCAGCTCCTTTTTATTCAAATAACGCTTTGGTTATAAAATATTCATATTAAATAACTTCTTATTACAATCGATACAGTAAGCAACTTTCCCACCTTTATAAGATACATGGTCGTGCAATGAGCTGTTATCCGCTTCTCTTCCATCAAAATTATGCTTATATCTTACAGTTCCATACACTTGCTCTTTCGTGTAATATCCCTCATTAGAACCGCAATGAGGACATTGAGATATTGGTGCTCTTACTCCCTCCATCATTTCCCCACCTACTTTTACATAAAATTCAAATTTGTTGAAACTCAAATAAATAACTATTTTGTTCTTGTTTTGGTAGGGATAGCATTCTAATTCCTCCAATATCAACTTTATAATTTTTATATAAGGATTATATGATTTTATGTTCAAAATAAATTTCTTACTACTAAACTTATGCTGCTTGCAAATGCTTTAACCCAATCTCTAACGCACCTGTTCCTCCAAAACCCTGATTAAATAAAAGTGGGACATCATACTTCTTTGCGTATTCTTTTGCTACATCAAT
>NZ_NWUW01000091.1 GCF_002746455.1 Bacillus fungorum | reverse complement strand
TGGTAGCCCAGATAGAAGGTTCTACATTGCTTTGTTTGTCCAATACGCCAGTGTCTTCTTGCGGCTTGGTTTAACGTAAATAAGCTAAATGATAGTTGGTAGAAAATTAACGTTGGTGTCGCCAACAGTCGGGTAGGTCAAAGATGTTACCATCTCTTTCCCCCCTAAGAACCGGACTTGTACCTTTCAGCACATCCGGCTCAAGCCCTCTTTCATCCGAAGACAATTAGTATGCAAACTTCTTAAATGCATCCATCATATATTTGACCGCTTGTTTACTGTTTACATCCACATTATTTCTTTTAAGGTAAGACTGAACTTTTGGTAATTGCTTACCGTTACCATATCTCTCTAATAATGCATGATGTGTTTTATGACAAGACTTATGAAGTAACTCAAGGTTCTCATAAGTGTCACGACCACCTATAATTTTCGGTATTATATGATTTGCTTCTAATGGTTCGTCTCCAACAAGCGATTCATGGCAGACCCTACATTTGTATTTAGACTTTTTAGCAAGTTTTTGTTTCGCTAAAGTGTTCTCCTTATCGAACTCTTTTTTATCTCGTCGCTCGAAATACTCTTTTAGTGAAGCGTCAAATGGACTGTTATATTGTTTGATTTTAATATGTCTTTCGATTTTTACCCAACTCATTTTCATGAGTTGTTTTGTATTATCATGTGGACACGTAAGAATCCATTTGTCCTTGCTCACACCAGTATGGTCGGGTTTGAAATATGTCTTTCTAATCCATTTAATTGATTTACGATGATGCCTATGTTTCAAGTAAATTAGCGTTCTTTTCAGAATATAACTATCTATATCTCTGAAAATCTTCTTGGCAACCGTAGGAGACCAATAGTTCGTTATTCCTCTAACGACACGATTTAATCTATCAATTAGGACTGACGTTTCTCTACCTTTACCCCACTCGAATATTTCTTTGATCTTTTGTTTAGCTCGTTTGACACTATCTTTGGAAGGCTTAATGAACAAGCGCATTCCGTCTTTTGTTGGATATTGTCTGAAATTAAATCCTAAGAAGTCAAACCCTTTACTAATGTGTACTACTCTTGTTTTGTCTTTCGCAAGATTTAATCCACGTTTGTTCAGGTATGGTTCTAACTTATCGTACATGCCATATGCTTCTTCTTCTGTAGGACAGACAATTACAAAGTCATCAGCGTATCTAACAACACCGACTGAATTTGAGTACAATGTATCTCCTTGTCGTGTTGTATGGATGTATCTAACACCGATTTCTTTCTCCATCCCATGTAGTGCCACGTTTGCTAACAATGGTGAGATAATTCCACCTTGTGGCGTTCCTTTTGTTGTCTCATTGAATACATCATTGTCTACATATCCACTTTCGAGCCAGTCTCGAATTATTGATTTATTAGGGAAGTTATTAATACAACCCATAATGTAATCATGATTCAAATTGTCAAAGCAACCTTCAAAATCCCCCTCAAAAATCCATCCCTTAGCACTACCTTTGCTTAATTTAGTGAATAAATCACTCATTGCATCATGCGTACTGCGTTTAGGTCTGAATCCATAAGAGGTCATTTCAAATTTTGCTTCCCATTGTGGCTCTAATGCGTTTTTGAATACATTTTGATATACTCTGTCAACTATAACTGGAATACCTAGTGGACGAAGTTTACCGTTCTTCTTAGGAATATAGGTTCTTCTAGCTGGTTTAACCTTGATATTTCTAACACTATATCTGCTTAATTTGTTGAATAAATCAACTCTTTCTTGAGGCGTGTTAGAGATATAACCGTCTATCCCTGCTGTCTTTTTACCTTTATTCTCTTGAGTGACTCGTCTAATACTTAGAAGTAGATTAGCCTTGCTTCTTAAAAGTAATCTTTGAAGTTTTCTTACTTTCCTTGTTTGGTTTAATTGTTCGGCACGATAGATTCGTTGTTGAAGTTTCCTAACATAGCGTTGAATTTTCACCCAATTAATTGAGTGCCAATTCTCCACTAGTGGGGAAACAGCCGACTTAACACTCTCGTTAGTTTTCATAACATATCTCCCTCTTTATAGGATTATTCTTTTCGCTTTCTTTCGTGTTGAAGACCATGTGGAAGTCAGCAACCTTTCAGTTCGGGTATTGCCCTATCCAACGACTTATACAAATGAGTTTTCGTCTGAACTTTCGTTCTGTTGGCATTCGCTTTTTCCACAATCCTTTACCCTCTGTATGTTGTAAGTCTCTTACGATTCTCCTACCTCGAATGAGAGGAATACATAGGGCTTACCAAGTTTCACTAACGATAGATACGATTGAGTTAGGCATCCTTCTTTCCTCCGGCGGATCTATGGGTCGTCGCACAGTCCCTCGACCGTAGAACTTTTCCTATCCGCTTCTACAGACTTTTTCTACCACAGTACGTCTGCTGTCGGTGACGGAGTCTACAAAGGTTCAGCTTCGCTTATACCTTCTCAATCTTTCCCTAGCTCTGTTGGGCTTCTGTGTAAAGCCCTCCATTAAGCATTTAACCCTCATGCAACCCAACAATTCGATTGCTCGAAAAGCAGTTTTGGGCGGGAACATCTCTAACGACTAAGATGACTTCTTATGAAGCACTATCTGTTAGCAACTTCTTGTCGCACAGTCCAATCCAACTTTCACCAATTCTTGCGAACAAATGATAACATTCACACCGCTATTTACTTGCTCTTTTAACCATTCACTACGTTTTGGTGGAGTAACTGTATTGGTACGGAGAATAGCTACTTTCGCACCAGGTACTTGCT
>NZ_NWUW01000090.1 GCF_002746455.1 Bacillus fungorum | reverse complement strand
TATCCTGCCATATTAAGAATCCCAGTATTTTTATCAAAGTTAGAGCCACCCATTTCCCCAATAATTTGTCCTTTTGTTACCATGGTTCCTGGTGCAACTGATATTTTACTCAAATGTAAGTAACGGGATACAATACCATTTCCATGGTCTACATAGACACCTAGACCACCACCGTTTACATTTCCTGTTTGGGTTGTTACAATACCTGCTTCCATCGACCACACTGGGTCTCCAGCTTTTCCAGCAGTCATAGCCCCAATATCTACTGCATTATGTTGTTTTCCATTACGAACCGCATCAAATGTATCTGTAATACGACCTGATTTCGTTGGCCATTTCCAACCTTTATCAGAAATCCATTCGCCATCCCCGGACGCTACGCAACCCAAATCCTTGTAAAATTTCAAAACTTTCGTAACGTATGTGTAGAGTAAACATCCAGCGCCTTATTACATTCCTGTGATAGGTTTCCAAATGTTCCTCCCCGAACCGGACTTACATCTCTCAATGTATCCGGCTCTCCATCTGTCTTCTGCATTTTATATCTCGCCCTTGTGTCTTTTCATATGACACTCTTTACAGAGTGCGATAGTCTTTCGATTTCTCGCTATCATTTGTTGTTCAAGATATGATTTATTTGACTTTGCTCGTAGATTCTTTAATCTCTTAATGTGATGCATATGTATCACAACATTGCTAGCTCTGCATAGTTCACATGTTTCCGCCTTGATTCTATCTGACAATTTAGTCGTACTCATTACATGCCGAGTATTTGGTAAAATGTCTGTTCCTTCTAGTGATAAATTTCTTGTCATTGGAAACTTTCTTTCAATGAAACGAACTTTATTCATTCCTTTCTTTGTCTCATACTGTACAGTAAATTGTCCGTACTTTTCGTATTTCTTTCGAATTTGTTTCGTACGTGTTCTGTATTTTGACGCAAAAGTTTTCAACATTGAATAATACATGAAATATGCAAAGCGGTGCATGTGATTGCTCACATTTTCAGCTAGTCGATAGTAATTGTATAACCCTCGAATTTCGCTATTATATTGCGTGATAATCTCTAAATCTTCGTTGTGTTGGAAATATCCTCTTGGCTGAGGTTTCCAAGTGCCATCTGCACACATTTTAATGGCCTGATACTTTTGAAGTTTCTTTATCCATGCCTCATGTGGCATTTTTAATTGAATTTTACCGTTAAGAACCCTAGAAGCTCTCCCAAGACTGTTAATGCGTGTTGCTTCACTTTTGAACACTTTAATTTCAAATCCTAGAAATTTAGCGTGTTTCTTGAAGGCATTTGTTATCAGAGTTTTTTCCATAGATAATTCTAGTTTTAGCTCTTCTTTCAAAAATGAAGCTATCTCATTTTTAATAAGAATTGCATCCTCTTTAGAACCTATTACTCCAATAAGAAAGTCATCCGCATATCTTACATATTTGAGCCTTCTATAATTTTCATCCATTGGATTATTATAAGGTGTTTGTAACAACTTCCCTTTCAAAACTTTGTGTTGTTCTTTTAGTTCCGTAATTCGTGTTACTTCTCCATTTAGATAGGCAGTATCGATTTTCTCTTGAATCTTCCGCACTTTATACTGTAAATTACTATACTCTTTATTTATTTGTCGCTTTTTCCCTGATTCAAATCTATCCTGATACTTTTTCATATAAGCATCTAATTCATTTAGATAAATATTAGAAAGTATTGGACTAATGATTCCACCTTGAGGCGCTCCACTATAGGTATTATGAAATTTCCATTCTTCTAAATATCCAGCTCTTAAGAATTTCCAGATCAACTCTATAAACGCCTCATCCTTTATTCTTCTTTTAAGAATTGTAACTAGAGTATGATGTTCAATATTGTCGAAAAATCCTTTAATATCTCCTTCGATAAACCATTTACTACCTGTAAATGTGCGCTTTATCTCTAATAACGCACTATGGCATCCCTTTCCTTTTCGGTATCCATGTGATGAACTAGAAAAGCTTGAATCGTATATTGCTTCTAGTATCATACGTATAACTTCTTGGACTAATTTATCATAAAAGCTAGGAATTCCTAACGGCCTTTTCTTGCCATTTTTCTTTTCAATATAGGTTCTTCTAGATGGATATGGTTGATAGCTTTTACTTTTTAAAACACTTATCAAGTCTTCCACTTCCTTCATAGAAAAACCATCAATAGACCTTTGGTCTACTCCTATCGTTAATGCGCCATCATTTTTACTTAGATTATCGTATGCTAATAAAAAGAAATCTGGGTTATATAAATTACGATAAAGTCTTGTATATTGATATTCCTTATTAAGACTCTTCGTTCGCAGATTGCTTAGTACTATTTTTGGACATTGCATAGTGCCTTTCGCACCTCCCCAATTTGGTAATAAGCTAACAGACTGCCTTCCTTCGCCCTGTACTAGGCTTTCCCTAGCTCTGACTACTACGAAGGCTCCGTTGTCATATTAGATATTCATGAGCCATACTTCTTGACTGTTACATCTTGAAGTTATCCTCAATAGCCTCGCAGGCATTCTAACTTAGACAATCCCCATTTAGTAAACAAGGAATTTGCACGTATAGTGTCGGATGTGACGTTCACACTTTTCTTCCATATAGAAGTGGGCAACAGATAACCCTATTCATATAAGATGACTCACACTATCTTTATGATATCTGTTGAATCTCGTTTATAAACATCTTTCGAGACTAGTTACGGTGGCCTCCCTTGTGCTATCATTCAAGCAGTTTAGCCTTCATCCTTA
Organism: Bacillus fungorum; assembly: GCF_002746455.1. Classification (GTDB taxonomy): domain Bacteria; phylum Bacillota; class Bacilli; order Bacillales; family Bacillaceae_G; genus Bacillus_A; species Bacillus_A fungorum. The sequence goes on along the minus strand of NZ_NWUW01000090.1, from coordinate 164 downwards.
TCTCTACTTTATATCTTGCCGCTCAGTCTTGACTTGATGTTTAGCCAACTTACGGCTTTCTTGGCATGCTGTTGTCCCCTTTCAGTTTCCCTCCAAGGTTAGCCAAGTGATACTAGGTCTTTTAGGGTTGACCTAACAGCTTGCAATCACCGTTTTTCCTTGCC
>NZ_NWUW01000089.1 GCF_002746455.1 Bacillus fungorum | reverse complement strand
GGACAAGTGTATTTTAAGTAATAAAGATTCTAAGAATCTTACTATAAAAGACTATGCTGAAAAGTATAGTTTTTTTGCTAGAAAAATATATTTGAAAATAAATATATAAAAATACTTTACAAGCTTACTTCTATATGGTAATATTTTCCATATAGAACAACGGTGTTGTAAAACACTTATAAATTAAAAAATCTTTATGTAAAATTATATAGATTTAATGGTAAACTTTACTGTGATAAAAAATATTGCACACAATGGAGGAATTGACATGAATAATACATTTTTAAAAACAGCAACAGCATTAACAATTATGGGTACATCATTACTAGGAGCATTTACTGCTAAGGCTGATAACACAGACTCATTAAAATTCAATGATGTTCCAGCAAATCACTGGTCTACGAAAGCAATCTATGATTTAGCAAATCGTAAAGTAGTAGCAGGATACGGAAATGGACAGTTTGGTTTTGGTGACAATGTAACTCGTGGACAGGTTGCTCGTATGATTTACGCATACGTAAAACCAGCAGATGCAGGTGCTAGCTTCAAAAATCCATTTTCAGATATTAAAGGACACATGTTTGAAAAAGAAATCTTAGCACTTGCTAAAGAGGGTCTTGTTGCTGGTTATGGTGAAGGGAAATATGGTCCAGATGATATTTTAACTCGTGAACAAATGGCGCAAGTACTTACAAATGCATTTAAATTCAAAGCGACTACAACAACTTCATTTAAAGATGTTGATAAAAAATCTTGGGCGTATAACGCAATTAATGCTTTAGAAGAGAATGGTGTTACTTCTGGTACAGGAGGAGATATGTATTCACCTAAAATGCATGTAACTCGTGAGCAATACAGTCAATTCTTATATAACTCTATTAATGTACTGGAAAAAGAAACAAAACCAGAAACAAAGCCAGAAACAAAACCAGAAACAAAACCAGAAACAAAACCAGAAACAAAGCCAGAAACAAAACCAGAAACAAAGCCAGAAACAAAACCAGAAACTAAGCCAGAAACAAAACCAGAAACAAAACCAGAAACAAAACCAGAAACAAAGCCAGAAACAAAGCCAGAAACAAAACCAGAAACTAAGCCAGAAACAAAGCCAGAAACAAAACCAGAAACTAAGCCAGCAGTACCAGAGGGATTAGATACAAGTCTTGTGGCAGAAGATTTTTCTTATTATCCTGAGTCGTTAAAAACCCCGATAGTACAGAAACAGTTAACTCAAGAGGCACAGAGTATTCTAAAGAGAATTAACAGTACATATAATACAAATCTTCAGTACAAAGATCCTTTAAGTATTGTAGATAAAAATATGTATCTTCCTAAAGGATCAATAGGAGCTCAATTTGCTGTAGCAGGTAGTCCAGATGATTTTAAAATATATTTTTTAGATAACAATAAAGCAACTGTAGAATTAGCGAAACAATGGACTACTTTACTGAGCGGTCTAAATTTAGATAAGGAAATTCAGGAAACTGTTGATGCACGAAAAATAAATAACTATGAAAAAGGAAACTATAAAATTCGCATTGGACAATCTATGGCTGATCATACAATGTATGTAGACGTTCAATCTAAATAATGATATAATAATTTATAAATATAATAAAATTAATAAATGATATACGTGAAGGACAAACCTTACGTACCTAACCAATGGTACAGGTTTGTCCTTTTTTATGTTTTAGGAGGGAAACTTATGAAATTTAAAAGAGGTTTATTATTTTTATGTACTTCAACGGTATTAATGATTCCAAGTATAGCAAGTGCGAAAAATGCTGATATACCATTTTATAATGGGGATGAAAATACCTTTGTAACAGCGACGGACTTACAAATGCCTGGTAAATATATTCGGCCAGGGAGTGGGTATTCACCACCAGGTGTGGATTTAATGTATAAAGGTGATCTTCATTACCCAGCTGTATATAACGGTTCTTTTAATTTTGATAATCCACATGATAATTTGGTGAAAAACGAAGATTTATCTGAGCCTTATGTTCGAATTGCAAATGATGGTTATTGGAATAGCGCTGTTCCAGTGGGCGATCGTATGGTGACAGAAGTAGAAAGAATGAATAATGCTATTATTGCCGATAAATATTGGGGGAATCCTAAATTCGTATTAGAAAATATGAATAAGCATTTAATATTAAATTTAAATACTAAAACACCATATGGTAGATTTTATTGGATTCGTGATGTTGCTTATCTATCAGGCGGGTATGCTGGAGCTGGTGGTGTTGGTGGAGTAAACAATTATAGCCTGTGGTACGTACGTACGAGTAAACCTGAAATAAAAGACTTTAAAGCCTCTAGTAGTGCGAAGAATAAACCTGTTAAGTTTACATTTAACGGTTTCGAGTATGTAAGTAAAGATAAAGGTTATACAGAACATGGTCCCAAACTCGATATAGGTAACCCTTATTCATCGATAGCGGGTGAACGGAACCGTGTGAAATGGATGTTAGACATTACAAAAGATGGTGAAACTGTGCATCATCAAGAAAATTATTTACGTTCAAATCCGCAAAAAGATAATGATAAACAAAATGAAGGCGATGCAGGAAAGTTTATGAAAGAGGATGTAAGCTGGCAACCGCAAATGTGTGGTCGATATACTGCGAAAATTAAGGTGCTTGATGGAGTCCAAAGGCAATCGGAAGAAAAAACGGTAAACTTTAATGTAGATGGTAACTGTGGTACAGAAGTACCACCTAATCCAGATGATGAAGATGATTTTAAATATAAAATTGATTTCTCTGCTGACCGAATTGAAGGTGAAACAGCAAGAGAAGGAAAGAATATTAAAACAAGAGTAGATGTATCGCGTGATAATTTTAAGCCAGAACGTGACCAATATAGAGCAAAGGTAAATAACAATATTAATAAGTCCCAGCAAGAAGTAAATAGTTCTGAATCCGTAAGAGATAGTGCACAGTCTAGTTTAAGTTATTGTCGTCGTAATCCAA
>NZ_NWUW01000088.1 GCF_002746455.1 Bacillus fungorum | reverse complement strand
GTATGTTCTTTGAAAACTAGATAACAGTGTAGCTCATATTTTTTAATTTTAGTTTGGTTAAGTTAGAAAGGGCGCACGGTGGATGCCTTGACACTAGGAGTCGATGAAGGACGGGACTAACGCCGATATGCTTCGGGGAGCTGTAAGTAAGCTTTGATCCGAAGATTTCCGAATGGGGAAACCCACCATACGTAATGGTATGGTATCCTTATCTGAATACATAGGGTAAGGAAGACAGACCCAGGGAACTGAAACATCTAAGTACCTGGAGGAAGAGAAAGCAAATGCGATTTCCTGAGTAGCGGCGAGCGAAACGGAACATAGCCCAAACCAAGAGGCTTGCCTCTTGGGGTTGTAGGACATTCTATACGGAGTTACAAAGGAACGAGGTAGACGAAGCGACCTGGAAAGGTCCGTCGTAGAGGGTAACAACCCCGTAGTCGAAACTTCGTTCTCTCTTGAATGTATCCTGAGTACGGCGGAACACGTGAAATTCCGTCGGAATCTGGGAGGACCATCTCCCAAGGCTAAATACTCCCTAGTGATCGATAGTGAACCAGTACCGTGAGGGAAAGGTGAAAAGCACCCCGGAAGGGGAGTGAAAGAGATCCTGAAACCGTGTGCCTACAAATAGTCAGAGCCCGTTAATGGGTGATGGCGTGCCTTTTGTAGAATGAACCGGCGAGTTACGATCCCGTGCGAGGTTAAGCTGAAGAGGCGGAGCCGCAGCGAAAGCGAGTCTGAATAGGGCGTTTAGTACGTGGTCGTAGACCCGAAACCAGGTGATCTACCCATGTCCAGGGTGAAGTTCAGGTAACACTGAATGGAGGCCCGAACCCACGCACGTTGAAAAGTGCGGGGATGAGGTGTGGGTAGCGGAGAAATTCCAATCGAACCTGGAGATAGCTGGTTCTCCCCGAAATAGCTTTAGGGCTAGCCTTAAGTGTAAGAGTCTTGGAGGTAGAGCACTGATTGGACTAGGGGTCCTCATCGGATTACCGAATTCAGTCAAACTCCGAATGCCAATGACTTATCCTTAGGAGTCAGACTGCGAGTGATAAGATCCGTAGTCAAAAGGGAAACAGCCCAGACCGCCAGCTAAGGTCCCAAAGTGTGTATTAAGTGGAAAAGGATGTGGAGTTGCTTAGACAACTAGGATGTTGGCTTAGAAGCAGCCACCATTTAAAGAGTGCGTAATAGCTCACTAGTCGAGTGACTCTGCGCCGAAAATGTACCGGGGCTAAATACACCACCGAAGCTGCGGATTGATACCAATGGTATCAGTGGTAGGGGAGCGTTCTAAGGACAGTGAAGTCAGACCGTAAGGACTGGTGGAGTGCTTAGAAGTGAGAATGCCGGTATGAGTAGCGAAAGACGGGTGAGAATCCCGTCCACCGAATGCCTAAGGTTTCCTGAGGAAGGCTCGTCCGCTCAGGGTTAGTCAGGACCTAAGCCGAGGCCGACAGGCGTAGGCGATGGACAACAGGTTGATATTCCTGTACCACCTCTTTATCGTTTGAGCAATGGAGGGACGCAGAAGGATAGAAGAAGCGTGCGATTGGTTGTGCACGTCCAAGCAGTTAGGCTGATAAGTAGGCAAATCCGCTTATCGTAAAGGCTGAGCTGTGATGGGGAAGCTCCTTATGGAGCGAAGTCTTTGATTCCCCGCTGCCAAGAAAAGCTTCTAGCGAGATAAAAGGTGCCTGTACCGCAAACCGACACAGGTAGGCGAGGAGAGAATCCTAAGGTGTGCGAGAGAACTCTGGTTAAGGAACTCGGCAAAATGACCCCGTAACTTCGGGAGAAGGGGTGCTTTCTTAACGGAAAGCCGCAGTGAATAGGCCCAAGCGACTGTTTAGCAAAAACACAGCTCTCTGCGAAGCCGTAAGGCGAAGTATAGGGGGTGACACCTGCCCGGTGCTGGAAGGTTAAGGAGAGGGGTTAGCGTAAGCGAAGCTCTGAACTGAAGCCCCAGTAAACGGCGGCCGTAACTATAACGGTCCTAAGGTAGCGAAATTCCTTGTCGGGTAAGTTCCGACCCGCACGAAAGGTGTAACGATTTGGGCACTGTCTCAACCAGAGACTCGGTGAAATTATAGTACCTGTGAAGATGCAGGTTACCCGCGACAGGACGGAAAGACCCCGTGGAGCTTTACTGTAGCCTGATATTGAATTTTGGTACAGTTTGTACAGGATAGGCGGGAGCCTTTGAAACCGGAGCGCTAGCTTCGGTGGAGGCGCTGGTGGGATACCGCCCTGACTGTATTGAAATTCTAACCTACGGGTCTTATCGACCCGGGAGACAGTGTCAGGTGGGCAGTTTGACTGGGGCGGTCGCCTCCTAAAGTGTAACGGAGGCGCCCAAAGGTTCCCTCAGAATGGTTGGAAATCATTCGTAGAGTGCAAAGGCATAAGGGAGCTTGACTGCGAGACCTACAAGTCGAGCAGGGACGAAAGTCGGGCTTAGTGATCCGGTGGTTCCGCATGGAAGGGCCATCGCTCAACGGATAAAAGCTACCCCGGGGATAACAGGCTTATCTCCCCCAAGAGTCCACATCGACGGGGAGGTTTGGCACCTCGATGTCGGCTCATCGCATCCTGGGGCTGTAGTCGGTCCCAAGGGTTGGGCTGTTCGCCCATTAAAGCGGTACGCGAGCTGGGTTCAGAACGTCGTGAGACAGTTCGGTCCCTATCCGTCGTGGGCGTAGGAAATTTGAGAGGAGCTGTCCTTAGTACGAGAGGACCGGGATGGACGCACCGCTGGTGTACCAGTTGTTCTGCCAAGGGCATAGCTGGGTAGCTATGTGCGGAAGGGATAAGTGCTGAAAGCATCTAAGCATGAAGCCCCCCTCAAGATGAGATTTCCCATAGCGTAAGCTAGTAAGATCCCTGAAAGATGATCAGGTTGATAGGTTCGAGGTGGAAGCATGGTGACATGTGGAGCTGACGAATACTAATAGATCGAGGACTTAACCATATAATATGTAGCAA
>NZ_NWUW01000087.1 GCF_002746455.1 Bacillus fungorum | reverse complement strand
GGACAAGTGTATTTTAAGTAATAAAGATTCTAAGAATCTTACTATAAAAGACTATGCTGAAAAGTATAGTTTTTTTGCTAGAAAAATATATTTGAAAATAAATATATAAAAATACTTTACAAGCTTATTTATATATGGTAATATTTTCCATATAGAACAGCGGTTATAAAAAACGAAAATTAATAAATTAATACGTTAAAGTATCTGGATTTTATATTTTAATTCGGTACAATAAAGGAATCTATGAAAAAACTAATATATTTGGAGGAACAAACAATGGCTAATACATTTTTAAAAACAGCAACAGCATTAACAATTATGGGTACATCATTACTAGGAGCAGGAGCATTTACTGCTAAGGCCGATAACACAGACTCATTAAAATTCAATGATGTTCCAGCAAATCACTGGTCTACAAAAGCAATCTATGGTTTAGCAAACCGTAAGGTAGTAGCAGGATACGGAAATGGACAGTTTGGTTTCGGTGACAATGTAACTCGTGGGCAAGTAGCGCGTATGATTTATGCGTATGTAAAACCAGCAGATGCAGATGCTAGCTTCAAAAATAAATTTACTGATATCAAAGGACACATGTTTGAAAAAGAAATCTTAGCACTTGCTAAAGAGGGGCTTGTTGCTGGTTATGGTGAAGGGAAATTTGGTCCCGATGATATTTTAACTCGTGAACAAATGGCGCAAGTACTTACAAATGCTTTTAAGTTCAAAGCTACTAAGACAACATCATTTATTGACGTTGATAAAAATTCTTGGGCATATAATGCAATTAATGCATTAGAGGAAAATGGTGTTACAGCGGGTACAGGTAGTAATAAATATTCACCACAAATGCATGTAACTCGTGAACAATATAGTCAGTTCTTATACAACTCTATTAATGCAGTTGAAAAAGAAACAAAACCAGAAGTGAAGCCAGATCCAAAACCTGAAACGAAACCAGAAGAAAAACCAGAAGTGAAGCCAGATCCAAAGCCTGAAACAAAACCAGAGGAAAAGCCAGAAGTGAAGCCAGATCCAAAGCCTGAAACAAAACCAGAGGAAAAGCCAGAAGTGAAGCCAGATCCAAAGCCTGAAACAAAACCAGAAGAAAAACCAGAAGTGGAGCCAGAACAGCCTAAAGTGCCTGAGGGATTAGACGTTGAGATTGCACAACCTGACTTTGATTATAACCCTGAAGCTTTAAAAAATGAAAGTGTGCAAAAACAATTATCAACAGAAGCACAAAATATAGTAAAAGATATTAATAAAAAGTACAATACAAATCTTAAATATAAAGATTTAAGAGGAGGAGTACGTATTTTGGATAAAGATATGTATCTTCCAGCTGGTTCAATAGGTGCACAATTCGCAATTGAAGGTTCTGTAAATAGTAATTATAAAATCTATTTTTTAGATAATAATCCAGCAACTGTAGAATTAGCTAAACGATGGGTTACCTTCTTAAGTGGATTGAATTTAGAGCAAGAAATTGATGAAACTATTGCACAAGACTCTATTAACAATTATCAAAAAGGAAATTATAAAGTCCGTATTGGTCAAACTGCAGCTTTTGATACAATGTATATTCAAATTGAAACAAAATAATGATATACTAAGTATTATAAAATATGAATATAATATTTAATTAAGCATACGTAAAGGACACACCTTACGTACCACCCCAATGGTACAGGTGTGTCCTTTTTTATGTTTCGGGAGGAGAAAAAAATGAAATTTAAAAGAGGTTTACTAGTTATTTGTACTTCAACTATGTTTGCTATACCTAGTATGGCAAGTGCTAAAAACAACGATGTCCCATTCTATAACGGTCAAAATGATTCGTTTTTGACTTCACTTAACTTACAGTTGCCAGGAAAATATTATAGACCTGGAAGTGGATATGCAGCTAAAGAATCTTTATATAAGGCCGATGTGCACTTTCCTGCAGTATATAACGGTTCTTTTAATTGGGAGAACCCAAGGGAGAATTTAGTACAAGCTGAAGATACTTCAGAGCCATATATTCGAATTGCAAATGAAGGTTATTTAAATGGTAAAGTACCAGCGGGTGACCGTATGGTTACTGAAATAGAAAGGGTAAATAATTCTGTTATTTCTAGTAAATATTGGGGAAACCCAGAATTCGTTTTAGAAAATATGGATAAACATATGATACAAACTTATGAAAGTTTTAGAGAACTTGGACAGTTTTATTGGATTCGTGACATTGCATACCTTTCTGGTGGATACGCAGGTGCTAGTGGTGTAGATAATGTAAATAGGTATAACTTGTGGTATGTACGTACAAGTAAACCTCAAGTAAAAGACTTTCAAGCTATGAGTGGAAAAAAAGATATACCTGTGAAAATTACATTTAACGGCTTTGAGTATGTAAGTAAAAATAAAGGATACAACGACCGAGATCCAAATGGAACAACAGTAAACCCTTATCAAAAAGCTGCTGGGGAACGAAATCGAGTGAAGTGGATACTAGATATTACAAAAGATGGCGAAACGGTGCATCACCAGGAAAATTACTTACGTTCAACTCCACAAAAAGATAATCAAAAACCAAATGAAGGCGATGCAGGGCAATTTAAAAAAGAAGATGTAACTTGGCAGCCGCAAATGTGTGGGCGATATACTGCGAAAATTAAAGTAACAGACGCTGTACAAAGGGATTCAAATGAGAAGAAAGTAGATTTTATTGTAGATGGAAACTGTGGTACAGAAGTAACACCTAATCCAGATCCAGGTGATGAAGATGATTTTAAATATAAAATTGATTTCTCTGCTGACAGAATTGAAGGAGAAACAGCAAGAGAAGGAAAGAATATAAAAACAAGAATAGATGTATCACGTGATAATTTTAAACCAGAACGTGACCAATATAGAGCAAAGGTAAATAACAATATTAATAAGTCCCAGCAAGAAGTAAATAGTTCTGAATCCGTAAGAGATAGTGCACAGTCTAGTTTAAGTTATTGTCGTCGTAATCCAA
>NZ_NWUW01000086.1 GCF_002746455.1 Bacillus fungorum | reverse complement strand
CTCTTATACGAGTGTCTTTCAGATATTCTGCTTGTGGGAGCAGCAATTCTAACACCAATCAGCAATAAGAGGGCATAGATATGTATCCTCTTACTATTCATTAAAGGAACGAAACAAAAACAAGAAGAGACACTATACAGTGTCTTTTCTTATTGAGGATAAAAGAATTTCAGAATGCAAATATCAATGCTGATATTACAAGCGATGAGGATGTCTTAGATTTTTGTGTGCAATTGGCTCACGAAATCTTTATCCAGAAGAAACACAAATATGAGCCGGAATAAAACTGAAAAAGCAGCTAGCTACTACTAACTGCTAAGGTAAGAAATGGGTTGTCTACAGTATCGACGGAATATTTAGTTCTATTCAGGGAAGAAGAGGGAAATGTACGGTTTTTCCGAAATAGTATGGTGAGGCAATTTAGGTGCAGAAAAATACGATTTGCAGTATGGAAATAACTAATAATACTAACTTGATAGCAATGTGATGCTATCCCAAGAAACAAATACGTAGTCAATTGTCTACGTATTTGTTATTATATATAAATATTATATTGAGGTGAGAAGAAATGAGAAATTTAGAAGAAATCGTAAAGGAATATGTTGCAATTGAAATGTGTGAGGGGAGTCATAGCAAAAACATAGATGAATATGATAATGAACTAGATTTTTATCTCGAAAACGTTACCAATTCAGAAGGTACTTATGAAACCTACTTAGCCAATAGTCTTTCAAAAGAAGAGTTGAATCATTACGGTGTAATTGAAGTTTGGAATGCCATCGAACAAGGAATAAGAGAAGCTGTCTGGAAAAGAAGATAATATTCTTTCATGTAGGTGAGTGATGAATGCAATATACAAAAGAAGAGCTAATCTTGATTATTCAGCACAAAGCAAAAGAATTAGGGGAGATTCCAACCAAAAGAGATATTAGACAACAGACGCCTATTAAAAAAATATTTGGAAGTTGGAATAACGCGCTTGTAGCGGCTGGTTTTGAACATCGAAACCAGAGAACTTTTACAGCAGAGTCAATTACTGAGATATTTCATACGTGGATTCGTAAGAATAAAAGAATACCGACAACAAATGATTTGAAAACAGACAAAACATTACCAGATTCTAAAGTAATTAAGCGTTACCTTCATATGGGGTATAGAGATTTTATTATTTCATTAGGTTATGAGCCTTTTGACGGGACTGTCTACACACAAAGTGATAATGAGTTACTACAGTTACTTAAGGACGAAATAAAGCGTCTTGGAACAACAAAAAAGAATGTATTTATGAAAGAAAGGAACAAGGATGTAGTGCCATCCGTAACTTATTATGAAACTCATTTTAATATGCGTTGGAATCGCATACTTTTGTTATCTGGTATTTCTAAAGAGGATTTGTATGGATTTCAATATACAAGAGAAGAACTCATTCAAATACTGCAAGAATTACATGGGAAATTTGGAGAAGCACCGTCCCAAAAGACTCTTGAACAGTTAGGGTATAGTCGGCATATCTTTACAAACATGTTCCAAAACTATAATAACGCGTTAATTGCAGCTGGTATCACACCAATGAATAAGACGCCAGAAGTTGTGAAAGCAACTGATGAAGAATTAATTCAAATGTATATTGATTTTTCTAATTGTTTAGGACAAGCAGCAACAACAAAGCAATTAAATGAATCTCATAATATATATAATGCAGATGTCTTTGCTCTACGTTTTGGTGGTATGCTTGAATTGCAAAGAAGAGCAGGACTTGTTTCAACGTACAGTACTCGCAAAGTGTATAGCAAACAAGAATTAGCAGAAAAATTAAAATGTGTGTATAAAGTCAATGGGGGACGTATTCCGATACGTCGTTTAAAGGAATTTGGATTATGTTCTAGTACCCTCATGCGGTATTTCCAAACAACTAAGATAAATGAAATATGGGAAGAAATAGAGAAGGAGGTTACGCATGACAATCAAAGCTTACGGGAATAGGGAAATCAGCAAAGTGGTTTTTTCGGGTAATCCTACGGCATTATCAGTCTGGCTTAAAAAACGAAATGATCGTACAAAAATACTTGGTGCACTTCCGAATCCATATGTGGAAATGGGAACAAGAAAAGGATGGACACAAGAACAGATAGAGAACTGGGCTAAAGAAAATGAACTGAAATGTGATTGGTCACAAGTCAAGTAATACTAGCAAAGGCTAGATTTCACTAAAATAATAGTCTTGAATAAGAGATTGAGCAGCGAGATGAAGAATGAAGTATCTTGGGATTTAGAATTTCCTTAATTCTAATTAAATATATATGATAAATTAGTTTAATATGTTATGAAAAAAAGGATTTGATAGAAATATCAAACCCTTTTTGACTATGTATAATTATTTTACTGCTTCTTTTAATTCTTTTCCAGCTTTAAAAGCAGGTGCTTTTGAAGCTGCGATTTGCATTTCTTCACCTGTTTGTGGGTTACGTCCTGTACGTGCAGATCTTTCACGTACTTCAAATGTACCAAAACCAAGAATTTGTACTTTTTCTCCATTTGCTAGCGCATTTGTTATTGTATCTAAAACAGCTTGTGTTGCTGCAGCAGCATCCTTTTGTGTAAGTTCTGCTTTTACTGCTACTACTTTTGTTAATTCTGTCTTATTCATTTTTTGCACCTCTTCATATGTAATTAGGTGACTATTATAACGTGTGTATACTTATGATGCAATTAATATTGTGCATAGAAAAAGCCCTAGCAAGAGCCAAGGGATAATTTCTGTGTGGTAGTGAGAAAGAAAAACATGTTCATTATATGATGCAAAGTACCTATTCTAGATGCTCTGCTTGTTCCACATATTCTAAAATGAAAAATATACCTCTGACTCATTTCATCTTAGAAGGATATTTCCAATCTTTTTCTTTTCGAGTATTTAGTGTAGGTTTAGATGAATTTATTGGAAGTGTTTGCTTTTCTATTTTCTCTAATCTCTCATCTAATTTTTCAATAGCCTCTTTTGTTTCTTTCAGCTCTAATTTAATTTCTGT
>NZ_NWUW01000085.1 GCF_002746455.1 Bacillus fungorum | reverse complement strand
TGTAAACGAAGACTTTTTGATACTTTGGTTTTTTCTCGTGAACGGTGGAGGTGGTTATCTGGCGTTTGTCCAACGGTAAGCGGAACGTAGTGAGCATTAAGGAGTGGACGAACTTGCTACACTGAAGACCCTCTTGTTGTCTCCCAAACTTTACGTTTGGGGGCTGGCTACCGCCGAGGGAGTCCTTCCGAGATCGGAAGGGTTGGGTAGGTTGAGTTTTTGTCTTACGGATCATCTAAAAAAAAGATAATGAAATTAAGATTTAACAAAGTTAAATATTCCCTTTTATATATGTTTAATTTTACTATATATAGAATTTAAAAACCATACTTGTATTATATTTCCATCAATCTTAGAATTTAGGAAAAACCAATGCGAGGTGTTTTGAGATGAAAAAAATGGTACAAGTTTTATTAGTTAGTTTTCTTGTTTTAACTTCAGTTGCATTTGTTAAACCTTCTTCTTCGTATGCTTTAGATTGTTTGGGAAGAGATAGGCCGACTTGTGCAAAATGGGATTATTTAAGAATACTTCAAAAGATACCTAAATCTTTAAAAAAATCTAATGAAGTTGTTGATTTGAAGAAGTTTTCGCAAAAAATTAGAGGTACTAATGATTACAAAGATCCTAAGTCAGGTTGGATTATTTCTAAAAATAAGGGTAAATCACATGGTGGTTCAGCGTGGAAGTTGTATAATAAAGGCAAAAAGGAACGTATTGCTTCTTTAACGAGTAGTGGAAAAGTGTTAAGAGAATAAAAAAATATTAAGGGTGATTGTTTTATGGCTAAACCTTTGTTTTGTCCTAATTGTGGAGTTAAATTAATTGATGAAGATTTTTATGTAAAGAGTTTTACTAGTTATGAAACTAAAGATCGTAATAACAATGTAGTTGTAATTGATTTAAATGGATGGGGATGTGAATGTGCTTCCTGTAATTGGGAAGGTGACATTTTACCTTACGATGAAGACACTGAATATAATTGATTTACTAAAAAAAAGTAGAGAGGAAAACGATTCGTTTTCCTCTCTACTTTTTTGCGATTTTCCGGAACGGAAAATCGTGTTTTTTCTTTTCTTGATACAAGGGTAACTATTTCGGCGGCGAAATAGTTACCCTTGTATGCCTTAAAGCCTTGTGGTTGTAAGGTTTTCAATAAAAAAAGACTTGCTTTTTCAGGCGGATAGATTTAACGTTTTAATTGTCGAGAAAAAAACAATAAACTATCACGAAAGGAGCAAGTCTCTTTTTAAAGGGTTGGTGTACCCTTTTTTACTATTCAACTGGGACTAATATATCAGATATGACGAAAAAAAATCAAGACGAAATTGTTTGGAAGTATCAACCGAAGAAAAAACAGAATTTAAAAATCTATGAATTTATTAAAGATAAATTGAGTGAGGGTGGACGTGAATTGTTTAAAGAGTGTAGTACTTTTAACCAATTTATTTCAACTCGTGACAAAATAAAAAATAAATTAATAGGGTCTAATCCTTGTAAAAATAGGTTTTGTCCGATTTGTGCTTGGAGGAAAGCTCGTAAAGATGCGATGAAAATAGCTACGATGATGGAAGCTATCAAGGTTGAGGAAAAGAAAGAGTTTTTATTTCTCACTTTGACTACGCCGAATATTAAAGCTGATATGGTGAAAAGTGAAATTGATAGATTTAATAAAGCTTTTAAGAAATTGTTTGATAGAAAAAAGGTTCAAAGAAGTATTAAAGGGTACATTAGAAAATTAGAGATGACTTACAACAAAGAACGTGATGACTATAATCCGCATTTTCATGTTTTACTTTGTGTAGATAAAAATTATTTCAAACGTAAAGAGCTTTACATTAAACAACAAGAATGGCTTTCGATGTGGCGAGAAGCTACGGATCTACCTGAAATAACACAAGTACATATTCAGAAAGTGGAATTGATTCGAGAAGGGAATGCAGTTGGTGAGATTGCGAAGTATTCAGCGAAAGATTATGAGCTGGCAACAAACCAAGAAGTGTTTGATGTGTTTTATGCATCGTTGAAAGGCCGACAACTGATTACGTTTAATGGACTGTTTAAAGAGTATGCTTTGAAGTATGAAAATGGTGAGTTGGACAAGTATAAAACAAAAGATAAAAACGAGTATTTTTATAAGATATTAGCAACATGGAATCCTGATTTATTGAAATTTAATCGTGAATATACTGAGTTAACTGAAGAAGAAAAAGAAAAATATAATGGGCATTTGATTGATGAAATGGAAGTGGAATGAAAAAAAAGAACCTGGATTAGTTCCTGGTTCTTTTTTATTTTTTATGTTAACTAAGGTATGAATACTTTAAATTTAATCATCATTCTTTTGTTTTATATTGTTGCGAAGGTGAATGAGTAAGAACTCCGCTAAATATGAATCTGTTCTTTTAATTTGTGTTATTGCGAAGGTGAACAGAAAAAAACTTCGCTGAATTTCGTTTTTATTTTACCACAAAATTATTTTTTTTGTGCAATTTTAGTGACCACTGAGTGACCACTGGGTGCCACTGAATGATCACTAGAACGAAAAAATGACCACTGAGTGACCACTGGATAAAAAAGAACCGTCCCAGTTACAACATTGGTTTCGTGGTCATTTGGTGGTCATTTGGTGGTCATTTTAGACGCATACAAAACACATATTTTCACATACAAAACGCATATAAATAGCCGAAAAACGCATACAGAACGCATACAACCGAAAAAAAGTCTTCCCACAATTCACAAACTAGAAAACCAATAGGCACAGCCTATTTCACCACTTTTTTTATAAAGTGGGATTCGGTTTCCTTATGCTCTTTTTTTATTTCTTGGTTTTTAAAGCGTTTAAAACGATTCAGAATCGCTTTTAATGATTTTATGTAGTTGAATTCATTAGAAAAAAATAAAGCGTTTAAAACGAATTCTGAACGTTCTGAGACGTATTTTTTATATCATTCTATGATTTCTTTATGGTTTTTTTAGTTAGAGCAAAAAATAATTAGTTAGTAGATCGTAAGGAGATTTTTAAAATTTGACGAGATATAGGGGAATTTAACGAGGCGTGGCGAGGAAAAAATGCAGGGCAGCGGGGATGTATTCTCAGATTTTAGCGAGGCATAGGGAGGCGTGGTGAATGTAAACGAAGACTTTTTGATACTTTGGTTTTTTCTCGTGAACGGTGGAGGTGGTTATCTGGCGTTTGTCCAACGGTAAGCGGAACGTAGTGAGCATTAAGGAGTGGACGAACTTGCTACACTGAAG
>NZ_NWUW01000084.1 GCF_002746455.1 Bacillus fungorum | reverse complement strand
CCTTCATAGTTTGGTGATGATGGCAGAGAGGTCACACCCGTTCCCATACCGAACACGGAAGTTAAGCTCTCTAGCGCCGATGGTAGTTGGGACCTTGTCCCTGTGAGAGTAGGACGTCGCCAAGCAAGCTTAAGACGAGTCAGAATGACTCGTCTTTTTTGTATACTTTCATACCTCTGTTATGCCTTTTATCTGGTTCACCCGCCTTAAGTACCTCATTAAATGGCTTCTCCAATAGCCTCTTTCCTTTAAACCAGTAATGGTAATAACAAAACCATATATGCCGTGTGCTTTGGCGATTTCTGCTTGCCACTTTCTTACTGATGGGGTGGTTAAGTCATAATAAAAATCTTGATAAGGTTCTCTAGGTTGGCAATGTCCTGAAAATAAAGGTCGTGCACTTTTAGTATTTATCCATTCAGTAAAACCTTTCCCCCACTATCTGTCATTTTCTTTTATTTGATGAAATTGTGGTAAGTAAAAAGCGATTATTTTCAAGATATATCCCCCTTGTGCTCTTCGTAGTTCAAGTGGCGGGAAATTACTTTTCCCAGTGATCTATCCTTTTGTAAATAAAAAATGGCATACATATTTGCATGTGTATAAATATATTCAATCATATCTTGGCCTCAATCAAATGTTACTAAAGACCCATTCTCATCTATAGGATTTCCATGATAAATTGGCTCTTCAATATAATCACTTCCTTCTTTACTGATTCTTGCTCTTTGCAAAGTCTTTGTAAGTATATGATACCAAGGGACGGTAAACACATGAGCGCCGCCAAGTTTTAATACACGCTCTATTTCTTTAAAGGCTTTGTTTGGCTCCATTACATGTTCAAAAACATCTTGAGTAATGAACAAATCAAAAGATTCATTTTGGAAAGTCATGTTTTCTAAGTTCTCACATCTAATTCCTTGAAAGAATTGGCTGAGAGGTTAGTTTTTTAAGTATTGAGAATATGTATCGTTTTTGCAGTTTTTTATTAGTAGTTGAGTTGTAATCTCTCCAGGGAGGATTCGTGGATATGATAGGAACTCTATTTTGGAAAACATGTATTTAAAACATGGAGTAAAGCTCGCTGCCTTGGTATAGAGTTACATGTAGAGCATAGATAATGATCTCTAAGCCAATCATTATGTTCTATAAATGTAGCTTCCTTCTCGCAAATAACACAGTATCCATTATTGTGCTTCAACTTATCTTCCGCATGACATCACTTCTGTGTAAAAAATGCATATGACACACACGTCAACAATCAGCGAAATCAAAGAGAATCGGTGGAAATATTAGTGGGGGAGAACCAAAAGTTAATTAAAGTTTCACTTTATGCTATGCGATACATTCGCTTTTATTCATTGAAGAATGTATCGATTTAAAATATCCCTTTTGTGTACGGATACATTTCAAATTCCTGTGTATATATTTCTGTAACTAACTCCATTGTTTCTTTATCATAAAAGCTTTCATATGTTGGAAAGCGAGGGAAGGATGTATCTGTAATGCTGAGTTCTGCATAGCTTCCTGTATAAATCATTTTATGAGCGCGATGATGATTTGAATTTGTAAGAAGTGCTAAATTAGATTTAACTAAAACGTACATATGTTCTATATTGGCGATTTGTGTATTAAAATCTTCTAAAGGAATATAGTGTTGGATGAAATTTTCTTCATCTGGAACGTATTGCTGACTAAAATGTATGTCCATTGCTAGGGTATTGGAACTTAATGCTCGAACGTAATATAAAAATTGTTTAAATGATATTCCTCGGTTACTATATTTGTCATTATAAAAATAATGACGGATACTTTCCCACTGAGGGCTAGCATATGGATTATCAGCAAGTAATAAAAATGAGCTAACAGCCCTTGTATAGGAATTCCGCATAAGTTTACAAACATCTTTTTTTGCTGCTAGAAGACCATTTTGTAACTCGGGTATATAATTTGTATTATTTTTATACCCTCAGAACTCATAGTAATGAATAAAATTATTATATTTCTTTGCTTCAGTAAATAATCCGATTTGAAAGAAGAACCAATTAGCCAATGAGGTACATCCGCTTCTATGGCTCCAGAATAGTATAAGTGGAAAGTCTTTATGGAAATGTGGAATTCGATCTTTATGTAAGATTACATGATTTAAAAGTTCTTGATTTACATTTTTCATAAATTTAGTGCTCCTTTTGGAAGTTTTATTTATGGGGATGAGTAAATATTATGAGTGTTTTTTGTGGTCACCTTAAATAAGGTAGTGATTCTAAAAGGAAAATATAAAATAAAGATAATGAAAATTGATAAGAGGCATACAATTATAAGAGAATGAATAATAGAAGTGACCAAGTTCATTTATTTGTATTTCTAGGTTTGATAAGTAAAAATCTTATTACTAGAGAGGATATCGTGAGGAAGAATAATTATTTAATAGTAGGTGGAAATAGTTTCATTAGATTAAATAAGCTATGGATTGAAGAGTTCTTATATAGTAAAAAATAATAAACCACGCTCTATTTATACACAAGTAGAGCGTGGTTTATTATTTTGTTTCTTTTTTTTATTACCCAAAGGTCTTGATGTTCCCACCAAAAAACTTCAGTGTATTTTTTAATAATAGGGTTATAGGGTAGTAATTTAATTTTGTCACATACGTAAGAGGGACTAACGATCGCCTTACAAGAGATACTGATGGCGAGGAAAATATATAATTAAATCTTCAAATATGCTTTAAGGTACTTTCTATATATGTATATAATTCCTAGAGAGAAGTGGTAGGAGATAATTGTGAGTGTAGCTGGAATGTACTCGCAATAAAAATGCTATCTTTAATATATATTTGTATGGCTTGATATTCATTCTTTAGAAAGGTGTAAGGGATAAGAAAGTATAAACTGTCGATTATGAAAGTGACTGCACCATTTTATTAATCTCTAGGGACAGAGTATAAATGATGAAGATTCAATACCCTTTATAATTTATAAAATAAAAAGGATAAAAGGTATTGACGATTAGAGGATAGAGGTGTAATATAGAACAAGTCGCCGATGACATTAACGCAGAAAGCGACAAACGAAATAAAAAAACTTAGTTGACATTAACTAACGAAGATGTTAACATAAGGAAGTCGCAAATGAGCGACCAAGTGGTTCTTTGAAAACTGAACGAAACAAACAACGTGAAACGTCAATTTTTATTTTTAGATGCTAGACAAACTAACTTTATTGGAGAGTTTGATCCTGGCTCAGGATGAACGCTGGCGGCGTGCCTAATACATGCAAGTCGAGCGAATGGATTAAGAGCTTGCTCTTATGAAGTTAGCGG
>NZ_NWUW01000083.1 GCF_002746455.1 Bacillus fungorum | reverse complement strand
CAAATATTTGGAGTCCAAAAGTAAAAACGAAATATGCAAGCTTTAAAGATTGGACCAAATATGAAAATAAATTAGTGCAAGCAATAAAAGAGGGAAATAAACCGCTGCAAAAACAACTAGAGTTAGAAAATCGTGTGAAACCATATGATGAGAAACACACAGGACGAGCATATCGAAAAGTGGCTACTGTTGAGTATATTCGTAGAAAAATGAAGCACTTCTTTGATGCTTTAATTTGTGACGAAGTCCACGAATGTGTGACACGTTACCTTATAAGTGTCGCTTAATTGATACGAAATAGGTGGTCTAAGGAAATCTTAGATACAACTGATATACCGATATCGGGAATGAAAGCCGTCATGTTGAGCTGAAACCGGTAGTCTGATACTCCTACATGCAAGTATTTTGATAGAAATACAAGCATTTTGTATGGAACTAGGTAAAGTCGGCTGAATTCAACTCTGAAGCCACTCTTACAGAGAAGGTATGGTTGGAGATAGGCCGGGACGCTATAAATACCTATGATGAGAATGTTCCGTGGGGAACTGACGAAGTTCGCGAATGTACGCGCCTAGAGGATTAACGATTGGGAAACCTTTCGTACTACTTAATGTAGGGTGAGATACCGATGAGTAAGATTGTTCGTTATGAAAATCGGCATAACCAACAATGAGGTTATAAGGCTCACAGGTGTAAAGCAACCATCTAAGGGTATATGCACAGCTAGGTATATCGGAACGTGGTAAGCAACCAACTCCTAACTAAACACCTATCAGTGGGGAGGTCACTATAAGATTCTTATGAAGCGAAATGTGTTTATGGGTGTGAAAGTAGGGTCACAGTACCGTTGAAACTATGGAAACATAGTGGAGGGATAGGCCTAAGTCTAGAATTACTAATAGAAAACCGAGTTAGAGTTGTAGCTCATTTTTCGGGTAAGAAGGTGAGTTGGAAATCACTTTAAGGAGATGATTTCTACACCAATGAGCGCTATAGCAAATCGATATAAACAATACTACGAATTCAATGAGATACAAAATGATTTATTTCAAAGAAGTCGTGAAGGTACTAAAAATTTCAAAAATTTGTTAGAGATTATCATTTCCGATGAAAACATCTTGTTAGCTTATCGGCAAGTTAAATCAAATATGGGAGCAAAAACCCCAGGTACAGATGACCAAACAATTTTGGAACTTGCCAAAACGGGACAAGAAAAGTTTATTCATTATATGAGAGAACTAGTCATGAACTACACTCCAAGTTCAGTCAGACGAGTATGGATACCTAAAAATTATTCAAGCGGAAAAAGACCCTTAGGTATTCCTTGCATAAGAGACCGAATTGTACAACAGATGTTTTTGAATGTACTAGAACCAATATGTGAAGGGAAATTCTATAACCACTCGTATGGATTTAGACCAACACGTACAACAAGGCATGCGGTTGCAAGAGTTCAAACACTAGTAAATATCAATAAATATCACTATACAGTTGATATTGATATAAAAGGTTTCTTTGAGAATGTAAATCACTCCATTCTTCTCAAGCAGATATGGAACATTGGTGTAAGAGACAAAAGAGTAATTGCGGTTATTGGCAAAATGCTTAAAGCCCCGATTAAAGGAGAAGGTATACCAACAAAAGGCGTACCCCAAGGTGGGATTCTTTCACCACTGTTATCCAACATCGTTCTAAACGATTTAGATCAATGGGTATCGGACCAATGGGAGACCTTTCAAACAAAAACTCAGTATGCTCGAAACTACAATAAATATTTCTGTCTCAGAAGCGCTGGAACCAAGCTTAAAGAAGGATTTTTAGTGAGATATGCGGATGATTTTCGAATCATGACTAATAGTTACGATTCAGCAGTTAAGTGGTTTCATGCTGTGGTAGGCTTTCTGAATAACAGACTCAAGCTTGAAATTTCACCAAATAAATCAAAAATTATAAACCTAAGAAAGAAGTCATCTTCATTCCTAGGCTATAAATTCAAAGCCGCAATCAAAGGAAATAAAAGAGTTTTCTTCTCGCATATTAATGACAATAAACAAAAACAAATCATCGCTAAGTTGAAGAACAGGATACATCACATACAAAAACATCCTACAGCCGGAAACGCCAATCTTTACAACTCGGTAGTATTAGGAGTTCAAAATAACTTCCAATATGCTACCCACATTGTTCAAGATATGAGCGACATCGAATATAGGGTTTTACGAACCCTTAAAAACCGGCTTAAAGGTATAGCATGGTACGGTAAACCTACTAATCTTCCAGAAAAAGGAGCGTATCTAAAGTTTTACAAAAACACACGTAAAACTTATAGAATTGCTGGAATATATCTATTTCCAATAGGTCAAGTGAAGACGAAGAATAATTTAAATTACTCACAGGCTATCAATCCTTACACCGACGAAAAAGTATTCGATTGGGACAAAGCATTAGCTGAATTGATGAAATCCAGACTTCCTAATAGAAGTATAGAGTACATGGATAATAGATTATCTAAATACTCAGCACAAAAAGGAAGATGTAATATTACTGGAATACCTCTCAAATCTGCTGATGTTCATTGCCACCACAAAATACCTACTTCTCTTGGTGGAACAGACGAGTTTCGAAATCTCGTTATCGTTCATAAGGATATTCACAAAGCAATACATGCTACTAGGGAAGAAACCATACTAAAATATGTCAACAGATTCAATCTTCATACTAAACAAATAGAGAAACTAAACCAACTCAGGAAGCTATGTAAACTCGAAAGGATTACTATTAGATAAAATTCTAGATGGAGCGCCGTATGAGCTGAAAGGTTCACGTACGGTGTGGAGCGGGGGAAAAGGTGGAGAACACATCAAAACCTTACCTATCGCTATTAAAAAGTGAAACAGCGCAAGGAACTGCCCTAGGAAGTTTAGCAAAGGTTTGTAAGAAAGTTGTAGCTGGAACAGGTACATTATTTGGAGGTAAATCGAGCGACGTATTCTATACGTTATGGCGTTTATTCCCTCAAAAAATGGTGAAAAGTGGCTTTGAATATAGTTCTTTAATGGAATGGAATGAAACCTACGGAAACATTGAGAGAATGTATTATCACGACGGTGAGGTTACATCCAATAAAGCTTCACGCGGATCACAAGGTACATTAGATAAAACCAAGGTCGTACCTGGTATTTCGCCATATGTGTTTACCCAATTTTTAATGGATACAACCATTAATGTACGCTTAAAAGATGTTTGGCCAAATCCTGTGGAGTTAATCAATGTACCTACGATTCTTGTCGAGATGTCGGAAGAACAAAAACAGGCTTATGAGCATATGAAAGAGTCTTTTGAGAAAGCGATTGAAG
>NZ_NWUW01000082.1 GCF_002746455.1 Bacillus fungorum | reverse complement strand
TTTGTGTAATCTCAAGATTTTGTTGATTATAAAACATAAAAACGCCTCCTTTCTTTTTATTCTTCTAGAAAAGGAGACATTTTTAAAGTGTTTTATTTAAAAATTGTATTGACAGAGTTGTTTTTCAACACTCTGAAAAAAGGAGAATACAATATTCTCCTTTTCTTTAACCGTTATCAACAATCGGTTGTTTGCCCGTTTGGTCTTGCATTTGCTTTCCTTTATTGCCACCAGCTTTTTTTGATTGTGTTCCAATATGATTCGGTGCAAAGTCTTTTGAATTCTTTTTCGGATTACCCATTACTATCGCCTCCTTAACACTAGTATCGTACTAGTGTTAAGAATTATTCAGCTTGCTTAAAAAGTTTCATTTCATAACGTTTTTCAATACGCTCTTCAATACGATCGATTGCATCGCGATCGCTTAATAATTGTTGTTTATTTTCTTTCACAAGTTCGTCAAATGATTTACGGCGACTTCTTCTCACGCTGTTCACCCTCTCTCTTTCGCATTCTTACTATACATAGTATGAGCAAAGGAAAAACTCTTTAATCAGATTTGCAAGAAAATTTTATGTTTTAGTACTCCTAAAAAAACTCCGTGTACAATAAAACGTACACGGAGTTTTTCATACCATAATATTTAAATACTCTTTTAACTTTTCATCGGCATTCATTTCACTTTGTTTATAATCATGCAGCGCTTGCAATACGAAATCATACTGTTCTAAAATATAACTTTCTAATTTCAGGACGTCCTCTAAGCTAGTAAGCATAATTCTCGTATTACCAACTTCACTTTTTAACGCCGGTTCACATTTTAAACTCGTACATATTTCTTTCACATCATCTTCTAATATCTCTGTTAATATGTATTTCTTTCGTCCTTTTACTTTTACTCTCATAACTGGATAAAATGCTTTTATATCTAAATAGCTTCCTACGCTCATACAACGAACCCATTCGATATCACGTTTATTTCGTACAAGTACCCCTTTTACTGCTTCATATACTGTTGTTTCATCAAGTACTTCTGTATTCGATTTCCTTTTCGCCTCTTCTTCAATAAAGGCACATTTTTGATAAACTGCTGCACAAGTAATACAATCATCAAATGCATTATGAGAACTTAAACGAATGCCAAGCATTCGCTTTAACGTTTCAAGTTTATGATTAGGCGCGTGCTTCATGTATTTCTTTGCTAGAAACACAGTATCAATCACTTTATTTTGCGGTTCCGGTAATCCAAGCATATTCACATTACTTTTCAAAAAGCGCATATCAAAAGATGCATTATGAGCGACAATTACATTTGTATGTAAAAATGCTAAAAATAAAGGTAACACTTCTTCAATCGTCGGTGCATCCGAAACACGATAATTTGTAATACCTGTTAAACTCGTTATTCGGTCCGGAATTGAACGCTCTGGATTCACATAGGAAACAAATTGATCTACTAATTCATGATTGCGATATTTTACTGCTGCGACTTGAATAATTTTATCATTATAAGGGTTAAATCCTGTTGTTTCAAAATCAATTACAACATAATCTAACGGTAAGGATATATTCCCCACTCCAAACACCCCTTTACCTCTAAACGTTTATATTTCTTTTATCATAACATGCTGCTATCACTACGTGAAAAAGAAAAGGCAGAAATGATAACTTTCCACCTCTACCTTTTCACCATTATTTTAATTTAGCAATCCGTTTCTCCATCTCTTTTTGCGTCATCGGCCCAATAAACTTATCTTGAATGACACCTTTCGTATCTATAAAGTACGAAGTTGGGATCGTAACGACTTTATAAGCTGTTGTCACATCAATATTCTTGTCCAATAAGATAGGAAAAGTAATTCCTTTTTCCTTAGCAAAATTACTTACCTTTTCTACTCCCCCACCTTTTTCTGAAGGCGTATAATTTATTGCTAAAATTTCTACGTTCTCTTTATGTTCTTTATAAAAAGCTTCCATATCCGGCATTTCTTGCTGGCAAGGCCCACACCACGTTGCCCAAAAGTTTACAATCACTTTCTTTCCTTTTAAATCTAATAACTTTACATTTGTTCCATCTAACTTCGTTAATGTAAAGTCTGGTGCACTCTTCCCTATTTCAATACCATTACTTGCAATCATCTCTTTCATAGCAGCTTCACTTTTTTCTTGCTCTCCTTGTACCGCCTGATCGTTTTTACCAAACTGTTCATAAGCTGCATATCCCGCTAAACTAAGTAACACTACAATAATCGTAAGCTTCCGCCACATTTTATATCACCCTAACGTGTTTATCTTCTAATAACTTAATCACTCAAATACTCTATACCTTATTTTAGCTTATACGGACAAGCTTGGAAATATTCACAGTCGAAATAATTAGAATATTCTTATTTAAAGTGCAATTTTTTCCTTTTTATCATATAATTAGAAAAACAAATGAAGTGTTGCTTATCTTCTTATGGACCCATTCACCTTTTTTACTTTCGCAGTTATATAGCCTTCAACAAAAGGGGGATTGTGTATGAATTCATTTGAAAAAACAACATTATATATTCTTAGTTTTCTTTTATACCCAATCGGTATTATTACATGGATCATCTCACTCTTTAGTAAAGATCTTGAAAAAAAGAAAGTAGGACGTATTTGTCTCTACGTCTCTCTAGTCTCATTCGTCCTCTTCTTAATTCTTGGAATTACAACTTTCCTTATGACTGCTACTTTTAACGTTGATCTGAATCATTCAGAATCTATTGAGTATCAAATTGATGGAGCTGAATAAAGATAAGGGCATTGCTCTTATCTTTATTCACACCTCTAAAAAAATGAATGACTATGTATTAACTTTTCAGGGCTTCCACATGCAACAATACTGCTTTCTCCACATCATGTGTTGCCACAATTCTCGTTACTTCTCCTTCTAGTCCTTCTATCATATTCCAAACAACTTCTTGATTGCTCGGATCTAATCCCGCAGTTGGTTCATCTAAAATAATTAGATTCGGTTTCGAACCAATTGCTCGCAATAATGCAAGACGTTTTCTTTCTCCTCCCGAAAACTCTTCACCACTTTTATGTAGTACAGTTTCAATCCCTTCAGGTACCCCCCTAATAATCGGCTTCACATTTACAAGTTCAATATTTTTTTCTAATTGGTTTTCTAAATACCCTTCCCCAAAATACATATTCTCTTTTACTGTCGTCCGAAAGAAACGAGGTTCTTGCCACACTGTAGTCATACGAGCCTCATTACCATAATAAACAATGCTACCGTTACCCATAATATGAACTTTATATCTATATGTTGTAGTGCTAAGAACGCACCTATAAATTGGGCAATGGCGTGTATATATTCTATTAATATAGAACCATATAACCTGACCCAATTCGGAATATCAGACACAACTAACATCTCTAACTCTCCTTGTTTACTCTTCTCACTCTCTTCAAACGGTAATGAGAAAAAATGACGCAATACATCTATACGCTTCTCTCTCAATATTCGTTGACTCGCTTTTGAACTTACATAATCAAATGAAAGATTGTTCACCCACATCAATAAGCGGCTACCCGCAAACAATGCAATACACAAATAAGCGCCTTTTAACTCCCGCTAAATAAGATTATCTACAATTAACCCCATGAAGATGGGACGCGATAAGTTTAAAATAGCCGCTATAATCCCACTACATATGGCTGCCACTACTAATATTTTCTCTTGTCGTAACGGTAATAATATTCTTGTATATTCTTTCATAATGTTCCCCCATTTTTTATAGTAAAAAGAAAGGGATGAAACCATTTGGTTTCATCCCTTTCCATAAAATGAGGTTGTCCCAAAAGTAGCTGAATAGTTACTTTTGGGCAACCTCTTTTTTTGCATAAAACATAAAAAAGAATCGTCCAACTTTGATATAATTAAGTCACCACAACCAAATCACCAAAAGAAAGGAA
>NZ_NWUW01000081.1 GCF_002746455.1 Bacillus fungorum | reverse complement strand
AGAATGAGGCGATAAGGCTTCTAACCGCAAGGACTGCGGGGATAGCCTAATCAATTAGAGTTCGATAGAACTCTTTACTTAGGAATCCCTCACTTCTAAACGAAGTGAAAGTGGGGGTAGTTCAATAATCATCTTTATCATTTTAGCCAAGTATGCTCTTGCTGTGAATATCAAAACAAAAAAGTTAAAAATCTAAACCTACGTGAATGGTACTGTCCTTCTTATCGTATACACCTAATTTAAATTAAATTTTAGTGATTGACACAATAATCTCTAGAATGCTACGGTTTTAATGGTAAAGTAGTAAGAGGTTTATATTTAGATAATACATATACAATACTAAAAGGCGTCAGAATACTTTAGAAAAAGCAAATCTCTATTCTTGTAGTCTTTAAAGTTCGATATATAGATAATCTGATTAAGTAAACCGTACATATAGAGAGGAAGAACGTAACATGTTTAAAAGAGTTACATCGGTTGTAGCTGCTATTATAGGAGCGAGTCTGTTACTAACAGCTTGTAGTAGTGAAGAAAAAGAGACAAAAAATAATGCAAAAACAACTGACAAGAATGAAACAAAACAGTCCATTAGTTTACCGTATATAGCGGAAATCCCAACAATGGATGTAACAAAGGCAACAGATAGTGAATCCATAAATGTAATGCGGAATGTGTTTGAAGGTCTGTACATACTAGGGGAAGAAAACAAAGTAATTCCTGGTGTGGCAAAATCGTATGAAGTGAGTGAAGATAAAAAAACATACACATTCCATCTAAGGGATTCCAAATGGTCAAATGGGACACCTGTAACAGCTGCAGACTTTGTATTCTCTTGGAAACGTGCTGTGAATCCTAATACAGCGGCAGAATATGCGTTTCTATTCTTTGATATAAAGAATGCAAAGAGAATTAATAGTAAAGAGCTACCTGTAGATCAGCTTGGGATAAAAGCAATAGATGATAAAACATTAGAGGTACAATTAGAGCAGCCTGCCCCTTATTTTATAGACTTGACAACGTTCGCAACGTTTTTACCCATTAACGAGAAGTATTTTGAATCACAAGGAAAGCAGTATGGCTTAGAAGAAAATAAATTGGTTTATAACGGGGCGTTTACATTGGATAATTGGAAGCATGAACAAGGTTTTCAATTGAAAAAGAATCCGAATTATTGGGATGCTAAAACAGTGAAATTAGACAAAATTAACTTTGATATCGTGAAAGATAAATCAACAGAAATAAATCTATATGAATCAGGTCAAATTGACCGTGTAGGACTAACAGGTGAGTTTGTAGATAAATATAGAAATAGTCCTGATTTTAAAGAGCGACCTGAAGTAACTATGCAGTTTTTACGTATGAATCAAAAAAATGAAGTGTTACAAAATAAACATGTCCGTTTGGCAATTATTCAGGCAATGAATAAGAAAGCCTTTGTAGATACAGTGTTAAACAATGGTTCCCTTCCTGCGGATGGTTTTATACCCACTGATTTCGCTAAAGGACCAGATGGAAAAGACTTCCGAAAAGAGAATGGAACATTGGTAAAAGATGATGTAAAGACAGCCAAGGTAAACTGGAAGAAGGCAAAACAAGAACTTGGGAAAGAACAAGTAACGCTAGATTTGCTAACAAGTGATAATGCAATAGCCAAAAAAAATGCGGAGTATTTAAAAGGTGAACTAGAAAAAAATTTAGAGGGGCTTACAATCAATGTTAAGCCGCAGCCACGCAAACAGCAAATTCAGTTGCTGCTGAATAGTGATTACGATTTAGGTGTTGATGTATGGGGACCCGATATTCCAGATCCTATCACATTTTTAGATTTATTTACGACAACTAGCAGCTATAACTTTGATAAGTATTCAAACAAAGCATATGATGAACTAATTCATCAAGTGAAAACAAATTTAGCTGGTGATGAAAAAGCTCGTTGGGAAGCAATGAAACAAGCAGAGAAAATATTATTAGAAGATGGGGCAGTTGCACCTTTCTATCAACCAGGCAGATCATACTTACAGCGTTCAAATATTAAAGGAATTGTAACGAATGATTTTGGTGGGGAATTTAACTATAAGTTTTCAGAAATAAAAAAATAGGTAAAAAAAGGAGTCGAATATATTTTTAAATATATTCGACTCCTTTTAGTTTTCCGTTCAATATACTCATGCATAATTACATATAAGGTTATTCCGTTATAACAAATACAAATAACATACTTTTTGATATGATTACGTTAAAACATTATATACTAACATTAAATTAAAAAGGATATTATAAGAGGTATTGTGGAATTCTTTTTTAGATTAGAAGGGAAAATAATATGAATGAAGAGCTTAAGAGAGAAGATAAAAATTCGGAACAAACATTAAACAAATTCTTAGGTAAAATCATTGATGAGATTGATTTCCAAAGAAAAAATCAAGAAGATATAGCTAAAACAATTGGTATCTCTCCTGGAACTCTTTCTAAGAATCTAACTGGGAAAAATCAATTTGGATTTTGGAATTTAATCAAATTACTTAATATAGTATATCCGAGTGATATTCATAAACAAAGAAAGATGTTACACACTTTCTGTTCTGTCACAACAAGCAAGAAAAACTTGAGGATTGCCATGGAATATGCAAATGCAAAAGGTGATTTATCACTTCTTAAGCTAGTAGTGGATCAGGAGAGAAATTCATCACTCGCAATAAATCGAGAATGGGCTTATGTCTATGAATTAGTATGGCTTAGAAATAGTGGCAGTATTAAAAAACAAGAATTGTTAGCTATACTGGAAGATCGTAAGGGTAAAAAGGTAATTAAGACAAATGAGATGAAGGTTTTATACGGAATATTAACTTACTATACTATGTATGATTTAGAAAAATATAATTCATTATTCGAGTATGCTGAGGTATTATCACCAGACGTTAATGCGATAACTGATAGTTTTATTAGAACATCTTATTTAGGTAGGATTAAAGAAGGTTTAGCATATGCTTACATGGTGCAAGATGATCTCGAAAAATCCAGGAGCTTATGCCAGGAAATTCTAGAGTTAGAAGATCCAGAAGGGTGTTTTCATCTTTTAAGGGCATCGGCACTTGTATATTTAGCAGAGTCTTATTCCTTTGAATGCTATGATCGTGCATCCAAGTATATAAATAAATCTCTAGAACAATTAGAGCCATGTAATTTTGAAAGGGAAATGCAAAGAAAGCAGTCGATTCTTAATACATATGCTTTTATTAAGCTAGTTAATAGGCGAGAGTTGGAGAATATAAAAATATATCATCCTGCTGAAGAGTCATTTTTAGAGATTGTTAAGGGGAATTATCAAAATGCAATTGATATTCTTAATAATCTAGAGAAGAAGAATGGATTTTTAAGTCCAATGCAATATTGTATTTTAGGCATAGCAAAGAATGATATTACTTTAATTGAAAAGTCAATTGCGCTATATGAGTGTATTGGTAATAGGTTCTACAGCAAATTCCCTAAAAAAATAGTAGTAGAATTTGATAAAAATGGTATAATACATGAGGGTGGTGCTATATGAAGAAAATATTATTTGTATTAACAAGTATCGTTTTGGTGGCAGGAATTATTTATACTGCTGCTGGTAGTAAAGAACAACCAAACAATTTAGTTGAAAAAGATTCAGAACATTTATTAGCTAGAATGGGAGATCCCGGTGGTGGAATGGGTTAACCTTTAAATAATTAGAATGCGATTGTCTCATAGGAGGCAATCGCATTCGTTGTTTTTAGGGATATTTCCTAAATATCGAATTCGAAATACAAGAAAAGTTTGTGAATCATTCACAAACTGATAGCTGATACTAAATCAAAATTTTAAACTATATTGTTAGTAAAGTTGCAAAAACCCTTGTGTTATCAAATCTACTGATAACACAAGGGTTTCCAAAGATTATTCCGCGAGGGCGGGGCATTGAAAATGTGTAG
>NZ_NWUW01000080.1 GCF_002746455.1 Bacillus fungorum | reverse complement strand
CTACACATTTTCAATGCCCCGCCCTCGCGGAATAATCTTTGGAAACCCTTGTGTTATCAGTAGATTTGATAACACAAGGGTTTTTGCAACTTTACTAACAATATAGTTTAAAATTTTGATTTAGTATTAGCTATCTGTTTGTGAACATTTCACAAACTTTTCCTGTATTTCAAATTTGATATTTAGGAAATATCCCTAAAAACAACGAATGCGATTGCCTCCTATGAGACAATCGCATTCTAATTATTTAAAGGTTAACCGATTCCGCCACCGGGATCTCCCATTCTAGCTAATAATTGTTCTGAATCTTTTTTTACTAAATTGTTTGGTTGCTCTTTACTACTAGTAGCAGTGTAAATAATTCCAGCTGCCAAAACGATACTTGTTAATACAAATAATATTTTTTTCATATAGCATCACCCTCATACATTATACCATTTCCGTTGAATTCTACCACTATTTTTTTAGGGAATTTACTGTAGAACCTATTACCAGCACACTCAAATAACTCAATTGCTTTTTCGATTAAAGAAATATCATTCTTCGCTATTCCTAAATAGCAATATTGCATTGGTGTTAGAGTGTCATTTTTCTTTTCTAAATCATTTAGGATTTCAACCGCATTTTTGTAATTTCCTCTAATAATTTCGAAAAACGCTTTTTCTGCTTGATGATATATCTCTATATTTTTCAATTCTTGCTTATTAACCAACTTAATAAACGCAAACGTATTTAAAATTAATTCTTTTCTTTGTAATTCTCTTTCAAAGTTGCATGATCCAAGTTGTTCCAAAGCTCTATTTATATATTTAGATGCACTATCATAGCATTCAAAAGTATAAGATTCCGCTAAATATACAAATGCAGATGCCCTTAAAAGATTAAAACACCCCTCAGGATCTTCTAACTCTAAAATCTCATGACATGTACTTCGTAAATTTTCAAGTTTATCCTGAACCAAATATGCAAAAGACAAACATTCTTTAATTCTGCCGAAATAAGCAGCTTTTATAAAACTATCAGATACTTTTTCCATTTTTGGTAATAACACTTCAGCATACTCAGATAAGGAATTATACGTCTCTAAATCACACATCGTATAACAGGTTAATATTCCATATAAAATCTTCATCTCGTTTGTTTTGATTACCTTTTTACCCTTACGATTTTCAAGAGTATCTAATAATTCTTGTTTTGCAATGACACCACTGCTACGCTGCCACACTAATTCATATACATAAGCCCATTCTCGATTTATTGCTAGAGATGAACTTTTTTCTTGGTCAACTATTAGTTTAAGCAGCGCAAAATCACCTTTTATATTTGCGTATTCCATTGCAATTCTTAAGTTCTTCTTGCTTGTTGTGACAGAACAGAAGGTGTGTAACATCTTTCGTTGTTTATTAATATCACTCGGATATAATATATTAAGTAATTTGATTAAATTCCAAAATCCAAATTGGTTTTTCCCAGTTAAATTCTTAGAAAGAGTTCCAGGAGAAATACCAATTATTTTAGCGATTTCATCTTGATTTTTTCTTTGGAAATCAATCTCATCAATAATTCTATCTAAGAATTTATTTAACGTTTGTTCCAAAATGGTATCTTCCCTCTTAAGTTTTTCATTCATATTATTTCTCCTTCTAATCTAAAAAAGAATTCCCCAATATCTCTTATTATATTATTTTAAACTAATGTTAGTATGTGGTATTTTACCATAAGCATATCAAAAATCATGTTATTTGTAGTCATTATAATAGAATAACTGTATATGCAATTGTGCATAAGTATATTAAGCAGCAAACTAAAAGGAGTCGAATATATTCGACTCCTTTTTTTACCTATTTTTTTATTTCAGAAAACTTATAGTTAAATTCCCCACCAAAATCATTCGTTACAATTCCTTTAATATAAGAACGCTGTAAGTATGATCTGCCTGGTTGATAGAAAGGTGCAACTGCCCCATCTTCTAATAATATTTTCTCTGCTTGTTTCATTGCTTCCCAACGAGCTTTTTCATCGCCAGCTAAATTTGTTTTCACTTGATGAATTAGTTCATCATATGCTTTGTTTGAATACTTATCAAAGTTATAGCTGCTAGTTGTCGTAAATAAATCTAAAAATGTGATAGGATCTGGAATATCAGGTCCCCATACATCAACACCTAAATCGTAATCACTATTCAGCAGCAACTGAATTTGCTGTTTGCGTGGCTGCGGCTTAACATTGATTGTTAGCCCCTCTAAATTTTTTTCTAGCTCCCCTTTTAAGTACTCCGCATTTTTCTTGGCTATTGCATTATCACTTGTTAGTAATTCTAGTGTTATCTGTTCTTTCTTAAGTTCTTGCCTTGCTTTTTTCCAATTCTCTTTCGCTGCATTTACATCATCTTTTACTAAATTCCCATTTTCTTTTCGGAAGTCTTTTCCCTCCGCTCCTTTAGCGAAATCAGCGGGTATAAAACCATCCGCAGGAAGGGAACCATTGTTTAACACTGTATCTACAAAGGCTTTCTTATTCATTGCCTGACTAATTGCCAAACGGACATGTTTATTTTTTAACACTTCATTTTTTTGATTCATACGTAAAAACTGCATAGTTACTTCAGGTCGCTCTTTAAAATCAGGACTATTTCTATATTTATCTACAAACTCACCTGTTAGTCCTACACGGTCAATTTGACCTGATTCATATAGATTTATTTCTGTTGATTTATCTTTCACGATATCAAAGTTAATTTCGTCTAATTTCACTGTTTTAGCATCCCAATAATTCGGATTCTTTTTCAATTGAAAACTTTGCTCATGCTTCCAATTGTCCAATGTAAACGCCCCGTTATAAACCAATTGATTTTCTTCTAAGCCATACTGCTTTCCTTGTGATTCAAAATACTTCTCGTTAATGGGTAAAAATGTTGCGAACGTTGTCAAGTCTATAAAATAAGGGACAGGCTGCTCTAATTGTACCTCTAATGTTTTATCATCTATTGCTTTTACCCCAAGCTGATTTACAGGTAGCTCTTTACTATTAATTCTCTTTGCATTCTTTATATCAAAGAATAGAAACGCATATTCTGCCGCTGTATTAGGATTCACAGCACGTTTCCAAGAGAATACAAAGTCTGCTGCTGTTACAGGTGTCCCATTTGACCATTTGGAATCCCTTAGATGGAATGTGTATGTTTTTTTATCTTCACTCACTTCATAAGATTCCGCTACTGCTGGTATTAGTTTATTTCCTTCCCCCAACGTATACAAACCTTCAAACACGTTTTTCATTACGTTCATTGATTCACCGTCAGTTGCCTTAGTCACATCCATAGTTGGAATCTCTGCTATATACGGTAATTGAATGGACTGTTTTGTTTCATTTTTGTCCGTTGCTTTTGCATTATTTTTTGTCTCTTTTTCTTCACTACTACAAGCTGTTAGTAGCAGACTCGTTCCTATGATAGCAGCTACAACCGATGTAACTTTTTTAAACATATTACGTTCTTCCTCTCTATATGTACGGTTTACTTAATCAGATTATCTATATATCGAACTTTGCAGACTATAAGAATAGAGATTTGCTTTTTCTAAAGTATTCTGACGCCTTTTAGTATTGTATATGTATTATCTAAATATAAACCTCTTACTACTTTACCATTAAAACCGTAGCATTCTAGAGATTATTGTGTCAATCACTAAAATTTATTTTACATTTTGTATAACGTTTTTTCTTCCTGTATATATATATATCCCTTTTTATAATTAAATTGTTAGAGATTCAATAGTAATGCTATTATATATCTATGAATAAGTTATTTCCGTTTTATTAAGTAAAGGAGCGATTACTGTTGAAAATGACAAAAGGAGATGCAATACTTCGCTTACTGACAGAAATTAAATTAGAGCTGAAAGAAACAAAAGAGGCTATTGAAAAATTAGATGAGAGATTAGAGAAAATAGAAAAGCAAACACTTCCAATAAATTCATCTAAACCTACACTAAATACTCGAAAAG
>NZ_NWUW01000079.1 GCF_002746455.1 Bacillus fungorum | reverse complement strand
TGCTTAAATTCCGCTGTAAAGGTTCTTCTTTCTCTTTTATTTTTCGTCATAGTAGATTCTCCTCAAATAGATTAGTTGTAGTCTACTTGACCTTAATTTTTTTGTCTAGTTCAGTGTAGCCTATCCAATTGACCGTGCTTATCGTATTCCCATATTTTTAAGTACGACAACTCATTTAAATGACAACCAACAACGGTTTCTAAACCGTCTAATTTTAGAGATTGAGCATGCTTTGCTTTTTCCACGTACATTACCTTTGAGTGAAAGTTACCCCGAATCCATTTTAACTGATATTCGGCGGCTAGTTTCATCAAGCTATGGAATGTTGGCAGTAAACCTTCGTCGTTTTAAAATTCAAACAGTTGATGTCAATGTAGGACCTCTTCCACCATCCACTCCATTTTGGATAGGATCAGTTTATTCACAAGTAGAACCTTCAATGGCTTTTCAATTTGGTCTACCCTTATTATTAGTAAGGGTAGAAGGTACTGACGTAAATAATGGAATTTGGGCAGGAGGAATTGCCCCACTCAACCTATTTATAGTATGGCATTCTGAAACTCAAACTGTAGATCAATTCTTTAACACTCCTGAATGGAGATCAGCCTTTGCAAATTGGAGTGCACAAGTAAGAAATGCTTTTTATATTCAGACAGAACCTAAGTTCAAGTACAGTTGTGAATAATAAACTGGCCTTTTCGTTTAATAAGTTTTCTAAGTAACACATGAATACTCTATACAAAACTAATTACCATAACACCACTTATCGGTAGCAAATAATTTGATAAAATCCTTGTATTTATAGGGATTCTTCTTTTTTTCTAAATATCTCGTATACATGATTTTATACATTTTTGATAGAACGGGGATCTGGGGGATCCTCTTTACTCTTTTTTCGCATAAAATTTTGTATAAATAAAAAAGATTTTGATGTGAAGTAAAAACATCATTATATTTATATATAAATATAATAGGGTAAAAAGGAAGAATATACTATGTCACATGATATATGTATGTTTGTATAATATTCGATGTGTAAGGTTTTAGCGATTTTTTAGTTTGATAGATGAGACACTGTAACAACTTGTTCATACTTGTCATATTTTATAGGGAAATCTATTTTATAAAATTTGATAAGTAGGGAGAATGTTCAGATGTCACAAGCAAATATACCGAATATTACACCGAATATTTCATTAACCCGTGAAGAATCGATTAATTTAATATTAGCTTCGATTGCTTTAGAGGAATTAGGTTTAGCGCATATTATTAATGCAGAAGCAGAAAAAATTCAATACGCACTGGGAACTTTGAGTGGATTATCACCAGCCGCTACATTGGATGAGATTTTAGAAGTAAATGAAAGTGTAAACCGGACGATCCAATCGGCGTTAAAAACACAGATGTTATTACAAAGTAAATTAGATAGTGTTATACAAACACCTGTTTTAACAGGACCTCCGGGACCAACTGGACCAACTGGACCATCTGGAGGACCAGTTGGGGCTACAGGAGCTACAGGAGCTACAGGGGCTACAGGAGCTACAGGGGCTACAGGAGCTACAGGAGCTACAGGAGCTACAGGAGCTACAGGGGCTACAGGAGCTACAGGGGCTACAGGGGCTACAGGGGCTACAGGAGCTACAGGAGCTACAGGAGCTACGGGAGCTACAGGGGCTACAGGAGCTACAGGAGCTACAGGGGCTACAGGAGCTACAGGGGCTACAGGAGCTACAGGGGCTACAGGGGCTACAGGAGCTACAGGAGCTACAGGAGCTACGGGAGCTACGGGTACTTTATCATTAGTTCAAGGTAGTTTTGGTAATATTACTAATGTAGGTCCATTTACACCTGGTACTGGTAGTAATGGAACTGTTATTCCTGTGGAATTTGCTAGTCCATCCCCTATAAATACTCCTGGTGCTTTTACTCTTAATCCTGATGGTTCTGTTACTGTAAATATGGCTGGAATATATGAAGTAACAGGTGCTGTTTCTTTAGCTGCTAATGAAAATGGTAGTTTTGCAATTCAAGTTAATGGTGCAGGAGCTACAGTGCCATATTTAAATTCTTTTGGTACTACTGGAAATACAACGGGAACAACAGAAATTACTCGAACTGCTATTCTTGATCTTGCAGCAGGTGATGTTGTGTCTATAGGTTTACTCACTAGTACTACATCACCAGTATTACTTTCTACTTCAGGTGAGACTGGATTTAGTACAAATGCTAGTGCATTAACTTTTGTAAAAATACAGTAGTCTTAAGGTTGTAAATCCGCATTTTCGGGGCACTACCCCACATCCATCAACTTAAGGATTCGGGCTATTTTTGAAAGTAAAAGCGCGTTACTATTTTCTTATATTAATGAGAAAGGGTGACGTGCTTTTTATGAATATGCATTAAAAGCAAGAGTTGTCTTTATTTGCCGAAGAGTTATATCGATATATGTCTCCCGCTACACTTAATCAATTAGCTATAGAAGCAGGCAGGATGAAACGAAAACGGAAGTGCCACGGGCATCATTTTTTATCTTTGTGTGTATGGCTAAATCAACAAGTCGCTACTACCTCTCTTACCCAACTATGTAGTCAATTAGAAACTTCAACAGGAATTTTATTAAGTCCTGAGGAACTTAATCGGCGATGTAACTCGGCTTCTGTAGCCTTCTTTCGAACTGCATTCACTACACTTCTACAAGCTAAAATCGGAGGATTATCTAAGATTTCTCATACTCTTTCTTCCTACTTTGAGCGCATTCGCATCCTTGATTCTACAACCTTTCAAGTTCCAGATCGATTCGCAGCTATGTATCCTGGTGCCGGAGGATATAGTCATAAAGCTGGTGTGAAAATTCAACTAGAGTATGACTTGTTGAGTGGAGAGTTTTCTGATGTGAAAATTGAACCAGGAAAACGATGGATTTTAAAAATATAAAAACAAATTTAAAACGAATCCCTCCTCCTCATTAAACAATTAATCATCAACCTTTTAATAATTTTAAATGTTTAATATTTACATAAATGTAATTTATTTATATTTATCATCTTACATAATACGAATAATCTTATAAAGCAAAATTTTTCGGCATTTTAGCTTGTTCTTGATTTTAAGTGCGTATTTTTTTGCATAAGTGCAATTAAAATGATTAAACAGATTTTTAGATATTGATAAATTTTCCCTTTATTTGATTTACATATTATACCTATAAATCTATGCTATACTAAATTTGTAATTAATTAAATTTTATAGAGGGGCTGATAAATTGGAAACAATACTTGTAAATATTGGGATAAGTGTACTTACAGGATTAATTTTCATCTGTGCTGGTTTGGCATTGATTTACAGACCGCCAAAAGAAATTAATGGGGCATATGGTTATCGTACGAAGCGTTCAATGAAAAATTCGTTTCTTTGGAAAAAAGGTAATTCGTATAGTGGGAAATTGCTAATTATAAATGGAATTTTAATGGGAGTATTAGGTAGCATTTTAGCTTGTATAATTACGAAATTTGAGTATGCAATGTTTACTATTATAGGGTTAATGTTTGTACTAATTTTCTTTCTAATAGCAAAGGTTGAAAAGAAACTAAAATCCCTAGATAAATAACCCTCTAAAGTTAGATCAAGATTTTTTTATATTTATTCTTAGAGAGAGTTTTATAAGCGCTTAAACAAATATACCATTATATGTATTTAGTGTTGTTTCGAAAATTTTTCCTGATTATTCAGACTACATTTAGACATATAGTTAGTAGGCAGGTCTGGTGTAAAAATAAAGGAGAATAAAGTGCATATATTCCAAACGGAGTCGTATCTTATGCTGCAAGTCTAAACAATTAATGGATGAATTCTTTCTGATTTTAGACAGACTGATCTCGTAAATCAAGCTGTAAATGTCAACCTAAACATGTACACTTTCGCTTGTTTAAGGATGTACAAAATCACTCATTCTCTTTGGTAAAATGATCCTTAATTCGATATGACTGTCCAACAATGCTAACGACTGTGGCGTG
>NZ_NWUW01000078.1 GCF_002746455.1 Bacillus fungorum | reverse complement strand
TTGGAATTAAGGAATATCAAAGGGATTCGAATGTATCTACCACAATCCATTATTCAAGAAGCCCAAAAGTACGAGTGGAAATTGACGAAAAGTATGTACTGGGTATATGTAATTCTTTCCGGAATGAGTATTGCAGCAGTATTCTATTTTTCTTTTGGAAGAGATCCTTTTACACTGATTTCCGTTTTATGTGGATTTTTAGTTCCAAGATTTCTTCTCTATCGAAGAAAAAAACGTTACTACTTGGTTGTCATTGATCGTCTTTCTATCTATATGAAGGCTGTAGCGAATGCACTTCAAATTAGTAATAACGCAAAACGGGTGTTAGTTCAGGTTAACCCAATGATGCATGAAAGCATTCAAGAAGAAATAGAAAAAGTTTCTCTTTTATTAGAAGGTGGAACCACCATGCACCGTGCATTTAGAGGATTCAATGAAACCTTTAACTTTAGAGAATTGGTATTTTTCCATGAAATGTTGGAAGTGTGTAGCCGAGAAGGTGGAGCAAATTCAGTGCAAGTCTTACTAGATATTGCAGAAGATTTTGAAAAACAAAAGCTATACCTGGCAAGATTGCGCTCTAGTTTGTCGCAAGCACAACGTGCCTTTGTACAGAACTGCTTAATCGTCATTGCCATGCCGATTGTGATTATGTTGATGTCAAAAGAAGCATATGGATTTTTAGCAGGTTCTATGATGGGGAAAATCGCATTAGCGGTAAATATGTTCATTGTCTTTTTCTTAGCAACCCGTGTAGAAAAGATTGCAAATTATAATCCAACAGAAAGAGGGGAATAAAGTGGCTGCGATTTTAGCTGTAGTGGTATTCGTTGTCATGTATTGGGTATTCTCTACCTTTCTACAAAGTAAAAAAGATAGTGGTAGCCTACTTACAAACTATGTAGAAAATGCAAAACGAATTGAAAAAAAGAATTTAAATCAAATGATGCTTGCTCCCTTCCAGTCATTATCACATAAGTATCTGACAGAAGAAAAGAAAGAGCAGATCCAGAAGAAATTAGAAGAAGCTGGTTTGGATACGAAACCAGAAGAATATTTGAAAATGAAGGTTGCGTATCCCATCATTTTCACCTCGGTTTTCTTGATATGTACGGTATTTCATGATTACTACTTATTTAAAGTGGGTGTTTTGATTTCACCACTGCTTTATTTCTATCCTGATTATCTATTAAAGAGAAGAATCAAGCAGGCGATAGAAGCTAGGAAGTTCGAATTACCAGAGTATCTAATTCCAATGCTGCAGTTGTTAAAAACGCATACAACATTAGAAGCGGTAAAAAAGGCGCAGATATATGCTGGGAGACACCTTCGACCGTATGTATCTACACTTACTGCGGAATTAGAAATGTATGCTGGTTCGGATCAACCATTTCGAAACTTTGCAGCAGCTTTGAATAGTCCAGAAGTCAATACCTTTACGATTGCGTTGCAACAGGCACAAAAAACGGACAAGGTACAAAGTCTTCGTATTATGGACGCACAAATTAAAATGATGCGTGAATTAAAACATGAGAACTATAACCGTCTCATTCAAAATAAGCCAATGGAAATGAATAAATTTAACGTTGCCGTTATTGGTTGTATTGTAATTTATCCAATGGTTATTGTTATTCAATCCTTAATGCAAGGATTTGCAAGTATATAAGAAGCTAGTACCCAAAATTGAATAAGAAGAGGAGCAATACACATGTTAACAAAAATGAAGAATTGGTTAAAAAATGAAGACTCACAGTTATCATCAGAAAACGGAATGTTAATCGCTTTGGCGGTAATTATTGTATTAGTGATTGGCCCGTTTGTATGGAAAGCAATTCAAGGCGGGTATGATACGATTCTAGCTCGATTCACGAAAGCATCAAGCAATGCAGATGTTGATTCTTGGAACAAGAAATAAAGGCTTTAAATAGGTAAATTGTTATCTTGGTAGATTCCTAAAATTGATATATAAAGGAGATAATTGAAATGTTAGCAAAAATGAAGAATTGGTTAAAAAATGAGGATTCACAACTATCATCAGAAAACGGTATGTTAATTGCCCTGGCGGTCATTATCGTATTAGTAATTGGCCCGTTTGTATGGAAAGCAATCCAAGGTGGTTATGATACGATCCTGGCAAGATTCACAAAAGCATCAAGCAATGCAGACGTAAATTCTTGGAATAAGTAATAAAAGATTTAAATAGATAAGTTCTTATTTTAGTAAATTCTTAAAATTGATATATAAAGGAGACGAAATGCAATGTTAGCAAAAATGAAGAATTGGTTAAAAAATGAGGATTCACAGTTATCATCAGAAAACGGTATGTTAATTGCCTTGGCGGTCATTATCGTATTAGTAATTGGCCCGTTTGTATGGAAAGCAATCCAAGGTGGTTATGATACGATCCTGGCAAGATTCACAAAAGCATCAAGCAATGCGGATGTAGATTCTTGGAACAAAAAATAAATGTGAAAATAAACGAGGGGGCTACTCTAAAAGTGGTTCCCTTTTTTAAACAGTATTTTTATGAAATTAAAAGAGGAGTAAAGAAAATGAGTCTGTATATCATGGGGTTATTACTAAGCTATATGTTCCTAAATGTAGTTACTGATTTGAAATATAGAAAAACGAAAAATATATGGCATCTACTATTCTTAATTGTGGGTATAGGAATTACGTATTTTGCTGGAATAAGAACAGGGAAAGAGATTGCGATTGTCCTAGTCATGGCCTTAGCGTGTGGTTTATTATTGGAGACATTTAAATTTTCTTCACCTGGTGATACGAAAATGCTTGTGGTGGTAGCTTTATATGTTAGTAATGTAGTAGAAGAATCAGCTATCCTTACCGCTATTACATTAACAGCTTTCCATTTACTATTCTTTTGGATTGCTAGTGTGTATCGATTAATTAAAATTTTAGGGTTTGTTGGAGCGATTAAAGATCAATTAGAGCATGCTGCATCTATCTTTGGTGCAAAACTACCCAAGAAAGAAATACAGCTGATACAGAGCTTTCCAGGGGCTTGTTCTATTTTATTAGGAGCACTTGTGTATGTTGCGTTTACTATCTATCAAAACGGAGGTATCTTGGCTTGAACAGTAGAATCATTCATCAAAGAGAAACAAATATTTACTTTACAATATTTGTGCTTATAGGAGTTCTTATTCTAAACCTGTTTATTAATATGGTGTTTGTATTGGCATATCCTTTACTGATTGGATTAATCGTGCAGGTTATCTTACTGCAGAAGATAAAAAAGCCATTTTATCGAAACGGAAAAGAATTAACAGAACAGTTAAAATTAAAAAATATATTTCTAGTAGAATCAAACATTTTAGGAGATGAAGAAGGAACTGTCTATGAGGTGCATCAAATGCCTCTTTCATTTTCTAATGGATTAATTAATAAAGAGAAGAGTTATAAGGTAGTGAAACAAGAGTATGAAAGAAAAGTAAAAGAAGATTTAACAAAAATTGCAAAATGGCAAGTTACAACAAAAGCTAGACTTGTTACGACAACTCATTTTCGTTTATATACAATTTGGCAGAAAAATAGTACCGGATATCAATTGAAAAAAATAGAGGAATGTGTTGATCCGTATGCAAAGATGAACCTTATACAATGGATGATTGCTTCATTCTGTACGACTGGTCGTATTAAGTATGATAAGAAACCAAAAGAATGGGAAAGCTACGAATGGATTGCTTTAAATTAAAATGCAAAAGTATATAACTTCAGTTAATAGTAAATATAGGGGAAACAGATAGAAGATAAGGAGATTTTGAAAGGAAGAATAAGAAATAAGGCCTTATTTTTTTATATAGGCCTTATTAAATGACGAATGAGATATGACTCAATATCTCATGTAGGGTAATTTTATTATACATTATTTTACAAAAAAGTAAAATAAACAAGTTCATTCTTGCAAGGTACATAAAGTTATTGAAATTTAGATGTGAATTGATTAATATAAAGGTATATTTAATGTTTAATTGATTCCGTTTATTCCCACACCTTATTGTGTTGTGGTTGAGTTGTAGAAGCAAGTTGCGTCTTGTTTCATTTATGAAAGGGCTTCTTTGAGCCGATTAGTGTATATATAGCTTATTTTGCTATGCACATTTTTAATCGACTTG
>NZ_NWUW01000077.1 GCF_002746455.1 Bacillus fungorum | reverse complement strand
CTTCAATAGTTTGGTGATGATGGCAGAGAGGTCACACCCGTTCCCATACCGAACACGGAAGTTAAGCTCTCTAGCGCCGATGGTAGTTGGGACCTTGTCCCTGTGAGAGTAGGACGTCGCCAAGCAAGCTTAAGACGAGTCAGAATGACTCGTCTTTTTTGTGTTTAATGAAATAATCTTGTAATTAATGTCGGCTCTATGAGTACGTTTATATAACAAGAAACAACTTTATTTTATTATGATGTCGCATCTAAATAGCATACCTTCAGAAAAATATGGCCAAGTTTGTTAAACCGTCTATTTGTTAACAAGGATATATACAAGGTAATGCCCTCTGTAGCCTACTCACACCTTCTTTTATTTCTTCAGTTGTTAAATGTCCATACCCCATAATAATTCGATTATGATGTTTTCCTTTTTTAATGGCATGGTCTTCCACAGAATATACTTTCACTCCGAATTGTTGGATCTCCTCAAGTAATTCTTTTGTGAATTGAACTTGATTAAATTCAACAATCAGGTGTAATCCTGTAGAATAACCGAAAATATTGATCTTACTTGAGAATGCCAATTTTAATTGCTGGATAAGGAAGTTTCTTCGATTTTTATAGACTTTTTTCATCTTCATAATATGCCGTTCCAAATGATCTTCGGCAATAAATTTAGCAAGAACAAGCTGATTTAAAGAAGGTGTATGTAGATCTGAAAACCATTTTACCCTGCGACATTTTTCAATAAGGTGTGAGGGAAGAACTAAGTATCCCATCCTAAGGGCCGGTGATAAAATTTTACTAAATGAACCTATATATATAACACGCTCGGGATCCAATCCCTGTAATGAACTTACAGGTGAGCCTTCATATCGAAACTCACTGTCATAATCATCTTCAATGAGATAACAATTTGTTTTTCTTGAATAGTTAATCAATTGAACCCGTCGTTGAATCGGTAGCGTTCCACCTAAAGGAAACTGATGGGAAGGCGTAATGAAGATGAATTTTGGATTTTTATTTGTGGGCAGCAAAGATGTATCCATCCCGTTATCATCAACTGGTATCGGGTAAAGGGAGGCTCCTGAATTTTTAAAAATTGTTTGAATGTCATTGGTAATAGGATCTTCTATTAGTACTTCGTCATCTGTTGCCAAAAGTAACTTAGAAACAAGTGTTAAAGCTTGAGTTGCACCAGAAGTAATCACCAATTGTTCTGGATGACAAAAAACTCCTCTTGTTTTTAGCAAATAGCGTGATAAAACCTTTCTTAATTCGGGACGCCCTTCGGGAATATCGTATCCAAACGTAGAAGGCGGTGTTTCATTCCATATAGTGTGAGATAACTTTGCCCATCCCTTACGTGGAAATAAGTCTAATGCCGGTATCCCTGAACGAAAATTAATGATATTACTGTCTTTGTTTGTTTCTTCGCACCAAGGTAAAGAATCGATTAGAGTTGATTTTTTGCGTTGTTCTAAATAAGTCCCTTCGGCAATGAATGTCCCGGCTCCCTGTCGAGCGACCAAAAAACCTTCGGAAAATAATTGATCATAAGCTTCTAAAATTACATTTCTAGACACACCTAACTCGGAAGCTAATTCCCGTGTTGAGGGTAATTTTTCTCCGGATTGTAGCTCTCCGTTTAATATTCGTTCGCGTATTTGGTGATAAACCTGTCGAATTAAACTTATATCTAACGATCGATCAATAGGTATCCAAAGCATATAAATGCTCCCTTCATTAAAATTGGTACCATAAAAGTTTGGCTAAAATGGTACTAATACGAACCATTTTAGCATGATATAGTTGGATCAAATAGTTCTAAAGGAGATGAAAATGTGATGACTAAATCAGAATTCCAAGTAGCTCAGGCATTTAAAGCGATTGCACGAAATGAACATATAAAATCCTATGTACAACAATCTACGGAGCTCTATGCGTTATTGTTGCAAGCCGCAAAACGCTTTGTCACTGGAGAAACGAGACGTGAGGGGATTGTGACGGCAAAAGAACTAATTACAAAAGGGTATCATACTTCACTAGAATATATAGGGGAAAATACAATAGATATAGAGGAATGTTGTAAAGCGAAAAATGAGTTTTTGAATCTTATTGGGGACATGGGTGCTCTATCTATGAAACAAACAGTATCACTCGATTTATCGCATATTGGATTATCTATAGATCCAGAAATATCTTATATTCATTTAATGGAGTTGGCAGAGAAGGCAAAAGTACATGAAACTACCCTTATGATAAGTATGGAAGAATCATCTAAAGCCGCGGACATTCTTACTATCTATAAAAAAACAACTGAACAATATTCTAATGTAGGGATAACAATTCAGGCGCATTTATATCGCTCGAACGATGATATTCAAGAACTCCTACATTATCCAGGGAAAATACGAGTTGTAAAAGGTGCCTATCAAGAAGTTCAGGATATTGCTATGCCTAGGTCAATTGATTTAAATCAACAGTATCTTCAGATTGTAGAACAACTAATTGAAAACAATCACCCTGTATCTATAGCTACACATGATGAAA
Organism: Bacillus fungorum; assembly: GCF_002746455.1. GTDB lineage: Bacteria > Bacillota > Bacilli > Bacillales > Bacillaceae_G > Bacillus_A > Bacillus_A fungorum. Next base: position 1,643 of record NZ_NWUW01000077.1, on the reverse strand, counting down.
TTCTTATTAAAGAGATGGAGCAACGTCAATATTTTAGTCAATCGAATGTAGAGATAGAAATGCTATATGGAATTCGTCCGGATATGCTAAGTGATTTGAAAAACAAAGGACATAACACTAGAGTATATTTGACTTATGGGAAAGAGTGGTATTTGTATTTATGTCATAGAATAGCTGAACATCCAGAAAATCTATATCATGCAGTGATAGATATGATACATTCATCTTCAGCACAGCAAAGTAGAGGATATTGAATAGACATTTAATCTTAAATGTAAAAATTATTTTGGCTATGGCCCAAAAATAAGAGCTGAATTTTTCTTAGAGTAGAAATTCCGGCTCACTTTATATTGAAAATTTTTTAACGTATATTTGCGTTAAATGTGGACAAGACTCCTATAGATGTTGAAAAGATCGTGATTTATAATTGTGCAGCTGTAGTATACTTTGTTGTAGAATTCGTTTTTGTGGGTGTTTTATATGTATTGGTTTCTTATTGTCGTGTATTTCTAGACTTGTAGGTAGAAATAAATGAACTTGTGATGCTATATGTATTTTAAAATGGAGGATTTTATATTAAAAACAGTAAAATTACATGCTTTGTTAGTAACTCGATGTGTTCTTTTAGCGGTAAAACATAAATATAGGTATAGGATAAACGCTCTTAAATGTTATAAAGAGTGATACAAACCAAATGGAACATACGTTCCTTTTGGCGTGTTAAGTATATATGTTTAAAGAAAGAAATGCCATTAATCGGTTCGGACCTTGAGTATAGTTTATTTGTATATCTTAAATGTTTGTTAGGAGGATATAAAGGTTATTATCACTAGGCTATATGGAAAAGGGTGATGCTAAAGATGAAAGGCTAATATTTCAGTGACACAGGGATAGTTAGTAAATGTATTAGTGTGTTTCTATATATTTACGAGTAAACAGATAAGCGGCTATTACTTCATATAAGAGGGAACTCTATAACTAGATTAATATATTAGTTTATTATGGATTTCTGTCTCCTTGTCTGTTATAGGAATACGTATATCTTCAATCGTTTCTAATAGAGTGTGTGATAAACAAAGAGGTATTAGGAAGTATAATAACTTTTGAATTACATATTAGTATTTATTAAAATAAGATCGTTAGTTGTGCTGGATAAAAACTTCCGTACAACCTAAGTCTAGGGTTTAAGTTAACTTGAATATATTTTGGAAGAAGGAAATTAAAGTTAAGTAGAAGAGGCTTTTCTGATAATGCAATCTGTATAGGTTGTTCTCTAGATTAGAGAAGATAAAAACATTTAATTAAATATCTTTATGAAAAGGTATTGACGATTATAACTTAGAGGTGTAATATAGTACAAGTCGCCGATGACAACAACATCGAAAGTGACAAATGAAATGAAAAACTTAGTTGACATTAACTAACGAAGATGTTAACATAAGGAAGTCGCAAATGAGCGACCAGGTAGTTCTTTGAAAACTGAACGAAACAAACAACGTGAAACGTCAATTTTTATTTTTAGATGCTAGACAAACTAACTTTATTGGAGAGTTTGATCCTGGCTCAGGATGAACGCTGGCGGCGTGCCTAATACATGCAAGTCGAGCGAATGGATTAAGAGCTTGCTCTTATGAAGTTAGCGG
>NZ_NWUW01000076.1 GCF_002746455.1 Bacillus fungorum | reverse complement strand
TACAATTGTACCATGTCTGATAATCAAGCGGCTTAATTCAAAAAAAATGAAACCCGTTAGGGTTTATTTCGTGTGCAAATCTTTAGGTTCCCTACACATAAATTTTATAAAAAAGAAACAACCTCTATTTTAATTGACGTTGTATGAGCTTAGCTTGATAGCGATGGGGTGCTACCCCTATTTGACGTAAAAGCAATTAAGTCCCAATAGAGTAAACCCTATTGATACAAAGATTTCTACCTTAACGTTGTAAATCCGCAAAATCCTGATGCTACCCCCATTACAAATTTTAACTTTAACATGGACAAATTTGAGTAAAATTAATTACTGATTGTGCTGAAATAGGATCACCCTGATTGGCTGCACCTAATAAGGTTGTACTCGTGACTCCACAATTGTATACACAAACAACATCACCTGCATTAAGATTATAAAATGCAGAAATATATATTGTGCCACAATTACAAACTGCTCCTCCTTGAAGTGAACCTGGAGACCCTCCATTTAAACTTAAACAAAATGTACTATTTTCAGTACTTTGAACCCTAACATCTATTTTATATACCCCGCACTCATTTACCATTACACATCCATTAGTAGTTATAGTAAATGCACCAGGTGTATTACTACTACCTAACGGTGCATACGGCAATATTTCATTTGGAGCTATAACTGGACCAGTAATACCTGGTACAGTATATCTGAATGCTCCAATAACAGGACATGGGCATGTGCAAACTCCTGTAGGACCTGTAACACCTTGAGGCCCAGCAGAACCTGTGGGGCCTTGAGGTCCAGTTGGTCCTGTTAATGTTGGTTCTTGTAATACAGCTTCTAATTTTGCTTTTAAAAATATTTCTGTTTCTACTGCTCCTTGCAAAGTAGATTGTACACTTTTATTTAATTGAATTAATTGATCAAATGTTGGAGGAGGTGAAAGACTTTGTGTTAATAACCCTAATGCATATTGAATTTTTTCACCTTCTGCATTAATAATATGAGCTAATCCTAATTCTTGTAGAGCAATTGAAGATAAAATTAAATTAACTGATTCTTCTCTTGTTAAACTTATATTTGGAGTTATATTCGGTACATTTGCTTGAGACATATTTACATCCTCCTTAGCTATCAAATTTTATAAAGAATAAGTCTCACTATAAAATATGACAACTATGGACAAGTTGTTACAATATATCATCTATCAAACTATAAAGTTGCTAAATACTTACACATCATACGTTGTACAAGCATATATATATCATGTGACATAGTATATCTTCCTTTTCTCCCCTGGTATATTTAGACAAAATATACCAGGGTTTTATTTCATATCAACATCAAAATCTTTTTTATTTATACAAGATTTTATGCAAAAAAAAGAATATCGGGGATCCCTAGAATCCCCGATATATCAACGATGTATAAAATTCTGTATAAGAAATAAATAGACATAGAAACAAGAATCCCTGTCAATACAAGGATTCTATCAAACTATTCGCTACCTATAATGAGACGTTATGTTAACAAAATATGTATACAACATACAATAAGTTCTTCTCTACTCTTCTTTAAAAATTCCTTGTTTAGTTTAAAGACTCTATTTACTTCGTAACAAGTTTTTAAGTGGAACACATTTGTTAAAAAAAACATATATATATTATGTCACGAAATAGTAAATCCTCATCTCAAAGATTAACTATATAACAACAAAAAAGCCATTCAACTATAATTGTAGATTAAACACTTTACTTATAGTACAAGTGGCTTTTTTGTTGTATTTTGTAATTGTATATTTAAAATTTATAGAGGTGTAATACTAACCAAATCTAATACATTTTCTAATTTAAATTGTAAAAGCATTTCTTGCTTAACAGCTGTTTGTAATGTTTGTTTTACACTATTATTTACTGTTAACAAATCTGACAATGTCACTGGTGGAGGAGTAACACCCGTATCTAGTGTTCCTAATATAAATTGAGTTTTTTCTGCTTCACTATTAATAATATGCGCTAATGCTAATTCTTCCATCGCAATAGAAGCTACAATCAAAGAAATAGATTGACCTGGGGTAATTGAAATAGTTGGAGTAATATTAGGGATATTCGCTTGAGACATACTCATCTTCCTTTCTTTTTTCAAAATCCATACATCATACGAGCTTGTAAAGAACTTTGAGCATGTCCGGAGAGCCTGTATTTTTTTAGAATCAAAAAACACCCTTCACCCCCTCATTTTTTGAGGGGGTGAAGGGTGTTTTGAAATAAGTTAACTCTTTAATGCTCACTTCGTTCCGCTTAACGTTGACTACTATGATTACTTAAGCAAGTTTTATTACATTAACAATAACTCCATTCATCGTTTGATCAACTGCTACGCTATTGCGTAACGTTAATACATTAACTCCTGGTCCTGTATTAAATACCGCTCCTGCACTTATTGATCCAGTTTGAGGAAGAGTAACTCCAGCATTTGAATTTGTACTAGTACCATTTATAAAAGTTCCATTTAAATCAAAAACTAAACCTATTTGACCAGTGCTACTTCCTGATGAAGATTGATAATCAGCATGATAAGTTTGATTAGGAGCCAATATAATATCAGTTGAACCAGGTACGTGTGTAATTGCTGTTCCATTAAGAGTTTCATTTGTAGCAAGTGGTACTAACGCTCCTGCCGGAACAGTGATCGTAGCATTAGTAACAAAACTACCATTGTTAGCTGTTATAAGCGGCCCTGTTGGTCCTGTCGGTCCTGTCGGACACGTTGGACAAATACCAGTAGGCCCAGTTGCTCCAGTAGGCCCTGTTGGACCTCCCGCAGGTCCTGTCGGTCCAGTAGGTCCAGGTGGACCCGTTAAAGAGGGAGCTTGTAGTACACTCTTTAATTTATTTTGTAAATACATTTGTTTCTGTGTTGCACTTTGCAACACACAATTTACACTTTCATTCACTGCTAGTACATTACTAATTGTTGCCGCTGGTGACAAACCGGGTAATGTTCCCAACACATATTGAATTTTTTCTGCTTCTGCATTCAGAATATGAGCAAGTGCCAATTCTTCTAGTGCAATAGATGCAATAATTAAATCTAGTGATTCTGTTCTAGAAAGTGTAATATCCGGCGTGATATTAGGTAAATTTGCTTGAGACATATTTATTTCCTCCCTATCTATCAAATTTTATAAAGAATAAGTCTCGCTATAAAATATGACAAATATGGACAAGCCGGCACGGCATTTATATCAATAATCTATTACAATTATAAACTTACAAATAATAAATAGATTCATACACCTTTTTCATTGGACAAGCATAAATATAAATATGCTTGAGACAGATTTATCCTTCTTTTATCCCTCTAGCATAATTTTCTTACTAGATTATGCTAGGGGGTTTTTCAAATATTTATGTATACCAATATCTATACATTCTATTTCGTTTATTTCTTCTTAAATCTCCTGATGCAAGATTTTATGCAAATTAAAATAAGTGAAGGCTCTTAGAAACTTTGCTACCAATAACGATAATTATGTAAATAAGCTGCCTATATGTGAAGTGCCCCCTAAAAGTTAGACACGGTTATTTCATTAGGCAGCTTATTTTATTTTTGGCTTAGTCTGGTTATTTTTCGAAATGCTGGCTATACCAATACTAGATTTAATTTAAGGTTTACAAACTATTAATCAAAGAAATTGTTCAATTCCTTACTCATTACGTTTGATGTTTTGTGCTTTGGTTTCTCATTTTTATTAACCAGCGACTGCGTAGTATTATTCTTATTTTTTTGCTGAGATTTTAAGTGCTCTTGGCGTTCTTTATAACTCATAGGTTTATATTCTGGTTGCTTCTCTTCATTTTTCAAATGATCTTCTCTATTTCTTTCTAAGTTTTCTTGAACCGTAATACTAATAGATTCATAAACTTTCGCTACATCTTCATCTAGCTTATTTTCTTCGGTATGTGTAAGCGTTTCTTCAATTGGGATCGTGTTGATTTCTACATGTGTCTCGTCTGCCTCTGTTAATGGAACTGGAATTGAAGCAGATTCTATATTTGTTTCTGCAGTCTCTATTATTGGAACGGGAAGTCCATCAGATGGGAATTCATCTAGCGGTGGTTCAGTTTCGTCAGGAATCCCGGAATGAATAATGGAATCTTTATTCCAATCTTGCTCTAACATAGTAATAGATAATTCTTTGTTTAGTTCTGCTACCTCCATGTTAATTTCATAGCATTCTTCCATAGGAGGTAATTCTATATCTAT
>NZ_NWUW01000075.1 GCF_002746455.1 Bacillus fungorum | reverse complement strand
CTTCCTCAAACAAGCGGAAAAGAACCGCTCGTTTGAGGAAGAAAATCGAAAAAATAACAAAAGCCACGAAGAAAATAAATTTTCTCTGTGGCTTTTAGTCATTTAAAGGAGCTTTTGGGACAACTCCTTTTTTTGTTAATTATGAAGTGTAAGTAAAAGCTGGAATAGGATCAACAAATATCCCCCAATCTTGTTTCATTTCTTTTTCTGATAATAGACAACTATCTAATGATTCTTCAATTAAAGAACGATTCATGTCAATCCCGATAAATACGAGCTCAGTTATTCGATCTCCGTAGCGCTCATCCCAGTTTTTCAATACTGCAGGTTCTTCTGTAATAATTTGTTTTCTTTCATTTTCGGGTAATGCCGCTATCCATTCGCCGGCTCCTTGAATTGTAATAGAGGAACCTGCTTGAGATAGAAGTCCTATCATATTATTACGAGATGCGAGCCAGAAAAAGCCTTTCGCTCTTACAACATCTAAAGGCCATTTTTCTAGCCAATTCATAAAGCGCTCAGGATGGAAAGGATATTTACGACGGTACACAAAGGAATTGATACCGTATTCTTCCGTTTCCGGTGTATGATGTTCATTATTTAATTCTTGCATCCAGCCGGCTGATTGACTGGCTTCTTCATAATTAAATAAATTTGTGTTTAATATTTCTTGCAATGGTACTTTGCTAAATGAAGATTCAATAATTTTTGCACCGGGATTTAATTTTTTTAGTAAATGATGAAGTTCTATCCAATCTTCTTTTTCTAGTAAATCAATTTTATTCAGAAGAATGATATTCGCAAACTCAATTTGGTCTATTAGTAAATCAATAACTTCCCGAGTATCATTTTCATCGATAGCCTGCTTACGGTCTAATAAACTTTCACCATCTGCAAAATCATCCCAAAATCTATTTGCATCTACAACTGTAACCAATGTATCGAGGTGACATTTTTTCGTTAAATCGATGTTAAGTACTTCGTCAGTATAAGTGAATGTTTGAGCAACTGGGATAGGCTCACTTATACCAGAAGATTCAATAACAATATAGTCAATATCACCGTTTTCAACAAGCCGATTTACTTCTATCATTAAATCCTCTCGTAGTGTACAACAAATACAGCCATTTTGAATTTCTACTAGTTTTTCCTCCGTACGTGAGAGCCCACCTTTTTTTATAAGCGACGCATCAATGTTTATTTCGCTCATATCATTAACGATAACAGCTACTTTTAAGTTGTTCTTATTAGTCAAAATGTGATGTAGTAAGGTAGTTTTTCCAGACCCTAAAAATCCACTCAATACAGTGATAGGTACTTTTTTCATGAAATAATCTCTCCCTTTTAAATCGTAATGATTACGTTTTATATTAAGCGATAGAAAAGAAAAAATCAACAATAAATCATAATAATTACGATTTAAGAATAGAAATAGACTATAAAATTTGTGCTGTAGTAGTGTAGGACATTTGGACAAGTATACGATTTAATATGAATAAAGTGGGGGGATAATGTTGGTCTTTAATAGAGTTTCAAAAGAATTAATAGGAATAGCTCTTATCGCTATTTTTCTTTTTCTATTATTTGTTGATTGGTGCTTTTTTTGCGAGCGTATTTCAAACGTTTTTTGATCGAAACGTACTTGATACAGTGGGGTATAATGAAATAATTTCGCCAATTATTATGATGGGATTGGGTTATGTTTTATCAATTTGCTCAGCAGCCGATGCATTTATAGCGGCATCTTTTGGACATGTTTTTTCTGTAAAAGCACTTCTCGCATTTCTTGTGTTTGGACCTATGCTTGATATGAAAAATACATTAATGCTATTTGCATATTTTCAAAAGAGATTTGTATTCTTTTTGATTGGAATTAGTAAGTAAAGTAGAGAAAATCAATAGGCCTACAGATCCATATGTATACGATGCTTTACCGAAATAAGAAAAAGTTAATTCTTCATATTTTTATGAAATAAAATCATAATTACAATGATAAAAAAATAAAGATAAGAGTAATTTGGTTTGTTAAAAATATGTGTTGAAGGAGAAATGTGATGAGCTGGGTTACTCATAAACCAACATTTGAATTTGAAAATTATAGTCATATTATTCGGGCGCAATCTGCGTGGAGTGGACATTTAAATTTTGCATATGATTTAGTACGATTTGAAAAGCCAGAAATTTTAGTTGAGTTAGGCACACATTTAGGTGCTTCCTTTTTTAGTTTTTGTCAGGGGGTAAAAGATGGTGGGCTAGCTACAAAATGTTTTGCGGTAGATACTTGGGCAGGAGATCTGCATACAGGTCCATATGGAGAAGGGGTTTTTCAAATAGTAGAAAAAGTGGTGAGCGATAACTACCTTAATATAGGAAATTTAATTCGCTCTACTTTTGATGAGGCCCTGGATCAGTTTCAAGATGAAACAATAAATCTTTTGCATATTGATGGCTATCATACGTATGACGCTGTTTCTCACGATTATAAAACGTGGCTACCTAAAGTTGCGGAAAATGGTATTATATTATTTCATGATATTGAAGTTAAACGTGACGATTTCGGTGTGTATAAGTTGTGGGATGAGGTTAAAGCGAAGCACCCTCATTTTCAGTTTGAGCATTCATATGGACTCGGAGTGTTATTTCCGAAAGGTTGTAGCGATAAGTTTGTTGAAATACTTAAAAATAAAGAAGAAATACAAAATATGTATAAATAAAAATGGAGCATGCATCATTATAATGATGTGTGCTTTTTTGTGGATAAAAATGGTAGTCCTTAAAAGGTGAGGATAATAGTAAAAAATCTTATTGTGGCAAATATTAAAAAAGTTATTCTTGAATTGTTCTATCTAAATAAAAATGTAACCTTTTTTATATTTTCCATTGCGAAAAGTAACTTCTACTTTTACAATAGAAAAGGTGTCCATATATTATACTGGAAAAATAAATCGAAATAATATGAAAATTTTGTTTTGTCTTTGCTAATTGTATATTACATACATGTAAGACGACATACGTCATGTTATCGACTTGTAAGGAGAGAAAAAAATGAAAAGCGTAAGATTACCATCGATGCTAGAAATCATAGTTCTTTTATTACTATTTCTTGCTGTTGTCTTTTCCTTCCAAACGATTTTTGATCTCCCAATTCAATTAGCGCTATTTATTTCATGGTTTTTAGTAATTGCGCTTGGATTAAGATTAGGATTTCGTTATCAAGAATTGCAAGATGCAATTACGAAAGGGATTTCTAACGGATTAGAAGCAATACTGATTTTAGTTGCAGTAGGTGCTTTAATTGGAACATGGATTGCTGGTGGCGTAGTACCAACATTAATCTATTATGGATTAGAATTTATTCACCCTAGCATATTCCTATTAGCAACATTAATTATCTGTTCAATAACTTCTATCGCAACAGGAACATCTTGGGGAACAGTAGGAACAGCAGGTATTGCTATGATGGCGATTGGTGAAGGACTTGGCTTACCACTTCCACTTGTTGCTGGTGCAGTTCTTTCAGGAGCTTATTTCGGCGACAAATTATCACCACTTTCTGATAGTACAGTTCTTGCAGCTTCTATGGCGAAAGTAGATGTTATTGCTCACGTTCGAGCTATGCTCGTATTAGATGTTCCGGCTTATATTATTACTAGTATTATGTTTACTGTAGCTGGTTGGATGTATGGCGGCGATAATGTAGATTTGGGTCGAGTAGAGTTTTTAAAAGAAGCTTTATTAAAGCAATTTGATATTAAAATATGGATGCTTGTTCCAGCGGTTATTGTTATTGTTCTATTAGCAATGAAGAGACCGTCTATGCCAACAATTGCAATGGGAGCATTAATTGGTGCAATTTGGGCAACTCTTTTCCAAGGAATGAATTTTGGAGATGCGATTGGAACAGCGTATAACGGATTCTCAATTCAATCTGGTGTTGAGTTTGTTGACAAGTTATTAAACCGTGGTGGAATTAATGGTATGCTTGGATCAGTAGCCGTTATTATTTTCGGTTTAGGATTTGGTGGATTACTTGAAAAACTAGGTGTTTTAAAAGTAATCGTATCAAAATTCGAGAAGAAACTAAATTCTGCAGGTAATGTAACATTGTCTACATTAATCGTGGCATTCTTAGCTAATATATTTGGTTGTGCGATGTATGTATCACTAATTTTAACACCAAAAATTATGGAAGATAGCTATGATAAATTAAAAATAGACCGACGTGTATTAGCGCGTAACTCAGAAGTAGGCGGAACGTTAACTTCAGGTATGGTTCCATGGTCTGATAATGGTATTTTTATGGCTGGTATTTTAGGTGTAGCAACGTTCTCATACGTTCCGTTTATGTGGTTAAGCTTCGTATCATTAATTTTAGCAGTTATTTACGGATATACAGGAAAATTCATTTGGTATGTAGATGATGCAGATAAAGGAAAGCAAGCATCATAAAATAAAAAATCACCTTCTACAATATGTAGAAGGTGATTTTTTATTTTCACGTTGTTGAAAAAAGATTTTGTCAATGAAAATGTCACCTAAAAGGTGACATTTTCACTTTCTATTTCATCTGTAATTTGGTAAGTTAAATATAGGCCAACTTTCTTTAGCGAGAGAAGTTTGGTC
>NZ_NWUW01000074.1 GCF_002746455.1 Bacillus fungorum | reverse complement strand
TGCAATAAAAAAAGGAAGATCCAAGTATAAACATCACTTAGTTCTTCCTTTTACCCTCTATATACTACCTCGACATAATTAGAATGGTAGTTCTTCATCTGTAATCTCCGGTAGGTCATCCATACCATCAAAAATATCATCCGGCTCTTGGGATGGCTCTCTAGTTTCCTGCTCTTTTGGATCATCTAATACGTTCCAAATATTATCTTTTTTCATCTCTTTTCCTCTATCCTTCTTATTTTTCTGTTTCATAAACAAGTTCCTCGTAATCAAAAAGATAATCTTTCACCTTACGTAGAAATGTACGAAACTTCGGTTCAGCTACGATCTTTGTACCATGGTAAAAACTCTGTTGCCCGACAAAGCGCCATAAGATTACGTTGCCTTCTTTTGCTTCCTGTATGCCTTCAATAAATAAATCGATTTCTTGAGTGGCTTCTTTTTCATTAAGAGCATGTGGCTTGAAATATTGAAATTTACCGTCTGGTAATATAATTTCTGCTTCAAAACACCTTCTCATTTGATTTACTCTTGCTCTGGATTCAGATGACATTGCTGGTGCAGCATAAGATTTCTGATTTTTTTCCATTCGTGTTTTATGTTCCTCTACTGTTGGTACTAGTTGTAAGTGTCTACAATCTTTTTTCATTTTACTATCTCCTCTACTGTTTAATTTGTTATTTTATTGAATAATAAATAACCCCGCCTGCAAACTTGAAAACAACACAAAAAGGGCTTCTTCAAGTCGATTAATAATGTGCATAGCAAAATAAGCTATATATACACTAATCGGCTCAAAGAAGCCCTTTCACAAATGAAACAAGACGCAACTTGCTTCTACAACTCAACCACAACACAAAAAAAGGTGTGGGAATAAACGGAATCAAATAAACTAACAATATACCTATATATTACATAATTACATTGGAGATTTCAAGAAATATCAATTAAAATTAACGCATTATCCAAAAGAAGTCTCATTCCTCAAGCTTGTGACGGACGAAATTCCAAAGGTAAGTGAGGGTTGAATTTTGGTTAATGCGTAAACCTTTAATAAATTACTATCAAATATCTTACCTGTATTAATCCACGTACCTACTAGAGGTACGACAAGGTCTTGGCAAACCCTTTAGCGAAGACAAATTTCAATCCACACCTACATGAGGTGCGACAAAATCAACACGATGCCTTATCCCCATTGTATCTATTTCAATCCACGCACCCACATGAGGTGCGACCTCTATTTGTGTTCAATATCACACACAAATAGGTTAGTTCTATTCAATAGTATACAAATATTTCTATTTGATAAAGTAATTTGTACAAAAATCATAAATTATAAGAATTCCAGTTGCCAATGTACTAGAAATTTTATGTTTACTATACATTCGCAAAAAAATTAAAGGGCTTTCTAAACCAATTCATCCTTTTACACCAATATGTTCGAATTTATTTTCATCGCTATTACCTAACTGAAAAATAAAAATATATAGTTTCATAATAACCTCTATATTAAGTCATAATTTTCTAAATTCAATTGAATTATCCTTTTATAAAACAGCAAATCAATAATGCTAAGAATGAGATTTTACTTATGTGATTCTAGTTTTTCTATGAGGAGAAGACTGCTGTTCTTAGCTTATTCGCTTGCCTATTTAATATTATTGCAAAGGATATATTTTTCCAGAAAGCACAAATATTAAATAAAAAAAGCCATTTTAATATGAGGCCACTGAAAAACTTACGTTTTTCGGTTTATAAACCGGATGCAAAACAAGAAAGGCGACTTTTCATTCAATTTTGAATGAAAAGTCGCCTTTCCCTGTATTCTTTTTTACTTTGTTTCTTTTATTAAGGTTAGGATTCGTTTTAAATTGACAGCGAATATAGCCATTGCACCTTGCATTTGCATACCAATCAGACCCGAGGAAGATGCCACATCATACCCGTGTCTATGCTTAAGCTCACTATTTTCGCTTCAATTTTATAACGCTCTTTCCCCTTTTCTTTAAAATATGCCCTTTCTTGAAATGCTTGTTGTTCCTTATGTTCAGTGGATTTAATTGTCACAGAATATGTTTTACTTTTAGCGCCTTCTTTGTAACACCCACTTTTGAATGGACATACCTTGCATTTTTCAATATCAAAATAGTAGGTATGACTTTGATTATTGTTTGTTCCCTTTTTACCCGTACGTGCTCTACGAACGGCCATGTGTCCAGCTTTACAGACATACATACCCGCATCTTTATTAAACTCAAATTCATCTTCTTTTTTTACATAGTTTAAAACGGAACCTCTCTTGTTCTTGAAGTAAGGTTTTTCTATTTAGAACAGATATACCAAAAAATGTCCCATACAAAAGTATAGAACACTTCAAAACTTGCGTAATTTAAAACGCTAATTTATAATCATCATGTTTTTCAATAAAGTTTATAAATTCCTCATTGTTCATATCTGCCCTAGTATCTACTAAATTGCATGATTTCTGAGAATAATAAACATTTCTACCAATTATCTTACTGTCCCTCATAATTTGTAATAATGACTTTTTCTGTTCACTAGTTAATGTTGGATTCTTTTTCAAGGAATCCACTAGAATACAATTATATGATACAGGTCGCAGTTTTTCACAATATTCCTCATGACTAGTAACTTTGACAAGTTCCAATAATTCACCTTTTCTCATATTTGCTTTCCAAACATTGTAGACACCTTTTATCTCATTACTCAAAATAGAAATCTTATTTACTTTATCTTGTAACATCGCATGCGCATAAAGAAAAATAAATCGTTCGCCAGCATCTTTCAAGGACTGCGAATATGCTTTTACAATATCCTTACATGATTTTGCCTCTCTTAGTTCACTTTGAATAGCAATATTACTTATTGAATTTATAGCTATCTCTTTATACTGAAGGAAGGCTTCCTCCTTACTTCCATAACCCTCTGCAAAAATCTGATAATTATGCTCAACAGATTCAAGATAAATGGGAATATGTAGTTCACTCATTACCTGATAAAAGTCCAAATATTTCTCATCGACCCACTGTTGTCCAGGTAAATTCCTAATAGCCTCTTCCATTACCATTTCCGGTACTATAAATACTGTTCCTTTGTAACATGTCATTAACTCCTTGAAGGAACTTTGCTCTTCTCTTGCCAACTTCGCTAAATCTGATAGGACATTATTATCCAATATATAATAGTGTGTAATCCTATCATTTTTCCTACCTTCTTGTAAGTAAGGTTCTATTCCATTGCATTTTGAATCTTGGTTCGTCTCTGGTGTATTGGTTACTTGGTCCATTTATTTGTTCCTCCTTAAATTTCCATTCGAATAGCCTCCAGTTGTTTGAAATGCTGATTTGCTAGATTTTGAATACTTTCAAAATCTGATTCAAGCATATTTTCTTGAACGGATTCTGATTCAAGTAATTTATTTAATCCATCAATCTTAATTGCTTTTGTTGGTTCTAAAATTGAAAGGTCAAAATCTTGTGGTAAATTATTGCGGTAATCATGATCAATAATTCTCTCTGCATCTTCCATACTAATCAAGTTTTCTTGTGCTAATTTAATAACCATAGTTTTATAAGGCAATTCAAAAGCTGGAATTAACCTAATTACATTCTTCTCTAAAGAATCATTAACGTAATTTAACTTTATTTCTTGAAATAAAGTTTTTAATACATCATCATTTATTAACAACTCTGCAGCAAAAAGATTTGCTCTACGCTCATTTTCATTTAGGACTGGATTATTCACAAAAGTTACATCATCTGCATTTTTGATTCGATCCTTTTCAAATTCAAAATGATAGTATTCATGTGCCCAAACAAAATTCTCATATGTTTTTGGCTGTAAAGTATTTATGTTTATATAAAAAGAGCCATTTCGATATAACACCATTCCCCCATAAGATAAAGATTTGCTCGGGAAAAGTAGTACTTCTGTTTTCTGCATTAAATAATTACGTATACTTTCTATAGTTTTATATTTAAAATGAATTCCCTTTTCAATTGTACTTTCTACGTTTACCAATATTGAAGGAAGTATTTTTTGATTCTGTTCTATAACTTCCCTGATATTAGTGCTATTTATCATTCTTCTTCACATCCCTTTGTAGATAAAATTCAACGTTGTATATTCCAAAAATTTATAGGCTATATTTAATGTTAAGTATTAGATAAAAAAATATTATATATAATCATTTCTATTTAAATTATTATAAGGCTTCAATAGTTCAATCATTCTTATGAAATCGTCTAAAGTATCTAAAGTATCTTTGAATTCTGTTTCTTCGCCCTCAACGGCTACATAATTTGCAGCTGCAAAATTTCGTATATCAGATCTTTTTAATTTATCTTCCAATTTTAATGGTGGTTTAAATTCTGAATTATAGAAATAAAAATCATCTTTTATTCCAAACAATTCGTTTATTTTTTCTATTCCTTTTGTTAAATCGCCCTCTCCTTTTAATAGCTTATAAAAAGTAGCCTTTGGAATTCCACCTTTATCCATAACCCATTGATGAGTTCGTCCTGTCGCCTCTAAGTACATCCTAATATTTTCACCCACTATTTTTTTCATTTAATTCCCTCCTTATTACCCATTATACCACTAGTATCTAAAAAAGATACTAAATAGACGTAAAAAACTTAGAAATACCAATCTTTATTCGAAGAAAGAATAAATAGTATCTATTTTGTATACAACCCTATATTAACCACTCCAAAATTCTATAAATTATTATTTATAGAATCTCAGAAAAACTTAAGTATTTAATATGAGTGAAGCCGAATAGAGATACCTGAAAAAAGGGGCTGTCCCATAAGTCGGTGAAACCGACTTATGGGCAGCCCTTTTTTTGCACAAAAAAATCGCCTTGTCCTGTATAATTGTAAGTAACCACACCAACAAAAACACGAAAGCAGAGGCGATTTTTTT
>NZ_NWUW01000073.1 GCF_002746455.1 Bacillus fungorum | reverse complement strand
TTACTCCCGTAGCTCCCGTAGCTCCTGTTGCTCCTGTAGCTCCTGTTGGCCCCGTAGCTCCTGTTACTCCCGTAGCTCCTGTTGCTCCTGTTGGCCCCGTAGCTCCTGTTGGCCCCGTAGCTCCTGTAGCTCCTGTTACTCCCGTAGCTCCTGTTGGCCCCGTAGCTCCTGTTGCTCCCGTAGCTCCTGTTGCTCCCGTAGCTCCTGTTGCTCCCGTAGCTCCTGTTGGCCCCGTAGCTCCTGTTGCTCCCGTAGCTCCTGTTGGCCCCGTAGCTCCTGTTGGCCCCGTAGCTCCTGTTGGCCCCGTAGCTCCTGTTGGCCCCGTTGGTCCCGTTGGTCCTGTAGGACATGTCTCACACACGCCAGTAGGCCCCGTAGCCCCTGTCGGCCCAACAGGACCTCCGGCAGGTCCTGTTGGGCCTGTTGGACCAGGGGGACCTGTTAAAACGGGTGTTTGAATCACACTATCTAATTTACTTTGCAACAACATCTGTGTTTTTAACGCTGATTGAATTGTCCGATTGACACTTTCATTTACTTCTAAAATTTCATCCAATGTAGCTGCTGGTGATAATCCACTCAAGGTTCCCAGTGCGTATTGAATTTTTTCTGCTTCTGCATTAATAATATGTGCTAACCCTAATTCTTCTAAGGCAATTGAAGCCAATATTAAATTAATCGATTCTTCACGGGTTAATGAAATATTCGGTGTAATATTCGGTATATTAGCTTGTGACATATGAATAGCCTCCTTGTCTATATCATTTTGTAAAAATAAATATCGTTATAAAATATGACAAACATAGACAAGGTGTTACCGTATCAAAGTCTGTACACTACATGTTTTACACAAGCATATATATAACATGTGACATATAAATTACCTTCATTTGATCCTGGTCTATTTCAACAAATAGACCAGGATTTTTACATAGAAGCAACTCTAACATCTGTTTTTATATACAAAATTTCATGCAAAAAAAAAAAGAATCCTTGTATTTACAAAAATTCTATCAAAATAGTTGCTACCGCTAACGAATTTTATGTAAATAAGCTGTCCATATGGGCGGATATTTTTTTTATTAGTTTGGGTTTGTTCTTGTTTTTTGGTTTTCCCTTTGCTTTTTGGCTAGAGTGCTGGCTCGTCGTGTGGGGGCGAAACCCCACTTATTACGTATCTATTTTTTGAATAAGGACTATTTTGGAACGAATGAGCTAAGCGGTTCGGCTCGTATACTTGCTAGTCCAAGTCGAGAACCATTGCTTTGCTTTTTGTCTGTCGGCTTGGCGAGAAAAGCACACGAGCCGAAAAAACTTCTACAAGGATGGAGCAAAGCGGAGAAGGTGGAGATTTTTTGAGTGTTTTTCTCAAAAAATACTACCTGTTCCTTGTAAAAGTTTTAGCCCTTAAGGAAAAAGAGAAAAAAAAGACCAACTAAAAGTTGGTCTTTTTTTAAAATATCAAAGGGGCTAAATAGCCCCTTTGATATTAGAAGAGAGAGAATGTCAGCAAAAAAGTGGGATAAACCCAGTCATATCAATGGATTTGACGTTTTTTCTTGTGTTCATATTTGATAGCAATTGTGTTCATTTTTGAAGATGTCTGTATTCTTTTAATGAATACAATTGTATTTTTAATATGATTGTGTTAGTGTTCTTTTAAAGAGATGTTTGGTGTTCAAGTTTGAATACATACACATTAAATAAATAGGGGGATATTTCATGGAAAAACATGACGAAAATTTAGAATATCATGCAGAAACTCAAACCTTAGTCGGTCAAAAGAAACGAGAATTAGTAGATACTGAAACTGGAGAAGTTATTCATGTAGACCAAATAACCAAAAGAGTTTATGGAACCAAAAATTTTTGGAAAATGTACTTAATGGATTTCTTAACAGTTCTAGGGATCATAGACAACAAACAACTAGATGTCTTTATATACATAGCCGAAAATACAAACCAATCTAACAATCTTTTTATAGGCACATATAGGAGTATCTCAAAAGATGTTGGTGTCGGTGTAAGCACAGTTACACGTATTATGAAAAAACTACAAGAAAGCAATTTTATCAAGAAAAAACAAAATGGCGTTTATATCGTAAATCCTAACATCATGATGAAGGGGAATGATACAAAACGACAAATACTATTGAGTTATTATGAAGAGGATAAGCCTTTAAATTCTATCGACATATTAAGAGGAAAACAAAAAGCTCTTCCAGAACAAGAAACAACAAAAAACGAATCAAAAAAATTAGGATTGGAGACGAAAAATAATGATTGAGGGCGTTGAATTAAATATTTATTTAGATGATGATACAGTATCATTTAGTCTATCCCCTGTACAAACAGAAGTTATATTTAAAGCATTGGGACTACAATTTGATGCAAATACACAAACATTAAGTTCATTTAGTGATAACAGCTTACAAAAACATGTTCTTCCTAAAATTAATTTTGTACCTAAATAAAAAGCATTACATCCATGGATGTAATGCTTTTTATTTATCTTCATATTCATGAAGTTCAATCACATTTTCTGAATCACCAATAATACGAGCATACTCCAAACCACCATCTACACCCACTGATCTACATGAACAATACTTAAAATCACGAGTGAACTTAGATTCAATTATATCTCCGCATTTTCGGCATTGAATTACATTTCTCTTTAGTTTTTTCATTGATAATCCCCCTATCAAAGTTCTCGTTCATTTCCACGTTCTTTTCTTTGTTGCTTTTGTTGAGTTGCAAGAAACTTTGATGCTGCTTCATATCCTTTTTTCTCATTTTCATTCAATGCTTTTTCCGAATATCTAAGAGAACTAAATCTATTTATGGATGCATTTACTTTTCTCTTACAAAAACCAATTATTTCATGAAATTTTGACACTTCTTTCGGAATAAACTTCTCATAAAATTTGTTCATTTCATCAAATAATTTTGCTAGACGTTCATATTTACCTTTATATGGCTTTAACCCTTCATTTTCTTTTTCCAAACGTTTCACTGTTGTATGCAAATCTGTATTACTAGCTTGTAATGCTTCATTCTTGCGATGTAACGTCATATTTTCACGTTTAAAGGCTTCTGATCCCTTCGCCTTAGTTTTGAGCTCTTCAAAGTCTTCTACGCTCATTTCAACGGTTTTAGAGCGTAAAATACCACCTTTATGTTTAACTTCGATTTTATCGACTTTATTTGTTGATTTCACTGCGTTTTGTAATTGATTCAAACGAGATTCTAATTGTTCCATTTGTTTATTTACTACTTCTTTTTTCTGTAGGCATTGTCCCATCTCTTTTTCTAAAGCTTTTATCTCTTCTTTTCCGGTCATTGCCTTAAGTTTTCGCATTTCTACATGCTTTTTGTCACTTGATACACCACGTTCCAAATAAAAGCCCTTTTCTACCATGTAAGCATGGAAATCGTCCTGGAGTGAAACTAACTCTTTTCGGTTAAAAATTTGTTTGGCTGATAACTTATTTTCTTCCGTTACTGGAACCATGCCAACGTGCATATGAGGTGTTTTCTCATCCAAATGTACCGCTGCATGTACAATATTACGTTCACCGTATCTATCTTTTAAAAAACTGTATGCTTCTTTAAAAAATACTTTTTGTTGAGCTGGATCAATCATATCTAGCACGTCAAAAAATTCTTTATCGCTTGTTACCACAAACTCACACATCACAACCGCATCTTTTCGAATCGCCCGATTGGTCTCTACATTCTGTTCAATCTTATCTTTCACTGTTTTTAAATAATCAATGTGGCCATCATTATGTAAATCATAATTAAGATGTGTTCGCTCCGATTCAATATCATGATTTGTGTGGCTCTCTTTTTCTCTCTGATTATGAATCTGAATTCCCTTCACATCTCGCATTTTAAATTTCTGCATTCGGCAAATTGCGTAACTCATTTTTTCGCCTCTTTTCCATATGGTTCTACGTCCTTATCAGTCCCTAGAACCATATAAAGTATATAGACTTCACCCCTGTTTTTCGGTGTACTTCCATGTAAAGTATAGCACACTATACTTTACTATCGTAAAGGTGTGCCCTGCGGGGCTATTCGGCAAGCCGAATTAAACCTCGGACTTTGTCCGAACCTACAAGGGGAACTCATCCCCTTGACCCCCTCAATCGAACTCCCCAACCCCTCAATCCTTGAGGGGCTCCCTCGCCGGTTGGCATCCCCAAAACGAATCGTTTTGAGGAAATGCCAAGAGGGTGGAATATCAGCTGCACGTATCAACTCCTTAATGCTCCTTTCATGGATCAGCATAAACCGCTGAACCATTTCAGTCCGCTTACCATTGACACTTACCACTTATTTTGCTTCTCCCAATAATCGCTTTGCAAGGAAGAAGCAAAACGGACAAGGTCGTATATAGAGAGTGAGAGTAAACAAGCTTTATTTAAGTACAAAAACATGATTACATCAAGGGTTCATAAGCATTTTCGTTGTTACCTAATTTGATAACAACGAAAACATAAAAAATAGCCCTTAAAAAAGGGCTACTTAATACAATTTCTACAAACTAATAGGGTTCCCCTATTAGTTTGATTTGAGTCAAAAAACCTTACGCAAATGATTATAGTTCCTCTTAAATCAAGAAACTCATACAAAATTAAGCTAATTTTACAATAGAAATCTGAACATCATCATAAGATCTGGTTGCACCTGAATTATTATTCAAAGTTAAAATATTAGCTCCAGCTCCTGTATTTATAATCGCATTTCCAGACATTTCTGGACTAAATGGAAATCCATTTGAACTACCACCAGTATTTGTTCCACCAACGAAAACCCCATTTAAACGAAGAATTATATTTTGATCAGCTCCAGTTGGAGTGTTAGAACCAACCGCTCTATAAGTAACTGAATATGTCTGATTCGGAGCTAAACTAATATTTGTAGATCCAGGAACATGCGTTATAGCAGTTCCATTAATAACTACATTAGTAGATAAAGGAATTGCAGCTTGGTCAGCTACCGTAACAATATTTGGATTAACAATAAATGCATTATTAACTGTAATTGTAGGTGCTGTAACTCCCGTAGCTCCTGTTGCTCCTGTTGGCCCCGTAGCTCCTGTTGCTCCTGTAGCTCCTGTTGGCCCCGTAGCTCCTGTTACTCCCGTAGCTCCCGTAGCTCCTGTTGCTCCTGTAGCTCCTGTTGGCCCCGTAGCTCCTGTTACTCCCGTAGCTCCTGTTGCTCCTGTTGGCCCCG
>NZ_NWUW01000072.1 GCF_002746455.1 Bacillus fungorum | reverse complement strand
AAACAAACTTGCTCAAACCGTTCATTTTTCTGTTGGTTATAGCAAGAGTTATAACGGTGGTATTAGAAAAACACATACTTTAAGTCGTCCGACTAACTTAACAATGGATATTTATAAGATTTGTACACACTTTTTACATGAACAATATACTGGAGAACCTATCCGCAGCATAAACATCTCTTTAACGAATCTAATTCAAGAAGGGGAGGAACAAATTTCTCTTTTCGATAATGTCACGCAACGAGAAAAAGAAGTAAAACTAACAAAAGTAATGGATGAAATACGCACAAGGTTTGGGAAGAACAGTATTTTGCGGGGGATTTCCTACACGCATAGCGCCACAGCTAGATACAGAAACACACTAATAGGGGGCCACAAATCGTGAATAATGCTAATATGCCAAAAGGAAGAAAAATGATAAAATGGACTCCATTTGCCGCGTTAACATCTCAATTTGATGGAATACGTGAAATGATTAAGGAACAAAACAAAGTAACCCGTCCGATTTTAACACCTGAAGAAAAAGAGCGAATTGAGAATCTGCTCTTATGTTCATTAGTATCAGAAGAGGAAATAATGATTACATATTATGAGGATGGTTATTTGCTCTCTAGTTATATGACCGTTGTTGATATTGACCCGTCAAATAGCGCTGTTGTATGTACAGATGCTTTTTATAACAAGATGAAACTACAATTTTCTAATATAATAGATGTGAAATAAAAAAATCGACGTACATAATCACATCTAAATCAATATAAGGGAGTGTAAAAAATGCAAGAGAATCCGACAAGAAAGAACGCAGCAGGAGCAATCATCCATAATGATATAAATAACTATCCCTATCTAAATATACCTATGATCATTAATGAGGAAGACGGAATGGTTTATGAGGTATTAAACGCTGGTTTTTACACTAATGAAGCAGTAGCAATGATAACAACGGATGATTTTGCTACAACCAGAGTAAATACACCAGTCACAACAGTAAAAAACAATGATGGCAGTATCAAAGCATATCGATTGCCATTAGAACTAGAAAATTGGGTTCTTTCTTGTATGCACGCTGCTTCAACAGGGAAAAATCCATTCCCATGTAAAGTTGCTTTCGGAATCATCGATACTAAATTTTATGTAGAATTTAAATAAAAAAGGTCTGCTTATTCAGCAGACCTACCATCAATTATAGCTTTATATTTTTTTGCCTGTTTCAATTTCCAAACAGGTGTAGAAGCAAGGATCTGGATTGGCTCAGGTAATAATGCGGTTCCGCCAACATAACGCGAATTTCGTACGCTAAGGAGTTTTGCATTTAAAAAACATGATCTTTCCGTACGTTAAGAGAGTTTCATAAGGGGTAGCACGCACATTTTAACGTTTTTATACGCTAAGGACTTCTTAAAACTCCATCTCCTCCAAAATAAAAAGTATCCACTATGTGAACACTTCATTTTATTATGTAACAGATATTATGTGATTAAATAATTCCAGCGGTTTTAAGAAATTCTATTTCCTTTTCGTATGTACTACAAGTATACGGGATTTCGATTAAAGGTATATTGTGTGACTTGGCATAATCACGTTTTAATTCGTCATTCTTTACTTGAGACTCATATTGTGAAACACCACCGAACTCATCTACAGGCTTATAATGCTGTTCACCTTGACACTCAATAAGACATTTAATGTTATTATCTGAACCAAGAACAGCAAAATCATAACGCAACAAGTTCTTTTGTCCTACACCATATAAGTCTTGAAACGAAACTTCAGCTCTATATGCTACATTATGTTCTCTCAATAATTTAGCAGTTCTCCATTGGAACGATGAAATGTTATGACAATCACAAAATGCTTTACAGTGATATCCATCTTTCGCTCTAGGTCCATATCTCCTTGTCTTTATTTCAAAATCTGATGATTTAAATTTATGTTCTTTACCACACAGATAGCAACGACATTTATATAACTTAAATACTATAACTTCGCCACCTTTCTTTTTTCGTTTGTCATGTACATTAATTGCTCCCTCATAATTCTCATCAATACATTCTAATATCTCTAATGATTCATGTGTGGTATATAAATAATCAATATTATAACTTTTATCTTTTACTCTAGGATAAGAATCTATTCTTTTTCTCTTACGTTCTTGTTTTAATTCACAATTTTCTCCACAATCCCTCCACTTCTTTCTAAATAATTGATCTTCAGTAAAATATCCTATTTTTCCACATTTACATTGGCATTGGTATCTCTTGTAAGATTTCCAATCTTGTATGAATTTATCATAAGTTTCTACAGAATCAAAAGTATTCCCATCAACTTTTTCCCCATTAATGAACTTTTGCTTTTTGTGTTCTAGTTCTGCAATTTTCTTTTTAGCAAATTCTTCTTGAAATACTTCAAAACCACCGATTATAGTAAAACATCCATGTTCCGTTCCAATAGGCAATACGCTGTCCATGTATTTTAAGCCTCCCCGATTTATAATTTAGACACTAGCGATCTATCGAATACTTATGTATTATATAACATCCATTTATCATCTTTCTCTTGTAATGCATTAATTTGCTTAGCGTATATTTTTGTTAAAATGTTGGTGATACGCCCATAAACGATATTTAATGTTTGATATGAAACTTTGTTTTTCGTAATGAGTTTTGGAACTGAATTTTAAACATATTTCAGTCAGTTTTGATTGTCGTTTTTAGAGATAATTTGCATTATAACGTTATTACTTATTATAAAGAATTACTTATATTTATAGAAAAAACTATCTCTTAAAATAATTGAATTTAATACTAAAGAGAATGATTGATAAATAAATTGTTTTCTAGAATTTAAAATAGGTATAATATAAATATCTCGATTTTTAAAGGTTTATGAGAAATAACAGGAAAGGAGAAAAAAATGAGTAAAACATATAATCTCTTCATCAGCCATTCATGGTCATATCATAAAAACTATGAAAGTTTGCTTGCGTTATTGGATAAAGATCCTAATTTTAGTTATAAGAATTACTCTGTGCCAAAAGATGATCCAATACATAATGCCAATAATGACAAAGAATTACGTGAAGCAATTAAAAGGCAAATGAGTTCTTGTCATGTAGTAATTATTTTAGCTGGTGTTTATGCTACATATAGTAAATGGATAAATGAAGAAATAGATTTGGCTAATAATGGTTTTTTATATCCTAAAAAGATTATAGCGGTGGAACCATTCGCGTCTAAAAAGACTTCTCAAAAGGTAAAAGACAATGCAGATGTTATTGTTGGATGGAGTTCTAAGTCACTAATCAAGGCTATTAAGGGAGAAATATAAAGGAGGGTGAACGTATATGTACGGAATGAGAAAAGCTCTTGTTATAGGACTAGATAAATATCCCTCAGCACCTTTACAGGGTGCAGCAAATGATGCTCATAGTGTATTTAGCGTGTTGAAAAGTAATAGCGATGGCTCTCCTAATTTTGATAGTAAACTTATAGCAAATGAGTGCAGTAAAGCAGAGTTAAAAAGAGCAATAAGAGATTTATTTGAAGGGGAAAATGATATTGCTCTCCTGTATTTTTCAGGTCATGGAGTTGTAACGTCTACTGGAGGATATATAGCCACAACTGATTACCAAGTAGATAATGAAGGAGTATCTATGCACGATATTTTAAGTTTAGCAAATGACTCAAAAGCTAAAAATAAAATTATTATATTAGATTGTTGCCATTCTGGTACTTTTGGTATACAGAACTGCGACAAGGAAACTGGTTTAGCGTCTATTTGTGAAGGAATGACGGTTCTGACAGCTAGTAGAAAAGATGAAGCAGCACTAGAAGTAAATGGTTCTAGTGTGTTCACATCTTTATTAGTAGAAGCTTTACATGGTGGCGCCTCAGATTTATTGGGCCATGTTACACCAAGTAGTGTTTATTCCTATATTGATAGAACATTAGGTGCTTGGGATCAACGACCGATATTCAAAACGAATGTCTCAACATTTACATCTTTAAGAAAAGTTAATCCTCCTATTGCTATAGAAGTTCTTAGAAAAATAAGCGACTATTTTTCTAGTGCAGAAGAATCTTTTCAATTAGATCCATCATTTGAACCGGATTCTGATAATCCTGATCCCGTAAATACGGAGATATTTGGAAACCTTCAAAGACTTGCACGTGTAGGATTAGTAGTACCTGTTGATGCAGATCATATGTATTATGCTGCTATGAATTCCACAGCCTGCCGTTTAACCGCTATGGGCTATCATTATTGGAAATTGGCTAAAGCTCATAAGATATAAATAGTAATAATATAAAAAGAAGCTAGATTACTAGCTTCTTTTTATATTATTTATCGCTGTTTTGTTTAGGTGGTTGAGCTGGTGGTGCAGGGGGTCTAGGAGTTAAAGGCTTATCATTCAATCCCCCTTTTTTTATAGAACTTTCTTTTAGAGTTTTGTTTTTATCCATTAGATATCCTCCATGTTTCAAATTTGATTTTTAAGGGAACTCAATCATTAAATCCGCTTTGTCCTTGGTGATATATATACCTTGCATAGAGTATAATTTTTGGGCAGTAGAGTTTCTGTACACATCCACATCTCTAATAAAAAGTTCATTATTATCATATGTATCAGAAAAAGCCTCGACCCACCCTTGATACATTAAGTCATTTTCTAAATCTCTAATAATTATCCAACCAATATCAGGAGAATCAAATACATATGACCAAACGTCTAATTGGCCAAATTTTTTACTTATCCCTGTTTTTTTAGCGAATTTATGTAAAAGTTTATGATTAAGTGCTGCAGAAATTAAAAAGGCTAAAATAATAGATAGACCTGTAGCAATCACAACCTCTTTAATATCGATAGAAGATTGTTTATTAATTAGAGAATTTAGAAAGCTCACTTTCCATGTAGGGATTAATCCTTTAATTGTAACAATAAAATTGTTGAAGGCAATAATTAAGTATAGTAAAAAGTATGATGCTAATCCTAGTATAAAAGAATACAATAAAAACATTTTGAATTCTCGAACTCGATGTGGAGTTAGGGTATCAATGATTAGTAATGAAATTATACCAGGAAAAAATATAAGTAGTAGTCTAATTGTTAATTCTGAAATTGTAATCAAGCCTCCTGTTATATGATTTATGTTTTTGACAATTAATTATATCAGAGTTAGTTAATAAGAGGCGTTTTTGTTTCCCTCTACAATGGATAAATAAACAAAAATTTTATTCTAAAGGTATATTAGTCTCATTTTAGATCCTAATGATACATGAGTTGTTGATAACTCTTTGTATTATCAGGGGAATCTTTGTATATTTTAAGAGTTTCTATATTTTTAATCAACATACGTTAATAATCATTTTACATCTACTTAATCCCAATAACTAAACTATCCCTTGCAGCTTCTACAACTTCTGTAGTAATAGCATTAATATTGTTAATCTCCATTACTCGTTCAATTTGTGTGAATAATATATTCATAGTCGTCTACTACTGGAAAATTTTTGGATATTCATTCATGTACTTTTTTTCTACTAAACAAGTCTTCACTTTGTTTATGGATGCTTATGGAATCTCTTGCAACTTCAAAAACTCTTCAAATTCATTATTAATATCTATTCCATAAGGCTTTAATATTTGATGCAATTGTCTAGCAACCCTTGTTTCTTCGTAAATCATGTATTCATATTTTTCAGGCTGGAATTCTGTTACTAAGACATATGTGTCCAATGGGTCGTTTTCAAATAAAAAGTAAAACATTATGATTGTTGGTATGGGATCATCCGGTATCGGGAAATCTACATTTATTACAATGATTACTGGTTTAATTGAATTACCAGTAGGATTAAAAAGTGTACGGTGCACTTTTGGAATATGTTTGTCGTAATCATTTTGGGAATAATTTTTGGTAACATCTTATCCTATTTAAATCAAGCACCCTAATAAAGATTGAACAAGTTACAAAAATTATGGTTTTTGGTAACTAATCTTAGTGCTTTATTCATTTACTTTGCGGTTCATAGCAGGAACCCTGTCATTCCCCCATAGTTTGAATTTATAATTATAAATAACAAGATGTAAAGTACATAATAAGTGTAATACTATCATATTCTTGAACGTTTCAGAAACAAACACATAGTAACAGTGATTATGGGTACACCCTAATCATCTATTGGTTAGTTAACGAAAACACTTCGTTTCAATTGTATGATTAGGGTGTGTGATAACAAGTCAAAGAATGAAAGAGTGGTGTATCCACTTTTTATGAAGTAGTAACAAAACATTTATTTTTCTAATCTTTTTTCAACCCAACTATTGAACTACCCCCACTTTCACTTCGTTTAGAAGTGAGGGATTCCTAAGTAAAGAGTTCTATCGAACTCTAATTGATTAGGCTATCCCCGCAGTCCTTGCGGTTAGAAGCCTTATCGCCTCATTCT
>NZ_NWUW01000071.1 GCF_002746455.1 Bacillus fungorum | reverse complement strand
AAACAAACTTGCTCAAACCGTTCATTTTTCTGTTGGTTATAGCAAGAGTTATAACGGTGGTATTAGAAAAACACATACTTTAAGTCGTCCGACTAACTTAACAATGGATATTTATAAGATTTGTACATACTTTTTACATGAACAATATACTGGAGAACCTATCCGCAGCATAAACATCTCTTTAACGAATCTAATTCAAGAAGGGGAAGAACAAATCTCTCTTTTTGATAATGTCACGAAACGAGAACAAGAAGTGAAGTTAACAAAAGTAATGGATGAAATACGCACAAGGTTTGGGAAGAACAGTATTTTGCGGGGGATTTCCTACACGCATAGCGCCACAGCTAGATACAGAAACACACTAATAGGGGGCCACAAATCATGAACAACGCTAATATGCCAAAAGGAAGAGGAATGGTGAAATTCACTCTATTGGTTATCAAGACCTAAATTGTAAAAAGTCATAAAAAATACAGGGCGATACATATTAGTCATATATAATATGTATCGCCCTTTTACTTCTTGCTCAGTAATCGCGCCCGTTAATTGAATACCATAACTGCTACTATTAGCTATAATATATTTCAATCTATTGAACAGTATCTTTTTTCTTTTCTTTTAAAATAGCTTCTGTCAACCTCTGATCTGCTGTATATTTTGCTTTGTTCGGCATTCCTTCAGCTCTGGTTATTTCCATTGTATTTAAGTTTGCTACTACCGAGAAAAGCGTTCCAAATTTATGCTCTGTTAAATTTAAACAGACATGCCCCTTGGTTTCAGACATAATTGATTTGGCAATAGAAAGTGTCATATTATTGACATTTTCAGCAAGAACTCTATCTAATGTTTCAAAACGATCTTTTGATTTGCTCCAATTCCAGTTCTCTACAGCTAATGCACCTACATGATGATTCGTACAATGAATATAATTATTTTTCGGTAGACGAACATTGCATTCATTTGGAGTAACTTCAACAACTACCATACTCCCTGATGGGTCAGCCAATAAATAGTTATTCGCAACTGAGCTTGGAAAACTTTTTAACACCTCGATTCCTTCCGCTACATTACTGCAATTTTCTAAAATATGTTTACATGAAATATAAAAGTTTAAACCTAGTTTAATTCCCTCATGTGGGACTGCTGTAATGCCCACAAATAAACCATGTTCATTTATGCCATCCACTTTTCCAATAAAACAATCTGAGTCACCTAGGTATTTATTTTTGTCATCAAAACAAACTAATGAAGATTCTGTAATTTTCTTCAAACTAAAGAGCATATCATAATTGCGTCCGATAATGACTTCCTTACCATTAAATGCTGCAAAAATACTGCATTGGCCTGAAGGTTCAAAAACTCCTATACTTAATAGAAAGGAGCTTACTTCCTCAAAAGAAGCATGACAACCGTCAGCAAAACCGTGTATTTCCTTTACAATATCCGAATCAAACTCATTCAGAATTGGGATACATGATTTTCCATAATGTAATTTTTCTTCTGTAACTTGTGGGAAGCGAAATCCGTTTTTGTAAAGAATTTCTGCATAATGCCTCCCTGCCCTATATGGATCCCCTTTCAATCTCGGATGATACATATTCTTTTCCTCCTTTGTTAAGTAAAATCTTTGTATATAAAAATAATAAACCCTCCAGTAGATGGAGGGTTTACCCGAATTTTATAAAAATCTTATTTAATATCAATTTTTGATAACAGGTACACATAATTTTGTAAAAAAGTCTGATGGATGTCTGCTTAAATTGGGACGTAGATCCCGCAAATTAAAATTAGAAGAAATTAGTCCTTCCTCATATATCTCCATCATTTTTCCATTTTGTGTAAGATTATTTTCATCAATCCACTCTTTCAGTATTTCATATCCTGCAGCCAAGTCTGTGTAAGGTCCTTTAACTGTAATGCATGCGTAATTTCCGTTGGGTAATATTCTGCAACTATCTATATTATTCGAATCACTTACAGGTATAAGCAATTCGATATCCGCCTCATTTTTCTTCAAATCTCTATCATGGAAAATAGCCATGAGCTTTCCATTAACCTTTAGATTAAAAGCATAAACTTGATCGAATAAATTTTTCACGAGCATATCTATAAAGTTGATCTTAATTCTTTTACGAAGAGTATATACCCATGTCTTCTCCCGAATTTCAACATAACAATTAGAGAAAATCGAACCCTGAATGATTGGAACATCGGCTTTCATTTTTATTTGCAATTGTTTGATTTCTTCTATTTCTTTAGAGATTTGTTCTTTTTGCTTTTCCAGTTCAGAAATTTTTTGTTCGAATATACTATTCCACTGTACTTGATCAACTCTCTCAATAATTCCCTTTATATCCGCTAATGGAGTATGCAAACTTTTTAGAAGCATTATTATTTTAATAGCTTCAATTTTGTCATAATCATAATAGCGATAATTAGTTTCAGGGTCTATGTATGAGGGCTTTAGTAAACCAATGTCATCATAATACCGCAATGTTTTAACAGGCAAATTACATATTTCCGAAAATTTCCCTATAGTATACATAATATTATCCTTTCAAACACCTAACTGTGTTTATAAATATATTAACCTACTTACATTAAGTATAATTTCATACTAACCCTAGTAATTAATTTTACGCCAGCACTCTTATAAAAGTTATTTTCTAACTATAAAGAAAAAATCTCTGTTACATTTTAAACATAATATACTAGATTATTTACGTACAGCTAATAATTATATAATGTTTAAAAAAGAATAATAGACTCACATATTAAACATAGTATTCGCTTTTCATTGTAGTATAGTTAACCGTTTGCCGCAATTCCTGAACAGTTTGCTGGGATACGTGAAATCATCAAGGAGAAAAACAAAGTAACTCGGCCGATCTTAACAGATGAAGAAAAAGCACTAATTGAGAACATGTTATTATGTTCCTTATTATCTGAAGAAGAAATACTAATTACATATTATGAGGATGGTTATTTACTCTCTAGCTATATGACTGTCGTTGATATTGATCCACCAAATAGTGCTGTTATATGTACCGATGCTTTTTATAACAGGATGAAACTGCAATTTTATAATATAATAGATGCAAAATAGAATATATTTACGTAAGCACATTTAAACCATTATAAAGGAGTGTACAAAATGCAAGAGGCTCAAATAAGAAAGAGTGCAGCAGGAGCAATTATTCATGACGATATAAATAACTATCCCTATTTAAATATACCAATGATCATTAGTGAAAAAGATGGAATGATTTATGAAGTTCTAAGTGCTGGTTTTCACACTAATGGTGCAGTGGGAATGCTAACAACGGACAGTTTTGCTACAACTGGGGTAAACGCACCAATCGTAATAGTAAAAAACAATGAAGATAGTATTCAAGCATGTCGCTTGCCTTTAGAACTAGAACATTGGGTACTTTCTTGTATGCGTGCTGCTTCAGTAGGAAAAAACCCGTTTCCCTGTAAAGTTGCTTTCGGAATCATCGACACTAAATTTTATGTAGAATTTAAATAAAAAAAGGTCTGCTTATTCAGCAGACCTACCATCAATTATAGCTTTATATTTTTTTGCCTGTTTCAATGTCCAAACAGGAGTAGAAGCAAGGATCTGGATTGGCTCAGGTAATAATGGTCTTACTTTCTTCCCATCTCGTTGTCGAGAAAACTTTGTGCTTAAACGGGCTTTATCCCAACCTAGTATCTCAGCAAATTCTTTTAAACCAACGAGAAGGGGAATTACTCCCCCAGTTCATCGCTCCACACTTGATAAAAGCCGCCACCAACCGTTTCAAGTACATTATCATCCTCTTGTGGGGATATTCCATACCAATATGCGGTTGTTATTACTTCGCCATCTAAAGTTTCAATTGTGATTTTTTCTTGCGTGTAAGCTATACCTTCTTCAGCAACTTTTTTAGCTTCACTTAAATCACTTACTTCAACTTCTTCTGTAACACCAGTATGATAGTTTACAATGTATTTTTCCATTTATAACATCCCCTTTAAAAGTGATAACTTTGTTATCTTTATTATAACAGAAATAGATAACTTTGTTAACACTTTAGAAAAATTCATTTAACTATTTCCTTTCTTTTAGGAAATAGCAAATCCATAGCTTCTACCGTTAAAATCCATTCTCCACGTTGTTTCCCTTCAGGTTTGTAGTATTTAATTTTCCCACCTTTAATTAATTCATCTACTAATTTATTATCTTTACCTCTCTTCAATTTCATCCTCAGAGCATCTTGTGTAATCCCCCAACGATCGCACGCTTCCCTCGGTGTCATAATTTCATCTAGCATAAATAACATTCCTATCACCTCTCGTTACCTATAAGTAACGTTCAACCAAATAAAAAACACGATGAATTCCACATGCGAAAATTAAGCAAATGAAGAACTACCACCCCCTTCTTTCGAAAAACTGAATAATCAGTTTTTTATTTTTCAACAACAACACCTCCTTCAGGTAAAGCTAACATGGTAAAATTATGGAAATATATACTAATAGGGTGAGGGGATTAATTATGAATGTGCAAACTGTCTCCAAAGGAGAAATAACAAATCTACTAAACAATTGGTATCAATCCATCATTTCACAACATGTACTAAAATCCACAAATTTCAAGAAAGAAATTGATAGTAAGATTCATCAAATTGAAGAAGATCAAAATATCCTTATTTATTATTCATTACTAGACTTTAGATATAAGTTACTTACCCATGACGTTGAAAACTATAAAGATAGTTTAGAAAAGATAGATTGTTTACCTGATCAAGCAGATACCTTCCTAAGATACTATCATTCTTTTTTTAAAGCAATTTATTCAATAAATATGGGAGATTACACTTCTGCTAAAGAACAATACGAAGAAGCTGAAGCATTATTAAAAGACATTCCAGATGAACTTGAAATAGCTGAATTTAATTATATGTTTGGTTCTTTCCACTATCATATTTATCAGCCACTACCAGCAATCAAATATACTACAAAGGCAAAGGAATTATTTTCAAAACATGCAGGATATGAAATCAAAGTTGCTGCTTGTAATAACACACTAGGTCTTGCTTGTACTTCCCTCGGTCAGTATGAAAGTGCGGAAGAACACTTCCTTGCAG
Organism: Bacillus fungorum; assembly: GCF_002746455.1. GTDB lineage: Bacteria > Bacillota > Bacilli > Bacillales > Bacillaceae_G > Bacillus_A > Bacillus_A fungorum. Next base: position 1,769 of record NZ_NWUW01000071.1, on the reverse strand, counting down.
CTTTAAATACTTTCAACAAACACGACGAAGATAAACTATCAGCAAAAGTGAAACATAATTTAGGATTATTGTATGCAGATCAAAACCTATCCGAACTAGCAATTAAATACTTAAATGAATCACTTGTAAATAACCAAAAAACACTATTCTTATTAGCGCAGGAGTATTTCAAATTAAATGATACAAACGCTGTCAGGTTGCATATTGAAAACGGATTAAAAATTTCAAATGAAGAGTACAATCATCATTTCAATATTCTAAAAGGATTAAATGACAATATAAGTACAGATGAATTAGAAGACATCATTTTGGCAGGAATTTGTTATTTTAAGAAAGAAGAGTTATGGAAATATGTAAAAGATTATTCAGCCGTTCTAGGCAATAAGTTTTACGAGTTAAAATCGTATGAAAAAGCGAGCAAATATCTACACATGACAAATGAAGCTGATAAAAAGGCTTCAGAGAAAGGAGCTTTAAAATAATGAAAAAATCTCTATTAATTTTTGCTATTGTCACAGGTTTTTTATCTTTCAGCTTCAGCAACACTACAAACTTACAATCTCTATCAAAAGAAAAAGTAGATTTTGTTCAATATGCACATGGTGAAACTATTTAACACAATGAAATACTAAAAACTTATTTCATTACCCCATTACAATGCGTAACCCAAATAATTATTAACAAGATAAAAAGAACCCAATATAGGTTCTTTTTATTTTTGCTTGTTACTCTTAAACATAAACCTTATTAATATTACTACAATTGCAATGATAACAATTGTAATTATTGCACCTGTGAAACTGAAATTAGAAAACAAGTTTTTCACCTGCCTTCATTGTTTAGTTTTAGTAAGTAGCAATCGTAAATGTTCCGTATTGTCCAGTTACAGTTGCTTTTGCATGTTTACTAGTATAAACAACAGCTACAGCAGTGTAGCCTTCACTTATATCAGAATAAAGGTAATTAGTATTATTAGCAGAATCACTTATCGTATTACTAAAAACTTTCCCAATTCCATTTTTCCCAACTACACCATATGCAGTAATTGTAACAGAATTTACAATTTTTTTGGCTTGTCCTTCATTTACTCGTGTTGAGAAATATCCCCCAAACGAGTGATTAAGAGTATTAACATCATCCCACACATAGCCATTCATACTTGCTGATATCCCTGAACCCCCACCACTTTTATTAAAGTATTGAGAATCTCTAGCAAGAGTAGCTGCTTCAGACTCACCAAATACTGTAGATTTTGCATATGTTCTTACAAAATCCGCATCCTCTTTTGAAAATTCTACATTATAAGGATACTTTAGGTTGATTTCTTCGAATCTCTCAATGATTTGATCTTTCGTAAGAGCTGGTTTTTGTACTTTTACTGATTTTGTATTGTTAGTTTCTTCCGCATTTGCATTAGGTGATAGTACACCAAATGAAACAATTCCTAAAGTTAGAGCAAGTGAAGAAACTCCCAATTTTTTCAATGCATTTCTCATAATCTTTTACATCCCCTTTAATAATATTTGGGGTTCAGCCGAGATACGTGTAAAAATGGGTCATAGACTGGTTTTTATTTCCAACTAATCAAATATGTCTGAGAGGGGTACCGCCACATCGCTATCAAGCTAATAAAAAGAAATGCCCCCTAAAATGAAAAAATACGCTATTCTTTCTGTAGAATCATAGGAAAGGATGGCGTTTTTTATGTCTGTTTCTGTTTCTAACGAATTACAACTATTTGCTCAAGAGATTCAAAGTGCCCTATCTCC
>NZ_NWUW01000070.1 GCF_002746455.1 Bacillus fungorum | reverse complement strand
CCTTCATAGTTTGGTGATGATGGCAGAGAGGTCACACCCGTTCCCATACCGAACACGGAAGTTAAGCTCTCTAGCGCCGATGGTAGTTGGGACCTTGTCCCTGTGAGAGTAGGACGTCGCCAAGCAAGCTAAAACACGAATCATTTGATTCGTGTTTTTTTGTGTTTTCAAACAATACGGAAAAAGAAGTAATGGTAATACAAACACGTTGCCTAAGGATTAATCATATTATATAAGAGATTGATGTATATTTTTCTGTAAATTGTTAAGGAATAGAAGTATAAAATATGTCCATTTAAATAGGGAGGGAAGGATATGAAATCACAAAATGAAGTTTGTATTGTTTGTGAGACAGAAAGAAAAGAAGGTATATATGTTTATAATAATTTGATATGTTATGAATGTGAAAAGGATATGGTGAACACGGAGACAAATGATCCGAAGTATATATATTATTTAAAACAACTTCGGAAATTAGAAGTATCATATTTTTAAATAGGCATATGCCTATTATTTTTTTTGTTCTGTATAATAGATAAAGAATGAAATAATAAGGAAGAGATATAGATGAATCAAAATCGCATACCTTTATATGAGGCACTAATAGAGTTTAAAGAAAGAGGACCGTTATCCTTTCATGTTCCAGGTCATAAAAATGGTTTAAACTTCCCTAAGGAGGCAGTAGAGGAGTTTAAAGATATACTATCGATCGATGTAACTGAGTTGTCAGGGTTAGATGATTTACATAGTCCGTTTGAATGTATAGATGAGGCGCAACAATTATTAGCTGATGTGTATGGAGTGGAAAAAAGTTATTTTTTAATTAATGGTTCAACAGTGGGGAACTTAGCAATGATTTTGTCTTGTTGCGGGGAACATGATATTGTTCTTGTGCAAAAAAATTGTCATAAATCAATTATTAATGGTTTGAAATTAGCGAGAGCAAATCCCATTTTTTTAGATCCATGGATTGATGAAGCTTATAACGTACCAGTGGGAATTCATGATGAGATTATTAAGGAAGCAATTGAAAAATATCCGAATGCTAAAGCACTCATTTTAACGCATCCTAATTATTATGGTATGGGTATGGATCTAGAGGCAAGCATCGCTTATGCACATGCACATAAAATCCCTGTTTTAGTAGATGAAGCACACGGAGCTCATTTTTGTTTAGGTGGGGCATTCCCAAAGTCAGCGTTAGCATATGGTGCAGATATTGTGGTTCATTCTGCACATAAAACATTACCAGCGATGACGATGGGATCCTATTTACATATAAATAGTCACTTAGTGAAAGAAGAAAAAGTTTCTACTTATTTAAGTATGCTACAATCTAGTAGTCCATCGTATCCAATTATGACTTCTCTTGATATTGCACGCTTTACAATAGCGCGTATAAAAGAAGAAGGACATGATAAAATTATCGAGTTTTTACGGGAATTTAAAGAGGAATTGTCTTCTATCCCACAAATAGCTATTTTACAATATCCATTACAAGACGAGTTAAAGGTTACCGTGCAGACACGTTGTCGGTTATCAGGATACGAATTGCAGTCTGTATTTGAAAAGGTTGGTATATATACAGAAATGGCAGATCCATATAATGTCCTATTTATTTTGCCCTTGCAAGCAAATAAGGAGTATATGAAGGCTGTAGAGATGATCCGAGTGGCATTGCAATATTATGAGGTGAAAGACAAGAAGGAATCTATTCGTTATACTTATAAAGGAGAGATTTCTCCTTTACCGTATACATATAAACAACTGGAAGGTTATGAAATAAAAGTAGTATCTGTAGAAGAAGCAGTTGGGATGATAGCAGCAGAAATGGTAATTCCGTATCCACCTGGAATTCCACTGATTATGTATGGGGAAAGAATTACTTCAGAACATAAAGAACAAATTACGTATTTAGAGAAAGCGGGCGCTCGTTTTCAAGGTAGCACGAAATATATGAAAGTGTATGATATAGAAAGTAGGTTTTAGAATGAAGGGATTATTTGTAACAATTGAAGGTCCAGAAGGTTCGGGTAAAACAACGTTAATTCAAGGTTTATTGCCATACTTTGAACAAAAAGAACAAAAGGTAATGGCGACGAGAGAACCAGGTGGTATTGCAATTTCTGAGGATATTAGAACGATTTTACATAAACAAGAATACACGATGATGGAAGCACGTACAGAGGCGCTGCTATATGCTGCTGCACGTAGACAGCATTTAGTAGAAAAAGTTATGCCGGCACTTAATGAGGATTACCTTGTATTATGTGATCGTTTTATAGATAGCTCTTTAGCATATCAAGGATATGCAAGAGGATTAGGTATGGATAAAGTATTTGAAATAAATCGTTTCGCAACAGAGGACTGTATGCCTAGTTTAACAATTTACTTAGATATTGAGCCAGAGGTTGGCTTAGCTCGAATTGCAAAAGATGCAGGACGTGAAGTGAATCGGTTAGATATGGAAGATATCTCTTTCCATAAACGTGTGCGTGAAGGGTATTTACAAGTTGTAGAACGTTTCTCGGATCGTATTGTATTGGTAAATGCTGATCAACCAATGGAAAAACTTATAGAAGAAGTTATTCAGGTTATAGAAGATAAATTGTTATAATAGAAGAAAAGAATGAAATAAGTGAGGTATGCATTATGACGAAGACGTGGGAGCAGCTTTCTGCTATACAACCCATCGGTGTAAAAATGTTGATGAATAGCATTGCAAAAGAGCGTATATCCCACGCCTACTTGTTAGAGGGAGGGAAAGGGACAGGAAAGTTTGCGACAGCAATTCAAATGGCAAAGAGTTTCCTCTGTTCTCAGCGGAATGGGGTAGAGCCTTGTCACGTATGTACAAATTGTAAGCGAATTGATTCAGGTAACCACCCGAACTTACATATTGTAAAACCAGACGGATTATCTATTAAAAAGCAGCAAATTCATGATTTACAAGAAGAGTTTTCAAAAACAGGATTAGAAGCAAATAAAAAAGTATATATTATTGAGCACGCAGACCGTATGACGGCAAATGCAGCAAATACACTCTTGAAATTTTTAGAAGAACCAAGTAGTGATACAACAGCTATTTTACTTACTGAACAAAGTCATCAAATTTTAAATACGATTTTATCTCGCTGTCAAGTTGTTACATTTAGACCGTTACCTACGGAATCTTTAATTAGAAGATTACAGGATGAAGGTATTACGGCATCTTTAGCGACACTTGCTGCACAACTCACGAATAGTTTTGATGAAGCTTTAGCTTTATGTAGTGATGAATGGTTTGCACAAGCACGAGCTTTAGTGATAAAATTATGTGAAGCGCTCGAAAAAGATAAAGCCTCTATTTTTTTTGTACAGGAAAAATGGGGAAAACACTTTGGAGAGAAAGAACAATTACAGCAAGGTTTAGATATGTTACTCCTTATTTATAAGGATTTATTATATGTTCAACTTGGAGAAGAAGATCGTCTTGTTTTTCATGAGCAGAAAGAGATGTTTGAATCTTTCTCCTATGCTCAGAAGCGCATTGTATCAGCTCTCTTTAATATATTAGAGGCAAAAAATAGAATCAACGCTAATGTAAATGCGCAGCTTGTGTTCGAACAGTTAGTGTTGCGGTTGCAGGAGGGATGACCGTTTTGTATGATGTAGTAGGTGTTCGCTTTAAGAAGGCCGGAAAGGTGTATTACTTTGACCCGAATCAGTTCGATATCTCTGAAAATGAGTTTGTAATTGTAGAAACAGTTAGAGGTATTGAATATGGAAAAGTAGTTATTACCAAAAAGCAAGTTGATGAAAACGACGTTGTATTACCGCTAAAAAAGGTTATTCGTATTGCTAATGAAAATGATCGTACCATTGTTGAAGAGAACAAACATGCTGCGAAAGAAGCATATCAAGTTTGTCAGCAAAAGGTAGTAGAGCATAATCTTGATATGAAACTTGTAGATGTAGAGTATACGTTCGATCGCAATAAGATTATTTTCTACTTTACTGCGGATGGTCGGATTGATTTCCGCGAACTAGTGAAGGACTTAGCGGCAATTTTTAGGACAAGAATTGAACTAAGACAAATTGGTGTTCGTGATGAGGCAAAGATGCTTGGTGGTATTGGTCCATGTGGTCGTATGCTTTGTTGTTCTACTTTTTTAGGAGATTTTGAACCTGTATCCATTAAGATGGCAAAGGATCAAAATTTATCATTAAATCCTGCAAAAATCTCTGGTTTATGTGGTCGCTTAATGTGTTGCTTAAAATATGAGAACGATGAATATGAAGCAGCAAAGGAACAACTTCCTGATTTAGATCAACGTATACAAACCCCGCATGGTACTGGCCGTGTTATCGGATTAAATATTTTAGAAAGATTAATTCAAGTGGAATTAGTAGACAAGGAACGGATAGTAGAATATACGTTAGATGAGTTAGTGAATAAAGGGGTCGTTTCGAGTCAAACCACAGATTAATGAGGTGGGTGCTTGTGGAGAAAAAAGATATTTTTGCATCGGTTTCTAGTATGGAAGAGCAAATTGGACATTTATACAAACAGTTGGGAGAATTAAAACAACATCTTGCAGAGTTGTTGGAAGAAAACCAACATATAAAAATGGAAAATGAAAATTTGCGACATCGCTTTGAAGAAGTGCAGATTAAAGAAAAACAAAAAACTCAAAAACGTAAAGAAGTAAAGCCGAAGACAGATATTGGTGAAGGCTACGATAATTTAGCAAGACTATATCAAGAAGGTTTTCATATTTGTAATCTGCATTATGGAAGTGTACGTAAAGAGGGAGATTGTTTATTCTGCCTGTCATTTTTAAATAAAAAGTGAAATTACCTTTCCAATGATAATTGGAAAGGTAATTTTTTATACATGAGAGTAGAATGAAATATGTTTTTTATTAGTAGAAGATGAAATAGGGTAGGTTAAGGGTAAGAAAAGGAGTAATATATGAATTTATATGAAGATGAACGTTTAGATTACTTATTAGCGCAAGAAATGAAAATTATACAAAGTCCATCGGTATTTAATTTTTCTTTAGATGCCGTTTTACTTGCAGACTTTGTTTGGGTGCCAATTCAAAAAGGTAATTTACTTGATTTGTGTACAGGTAATGCAGTTGTGCCCCTTCTATTAAGTACAAGAACAAAAGGGAATATTACTGGTGTGGAAATTCAAGAACGCTTATATGATATGGGAATAAGAAGTGTTCAATACAATAAGTTGGAAGAAAGAATTCACTTAATACATGGGGATTTGAAAGATATGCCGGAGGAACTTGGACGTCATCAATATGATGTTGTCACATGTAATCCGCCTTATTTCCAAACCCCTGCAACTTCTGAGAAAAATATGAATGAACATTTAGCGATAGCTCGTCATGAAATTATGTGTACATTAGAGGATGTTGTATCCGCAAGCAGTCAGCTAGTAAAGCAAGGTGGGAAAGTAGCATTTGTACATCGTCCAGGTCGTTTACTAGACATTGTTACATTAATGCGTAAATACAAAATTGAACCAAAGCGTGTACGATTTGTTTATCCTAAGGCAGGGAAAGAAGCGAATACATTGTTAATTGAAGGAATTAAGGACGGAAACGCAGATTTAAAAATATTGCCACCTCTTTTTGTATATGAAGAAAATAATGAATATACAAAGGAGATTCGTTCAATTTTATATGGAGAAGAATAAGCATTGTTTTTATGTAGTAGAGTGCTCTGATGGAAGTTATTATGCTGGATATACAAATCATATAGAGAAGCGGATTGGGACCCATAATAGCGGAAAAGGGGCTAGGTATACGCGTGCTAGACTTCCTGTTGTTTTAAAATACGTAGAATTTCATGAAGATAAGCGTACAGCTATGCAAGCAGAGTATCATTTTAAGCAATTAAATAGAAAACAAAAAGAAGAATATATGCAAAAAGGAGAACGCTATGTGGCAACAAAAAAGCTTTCAACAAAATGAAAAGGGAGTTTTATATTTAGTACCAACTCCTATTGGAAATTTAGAAGATATGACATTTCGTGCAATCCGAATTTTAAAAGAAGCTGATTTAATTGCTGCTGAAGATACGAGACAAACGAAAAAACTTTGTAATTATTTCGAAATTGAAACGCCTGTTATGAGTTACCACGAGCATAATAAAGAAGTAAGCGGAAAGAAAATATTAGAGAAGCTAGACGAAGGAAAGACTGTAGCGCTTGTTAGTGATGCTGGTATGCCGTGTATTTCCGATCCAGGTTACGATATTGTTGTAGAGGCTGTAGAGGAACAGTATCATGTTATCCCGCTTCCTGGGGCAAATGCAGCACTTACAGCATTAATTGCATCAGGTCTTGAAACAAAACAGTTTTATTTCTATGGATTCTTACAAAGAAATAAAAAAGAAAGAAAAATGGAGTTAGAGAAACTTCGTTATATACAAACTACAATGATGTTTTATGAGGCGCCGCACCGTTTAGATGATACTTTAATATCGATGCAAGAAGTATTGGGAAATAGAGAAATTGTATTATGTCGAGAGTTAACGAAAAAATTCGAGGAATTTATTCGAGGCACAGTCGAAGAAGCAATTGAGTGGACGAAACAAAATGAAGTTCGTGGTGAGTTTTGTATTTTAGTAGCTGGTTCAACGGAAGAACCTGCCCCAGAAGAACAATGGTGGGAATCTATTTCAGTATATAATCATATTGAACATTATATAAACGAAAAAGGTATGAATTCAAAAGAGGCGATAAAAACAGTCGCTAAAGATCGAGATTTGTCGAAACGCGATGTATATCAAATCTATCATGTTGATAAAAAATAAGCTTCTCATAATTGAGAAGCTTATTTTCAGAGTGTTGAAAAACAACTCTGTCAATACAATTTTTAAATAAAACACTTTAAAAATGTCTCCTTTTCTAGAAGAATAAAAAGAAAGGAGGCGTTTTTATGTTTTATAATCAACAAAATCTTGAGATTACACAAA
>NZ_NWUW01000069.1 GCF_002746455.1 Bacillus fungorum | reverse complement strand
CTGTTGCTCCTGTTGCTCCTGTTGCTCCTGTTGCTCCTGTTGCTCCTGTTGCTCCTGTTGCTCCTGTTGCTCCTGTTGCTCCTGTTGCTCCTGTTGCTCCTGTTGCTCCTGTTGCTCCTGTTGCTCCTCCAGCTGGCCCCGTTGGACCTATAGGTCCAGGTGGTCCCGTTAATGTTGGTTCTTGTAAAATTGCTTCTAATTTTGCTTTTAAAAATATTTCTGTTTCTACTGCTCCCTGTAAAGTTGATTGTACACTTTTATTTAATTGAATTAATTGATCAAAAGTTGGCGGAGGGGAAAGACTTTGTGTTAATAACCCTAATGCATATTGAATTTTTTCTCCTTCTGCATTAATAATATGCGCCAGTCCTAATTCTTGCAAAGCTATTGATGAAAGGATTAAATTAATGGATTCTTCTCTCGTTAAACTAACAGTCGGAGTAATATTCGGTATGTTTGCCTGTGACATTCTCCTATCTCCTTTCTATATGAATACATTTTATTTAAATAAATACTATTACAATAAAACTCTATTATAAAATATGCAAAACATTATTTTGATGAGATAAGCTCTTACCTAATTTTATCAATAAATGAAACCCATTTTCTTCACGATTATACGTAGAGTACATTAATATGTATCTGAATTGGACAATTGATTTTAACTTCACCTCAAAACAAAAACAAATCATGGAATATAGCTAACACATTTCAAGCCATATCCCATGATTTAATTAGTTCAATTTTAATATTAAAAGCGTAAAATTTATTTTGTAATCTTTTAATTCATATGTGGTATTTATATTTTTTCCAAAGCTTCGACGGCCGGAGTATAATTAGGTACTAATGAAAGAGATTTCTGATAGGCTATTTTAGCCTCTTCTATCTTATTCATTTTTTCAAAACAAGATCCTTTATAAAACCAAGCTATGTGTCCACCAACCCCATGTAAAGTCAGATGTTTTAAATTTTTATCTCCCATCTTTATACAACTTTCAAAAACTTTTAGCGCTTCATTATATTGTTCTTTTAATAATAATATAACTCCTTTAAAAAAATGCAAATCTACATAATCAGGATACAAACGAATCGCAGATTCTATACCCGGCCATGCTCCTTCAATGCTTCCTAAACTTAAAAGTGTAGAATATTTTAATTTATACAACAACGAAGGTGGAAGCCGCTTATCTTTTATGAAATTTGCTATAGATTTATTAACATACTCAAATGCCTCTACATACTGCTTTTCCCGATAGTACTCACTGGCAATATGATACTCAATCCATGGACTATGGTTCTCTTTTTTTAATTCTTCTTTTAATAAAGTTAAGTTACGCTCCAATTTTTTTTTACTGATTACCTCTGAATCCAAATATCCATAATGATAAACCTTTATTGGAAGTACTTTAATTTCTTTTACTTCTCCCAGAACTTCTTCTACATTTAATGTTTCATGTATATTGTATATAAACTTAAACCCTTCATTATTTTTAAATAGACGAGTATGTGCAATATGAAAAGCCTGATGTATATCTTTTTGTTCTCCAATGTAATTAATTAAATGGATAGACCATATTTTTTCTTCTGACTGAGCTAAAAAATCCTTAATTTGTTTTTTATCCTCCAAATCCACTTCTTCATCTGCATCTAACCATAATATCCAATCTCCTGTTGCCTGTTTCAGGCTAAAATTTCTAGCATCCGAAAAGCTATTGTTCCACTCAAAATGAAAAATTTTCGCATTGAATGTTTCACAAATTTCTACTGTCTTATCTGTAGATCCTGTATCTACAATAATAATTTCATCAATAATGCCTTTTATACTTTCTAAACAATTCGCAATATTTTTTTCTTCATTTTTTACAATCATACACAAAGAAATTGTAGGATGCTTCAATAAAAACTCCTCCTTCTTTTCTGTGAATATTCATAATGACTTTATGATAAAAGGTATTAAAAGATAACGATTTTATAAAAAATGTAATGAGCATCTTTATACATTGAACTATCCCACATTCATTTCGTTTAGAAGTAGACATGGATGATTCCTAAGTAAAGATTTCTATATATATTGCAAAAATGCACATTATATAATTCTTCCCCTGCACCAAAAATTACTTTTCCACTTACCATTATATTATGGATTTTATACATTTTATTACGTTGTTTATTACACTTTAATCATTTTCCGTTTTCATTTTTTATTATCTAAAAGAAGCAAATTATAATGAAATGCACTCCCGATTGTTAGACCTAACAAACGGGAGTGCATTTTATTTACCCTAGTAAACAAATAATCTTAAATAGGCTATTCATTTAAAACGATGGTTCTCATTATAAGCTTTCATTATGGGAGTGGTGTCACACTAACTAAATCTAATACATTTTCCAATTTGAATTGTAAAAGCATTTCTTGCTTAACAACCGTTTGTAGTGTTTGACGAACACTATTATTTAGCGTTAACAAATCTGGTAATGTTGTTGGTGGAGGAGTAACACCAGTATCTAGTGTTCCTAACAAAAACTGAATTTTCTCTGCCTCACTATTAATAATATGGGCTAATGCTAATTCTTCAAGTGCAATTGAAGCCAAAATTAAAGAAATTGATTGACCAGGAGTAATTGCTATCGTTGGAGTTATATTAGGGATATTCGCTTGAGACATGCTCATCTTCCTTTCTGTTTTTAAAGTCTATACATCATACGAGTCGCTAAAGATTTTCGAGCCTGTCTACAGAGCCCGTATTTTTTTCAGACTCCAATACAACAAATTAAAACAATACAAACATGGCAGTAGCAATAATATCTTTTGAAAACTGCATTTACTGATCAGTAGCATCCAAACAACTCGTTTGTTAAATTGAGTACAAAACCTTTAGGTTTTATATAGTTTCGTCATTTTTTCAAAAAAAACAATAAATCTCTTTGTTCCTTCATTAGATTTCTCGGCATTTATAAATTTCTTTTTTTAGGTATTTTCCCCTTCTTCTGGAGTAAGTTGAAAATAAGGAGGAGATGTATATGAAATCAATTGGAATCGATCATAGTGACTTAACTATAATTGGTTTAACCGAGTACTCAAAAGCCCGTGCTCAACTTGTGACAAAATTATCAAACGGAGATTTTTCAGAATCATTTAAAAACCTTTTAGAACCCTTACCAAAAGAAAAACAACTTGAACTGTTGTATCATGAAGCAATTCTTGTAGCCGTCGCCAAAATGATCGATGCAAACAATCAAAAGCTTGTAATGCAATTAGAGTCAACGTCGCCAAATGAATAATTTTTTATCCCTTTTCAAAATTATTGAACAACCTCTTGTTCCTCAGAGGTTGTTCAATAATTTGCTTTGTATTTAATAAACTTTATTTTTGAAAGTACTATACTAATACTTCTGTTCAAATTCAAATGAGATGTTAAGAACTCCCCTAAAGCTTAAGAATTTCCTCATATTGATTAAAATAAATAAAAATTTCATAGTTTAGTATCATGATTGAGGCTAATATCATACCTTAAATCTAGGTATATTTTTATGATTCATTTAGAAACATAAAAATAATTCAATTTTTTCAAAATAAATAAAGCTCATGAACTTTATTTAAAAAACACACATTAAGGTAATGAATTTTATCAATTAAATTAGATAAAGAGGGGTTTTTTTATGTCACACGAAATATCCATGCTCTTAACACGTTATTATGTAAAACTTGGTATGTCAGCTGAAGAATACATTATTTTAAATTCTTATTTAAACCATTCTAAAATTGCTTATGGGCAGCAGGATTTGAATGAAGTAGCTGAAATGACAAATAAAACCTTAGATGAAGTTAAGTCTACCTTACAATTACTATTTGATAAAGGGCTCATTAGTAAAGATCCAATACACCATACAATAGATATATTAAAACTGCATCTTAAACTAATTAGTGTACAAAATGATTCAATATCTTTACACTCTTTAATTACTAAAAGTATTAAAAATTATCAATATTCTCATACTAAACAAAATATGCAACATTTTGGTCAGGTAACTCTTCTACCTCTTATAGAAGGAGGAATTGCTATTACACAAGGAACTCGCTATATACATGGTGAACTAATGTGGACAAAGCATCATATGCAGAAGTTATCGGAAGAACTATCTAAATTTCTAGATAAAACAGACCAAGAATGGATTAATAAATATAATGAAAAAATAAAGAACTTAAACCTCCCTACTACTCTAACTAAACTGCAAAATAAAAATGAATGACAACAAATTGAATACTATATAAAGTGCTTCATGGTAATCCAAAATACCTCAACTGCATAAGCGCCCCAAAAAAGATAAATACATCCCCTCTTACTAAATCATTATCTAACAGAAGAAATCATGAGATAGCATAAGTGACTATTTCATTTACACTAATACAAATTTGATAATCCGCTTTCTAAAAAGACAAGCTGGTTGATGCCAGAAAGATTTTTATTACCAAAGACAAAGTTCATTCTAAATATTATTGACGTTCAAGATTATGTCATGTTGTACCCTCACTAACACTTCCACGATGATTCATATAAGCTCATGGACTAAGGTACTCTTACCATAACCTTACTCGCCATACTATCTTAGCGCCTTATTCCTGACGACATATACTGGTTTACGTACAAACTAAAATCAATTCTTGCATCTTCGTACAATATTCGTTTTTCAGCGAACCAGTTAATTTGTAAGTCTTAACATTTATTGATTTTATAAATGGAAGAAACCCACATACTTTGAAAAATAATAATGGTAATGATACCTAAATATAGGATGTTGTACAACACATTATTTGTTTTATATTGAATTTCTCTCCCTCTTTCGTCTTTTGCTTCATCACTTAATTGAAATTTTATTATATACATCTGACTGATGAATATTAAAAATAAGAATAAAGATTTTAACCACAACATATGTCTCACTCCTCCTAATAATCGAACACGTCAGTTATTGATTTTTCAAATATATTTGCAATTTTAAAAGAAAGAATTAGAGAAGAATTATATTTATTTTTTCAAGAGTAGCGATAGTTTGACGACTAACACCCACTCTTTTTGCCAGTTCTTCTTGAGTCCAACCTTTTTCTGCTCGACAAACTACAATTTTATTATGTAACGATAGCAACAACTCTTGAAAAGATTGCAATTTATTTCTTACAATTAGTAAATTATTTTTCACAAAATGTTTTTTATTAGTAAAAATATCCCTTTATACAAAGGGATAAAGCTGTGCATCTTTTTTATAAACGGTATAACTTTATTTAAAACGGGACGACTTTATTTGAAAGATACATATACCTTAGAATTATCTATACATTTATTAAGTGCTCTTTCTAAAAAGAGAAATTAATCCTCACTGACTGTTTTTTCATTGCTATGTTCTGTGCAAGAGCATTTGAAGCTAACTTGAACTATTGTGTGAAATGCTAATAGTCTTTCATTCACTTAATTAACCTTGAATTAAAAATGGGCTAATTTGAATATTTTTCATAGCTGAATATAACTATTTTAATAATTCCAGTTCTCCTAGAGTCGGCAAGGCAACCGTAAATGTCTTGCCAACTCTTATGTTCACTTTAATTTTTCGTCTTCCTAATTACTTTATCCTAATAAATTTTCAATCTTTTATTCTATTTTTGCATCAGAACCCTTATAAGTTCTTTGACTTTTTGGCGAGCAGGATGATAACGCCACTCAATAACTTAGCTGAACACGTTGCATAATATATTGACTTGGTAAAGATCTAAGTTCGTTAGGAGAATAAAAAAATGACCATCCTTTCTTTTTAGATACATACTAAATAAAGATGGTCATTTTTTTTATTTTTTATGCCATTTTTATTATATTAACGTTAACTCCTTCTAAAGTAAGAGGCTGACCCGATGCACGACTATTTGTCCCGCCAACTAGTACTCCATTTAACTCCATTCGCACACTTGCCACTCCACCCACTTGGTATAAATGCTTGAAGTTCATAAGTGGCAAAATACGTCTGATTAGGTGATAACATAATATCTGTTGAACCTGGTACATGCGTAATTGCTGTTCCATTAATAAGATTATTCGTAGTTAAAGGAATAGCCGCTGTATTATTAACAGTTTGAGTTGCAAACGCAGTGATACGAGCATTATTAGCTGTTACTAGAGAACCTGATCCCCCCATACAGGGGTTTGTATCACACTATCCAGCTTACTTTGTAACAACATCTGTGTTTTGAGTGTACTTTGTATCGTTTTATTAACACTTTCATTGACTGCTAAAATTTCATCTAGCGTAGCAGCTGGCGATAACCCAGACAATGTTCCAAGTGCATACTGAATTTTTTCTGCCTCCGCATTAATAATATGAGCTAAACCTAATTCTTCTAAAGCAAACGTACTAAAATAGAAGTTTGTTAGGAATTAATTTACTTTTTAATACTCAATTTGTTTTAATTATCGTTAACTAAAACCATTTTTAAGCGAGCTTTATTACGTTTACAATAGTTCCATTTATAGTTTGGGTAACATTTTGATCACTGTTTAATGTTAATATATTGACCCCTGCTCCTGTATTAAACACCGCTCCTGCACTTAATGAACCAGTTGCAGGAAGAGAAGCTCCTGCATTTGAATTAGTGCTAGTACCAGGTATAAGATTTCCATTTAATTGAAGTGAAAACCCTATTTGTCCATTTGAGCTTCCTGCTGCTGTTTGAAAGTCAGCATAGTAAGTTTGATTTGGAGCCAAGATGATGTTTGTTGATCCAGGCACATGCGTAATCGCTGTTCCGTTAAGAGTAACATTTGTAGTAAGTGGAACATTTGCTTGTGGCGCCACATTTATCGTGGAAGCATTTACAAAACTACCATTATTAGCAGTAATAAGTGGACCGGATGTTCCTGTTGCTCCTGTTGGTCCTGTTGGTCCCGTCGGTCCTGTCGCCCCCGTTGCTCCGGATGTACCTGTTGCTCCCGTTGCTCCTGTTGCCCCGGATGTACCTGTTGCTCCTGTTGCTCCCGTTGCTCCTGTTGCCCCTGTTGCTCCTGTTGCTCCTGTTGCCCCTGTTGCTCCTGTTGCTCCTGTTGCCCCTGTTGCTCCTGTTGCTCCTGTTGCCCCTGTTGCTCCTGTTGCCCCTGTTGCCCCTGTTGCCCCTGTTGCCCCTGTTGCTCCTGTTGCCCCTGTTGCTCCTGTTGCTCCTGTTGCTCCTGTTGCTCCTGTTGCTCCTGTTGCTCCTGTTGCTCCTGTTGCTCCTGTTGCTCCTGTTGCTCCTGTTGCTCCTGTTGCTCCTGTTGCTCCTGTTGCTC
>NZ_NWUW01000068.1 GCF_002746455.1 Bacillus fungorum | reverse complement strand
CTCATTGAATGAAAAATAGGGGGAAGAAAAAATGTTAACAGGTTATACAAACTGGCCAAAAGAATTTGCCGATCGTTATCGAGCGGAAGGGTGCTGGCTTGGGGAAACATTTGGCGGAGTGTTAAGAGAGCGTGCTAAAAAATATGGAAATCAAATCGCAGTTGTAAGTGGAAATACGCATATAACGTATAGTGAGCTTGATAAAAAAGTAGATTGCTTAGCGTCAGGTTTACTGAATTTAGGAATAAAGCCAGAAGATCGAGTTGTAATTCAACTACCTAACGTTATCGAGTTTTTTGAAATGTGTTTTGCGCTATTTCGAATTGGAGCACTTCCTGTTTTTGCATTACCTTCACATCGTAGTAGTGAAATTAGTTATTTTTGTGAGTTTGGTGAGGCGAGTGCGTACGTGATTTCAGATAAGGCTCTCGGTTTTGATTATCGAAAACTAGCAAGGGAAGTGAAAGAGAAAGTACCAACTTTACAACATGTAATTGTAGTAGGAGAAGAAGAAGAAGAAGAAGAAGAGTTTGTGAACATAAATGATCTGTATATGGATCCCGTTTCATTACCAGAAGTTCAGCCAAGTGATGTTGCGTTTCTCCAATTATCAGGAGGGACAACAGGACTTTCTAAATTAATTCCTAGAACACATGATGACTATATTTATAGTTTACGTGTTAGCGCTGAAATTTGTAATTTAAATACGGAGAGCGTCTATATGGCAGTTCTTCCAGTAGCACATAATTACCCAATGAGTTCTCCTGGAACATTTGGAACCTTTTATGCGGGTGGAAAGGTTGTGCTGGCAACTGGAGGTAGTCCGGATGAGGCATTTGCACTTATCGAAAAAGAAAAAGTTACCATTACTGCTCTCGTACCGCCATTAGCAATGATATGGCTTGACGCTGCATTTTCACGTAATAACGATTTATCAAGCCTAGAAGTGATTCAAGTAGGTGGTGCGAAATTTAGTGCTGAAGTGGCAAAACGGATACGCCCTACATTTGGATGTACATTACAGCAAGTGTTCGGTATGGCAGAAGGGTTAGTAAATTACACAAGGTTAAATGATCCGGAAGAAATTATTATTCATACACAAGGTAGACCAATGTCTGCACTCGATGAAGTACGAGTTGTTGACGAAAATGATAACGATGTAAAACCTGGTGAAGTAGGTAGTTTATTAACACGAGGTCCATATACAATTCGTGGTTATTATAAAGCAGAAGAGCATAATGCACGATCATTTACAAAGGATGGATTTTATCGCACAGGAGATCTTGTGAAAGTAAATGAACAAGGTTACATCATTGTAGAAGGAAGAGATAAAGATCAAATTAACCGTGGTGGTGAGAAAGTTGCTGCGGAAGAAGTTGAAAATCATCTATTAGCACATGATGCGGTACATGATGTAGCAATTGTATCTATGCCTGACGAGTATTTAGGAGAACGTACTTGCGCTTTTGTTATAGCTCGCGGACAAGCCCCAAATGTAAATGAATTAAAAATGTTTTTAAGAGAACGTGGTATAGCAGCTTATAAGATTCCAGATCGAATTGAATTTATTGAATCATTCCCGCAAACAGGTGTTGGAAAAGTAAGCAAAAAAGAATTACGTAAAGTCATTGCTGAAAAACTTATTACAGTAAAACGATAAAAACTATTAAAATTTGGAAGGAAGTGATTAGATGGCTATCCCATCTATTTTAGTACATTAAAATACCAATTGAATCAGAACTACAAAAAAATAAAGTGAATTGGACACAAGATCCGAAACGTGTAGTTCTTCTAATCCATGACGTACAAGAATATTTTTTCGATGCACATAGTGATAAAGAATCGCCAAAAGTAGAACTCATTTCAAGTATTAAGGGGATAAGAGAAAAATGTAAGGAACGTGATGGTATACCAGTTGTTTATCCAGCACAACCTGGTGGACAAACGTTAGGATAACGAGGGTTATTACAAGACCCTTGAGGTGACGGTATTCCTGACAAAATGGAGATATAGTGCATTTAAAAAGACAAATCTATTAGAAATTTTAAATGAACAGGGATGAGGTCAACTTATTATTTGCGGTATTTATGCGCGTATTAGTTGCCTTTTAATAGCTTGTGATGCATTTATGGATGGTATAGAGCCGTTTTTTATAGCAGATGAAGTTGCTGATTTTTCACAAGAACATCATAAATAAGCTATGCAATATGCATCTGATCGATGTGCAGTAACTATAACAAAAGACTTACTATTGAAGGATAATTCAGAATTCACATTACAAAATTTACGTCAACAAGTTGCTGATCTTTTTGAGAAATTGCCCTTTAATTTATCAGATGAGGAAAGTTTATTAGATAGAGGATTGGATTCTATCAAGATTATGAGTTTTGTAGAATTGTTGCGCTGAAAAGGAGTTGAAGTAACATTTATGGATTTAGCTGAAAGTTCAACTGTGAATGATTGGTGAGAATTAATTTTTCTTAAAGTAGGTTAAAACCTTAATAGAAATTATTATTATATAGGTTATTAATAGCATCGGAATGTTATATTTTTTTGAATTGCTAGCTGTAAAAATATAATATTCTGAGTAAGCTTATGAGAGGCAGTTTAAATATTAAGGTTAGTAATATCATATAAGTACAACTAAATTAAGTCCGAAAATGGAGAAATGTCTGAGGGTAAATGACTGTATAGATTCATTTATAGCTAAATTTAAGATAGGGTAAGTATATCGAAGGCAATATGTTACCTTTGTAAAGGCAATTTTTGCATTAATTTTCAGTGGATTAAGAAAGTTTATAATCGTAAGCGTATTCAAGATAGAGTTACTTATAAAATCATCCATCAAGTTAAAAAAGAGTGGATAAATAAAGTAGGTTAAATAATTTTTTTATTAGTATGGGATTGCAAATGAACAATAATTTTATAAAAAAAGTTAATGTTTTTTTGTTAGATAATATTTTATTATCTAATGATAACCAATAAAGAGGAGTATGATATGAAGAATAATAAAAATAAAAGCTCTTTTGAATCAGATATATTTAAGATTTATGGTTGGTTAATATCATATATAAAGCCATATAAATTTAATTTTATAATCCTGATCTTTTGTAGTTTGTTAATATCAATTAGTAGCCTTTTAATACCTAAAGCTATCCAATTTTTAATAGATAGCTCATTGGTAAATGAAAATTTAATGGAGTTTTATGTAATATTATTTGGATGTATGTTAATTATTTTAACGATAAACTTTGTAATAATTCCGATTCAAAATACTAAACAACGTAAACTACAAGAGTATTGTTCTCGAGATTTACAATTACATATCTTACAGCATTTAAGAAATTTAGATATATATTATTATGAAACTAATTCCTCTGGAAGACTTCTGTCGATATTAAGTACAGAGGTAAAAAATGTGCAAAAATTATATAGTTCGTTACTTCCCATGTTTATTCAGGAGCTATTATTTGCCATTATCTCTATAGGCTTTATGTTAATTACGAGTGTTAAATTAACATTAATCATAATTCCATTTCTATTATTATATTATTTATTTGGACCTTATTTTGAAAAAAAAGCATCTATTAGTGGAAAAAGCATGTCTAATGCTCGTATTGCATTAAATAAAAAGGCTTATGAGAGTATATCAGCTATTACAGAGTTAAAAGTTAATCATGTGCAGGAATGGGACTTGAATAACTTTTTGAATAAGCATAATGATTTTAATAAAAATCTGATAAGCATGTACTTTTTTTCTTTTTTAAGGGGTACGATTCGAAGAATTTCCTATTATTTAGGTGGAATTGCTTTAATTATAGTTGGGTATTTTTCAATTAGAAATGATAATATTTCTTTAGGTGTATTTGTGGCATTCTTCCTCTACTATTTTAACGCAATGCATAGAATTACAGCAGTAATAACATCTATGACCGAACAAAAGATATTAATTTACCAAGCTAAAAATCTATATGAATTTTTGGCTGAGAAACCTAAAATGAAAAATTTAGTTATGTCATCTAATGAACCCGAAAATATTACCACAATAGAATTTAAAAATATAAATTTTGGTTACAATTCAAGTCAACCTATATTAAATAACTTCAATTTAAAGATAACGAAAGGTGAGCGAGTTGTAATTGTGGGTAAGAGTGGTATAGGAAAAACCACTATTTTTAAATTACTTTTAAGAGCATATGATTCAGATAGTGGCAATATTTACGTAAATAGTAAACATATTAGTCAATTTTCACTATCAAGTATAAGGAATTCTATAGGATACGTACCTCAAGAAACATATTTATTTGGATCATCTGTTTTCGACAATATTAAATTTGCAAATCCAGAAGCTTCTGATGAACAAGTAATAGAAGCTGCAAAATTAGCTAATGCTCATGAGTTTATAAGCAAGTTAAGTATGGGATATAAAACGCTACTAGGTGAAAGAGGAATTAAATTATCTGGAGGACAGAAACAAAGGATTGCTTTAGCAAGAATGTTTGTGAAAAAATCAGATTTGATTTTATTAGACGAGGCAACTTCTTCGTTGGATAATAAAAACGAAGAAGAAATATATTCTAAATTAAATAATCTAGCGAAAGAAACAACTGTTATTGCTATTGCTCATAGAATATCTTCTATAAAACATTTTAATCGTATCGTTGTTATTGATAATGGAGAAGTTGTAGAATCCGGTACTTACGAGGAGCTAATCAGTAATCAGGGTTTTTTCACTAAATTAATAAATAGAGAAAATGAGTGTCTGGAGGTATAAATGAATAGTCTAGTTTGGATTTTGAAAAAAGTACGTGGTAATAAATGGATTTATATGTTTTCTATTCTATTGTTATTCTTAGAATCTGGCGCTTATATTTCTTCTACTGTTTTACAGCAAAGACTAATAGATAACGTATTTATAAATAAGGAGTATGATCAATTTATATATGTTTTGTCTTTAATTGCTGTCTCATATATAAGCTATTCGCTACTTTTTACAATAAGTTCGTATTTCTTAGCCAAAAATATGTCTAACTTATTATTATCTTTATCAAGTAATTATTTTCAACATCTTTATAGTATAAAAACAGCGGTTTTTCAAAAAAAGCGTACAGGGGAATATGTACATCACTTTACAGTTGATATAGGAAATGTAGGGCGTTTATTAGCATGGGATATTCCACGTTTACTACAACAATTACTTAGCATAGTACTATTAACTTTTATAATTGGTTCCACTAATATATATGTACTAATATTTATAATATTATTTAATCTTATTTATATATTATTTGCTAAACATTTAGCACATAAATTTAAAAAGATGTCCAAAATAATTAATAAAAAAGAATCTAAAATTTTAGTTCGATTAGAGGAATGTATATCTTCTACTAGAGAAGTGCTTATTTTTAATAGGACAAAGTGGGAACAACAGATTTTAAATCGATTATTTGAGCGTTATTATGCGCATGCTTTTAAAGAAGAAAATATTCGAAGTATGCATTTATTTGCAAATGAATCCCTCAAATGGGGAACAAGCCTAATCGTTCTCGCAATAGGTTCGTATAAAGTATATATAGGTTCAATGTCAATAGGTATGTTGGTTATAATTTTTCAATTATCTTTACAATTAGCAGATGCAATAAAAGGGATATATGATTTAATCTATACGACAATGAGGCGTATAGCGTCTATTGATAATCTTAGGGAAGAATATAACAGAAAT
The DNA here is from genome assembly GCF_002746455.1 of Bacillus fungorum. GTDB lineage: Bacteria > Bacillota > Bacilli > Bacillales > Bacillaceae_G > Bacillus_A > Bacillus_A fungorum. The sequence continues at coordinate 1,803 of NZ_NWUW01000068.1, read as the reverse complement.
AATTGTCGAGAGAAAATTGAAAATAATATGTTATTTCCCGAAGACAGAATCACTATAAGTCTAGACGATATTTCTTATAAATATATAAATAATCAAAATTATTCAATAAAAAATTTATCTATGGAAATCCCTCATAGCAAAAAAGTTGCACTTGTTGGATCAAGTGGATCAGGTAAATCAACTATAATTAATTTATTGTTAAAATTTGATTTCTTAAATTCAGGAGACATAAAAGCTAATAATTTATCAATAATGAAAATGGAAAATAATGCATGGTTTCAAAATATAGGTGTTGTTTTTCAAGAACCATATTTATTCTCAGATACTATACGAAACAATATACTCCTAGGGAATATTGTTTCGCCGGAGCGACTTGATGAAATTATCAAGGTTGTCTGTTTGGATGATTATATAAGGAGCTTGCCAGATGGGTATGAAACTGTTATAGGAGAAAGAGGTCTAACTCTTTCAGGAGGACAAAGGCAACGTTTAGCACTAGCTAGAGCATTAATAAAAAACCCTGATATATTAATTTTAGATGAAGCAACTTCAGCATTAGACATAAGTACTGAGGAGAAAATCGTGAAAAATATTGATAATATACGTAAAGGTAAAACTACCATTATTGTTGCGCATAGGTTATCAACGATTGAAAACTCAGATATTATATATGTCTTGGAGAATGGGAAGCTTGTAGAAAAAGGGAATCACCAGGAACTGCTAAAAAATAATTCACTATATACAAGACTTATTCAAAAGGATATAACAACAAGTATAAATGCCTAAAAAACTCTAAAGAAATTGATTTAAATGTTGAAGATAAAAAAATAGCATTACTTGATAAAGCACATCTTCTTATCTTTTTAGGTGAACACTTTTATAAAGAAGCAGTCTCTCATGGGTGTTTTTGCTCATCCACCCGAAAGGGGGAATAAGACAAAAAATACCCAATAAAAAAAGAGCTCCTATAGATTTGAAGTGACCCCTGTCAAGTTGACAGTATTTAACAAGCACAACTAAGCAACCTGAGTTCTATATTTATATGGACTCAGGTTATTTAATTTCTTTTGAAATCTTTGGTAGTTATAAAAGTGCATATATTTGCGCACGGTAACTTTAACCTCATCAGCCTTGCGGAAAGAGTATAAATGGAAATACTCTGACTAGAAATGACTGAAGAAGTTTTCTATACAAGCATTGCCCCAACAGTTTCCCTTTCGAGACATACTTGCCTTCATCTGATATTTTTTAAGTAATTGATTGTATTGACGGGATGTGTATTGAAACCCTTGATTACCATGTAAGAGAAGGCCTTTTACGTTTCGTTTTTTTCTTTCCTTTTTAAGTGTATCTAACACAAGTTTCAAGTCATTTCTACGACTAATTTCATTGTTGTACAAGTCTTTAATAGCGGATAAATATAATCCCTGTCCATTGAAAATAAAATAGGTAATGTCTGTTACCCATTTTTCATTCGGTTTTGAAGCTTGGAAATCCCTGTTCAGATAGTTATCTGAAATCACATAAGCTTCTTTCTATCCGTAATAAGGTCGTTTTCTCCTAATAATGGATCTGATCCCATCGCTATCAAGCTAAGCTCATACAACGTCAATTAAAGTAGAGGTTGTTTCTTTTTTGTAAAATTTATGTGTAGGGAACCTAAAGATTTGCACACAAAATAAACCCTAACGGGTTTCATTTTTTTTGAATTAAGCCGCTTGATTATCAGACATGGTACAATTGTAAACGACACCTAATATATCAAAGACTGTTTTCTTCTCATATCGATGAGATTTTCTCCCG
>NZ_NWUW01000067.1 GCF_002746455.1 Bacillus fungorum | reverse complement strand
TCTTTTGTTCAGACGTTGGCAGATAGAGAAATGATCGTTTGGGATATGTATTCAAACCATATGTCACAAGAAAATATCGGGAAGAAAGTCGGAGTTACTCAGACTCAAATCAGCCGTATATTAAAACAAATCAACGAAAGAGCTGCAGCTTTCGGGAGAGCGCAGGGAGTTGCAAAGTAGTATCAATTTTGAAAGTTATACAGAAAGTTGGAGTTACATTTTGTTGTGGTTAGGATTCCTTATAGGTTATTTAGTTTCCGCTTTATGCTTAGTTTTCTTGATATACAAAATAGGACAAATGAATAAAGCAGAGGGACGTTGGTATCAAATTAACTTTATTAAGGAATCAACAAAGAAGGAAGCGGCGCAACTGAAAGAGATAAAGAATGATGGGAAGAAAGCCCAATAAAATTTGAATTTTGTAGAAAAATAAAGAATAGAATTTTCTTGGTGTCAGCTTGTCACCATTGTCCTCAACTTACCATATTATTAAAAGAAACTAACTTTATGCTATGAAAGGAGAAATGAATATGTCACAAGCAAATTTACCAAATATTACACCGGATATTACTTTATCTAGAACAGAATCTTTGGATTTGATTATTGCATCTATTGCATTAGAAGAACTAGCACTTGCGCATATTCTAAATGCAGAAGCAGAAAAAATTCAATACGTGTTAGGAACATTGCCTGGTTTATCACCAGCAGCAACCATCAGCAATGTACTAGCAGTGAATGAAAGTGTGAATTGTGTGTTGCAAACTGCAACACAGAAACAAATGTATTTGCAGAATAAGTTAAAAGAGGTGTTGAAAGCTCCCTCTTTAACTGGTCCACCTGGACCGACAGGGCCTACAGGACCTGCGGGAGGGCCAACAGGTCCAACGGGTGCTACAGGACCTACTGGGATTTGTCCAACGTGTCCTACAGGACCGACAGGGCCTACAGGACCTGTTATTACAGGTAATAATGCTAGTTTCACTACTCCTGCTAGTATATTTGTAGGGGCTGGTCAAGCAATTCCTTTAGCCAATAATGCTGTTATTAATGGAACTGCGATCTCTCATGTACCAGGATCAACAGATATTATATTAGCACCTAATCAAACTTATTATGCTTCTTATGAGTCTTCAACGAATTTGGGTCAAAATAATCAGGGAAGTGTAATATTAGAATTACAGTTAAATGGAAATTTAATATTAGGAACACAGAGTGAGTATAATGGGTTGCAAAATTTAGCTATAACTACTTCTTCTCGATTTTCGTTAAGTTCAGGAATAGTGTTTAATACAGGTAATGATCCGAATATTTTAACATTGGTGAATACTTCAGGTCATGCTATAACTGCGGAAGGAACTAATGTTAGTGTAATAAAATTACAGTAGTATAAATATATGAATGATTGATTATCTAAATTAGAGATTAGTCAACGGTAAGCGGAACGAAGTGAGGATTAAGGAGTTGGCTGACTCACTATACTATCATCAAATCCTCTTATGATTTTGTGTATTAGGAGAATGGAAAGTACCATTTGTATCCCCGCATAAGGTGTGGGGATTTACATAAAGAGAAGACATCGATGAGTGTTACTTAAATAAATAATTTTTAATTAATAAAATCCTTATTTAAGTGGAAAAAGAACGCCCGAGAAAGCGTTCTTTGACCAAGAGTCTTATTGTATTGATAAGTGAAAATGTACAGCAATACATCATATGTATGTTTTGAGTTTACGTGTAAAATTTAAACAAAATCTTTATTTTATAACAAACGAAAAAGAGCACACATATAAGTATGCTCTTTAACAAGAAAGGTAGATTTCTATGAGCAGCGAGTCTCCATACAATAACATATGCTTGTCCAGTAAAAAGGTGAAAAGAATTTTAACCAAAACGCTATTTGAATAGCCCTGGGAAAATACCGAAGATATCTAAAATAATTAAGAGAGCAGTTCCAATTATCAAAAATAAATATTTAAGAACTTTGAGTGTTGTTTTCATTAATTCGCCCCTAAGTTTTTGATTATTTTAGGTAGTTAGGCAGATTTTTATACAACTAAAAACGTCATTTGAAGGGAGAGTGATCAGGATGGAAGTTCAATATAATACACAGGGCAGAATGAAGTACCATCCGAATCATAAGAAGCCACACAACGAAAGAATTAGCCTACATATGTAAGTATTATGGATTCGGAAGGGTAAAAGGGATTGCTTTATCGCTAGGCAGAACAGAAACAACGATTAGGCAGCTGGTGAATGTTTTAAGGAAGAATGGGACATTTGAAAAATATAAAGCTATGGGTGAGTAATTACAACAAAAATTTCATTTTGTAGAAAAGGGGAATGGATATGGAAGTTATATATACAAAGTGGCATAACAATTACGATGAATTGACATTAGGTCAAAAATATAAAGCAAGTTTATATAAAAAAGGATGGTTGCTTATAGAAATAGGATTGCAACGATCATTGTATCGAGAAGAATGCTTTACTGTAGTTTCATAATAAGAGCAGCCAGCAAAAGCTAACTGCTCAAAACTTGTGTGTGAGTTTTAGTTTTTACGCTTAGTAAATTTAATTGTGTATCTCAAGATAATCGATGTCAACAAAAGTGTTTCCTGATTTTGGATCTTTTTTACCAAGTGTTTTTATTTCGAGAGTATGTTGACCAAATTCAAGGCCCCTAATTGGATAGATAAGTCTTGGATTTAAAGGACCAGGCCCTCTCTTTTCATATAGGTTAATTGTTGCTGAATAGTTTCCATCAATAAATACTTCAGCATATCCATAATCAACAGACCTATTTCCATACCAATCAATACCAGTTCCAGTAAAAGTATAATTCATGACACTATCTTTTTGATTTGAAATATGTCTAGTTTTATTGTGAAAAACATCAACAAATGATTGATTAGGTGCCCAAATAAAAGTCTCCCAAGCTCCAGTGTAACTAATTTTAACGTCGTCGATAATCGAAGTATTAGGAGTTGTTATTGAAGCGGTGTTGGCTGAAATTTTTGATGTGTTGAATGTAGCTAATGAAAAAAGCAATCCACATGTAATGGTTCCTAAAGCTAATTTTGTCTTAATTTTTTTCAAAGTATTTATCCTCTTTTCAATATGTAAATATACATTATTTGATTTATTTTATTATTATAAATGAATTTTATAATATTTAATAGTTATTACTATATAAAAAGATATAGAACTTTTGAGTCTCGTTTTAGGTTAACCATTCTTATTATGTTATGTAACTTAAGAATAAAGGTTTAATAAAATAATCCATTTAAAGTGAGGTAGAGGGAAATGGAGGATAACATAAAGCTTTTAGGTGATGATGGGATGTTAGGGATGGAGTTTAAGGAACAAACGATTTGTGTATATAACACAGAAGGTAATGTGATGGAATTACTTTCAACAAAAGAACAGGTTCAAGAGGCTATCGATTTTCTTGAAGAATGTAAAAAGGAAATGAAATAACCATTTAAAAAGAGCAGCTAGCTGTCGCTAGGCTGCTTTGCTCCTAATGGAGTTCTAGTTATGTAATTTAGATGAAGATACTACCTACTAGGATTAAGGCTCCTAGCAAAATTAGAGAATCAACTAAAATCAAGAACTGGTTTTTCTGTGGCTTTTTCAATTCCTTTATCAAACTAAAAACTGCACTCATTCCGAAACAAATATATAACAAAATCATTATTGTTCCTGACATACTAAACACTCCTAATATATTGATAAATTAATTATATAACGAAAAACATGTACATGTAAGTTTCTAACAAAATCGTTATTGCATAGCAAACGAAAAAGAGCACACATATAAGTATGCTCTTTAACAAGAAAGGTAGATTTCTATGAGCAGCGAGTCTCCATACAATAACATATGCTTGTCCAGTAAAAAGGTGAAAAGAATTTTAACCAAAACGCTATTTGATTTGGGTTTAAAAATACCATAAGTACCCTATAAAAAATAAGGATAACACTAAAAATATAAATAAAAAACATTTAAGGATTTTGAGTGATGTTTTCATTACTTAACTCCTGATTTTTGGTTATTTTATGTGGCTAGGCAGATATTTATACAACTAAACAAAAACTTCATTTTAATAGAAAGGAGGGGTGGCTTTGATTAAAATACTTGAATTGTTCGGAGGAATTGGAGCGCCTAGAAAGGCACTTGTTAATTTAGGGATAGATCATAAAGAAATCGATTATGTAGAGTGGCAAGCTAATAGAGTAAAAGCATACAACGCTTTGTATGACCATCTACATAAACCGCAAGATGTTCGGGGATGGAACTTGCAACCAGATATTTTAGTTCACGGGTCACCATGCCAAGACAACAGTAGAGCGAATAAATCGCGCAAAGGTAATGCTGAAGATTCACGCTCTCAATTGATGTTGGAAACGCTACGGATAATTAAAGAAATGGGTGAATGGCGACCTAAAGTCATCATTTGGGAGAACGTGAAAGGCGTGTTAGACCGTAATGTAATATCGGTATTCAATTATTATTTGAAAGAAATGGAGAAGCTGGGATATACAAATTCATTTGATGTATTGGATGCTAGAAAATTCGGAGTGCCACACGCAAGAGAAAGAGTGTTTTGCATCTCGTTACTAGGAAATGAAACATTTGATTTTAGTAAGTTGCAGCACAAGCCAATGAAGAATATAAAAGAATTTTTGGAGTATGGACCAGATGATGATATACCGTCACAGTACCTAATCAATATTCCATCGATGCTAAATAGAATTAAAGAATTCAATCCTGATACGAGTGGCAGCTATAAGCGAAGACTAGATGTAATTGATGAATATTGCTATACCATAACTGAAAGGCAAGATCGTTGCCCGAACGCAGGGATTATTCGATTAAGTGAACCACAATATCGATATTTAACAGAACGTGAGTGTTGGAGATTACTAGGATTCGGCGATGAAGATTACGAGCTTATGCTAAAAGAGTTTCCAACTAAACCAGGAAAACGAAATGCAACGTTATATGCATTAGCTGGTAACAGTATTGTAGTTGATGTTTTAGAAGCAATATTTGAAGTGTTACTTGATATGCTGCAAGGGCAGTTGAAAGCAAGTTAGTATAAAAATTTCATTTTGTGGAAAATCAACTAAATAAAACGAGCACTCTAGCACAAGTGCTCGTTTTAAAAAATGACGTCATTCATTATGTTATGTTTGTGAGTCATGAACAAGTGAGGTTCAAAATAGTTTATTCACATTCCAATAAATAGGTGCCTGTACTAAAAAGCAGCTAGCAAAAGCTAACTGCTCATATAAGGAAATCGGAGAAAGATAACCATGTGCCTATATTATTTACGGAATATTGAGTTTTATTCAAAGGGACTTATAATCTATAAATTAGATTATGATATTTGCTATTACCCATATCGCCCAGAAAAGGACTAAAAATTCTATTGAAATCCAAAGTGCTTTTTTCTCAGTTTTTTTAAATTCTTTTATTAAAGAGAAAACAGCACTAATTGCTATAAGAATGAAAAGAACGAGTCGAATCGTATCCGGCATTTTAACCACTCCTAATATTTTAAATTAAATTCATTATATAACGATTTTTAAATTTTTTGGTAATTACTGAAGAGAATTAAGCAAAATTTAAACAAAATGATCCATTTGTAGAAAAGGGGGAAGGGAAATGAGGGCTGAACATGAAAAGTCACAGTCCGTATATAAGTATCCTGATGACGGAGTAATAAGATTGGAATACAAGAAAAGAGGTAAAGGTCTAGGCTATGCAAAGCATCCGAAATACAGATTGTATTATAAAGGGAAAAGAAAAATGATTGGAAGCTCTAGCTTATTTACTATTCAAGATGCAATACGGGTTGGTAAAACAAAGAAATATGAAATTGATAATTCGATAGAATAATCTTTTGATAAGTAAGTAGATAGAACGGAGGGGAACCGTATCGTATGAATCAACCTTCTAGGCATGTAAATGAAAAGGAAATACGGCCTTTCGTGATAGAAGAGTTACAAGAATACCGCGTGTTAAAAGTGAAATTTAAAAATATAGAAGAGCAAGCGGCGTTCGGAGTCGAATTATTATTTCCGGAACTTAGAAAATGTACGGAAGATGAAATTAGATATAGACAATTAAAGCGAGCATTTGAAGAAGCTTTGGATGAGGACGAGCAGCAGATACTCAAAATGAAGTATATGAATCGTAAAGAGTTAAATGATGAATACATTTATACGATGCTCGGAATGAAGAGAGGGAAATATTATAGAAAGAGGAAATCTGGTGTTTTACGATTCGCAAAAGCACTTAGTATGACATAAGAATAGAACTTTTGGGGTACCATTTAGGGCACTGTTTTGGGCACTAAATCAGGTACCTTTTTACATTCAAATCGGCGATACGATATTCCTACAGTTACTTGTTCTTTGAAAAGAGCATAACGTGGGGATAACGTATCTATGCGCTCATAATCTATGACCATAGCCCCTTTATCAAAACGTTACTCGGTCGGAATGGGCGGAGAATGAAAAAGATGAAAAGACCAATTACATGTATATATTCAGCCGCGATGCATTTGTATCGTGGCTTTTGTGTTTCTTATTGAGCCTGGTAAATTTACTGGGTTGATTGGTGACATAATACCCTTTTCCTATATCTAAATCCGTGAATGTAGTATAATAAACGGCATCGAGATAATAGAAAGAGGGGGATTAGATGAATCCACAGGCCACATTGGAAGCTGCAAAAATCGCTGCAGAAACAGCTGCGAATAATGCTTACATTACAGGAGTATCTGCAATTTTTGTAGCGCTCATAACAGGAGCTATTACATTGAGAATTACATGGGTTAACAACAAAAGGCAAGATGATAGATGGCGTGCAGATTTCTTTTTAAAAATAAAGTTTGAAGCGGTTAATGATTTTATAACGAAATTGAATACTGCTTTAAAAAATTTAGAGTATTTCTGTTCTGAAAAAGGCCATTATAATATGCAAGTGACTTTAGATTTAAGAGAAAAAGATCCAAATCACCTACCACCTAAAAAAGATTATGAAAAAGATTATGTAACTATTGAAAGTGTAAATCAATTTATACAATTAACAAAAGAGAAAAGTGGAATTTTAGAAGAAAGTTTTTCGGATTTGGATAAATCCTATGGACTAATTAAAATATATTTTAGTTCAGAAGAATATGAGGTTTTCGCGAAAATTATGGGCGAGATTCGGAGATATGACCATTATATTTCTGGTAATGTAAGACGATTTAAAGGTATGCAGGATATTGATTTGTTTAAGATATTTCTACATAATTGCGCTACATTATATAAAAAAGATTTTGAAAGAATTATATCATTGCAAGAAGAGTTAGAGATAATATTAGCAGGAGAATTGTATTCAAATAAAGTCAAGGCAATGGAAAGATAGTTAAAAAAGCACCTTAATAGGTCATAGCCATCAACTTAAGAAAATGAATAAAATAACGAAATTAGGGCACCCTTTCATGCAGTACTGCATGAAAGGGTGTTTTAATTTATGGCTATAAACAATGACACACCAGTTGAGGAGCTACGCATGTTAGGAGAAGAATTCCAAAACAAATTTTCTATTCATCACCTACAGGAACTTGCGTATCAAACAGGTATGATTCAACGAAAGCGAAAATTTCAGGCACAGGATCTTGTATCACTCTGTGTATTTTTGGGACAAACAATCAGTTCTGAGTCCCTAGTTAGTCT
>NZ_NWUW01000066.1 GCF_002746455.1 Bacillus fungorum | reverse complement strand
AACAGATTGGAATGGGGTCTTATTTGTGTTGCCCATAATTTACGGAAATGGACAACAACAGCTCAATCAAAAGCGAAAAACCCCGATCATAAATAGAAAACCTATTGGTTTTCTACTTATGATCGGGGTTTTTATCCATATAAAGGTAAAATATAAGAAGTTGTCTCCAAAAGTTCGTTTTTAACGACCTTTTGGGACAACCTCTTCTTCATTAACAAGTTTGTAATACACAACATACATTTTCAAAACGTCGATTTTTTAAGTCTTCATTTCCAATACAGAAATAGAGCATCCCTAAATCTCCCCACATCATATTACAATTTTTGGTGTCTGAATCAATTTGGAATAGAAGCGTCATTTTCTGCGGGTCTACTCCCATATATTCTCCTGTCTCATATAACACTTCTTCTTGTACAGAGAACGGTTCACCAAACATTTGATGGTTATCATAGTTGTCCGGGATTAGCTCTTCAAGTAATTGCAAGAAACGATCTGAATCAGCCTCATCTTCAATGAAAAGCTCTGGCAATTTATATGTCAGTTCAAAAGTAGTTGCACACTGGTTATAATTCGTTTGCAATTCATCTGCTCTTTGTAATTGCTCTACAGGAATATCATAATAAAACACACGCCCCGCTTCAGTTGGCTTCACATCTTCTTCAAAGTAATTTTCAATGCTAAAGAAATATAACATTCCTGTCTTAGGAAGATTGTAATCCATACCAACATTTTGTAAATCATTTAAATTAAATTGTGCGATAAACTGTAACGGATTTCCTTTGTGCATTGGGTATTCAAATGAATCTGGTAAATCAGGAACTCCTCCCATTTTCGAACTCCCTATCGCCACTGTTTCCTCCTGCTTTGGCACAACTTTTATACAAGAAAATACAGTATTAATAAGTTCCTGTTTCAAATGTGTTAGTTCATATTTATCAATTAATACTTCAATTTTATTTTTCATAAATTCTCCTTACATTTACATACTTATTTGTATCATAGTACAAAAATTATACTCCATTCTTTGTAAAAACAACAAGCCTTCAAAAAAACGGGCTCTTCCATCATACGCGAACAAGTTTAAAAAAGCATAGTATACATTGTTCCTACAAACACGATAGTTCTTTATTCCTTCCAGTACATTTTCCCCTCGTTCATTTTTATTTTTAATTTAAGGAGGAATTCCACATGGGTTACGGATATAGTTGCTGTGGTTACGGATATGGTGGCGGCGGTTACGGATACGGTGGCGGCGGTTGTGGTTATGGAGGTTTCGCTTTATTAATCGTTTTATTTATCCTTCTAATCATCATCGGAGCTAGCTGTTGGGGCGGCTTTGTAGGCTGCTAGTAAACTTAAAAACTATTGTAAAAAAGCACGTGCAATACGTGCTTTTTTGCCATTTCCAAATCTTTCATTCGAAAGGAAGTATGTTTAATGAAAATTGATGGTGTTTTTGAAGGAGGCGGTGTACGCGGAATTGCGCATGTAGGGGCAATTTGCGCATTAGCTGAAAAAGGCTATGAATGGGAGCGTGTAGCTGGAACATCAGCTGGTTCCATTATCGCTGCGCTCCTAGCAGCAGGATATTCTTGTTCAGAGTTAAAAACGATTATAACTGATATTGATTATAATAAATTTATGAAGAAAACCTTTATTGACAGAATCCCGTTTATCGGCAAAGGATTAAGTGCATGGACTACTCTTGGTATTTACTCTAATATTTTTATAGAAGAATGGATTGAAGAATTACTTCGAAAAAAAGGAGTTCACTTATTTACAGATTTACCTGATTTAAATAAGCTTAAAATTATCGCTTCTGATATAAGTAATGGTAAAATGGTTATCTTTCCTGATGACTTACCAAACTACGGATTTTTAAATTATCGCTTCTCTATTGCAAAAGCTGTAAGAATGAGCAGTACAATCCCCTTCTTCTTTGAACCAGTAAAATGGAGAACCCCAAAATGGAAGCAACCTTGTTATATGGTTGATGGAGGGATTTTAAGCAATTACCCAATTTGGATTTTCGACTCGCCTTCCTCTCCTCGCTGGCCAACTTTTGGATTTCATTTCGTAAAAGATGAGATCCAAGCTGATCCTGTCCACTATAACGAGCCTATCTCCATGTTCAAAGGACTATTTAAAACAATGATGCAAGCCCATGATTTACGTCATCTAGACAAGGAATCAAAAGCAAGAACAATTACACTTCCAACAGGATCCATTACAAGTACAAACTTTGAGTTAACAAAGGAAGAAAAAGAGTGGCTTTACAATTCTGGTTATAACGCCACAAATAAGTTTTTACAATCGTGGAATTTTAGACAATATATTGATGAATATAGAAACGGAAATCAGGACCGAAAAACAAATCGGTATTTCCGTCAACTTGACTCATAATACTATTATTTTTCATGCTAGAACACGTAACGCTTTCAAAAAAATAAGCCTAGTAATTTCATAATATTACTAGACTTATTTACTTCCTACTTTATTATTATATGTTTCTTAAGGATACGTTAATCCTTCTGCTTCCTCCGCAGTAATAACTGTATATCGATTTCCCGTTCGTAATCCTAACAATTCTGCTTTTTCAATTGCTTCCTGCTTCGTCTCCGCATAAGCAGCTAAATATTTTTCTCCATTAATAATTTGGCAAATTACAAATTGTTTCATTGCTTTCTCCTCTTATTTGTTCATTAGTTGTGCTAGTTTTGTTATACCAATTTCAATTTCTTCTAACGTTGCATATGAATATGATAGACGCAAAAATTGGTTTGCACTTCTATCATACAAAGTACCTGGGTTTAATAAAATCTTTTCTTTCAAAGCTTTGTCAAATAAGCTACGGCTCGAAACGGGTACATTTATATGTAACCAAATATAAAAACCACCTGTCGGTTCATACCATGTTGCTATATCATGGCAATATTTCTCTAACATTTGTAGCATAAAATCTCTGCGTTTTTTCAATTGAATTCTTACAAACTGTAAATGTTCATCATACAATCCATTTGTAAACCATTCCGTTGCAATTTGCTGGGATATAGAACTTGAACCATAATCTGTTTGCATTTTCATGTCTGCCAACCTTTGAATGACTGGCTCAGATCCAACAATCCATCCAATTCTTAATCCTGGGCTAATAACTTTAGACATACTCCCGATATGTAGTACAATTCCGTTTTTATCATATGCTTTTAAAGGCTTTGAAACAGGCTCATCAAACCATAAGTCTTGATATACCGCGTCCTCTATAATAGGCAATCCAATTTCGTTACATATTTCCAGCACTTCTATTCGTTTCTTCGCATTCATACTAAAGTTCGTCGGATTATGAAAAGACGGGATTGTATATAAAATAGATGCATTAAATTGCTTCTTATATTTTGTAATATATGATGCATGTAAACCGTTCTCATCCATTGGTATTCCAATGAAACGCATTCCTGCTGATTGAAAAACATTAAGCGAATATAAATAGGATGGTTTTTCTAATAAGATGGATGCCCCTTTTGGAAGAAGCCCCATAGAAATAAGTTGCAATGCTTGAATTGCTCCTGAAACAATTAATATAGAATCAGGAGTTACATAAATACCATGTCCTTTTAAATAGTCCGCAATCTTCTCCCTTAAAGAGAGATTTCCTTTCGGCTCTTCATAACCAAGCGTCACCTTTGATGCTAAAAGCTTATTCATAATATCTTTCATCTTTTTTTCAGGCAAAAGACTTGGCGCGAGCTCACCTGTTCCTAAACGAATTACATGCGGATCAAATTCAGCTTGGTTAATCTCTTGAATAGCAGGCAGATTCGGATAATGAAGTCCTGTTTCTACATAAGACTGCCAATTAGGCGGGGGTGCGTACGTTGAAGTATTCTCATTATTATTTACAACAATTGTTCCTTTCCTACCATTCCCTTCAATGTACCCCTTTGCCACTAGTTCATCGAAAGCCATTACAATTGTACTTCGATTCACACCAAATGTATGTGCCAACTCTCTTTGTGAAGGTAATGTCGTTCCAACAGTCCATTCTCCATTAATGATTCTTTCTTTTATATACGTTTCTATTTGTTTATACAAAGGAGTCGCTAGAGACATATTCGGCTTCCAAACGAATCTTTCCATCATATCACCTTATATTCTTTTTGGTTGGTACCCTCCCCAACCATATGGATGGATACAAATTTTCATTTCTTCTATACAATATACACTATCATAATGAATTAAAATAGGAGGTAATATGATGAGTGAAGCAATTATTCATGGTATCGTTCTTGCATTTGGTCTTATCATTCCATTAGGTGTCCAAAATGTTTTTGTCTTTAACCAAGGTGCAAGCCAACCAAACATTTGGAGGATAGCCCCTGTAGTATTAACTGCCTCTATATGTGATACGTTACTCATATTGATTTCGGTGCAAGGTGTCTCCCTTGTACTCCTTACTTTTTCTTGGCTAACTAACTCGTTATATATAATTGGATTTTTCTTTCTCCTATACATGGGCTTTGTTATTTGGAGAAGTAACCCTTCCAATGATGTAAAACAAGAGAAAAGTATGCCCTTAAAAAAACAAATTCTTTTCGCTGCATCGGTTTCTTTATTAAATCCACATGCACTTTTAGATACAATCGGTGTAATTGGAACAAATTCTATTCAATACATAGGTAGTGAAAAATGGGCTTTCACACTTGCAACTATTATCGTTTCTTGGATTTGGTTTATAAGCTTAGCTTTAGCGGGGAAATTTCTAAAAAGAATAGATTCAACTGGAAAGACAATCGTATTATTAAATAAATTTTCCGGTCTCATCATATGGGGTGTCGCAGTTTATATGTTAAAACAAGTTATTACTTCTTAATGAACTAAAGAGAATTGCGTATTACTTCAAACATCATGCAATTCTCTTACAAATTATGAAGTAGGTTTCTGTTTTACCGTCTTTGCATCTTTTGCTGGTTTAATCCAAATAATTGCTATAACAGCACCGATACCAGCGAATATACTTGTTAAATAAAACACTTCATGGTCAGCACCTTTCATGAAAAAAGAATAAAGAGGTGGTCCAGCTGCTACACCGATAAATCGCATTGAACTATAAAATGACGTAACCGTCCCCCTTTGCTCTTTTTCAATTCCTTGTGTAATTAGGGCGTCTAAACATGGGAGTGCCATACCAATTCCTATTCCCATAATAACGAGACAAAGAAGTAGTAAATAAATCCCTTTTATAAATAAAGGTATGATGACTGATGCAGCTGCCATTAAAAACCCAATGTAAATACACTTCTTCATAACATTTTGATTATCTCCAATTTTTTTACCAGCCATATATGAACTAAGTGATAGTACAAGCAACGGGATAGCAAGCACGCAGCCTTTCCATATACCATGAATGTCATACTTTGATTCCAGTATAGTCGACAAATAAAAGAGTATTCCGAATAAAATAAGCATAATAATTGCACCTAATACAAAGATGGCAATCAACCATCTTCCCTTTTCTCGAAACGTAGCGAGAATAGATTTTATAAACTCTTTAAGTGGTGGTACTTCTCCTTCTTGTTTCTTTGCCTTTACTAGAACAAGTAATAAAACGATTGATACTACGCATAAAACTGGAATCGCCCAAAATGGTAAGAACCATACAATGGTAGCAAGAGCAGATCCTAATATTGGACTCAATACTTTTCCAAATGTATTTGACGTCTCGATGATTCCTAAACCTGTACTAACTTGTTTTTCATCTTTGTATAAATCACCAACACATGGTATAACAACTGGCATTGCACCAGCAGCACCAATACCTTGAATCGCTCTACCAATCAATATCCAAGTGTAGGGATTATCAACTTTCCAAGATACCCAACCAGTTATCGCTCCTCCTATAGCTGCAATCAGCAAACTCGGAACCATTACCATCTTTCGTCCCCATCTATCTGATAAATAACCAGCAATCGGTATAAGTAAAATGGCTACGATAGAGTAAATTGTAATAATCATGGATACTTGAAACGATGAAATATGTAATTTCTTTTCAATAGTCGGTAGGATTGGAATGAGCATTGAATTCCCTAATGTCATAACAAGTGGAACTGATGCAAGGGCAATTAAACAACAGTTTTCTTTTTTTAACATGTTGACTTCGGAACCTTTCATCATATATTTCTTACCATATAATAGCCCTGCTGGAACGTAATTTTTCATTCCACCAGGGCTATTACATCTTTACTACTTCCCATTTACAACAAAAGAAATTGGGGAAAATATAGTATTATTTCTATTCTTTGAATCCAGTTCGCAATATATCCATACCAATTAATTGAAAAAAAAAGAAAGGAAGAATCCTTCCTTTCTCCTATAACTTTCTACAATTAGCGAGTATATCCGCCACCAAGTTGTTGTTCTGCCATCGCTACAAGCCGTTTTGTAATTTCACCGCCTACAGAACCGTTTGCACGTGAAGAAGTGTCAGCGCCAAGTTGTACACCAAACTCTTGTGCAATTTCATATTTCATTTGATCTAAAGCCGCTTGTGCTCCATGTGATGCTAATTGATTAGAATTACGATTTCTAGCCATTACCAATCACCTCCTTATTTATATATAAATTGTGTTAAATTTTAATTTAAATACATGGTAATTTTTGGTTATTGATATTTTAAAAAAAGAGTCTCTACAATGAGAGACTCTTACATCATTTTATATTAAGAAGTTACTACTTCTAAATTTCTATTTGTTAGTACTTTTATTTCTTCTTTTAATATATCTTTCGCATTATGTCCAAACCATTCGAGTGAAGCGAAATGGTCAGTATCTCTCACTTCCTAAATAATCTCATCATAATTTACGATACCTTCAAATAGTGGCACCATACCAATACGACTTCCCGCTGCTGCATATACATTATTTAAATCTGAATAAATATTTCTTTTTTTAGCCTTTCTTTAATCTAATTAAAAATACACAAGAAAAATTCTCACTTCCAAACTACATACTTACTATTTTCATTAGTAATCCATCCATAATAGTTAAACAAAAGAGGTATACCTCTTTCAAACAATCAGTTTACATAATAATATTATTAATATCTATCCAACAATACGCTGTCTCTTCTACCTGTACTCTCTCTAAAAACTTCGTATCAATTTTTTCAGGATTAAATTTTTCATAAAAATTTTTAGAAGGATTATTCGTAACAACCCAAACTAAAAGGGATTGCATATCATTGTTTATACATTCCGATAATAAAGCTTGAAATAACTTTTGTCCTATTTTCATTCCTTGATACTCTTGTAAAAGGTAAATCGCATATAATTCTCCCTCACAATTATATGTACCAGTTCTTTCTGCTCCTCCATCGATGAATCCAACTATTTCTCCATTTAACGTCTCTGCTACAAATCTAAATTGATGATTACATTCTTTTTGAAAAATGTTTTCCCATTGTTTTTCCCGTTGCTCATATGTTATATTTTCTAAAACTTCGTTAGGGAATATCTCTTTATATGTTGTTTTCCAGCTATCAACGTGTACCTTTGCTATACCCGGTATATCATCTTTTATCGCTCTTCTAATATGTATCTCCATCATTTCTCCCCCTCATTTACTCATCATTATATCAATTTACTTCCTTAAAAATCCAAATAAAAAAAGAGTGAATTTGAAGTGACCCCTAAAAGTTAGACACGGTTATTTCATTAGGCAGCTTGATAAAAGTGAGTCCGGTATTGTACCGGGCTCATTTTTAATTTTGCCTTAATCCGTTTCGTATTATAATAATCTATATAT
>NZ_NWUW01000065.1 GCF_002746455.1 Bacillus fungorum | reverse complement strand
TGCTTAAATTCCGCTGTAAAGGTTCTTCTTTCTCTTTTATTTTTCGTCATAGTAGATTCTCCTCAAATAGATTAGTTGTAGTCTACTTGACCTTAATTTTTTTGTCTAGTTCAGTGTAGCCTATCCATCCTTTTGTGCTATGTAAGGATTCTCAACTTCTTCCGCTGAGGTTTTTCCCCTCCATGATTAATCTGATTCTACTCATTCACCTACATTAATAACCGATTTTTCTTTTATTTTTAAAATTGTATCTCCTGAGTTATTGATAATATGCTCAATTATATTTAACATATTATCTCCTAGTCCTTTAATGGTACTATATTTATATAAAGTAGTTGAGTACGTTAATATGCATTTAAGTTCACTATCATTATCTATAATTTCTAATATCAATTTAAAATCTGATACAGGTTGTTCGATCATTTTAAAAGACTTAATTTCTAAATCCCCTTTGAATTCATTAAATTTAATAACTTTTTGAAACAGAAACATCGCTTCAAAAACCTGGTTATTAAGATTAACACTTTCTCGATAATTATTAAGTACTTCATCAGAGGTATATTCCTGATTTTCAATAGCTTTTAAAGAGTTTTCTTTTACTTCTTCTAAGAAATCATAAAATAATTTATTATCGAGCGGCTGGTTCCTAATAGCAACCGTATTTACAAATAAACCCATGGTTGATTCTAAATCTAAATGCGTGCGTCCCCCGCTCATACTTCCAATAATAATGTCATTATTTTTACTATAAGTAGATAGCATAATAGTATAAATAGTTAGCATAACTGTATATAGAGTAGTATTTTTTTCTTTAGCAATTAAATACAATTTCTCTTTTTGTAATTTATTAATAACGAACTCAATATTATTACCCTTAAAGTCTAATTCTTGTTTCGTTTCGTAATCAGTAGGCAGCTTAAGCATTGAGAATTGGTCCTTGAATAAATTTTTCCAATAATCCCCTTGCTTTTCTATACTTTTAATACGAGACAGTTGCCAGTTTGCATAATCTTTATATTGAACACGCAAGGGTGACAGACTCTCTCCATTGTAATATTTTATCAAATCATTCATAAAAATATTTAATGAAATTCCATCTGATATAATATGGTGCATATCTAGTAAAAACAAATAGCTGTCTTCCCCCACTTTTAATAAGTCGCATTTAAAAAGTGGTAACCTATTAAGATTAAAAGGTTGAACAAAGTTATTAATATAATTAGCTATTTCTTTATGATGATTCATTTCAATGACATTGAGTTTAAAAGAGTAAAATGAAGCTATCTTTTGTCTTAATTCAGAGTTTATTTCTAAAAAGTATGTTCTTAAAGTCTCATGCCTTTCTATTAAATGTGAAATTGCATTTTCTAAACGCTTCACATTTAAAGTTCCTTTGAACTCTGTAACAGAAGGCATATTGTATGCAATTTTTGATGGTGAGATTTTGTTCATTTCAAACATCCTCTTTTGTAGAGGAGAGCTTACATAACTATTCTTGTTACTTATTTGAGGTATAATTAAATGTTCTTCTTTTCTTTTTCCTTCTATTTGTTTTGCTAGCTGTTTAAATAAAGGGTTGTCAAAGACATCTTTTATTGATAATTTAACTTGAAATGTCTCGTGAATCTTTGTAACTAAGTTTGCTGCTTTAAGTGAATGTCCTCCAAAATCAAAAAAATTATCTAACAGTGAAGGTTTGTTAGTCCCTAGTACGTCACTCCATACGATTGCTAATTCATTTTCTAATTGAGTTAAAGACCTTTCTTCGGAACCCTTTTTACTTTTATGAATATACTTAGGCAAAGATTTGTAATCAATTTTCCCATTAATAGTTAAAGGTATATCTTTTAATTCCATAAAATAACTAGGTATCATGTAATGCGGAAGCACTTCACTTAATTTTTCTTTTATTTTTTCAGTTGTTACAGAGTTATTAGTTACATAATAAGTAATTAATTCTAGACTTTCTTTTTCAACTTTAATAGGGATTATTACTGCTTGTTGAATTAACCCTGTTTTATAAAGAGCGTTTTCTATCTCTTCTACCTCAATTCTAAACCCTCTTATCTTTACTTGGTTATCTACCCTACCCATATATTCTACATTACCATCTACTAGCCACCTTGCTAAATCACCCGTATAGTAGATCCTTTCACCTGGAACAATAGGATTCTCAACGAATTTTTCTTTAGTTAAATCAGCTCTATTTAAGTAACCCCTTGCAAGTCCTTTTCCAGCAATATACAAATTACCTGTAACACCAATAGGCTGCAATTTAAATGAATCACTAAAAATATAAAGCTTTGTATTGAGATTTGGTCTCCCAATGGGAATTGACGACATTTCATTTCCTTGAGTCAGGTAACTTGATACTTCAACGGTGGTCTCTGTAGGTCCATAGGTATTATATAACCTAGTATTATTTTTTAATGTAAGTGTATCGTAAAAGCATCTTGCTAAATTAGCAGACAAAACTTCCCCGCCTACAGAAACATACTTAACGGTCGCTAATTTGTCTTGCATTTTAAATTCATTTACATAATTTAAAAAAACTTGAAGCATAGACGGTGAGAACTCAAGGTGTGTAATTTTATATTTATTAATAGCTTCTATAATAAGTAAGGGGTCCATTTCAGCATGATTTTCTAATAAGCTAAGGCGTGCCCCTTTCCACATCCACCAAAATAATTCCCAAACAGATGCGTCAAAAGATATAGTGGTTTTTAACAAAAGTGAGTCTGTATCCTTAAGTGGACTTCTTTCCTCAAGGGTTTGCAGAAAATTTATAACCGATTTATGTTCAATCATTACACCATTTGGTTTTCCGGTTGTTCCTGAAGTATATATAATATAAGCTATATCTGTAGTTTTTACTTCACTATTTAAATTATTTACTTCACCAAGATATATATTATTTAAGGAAATTTTAACTCCTTGAAATGGAATTTTATCTTTAATTGAATGGTCTGTTAACAAAAATGATGCACCAGAATCATTTAATATAAGTGAAATTCTGTCAGCGGGATATTTGGGGTCAATTGGTAAATAAATTGCACCAACCTTTAATACCCCAAGTATGGAAGCTATCATTTCAACTGAACGTTCAAAACCTAATCCTACAATATCACCAGGATGTACACCCCTTTTTTGAAGTTCTTTTCCAATTTGATTTGCTTTAATATTCAATTCTTTATATGTAATTTTCGTATCTCCAGATTGAATAGCTATATTATTTGGTTTTTTTTCAACTTGATACTCGAACATACCGTGTATCGTTTGAAATTTTAATATATGACTTTCTGATCTATTGAATTTATTTAAAATATCTAGACGTTCCTTTTCTAACAAAACATCTATAGAACCAACGTCAGAATCAATCTCAGTATCCAGTAAAGTATCAATTAAATTTATTAATCTTTCACTATGTAAAGAAATATCGATTTCAGAGTATTCTCTTGGATTTGCATCCATTTCAACTTTTATAGTAGATGTTTCTACATCAATGTAAATATTAATTGAAATGTCTTCTACTGGACCTGCTGAAAGATTATGGACTATACCTTTTACACCCCCGAAATTTAAACTGTAATCAAAAGCTTTAAAGTTTACTACAGGCCCAAATAATTTATCATTAGTACCAACGTAACCGAGCTCTCGTCTAATTAATTCACTTCGATATTTTTCATGTTTTTTAATTTCTAATATTTCCTTTGAAACCTGCATAATTAAATTATTAATGCTATTGTTACTTTCAACATGAACATTTAGAGGTAGAACATTCATCACATTTGAAGGAATTGTAAGTGATACTGAACCGAGCCTACACATCATTGGTAGTCCAAGTATTATTTTATTTTGTCCAGTAGTTAAACTTAAATATATTGCAGTCGCAGATAATAAAATTTCAGACCAATTAATTTTTAGAGAGTGAGCTAAATCTTCAAGTTTTTTAATTGTACAAGCTGATAAATATCTAGTTTCTCGAATGAATTGACCTTTAGGTATACAAGTATCTTGATTCATTTGTTGATGATTATTAAAACTAACTACCTCCGGATGATACTTCATTTTATTTATCCAGTATTTACTGTCCTGTAAATACTTATCTGAATTATAATAGTTATTTTCTTCTTCAATAATAGAACTTATTGACCCAAAACTAATATTATCTATACAAACGTTAGTCAATTTTGAAGTATAAATATCAGAAACCTTTTTTAAAATTAGAGAAACACCATAACCATCTATAATTGCATGATGAACTTTCTGATACCAATAATATTTATTATTATCAATACGGAAAATCATCTCTCGATATAATTGATCATTTGAAAGATTCATTTCTAGTTCCATGTCTTCTTTCATCCAATTAATTGCTAAATTGTGTGCATCATTATTACTCGATAAATCGTGATAATCTATTATTATTTCTTTCTTTTCATTAATATTTTGGTATAATTCATCATCTCTTTCAAAAAGATTTGCATTTAGTGCTTCACACTCAAGAATAGTTTGCTTAATTGAATCTTTCAAAAGATTCACATTAACTTCCCCATTAATTTCTACATATTCTGCCGTATTAAAAACATTGCTATTTTTCTGAAGTTTTTGCGCATACCAAATTCCACGCTGGGCAGAAGTTAAAGGTATTTTCCCCATAAATATGACCCCTTTTAATTCATTGTTATTGAAGTAGTGAGATTTTTAATTAAACTAAATTGTATGTATTGGATGAGTAAAATAATTCTATTGAAGAACCAATTAATTCAGTTGTTTTTTCATGTCCTATTTGATTGATAACATTCTGGATTAAATATTCAATTTTAGAGAAGGGATCATAATTAACGTTAAGCTTATAAAAAGCATAAAAATAATTGATGCAAATAAAAAAATGAGAGCTTGATAAGTCTAGGAAAAATATCCTTGTAAAAATTTGTAAAGAAACCACTTCTGTATTAAAAAAAGAAACTTTTTCCGATTGGCATCCTCTCAAAGTATGAAACACCTAACACTCTAAGTTGCTTATAGACATTATATTGAATATCCATAGTCGTTTTTTCTTGTAATGACCGTCCAATAAGGTTTTGTGTTAACATTATTACAATCATTATAAAATTAGCAATACCTATAATCGTAATTAATATCCAGAATTTTCTATAACCCTCTGCTGGGAAAATATAATCAATAAAAATTTGAATACTTTTAGGGATAAATACTTGTACAGCAGTTATGATTAAACCACTTAAGATAAATAAAAAGAGAAACCAGCTGTAAGGTTTATAGTAGGATAATACCCATTAATAAACTTTAAAAAGTTTATTAATGGAATTTTTAAACGGAATTAATGATGAAAGAATTTTAAGCATATGTTTACCCATCTTTTAAGTAATTATTAACTTATCTTTTTAAAATGAATCACTCAATACTTCTTAATTTCAATCTATAACTAATTTTCTAATTTATATATAAAATATATTATATATAAATACTAAAAAATGTCAATACTATTAAATTTTAACTTTATTAATGAATAATACCAAGAAGTCTGTTCCTGTATTGGTAAGTTAGTAATAAGATATATTATTTAAAGAAGAAAGGAATTAAGCGATGGAACTGAAGCAAAATATGGAGACACTAGTGAAAAAGCGGCAGCTTCTTTTTAAATATATGGAAAAGTTTCCGTCCTATATTCAGGATTATTTTAAAGAAAAATGCATAGTTTATCTGCATCATCGTTAATTGGGTACGCAATCGATTTTGAACATTTTCTTGAATGGATACTAACTTATGAAAATAGCCTAATTAATCACATAAAAGATGTTATTCTTACTCTATTTCAAAATATAAATCCCACTCAAATAAAAATTACTACTTAAATTCCAAAGAGTATAAAGTGGAGCGTAGACTAAGTGGCAAACAATTAACCCCAAAAACGTTAACCAGAAAAATGTCTGCCATCATTGCTCTCTACCCTTAGCTTTCAGAGATCGCTAAAAATTGTAAAGGTGAGCCTTAATATTCCTTATAAGCAACAACGTCTAGAACTTTTGATACCTGTCAAAAGATTAAATCCTATATATTAAGAGCTGAAGAGTTTAATAAATTTAGAGAATTTATTTACTAGGGATACTCAGAAACAGATTTAACGAATTATTTAAAAACACAACATCTTCTAAACATAGAACGTGATTCGATAATCATACCTCTCATTCATGAAACATGGATAACAGCACCCGATATACAAAATGCATTATTTCTTACAAAACAACAGCAAGAAGGCTAGCTAATAAAAGTTTGAGCGATACAAAACTTAATTGAAAAACATTTAATAGCTTATGGAAAGCCTCTAACAGCACATAATCTAAAGTGTAGTTTTGGTACTAGACATTTAGCTGAGCATAAGGACTTAAAAAAATCACAACAAATTATGGGCTACTCAGATATTAATACAACAAGAATATACACATTTATCTAAAAGATATTTGGAGATTATATGATTTGGTATGAATTTCTTTTACTAATTACAATACGCTTTTTCATTCCCTGTCGCAACAATTTTATCAAAATTTTGGAAAATAACCGCAGGTTGGCTAATTTCTTACGCTCATTCTCTTTGAAAGATGCTTAATTGTTTTCTTTTCATCCTTATCAAATCTATTTGAGTTATTATTTTGGACAGAGATATTAAGTATTTGTATGATTCTGTTGCAAATTTTTCTACATAAAGCTACACTCTAGAATACAGGATCTAGGTGAATTAGACATGAGATATTTTAAAGGAAAACAATTCAAAAAAGATATTATTTTAGTAGCGGTCGGCTACTACTGTCGTTTTTCTTTAAGTTATCGCGATGTATCCAAAATCCTGAAAGAACGTGGTATTTCAGTTTACCCAACAACCATCATGCGATGGGTTCATGAATATAGCAATCTCATCTATCAAATTTGGAAAGTAAAAAATAAATCCGCTCTCTTATCTTGGAATTTGGATGAGACTTATATTAAAGTTAAGGGAGAATGGTGTTATTTTTATCGTGCAATTAATAAAGATGAACAAACATTGGATATTCAACTTTGTAAAAAACGGAATCGTCAGGCTGCCTATGCTTTCATGAAAAGATTAGTAAAACATTTTGGAGAACCTACGGTTCTCACTACAGACAAAGCGCTGGCATTACTTTGCGCATTTAACAAATTAAGAAAACAAGGGTTTTATCCAACTACATCCATTGTACAATCAAACATTTAAACAATCTTATTGAACAGGATCATAGGCATGTAAAAAGACGTTTTTCCAGTAGATATTTATCTAAACTTTTGACATAAATGTTAATGCAAGATGGTTTCTTCAATAAAACATTATATAAGAACACCTCTAATCATTTTTCTTCATTATAATATCTTCTGGATGTCCTTTTAGTTTATAATAGTTCATGTTAAGACGGATAGCTATTACAGATATTACGACAAACCCTACTATATATAACATATCTCTTTCTCCATTTTCTTATTGTTTAGCGAACTTATTGTGTAAATATTTCATATGTTCCTTATTAATATCCTTATCGATAATGTTCGCTCGCAATATTGTTTGGTAGATATGCTGGACCTCATCATTTGTTAGCTGCACCTCAGTATAAGATTCAATACAACTTTTTAAATCGTTATAATATAGGACGTGTTTATCTTTGGAATGAACATTTACCCTTTTCAGACTACATTTGGGATGAAATGCTGCAATAGAGATACACGGCAGCTGTTGTTCCATTACCCATTCGATTGCTTTTATATGTTTATAATTTTGTCGAAATGGATTTTGAAAAGAGGATTTCTTTCTAAAAATACCTTGTGTCCACCTTGCAGATTTTTCATTTCCATAGATCCATCCCTCGTAGTTTTTCGTCTCTATAACAAATACACCTGTTTCAGCGATAACAATATGGTCAATTTGCGTTGTATCACCGAACTCCGTATAAACCGTCACATTATGTAACACAAAGTAACTTTTTGGATCTAATTTACTTAGTATACGTTTTACCAGTTTCTCTCCCGCTTTTCCTTTCCATTTTGGTACATGT
>NZ_NWUW01000064.1 GCF_002746455.1 Bacillus fungorum | reverse complement strand
CAAGCCTATGGTGGTGGAAAAATCCTCTATCTCTAAGGAGATAAACATATAGTCTGCGCTCATGTGAAAATATGAGAAGTTCATAAGAGAACTGGCTAAGGAATTGCGCCCTTAGTTGAACGAGATAAATTTCATTAAATCTATCAAACTTTAATGAATCTATCGAACGTATGTGTTATGGTGAATTCAATGAAGTGAGAGTATTAATGAAATTTTTACGAGTTAGTCAAGTATCGGAATTAACAGGTTTGTATCCTAGTAGTCTTAGGAGAATGCTGGTGGAACGCGCTACTATTTAGAAGAATCAATCTTTCGTTATCTAAAAGATGAGTGATCGAATAATCGCACAGTAAAGGAGTTAAATTCTGATGATATTGGCGAAGAAAGTCAGACTGATTCCAACGCCTGAACAAGAAAAAGTGCTTAGAAACCATGCTGGTGCTGCAAGATTCGCTTATAACTATTGTAAAAGAATGAGTGATAGATACTATAAGCTATTTGGAAAATCTGTTTCACAGTTAGCTTTACAGAAACGATTTACAAAGATCAAGAAGCGAAAGAGATATGAGTGGTTAAAAGACATCAATGCACAAGTTCCCAAACAGGCTTCAAAAGATTTTGATAAGGCGAGAAAAATTTCGTTCAAAAAGTACAAAAATGGTTATCACACTTCTTATAAATCCAAAAAAGATTTAATCCAAGGATTTTATGCCAATTATGAAAGACTGGTTATAGGAAAGAAAGTAGTTCATATTCAGTCCATTGGGGAAGTGAAAACAAGTCAACAACTACCAAGAAACAAAAAAACATCAAATCCAAGAGTTACCTTTGATGGTCGTCACTGGTGGATTAGTGTAGGGTTCCAAGAAGATTTTGAATCCCAAGAACTAACCAATGAGTCGATTGGTGTGGATGTTGGTTTAAAAGAGCTTTTTGTAGCTTCTAATGGTATGAAAGAACGAAATATAAACAAAGATGCTAAGGTTAAAAAACTTTTGAAAAGGAAAAAGTCAGCGCAAAGAGATATGTCTAGGAGATTCAAAAAGGTGCGAAATTTCAATCTGCCGGATATGAAAAGGCAAAAATCGAGTACCTGCGGTTATCTAGGAAAATTAAGAATATCCGAAATAACCATATCCATCAAGCAACAGCTAAATTGGTGAAAACCAAACCAATGAGAATTGTTGTGGAAGACTTACCTATCTCAAACCTGTTAAAAAACAAAAAACTATCGAAAGCATTTTCCTTTCAAAAATTACACTTCTTCTTTCAATGTTTATCATACAAGTGCGAGAAGTATGGCATTGAGTATGTAAAAGCTGATAAGTGGTTCGCCTCAAGCAAAATTTGCTCATGTTGCGGAGTAAAATACGACCATTCAGTTCAACCAGAAGGGCAGTGGAGTTAAAAAATACGTGAGTGGTGTTGTGTTGGATGCAATAGCCATCACGATAGGGATGTAAATGCGTCGATAAATTTATCAAGATGGGTAAAATAAATGCTTGATAATAGGAGGTAACGATACTGCCTCGTGTGGAGTGTTATACCCCTCGTCCCTTTGGGGCTGCGAGAACACGATGAAGCACTAACTTGTGTAAATTTGATTGAATTGTATAGATTTAGTTACGTTTATCGTATCGGGAAGTTACAAAATATTCATCCGTTAGGAATGACAATTATAATAGGGACTTTATTTGCGAGATTCGCTACGTCAATGAGCATTCCTTTTTTAGCAATTTATTTAACGACTGTTAAAGGCGTATCAGCTGGAATGACGGGTGCTATTATCGGAACGAGTGCACTTGTTGGAGTCTTTGCTAGTTTTATCGGAGGGAATTTATCGGATCGATTCGGCCGAAATATGATTATAATATGGTCCATGATTGTTTGGGTGTTTGTATTTATAGGCTTTTCGTTTGCAGATCATGTTTTAAGTTTCTTTTTATTAAATGCTTTGAATGGATTATGTAGGTCCTTTTTTGAACCGACGTCAAGAGCATTATTATCAGATTTAACGAAACCAGAGTATCGTTTACTCGTATATAATTTGCGTTACGGTGCAATCAATGTTGGAGTAGCGATTGGCCCACTTGTCGGATTACAGATTGGAAGCGCAAAATCTACAATTCCTTTTTTAGTAGCAGCTGGAGTATATATTCTATATACAGCTATATTAGCATTCCAATTTAAGAAGTATCCAATTGAAAAAAAGAAAGTAAATACAAAAAAGCCTGTCACAATGTTAAATGCAATCCGCATTTTACGAAAGGATGTTGTATTTTTAGTTGCGTTAGTTGGTATTATTTTGAGTAATTGTGGTTTTTCACACTTAACGACGACAGTATCTCAATATTTTGCAAATGCACATATATTCCAGGATGGAGTGAAATTATTTTCATATATGTTAGCTTTAAATGCAATTGTTGTAGTCATAATTCAGTACCCTGTTATTCAAATGTGTAAAAAGTATACACCATTAGCATCAATTATGGTTGGGACTTTATTTGTGGGCGGGGGATTATTTGGCTTTGGAATAGTAGAATCTATGCTAGGTGCTGCCGCCTGTACAGCTATTTTTACAATTGGAGAAGTCTTAATGTTTTCAATGACGGATGTATTTATTGATGATATTGCTGTTGCGCATCTAAAAGGAACATACTTCGGAGCGATGGGCTTTTCAGGAATTGGAGGAGTAGTCGGTCCGTGGTTTGGGGGAGTACTTCTTGATTACTACGGGTACCAAAATGGGTTTGTAGTCTTTTCCGCACTAGCTATATTTTCAATTGTAGCGTTTCCGGTTCTGTTAGTTACGAAAGGTTTATTGAAAAAAAGATATGATGAAAATTCTAATATAGAAATACACGCGAAATAACATAAGCCCCAGTAACAAACTGGGGCTTATGTTTGTATTATATTAACTCCTATGTTGAAAAAAGAACTTGCTTTTCATGTTTATCAGCTACTTCATTTTTGGAAATATGAATGGCTAAATATCCATTCTCTAAGCAGGCTAGCATCTTCTTATAAATAATAGTAGCGGGTAAAGGAATGATCCGATGCAAAGAACTATTATTATGAAGTATGCAAATATTTAGGCCTGTCTCCATCTTTTTAATGACTACATTTTGTTCGGATACATTTGGTACATCTGTTTCCAAAATATACTCTTGTTCAGTTTCGCAAAGGTCAATATGAATTTGATTTGGGAAACTAAAGTTACTACAAGAATCAGAACAAAACTGATCCATCCACTCTTCGAAACCATCAACATGAAAAAGACAATCCTTCTTTTTCTTGCCCATGTAAGACACCCTCCGTAAAATCTCAATTCATACTATGTTATGCATGAATGAAGTAGGGGTGAAGAATAAATGGAAAAATATAAACATTGTATGTGGCAAAGATAACTAATGTGAATGCTTTGTTTTACATATCATGATGCGCATGTTTTTTCTGGCGTGAATGGTTACGGTTTTTCACTTTATGAGATCCACTTAATGGTTCAGGTTGTCCTTTATTTTCTTTAGATTCACGATTGTTTTTGCTCATTGTCTGTGACACCTCCTCTTTCTCTTTAGAATGAGAGAAGTTGGTGATTTTATACGAGAATGTTTTTAGAAAAAAGGGTAAAGATAAATGGGACTAACTATTATGGAAAGGGGATTGTATAATGCCATATCATAAAGATAAGCAACAAGCTTTTCAAGCA
The DNA here is from genome assembly GCF_002746455.1 of Bacillus fungorum. Taxonomy (GTDB): domain Bacteria; phylum Bacillota; class Bacilli; order Bacillales; family Bacillaceae_G; genus Bacillus_A; species Bacillus_A fungorum. Next base: position 4,424 of record NZ_NWUW01000064.1, on the reverse strand, counting down.
GCACAGCAAGGAGTTACACAAGCAGAAAACGCATTTAACAACATTGTAAAAAATGATCCAAACTACGGTCATGATTTAAAAGAGTTACGCCAAGAGGTTCAGGAAGCGTATGAACAAATTCAAAATGCATTAGAAGTAGCTTCAGAAACACAACGTCCACAACTTGAGCAATATGAAACTAATCTCCAAAATATTATGCGAAATGTAGATCAATTAGAAAAGTAAATGAGGTTGTTCTGTATTAGGCAACCTCTTACTTTACCGAACATTATGCTAAAAAAGAAAATTTTTTCATTAGTTTTTTCTTTACTATGCGTAATACATATATTTCAAGTGGAAAAAGTGGAAGCGAAAATATTGCTTAGAAAAGAGCTAGAACCAACTGGCTATGTAACGTGGGAAGTACCTAATAATGAAAAGATTATTGCCATTACATTTGATGATGGACCAGATCCAATTTATACATCACAAATATTGGATTTATTACGTCAATATAAAGCTGAAGCAACCTTTTTTATGATTGGATTTCGAGTTCAGCGCAATCCATATTTAGTAAAACAAGTGTTAAAAGAGGGACATGAAATTGGAAATCATACGATGAATCATTTATATGCAAATAATTCATCAGATGAAAAATTAAAAAAAGATATTTTAGATGGAAAGAAATATTTTAAAAAATGGGTAAAGGAACCTTTGCTATTCCGTCCACCTGGTGGATATATTAACGATGCTGTATTTAAAACAGCGAAAGAAGCGGGTTATCAAACTGTTCTATGGTCGTGGCATCAAGACCCACGTGATTGGGCAAATCCAGGAGTTGAATCTATTGTAAATCATGTAGTGAAAAATGCTAAAAGTGGAGATATTGTATTATTACATGATGGCGGAAATGATCGTAGTCAAACAGTAGCTGCGCTAGCGGAAATTTTGCCCGAGCTACACAAACAAGGCTATCGATTTGTAAAGGTTTCGGAATTACTACGTTATAAACATTAGAAAAAATCCCAAAAGGAAAATAGACCTTTTGGGATTTTTCGTTACTGGTTCTTTTTACGTTTCTTATTATTTTGTCGCTCTGCAGGAGTTAAATTCTCATTTGCAAATTCTTCGTTATAACCAGCACCTTGTCCTTGTGCAGATGCCGCATTCATTCCTGAAATAGTATGATTTGCTTTTCTTTTACCCATTTTATTTCACCTCTATAACTTTTTTTGTAAGTTGAATGATGTACAGTTCGTAGTATGCATGAACTGTAAGTAAAGCGCTAATAGAGCACTTTACTTTATGGTAATAGTATTCATAAGGAGCATGAACACTATTCAAATTTAGAAACATAAAGAAAACTTATGATAATCTATAAGTTTCTTATTATTTACTTATTTAGAAAGTTGTAATAAGATATTATCGTAAGGTATTGAAAAGTTTGTCTACATTTTATATTCAGACAACTCAGTCACGTTTAACAGGGGGGAAACATAATGGTCAAACATAATCCATTTCAATCACGTGCAACTTTTGAAGTAGATGGAAAAACGTATCATTATTATGATTTGAAAGCGCTTGAAAATGCAGGGGTTGGCAACGTATCTCAATTACCATATTCCGTGAAAGTTTTACTTGAATCAGTACTTCGTCAAGTAGACGGACGTGTAATTACAGAAGAGCATGTTACAAATTTAGCGAAATGGGGAACGAAAGATGTGCAAGATATCGATGTTCCATTTAAACCATCTCGTGTAATTTTACAAGATTTCACTGGCGTACCAGCTGTTGTAGATTTGGCTTCGCTTCGTAAAGCAATGGCAGATATGGGCGGGGATCCTGATAAAATTAATCCTGAAATTACTGTAGACCTTGTAATTGACCACTCTGTACAGGTTGATAGAGCGGGTACAGCAGACGCGCTTGCATTCAACATGGACTTAGAGTTTAAACGTAATGAAGAACGTTATAAATTTTTAAGCTGGGCACAAAAATCATTTGATAACTACCGTGCAGTTCCGCCAGCTACAGGTATTGTACACCAAGTAAACCTTGAATATTTAGCACCAGTTGTTCACGCGGTGAAAAATGCTGAAGGTGACTTAGTTGCATACCCAGATTCATTAGTTGGAACAGACTCACATACAACAATGATTAACGGTATCGGCGTTCTTGGATGGGGCGTTGGTGGTATTGAAGCAGAAGCAGGAATGCTTGGACAGCCTTCATACTTCCCAGTACCTGAAGTAATCGGTGTGAAATTAACTGGTACACTTCCAAGTGGTACTACAGCAACTGACGTTGCATTAAAAGTAACACAAGTATTACGTCAAAAAGGTGTAGTTGGTAAATTCGTTGAGTTCTTCGGTAATGGACTAAAGAGCATGCCTTTAGCTGACCGTGCAACAATTTCAAATATGGCACCAGAATACGGCGCAACTTGTGGATTCTTCCCAATTGACGATATTTCATTAGAATACTTACGTTTAACAGGTAGAGATGAAGAACAAATTCGCGTTGTTGAAGAATACTGTAAAGCGAATGGCTTATTCTATACAGCAGACAGCAAAGATCCAATTTACACTGATCTTGTTGAAGTTGATTTAAATACAATCGAATCTAACCTTTCTGGACCAAAACGCCCACAAGATTTAATTCCACTTTCAGATATGAAAGATGCGTTCCACAAAGCTGTTGTAGCACCAGTTGGAACACAAGGACTTGGATTTAATGAGCAAGAGTTCGATAAAGAAGTGAAGGTTACATTAGAAGATAAAGAAGTAACGATGAAAACAGGCGCAATTGCAATCGCTGCAATTACAAGCTGTACAAATACATCAAACCCATACGTATTAATTGGGGCAGGTTTAGTTGCGAAGAAAGCAATTGAAAAAGGACTTGTAGTACCTGAGTACGTAAAAACATCATTAGCACCAGGATCTAAAGTTGTTACTGAATACTTAGATAAATCAGGTTTAACAACATATTTAGATCAATTAGGTTTCCAAACAGTTGGTTACGGCTGTACGACTTGTATCGGTAACTCTGGTCCATTAGCGCCAGAATTAGAAGAAGCAATCGCAGCAAATGACTTATTAGTAACATCTGTTTTATCCGGTAACCGTAACTTTGAAGGTCGTATTCACCCGCTTGTAAAAGCGAACTACTTAGCATCACCACCACTTGTTGTGGCATATGCACTTGCAGGTACTGTTGATATTGACCTGAAAAATGATGAAATCGGTAAAGATGCAAATGGCAATGCTGTTTACTTCAACGATATTTGGCCGTCAGCTAAAGAAATTGAAGATGTAGTTCAAAGCGTTGTTACATCTGAACTGTTTAAGAAAGAATATGCACAAGTATTTAATAGCAATGAGCGTTGGAATGAAATCCAAACTTCAAATGAAGCTTTATATACTTGGGATAATGATTCAACATACATTCAAAACCCACCATTCTTTGAAGGTTTATCTAAAGAGCCAGGTGAAGTTGAAACATTATCAGGCTTACGCGTAGTTGGTAAATTTGGTGACTCTGTAACGACAGACCATATTTCACCAGCAGGTTCAATCGGTAAGCATACACCAGCAGGACGTTACTTATTAGAAAACGGCGTACAACCAGTTGACTTCAACTCTTACGGTTCTCGTCGTGGTAACCATGAAGTTATGATGCGTGGTACATTTGCAAACATCCGTATTAAAAACCAAATCGCACCAGGAACAGAAGGCGGATATACAACATATTGGCCAACTGGTGAAGTAACATCAATCTATGATGCTGCTATGAAATATAAAGAAGATGGCACAGGCCTTCTAGTTGTTGCTGGTAAAGATTACGGTATGGGAAGTTCTCGTGACTGGGCTGCGAAAGGTACAAACTTATTAGGTATTAAAGCAGTAATCGCAGAAAGCTTCGAACGTATCCACCGCAGTAACTTAGTATTAATGGGCGTATTACCACTTCAATTTAAAGATGGCGAAAGCGCTGAAACGTTAGGTCTTGTTGGTAACGAGTCATTTGAAATTCAAATTGACAAAACAGTTAGACCGCGCGATCTTGTAAAAGTAGTTGCAACTGATGCAGATGGCAATGAAAAACAATTTGAAGTAGTAGCTCGTTTCGATAGTGAAGTTGAAATTGACTACTACCGTCACGGTGGTATCTTACAAATGGTTCTTCGTGAGAAAATTGAAGAGTCAAAAGTATCAAACTAAATAATTGAAATGAATGATGAGGTTGTCCCAAAAGGTCGTTAAAAACGAACTTTTGGAGACAACTTCTTATATTTTACCTTTATATGGATAAAAATCCCGATCATAAGTAGAAAACCAATAGGTTTTCTATTTATGATCGGGGTTTTTCGCTTTTGATTGAGCTGTTGTTGTCCATTTCCGTAAATTATGGGCAACACAAATAAGACCCCATTCCAATCTGTT
>NZ_NWUW01000063.1 GCF_002746455.1 Bacillus fungorum | reverse complement strand
ATCTTTAAAACCGAGTTCGTTCGCGGTCGTCATTTCGCAAGTTTAGAAGAATTGACCTTAGAATTGAACGACTACGTAAACTGGTTTAACAATGTCAGAATCCATGGAACACTGGGCTATTTGAGTCTTGTTCAGTACAGGCAGGAATACCTTAAAAAAATTGTCTAGTTTCGTGTTGACATACCAGGATATCACAGATGTATCCATAAGTATCTATCCTATATTTGTATTTAGGTGAGCAAATTTGTGCATATAGAATAGCAAGAGCAAATCGTTCTACTTTAAAAGATTTAAAAGAGTTTTTAACTTTAAGAAGTGTAGATGAATATAAATTTCCGGATCAAGTAGAATTCATAACTGAATTTCCTGAGACTGGGGTAAGGAAATTTAGTAAAAAAGAATTACGTAAAATGATATCAGATAAATATAGGAAGACCAAAATTAATTATTTACATTATGAGGAGAATTTTTAATGACTTTACCAACAATTAAAGACTATCTAATGCCAACAAAAAATGATTTGCCAATTAATAAAGTAAATTGGAATATTGATAAAAAACGTGCAATTTTACTGATTCATGATATGCAAGAGTATTTTATTGATGCTTATGAAGAAAACTCACTGCTAATAAAAACTCTTGTGAATAATATAAATGTCCTGAAAAACATGTGTAAAGTGCTTGGAATCCCAATTATATATTCTGCTCAACCTGAAGATCAAAATTCTCAACAGAGAGCGTTGTTAGAAGACTTTTGGGGAAAGGGAATTCCCCGCGAAGGTAATAAACAAAGGATTATTAGCAGTTTGACTCCTGAAATAGATGATATTTTATTAACTAAATGGAGGTACAGTGCTTTTAAAAAAAATGACCTATTAGACATTTTTCAGGACCAAGGACGTGATCAGATAATAATTTGTGGAGTTTACGCTCATATAGGCTGTCTTTTAACTGCAGCAGATGCATTTATGGAAGGTATACAACCATTTATTGTTGGAGATGCTGTTGCTGACTTTACTTTAGAAGATCATAAACAATCACTAATTTATGCATCAAATAGATGCGCTAAAACAATTACTACTGAGCAAATAAAACAAGCACTATCTAATGAGAATGATGATTTAACTAAAGATTACATCCGTGAACAAGTCGCTGAACTACTTGGCTATAATGAATTTCAGTCAATTAATGAGAATGAGAACTTATTGTTATTAGGCATGGACTCCATAAGGGTTATGACTTTTATGGGAAATCTAAATAAAAAAGGAATCAATCTACCCTTTGTAAAACTTGCTTTGGAACCAACTATTAATAATTGGTGGGAACTTATAGTAAGCAAGAAGAATGAAGTGCTTAAATAGTAAAAAATGCTTTATACATAGTTTATTTAACAAGTCACTGTTATGGGGTAAATTATTTTTAAAATAGGTAAATCTCCATAACAGTGTTTTATGTGGCTCAGAATAAAATTCAAACTCTATAAAAACCCTATTTAAAAAAGGTAAACGTTGTTTTCTAGTTAAAACTAAATCAATCTAAGTTAATTTAGTTTTTAATAAAAAATACGGAGGTAGTTAATAGTGTTTTATTGCGTAAACCTTGAAGAACATAACAACAATAAAGGTATAACTAGTTATGAAGAAAAAAGTAATGGAGAACTAGACTCTTTAGCAGGACTCTCTATACCAAAAGACTTTCTTTGCGAGAACATGAACTTTATTTATGAGAGCCAAGATATACCTTTTATATTTAATATTAACAATAATTTTGATAACTTCGAAGTGGATAATCAACTTATAAAAATCAGACCAAACTTATACTCAGACATTTTTTTTGTTGGCACCTGTTACGGAGGTAGTTATTACCATGATGTGGAGCTAATGAATGGGAATAATATTTACTCTAAAAAATTACACTTATCAGACTTAAATAGTGAGATATCTAATAATGGTGATATTTGTTTCAAATCTTTTGAATACATGCATTCACACCTAGGTATTAACAATTTTATAAAACCTAAAATTTGGTTTTATCATATGTCATTTAATTCTTATCTGAAATTAGATCAACTTAAGTTTGGTTATAATCCATTTATACATATTTTTTCTATCACAATGAAGGAGGTATAACAATTTGAGTAATTCAAAATTAATTTATAAGGAGAACTTCGATTGTAAAACCCTTACAATAAACGCTATTTTATCAAGAGTTATACCAATATCAGAATTTATTTGGAACCAGGCAGGATTAGCAATCTATGAAAATGAGAATAATCTAATTTTTACTCCTTACTATATAAATGAGTATGAACATCTTCATAACACAACTAATGTAAGATGTATTGAACATAAATTACCAAATTTTGAACTTTGGTTAGAAAAAATAATATTTATTTTAAAAAGTGATAGTTCAATACTAGTACGTGTTGATATCTTTGATTTACCATTTAATATGTATTATTGCAAACATAGGGGACCACACTACATTGAAATTACACACATGGAACATGACCAATTTTTTGTATGTGACCATTTTTACAAATATTCCGGTTTGGTTGATATATCTATTATTGCAAAAGCCATGGAAACTAGAATGGACATTGAAGGTGAAAAAGAATACATTTTCCGGAGTTTCTATACGGAGGGACATTCCTTTAAACTAGACAAAAATTATTTATTTAAAGTTATGAATAAGAACAACTCCCAAATATTAGGTGGGGGAACAGTGGATTTTTTAGATATACCAAATCACAAACGGTTGGTAGGCCTAAAAACTTTTGATAGATTCGATAATTACTTAGAAGAACATTTCCATCAAAAAGGGCCATTAAAAGACATATATAAAAGTTTATTTAATTTGAGTAATTCAAGGTACCATTATTCAAAAATTATCTCAAAATATAAAGATGATTATAACAATATTGAAGTGATTGAAGACTTATATCGAGATAGCTATCAGAATTTTAGAATAGCAGCTAATTTAGTCCTTAAGTTAAGAGCATCAAAAAAAGAACGAGCATATCTTACTAACTTAAAGGATATATTATCTTCAACCTTAAATATTGAAAGAGAGGCATCTAAATTAGTTGAAGATTTTACTTTAAAAGAAGATGTACCTAATACGTTTTATAAATAATTTTTATAAACGATAAATGCTAAATGACATATTTAAGCTTAGATTACAAAGTGATATACTAAAGGGTTCGATTTATATTAATTAATATATATGAATTAATTAATACCAAAAATAGAAACCTGATTAAAATAAATATTTCAAGTATACACAGGTGTCTAAATCCCAATAGGTATAGGAAAACAATATGATGAAACATTAAAGTAAGAAAAAGTAGAGTATATCCTTGAGTGTAAATGTCAACTTAAACATGTACACTTTTGCTTGACCAAGGCTGTACAAAATTACTCATTCTCTTTATTAAAGTGATACTTAATTCGATAAGATTTTCCAATAACGTTCACGACTGTGGCGTGATGCAAGACACGATACAATATGGTGTTAGCTATATTTCATAACGCATATCAATTAACTGAAAAAATAATTTAGCATCCTCTAAATCAATTGGCAACTAACTAATTTCATCATTGATAAGTAGTTTATGCTTCGTATAATGTTCCAAACGAGTTTCAAGATGATTTTCTACTTTTGCGCGTTTAAGATTTTAAAGTAAATCATGACATTTAATGAAATATGTACTTGTACGGTTCTTAGCTGCTGCGATGCCAATAGAAGTGAACAAGTGGGTTTTTCTTGATATTTAGCTGGAACTGAGTATTGATTTGACTTGACTTGTAGTAAATCATGTTCGATGCATTGACTTTTACAAGTGTGTATTTGATTCTGTAAGAATCTCTTATTGTGCTCTGTGGTAGCAGCTGTAAGAGATTCTTTTCTTGTTTTAAAACGAGCATTGGAATTTTGTTTGGGTTAACGAATGTTAATTGAAAAATAATCCATTTGCAAATTATATTTAAAAATATTGAGAATTTATTCCTTATAAATTATAATTTTCTTTATATGTAAAATATTAGATTTAAGTTTAGTTTTAATTAAACAAAAAATTGAAATTTCAAACAATGTAATGAGAGGAATATGTATATTCACTCGTTTTGCTATTATATAATGATTGCGAAATCTCGCAATATATTCGAGAAAAGTATATAAAAAACTCGTAGTATTAAAATGGAGTTTAAATTTATTATCAAATTCTTATTCAAGTTAATTTATGCTCAAGAAAAATAGTTTTTATTATAAATTCAAAATTTCGGAAGTGAAGTTCTTTTTGTTGATTTTTAGGAGGTAATGTATGAATAAAAGTAAACTGATTTGTTTGGCACATGCAGGGGGATCTGCACAAATTTTTAAAGAATGGGGCCGTTTTTGTAATTCAATTGAATTTATCCCAATTGAGTACTCTGGTAGAGGAGGCCGCATCGGTGAAAATTTATTTACGAATTTAAATGAAATGGTTGATGATGTATATAAACAAATTTTAATTCATATTAATGAATGTGAAAAATATTCAATTTTTGGCCATAGTTTTGGGGGATTGGTAGCATTTGAATTAATTAGAAATTTTGATTCTTTTACTCCTGAGCATGTTTTTATTTCAGGAATGGGTGCTCCTCATAAAAGAAAGTCACATTCCTTTTTTCATTTACTACCGGATGATCAATTCATTGAAAAAATAAAACATATGAATGGAACTCCGTCAGCAGTTCTCGAAAATAAAGAATTAATGGATTTGTTTTTACCAATATTAAGAGCAGATTTTAAAATGAATAATGAATACCAATACAATACAGAGTCGAGTAGAATCAAAGATGACTTATCAATTATTTTTGGAAATAAAGATAATATAATAGATAGGAATAATATACCATATTGGAGAGGTTTGACTGATGGGAATTGTGATTTCTTTGAAATCGATGGGGATCATTTTTATGTGAATAGGAATTATAGTGATGTTTTAAATATTATATCTAAAAAATGTCTACATCAATAATACCTTCAATAAAGGACAAGAATGATAAGAGTAGTAAATGGTTTTTTATGTGATATTTTTTGTATATCTAAAAACGGATGAAATTCTAATATATATAGTTTTTTTAGGTGACAGTATTAAAATTTTTCCCTCTGAAATATCTGCTAATATTCAATTTAGGGGGGGTAGTAACAGAAACGGTTATTATTGTTAATTTGATTATGATAATAGTTTTGATAACGTAGTGTTAACGCATCAAAGCCTTATTTATCACGTTTTTTATTGTTATCAAAAATCAGTTTTTTTGATAATGTGATTAAGTCTTCTTGCCGTTCTTGTTCCATTACTACACCAACCCCATTTATTGAGTTAGGACATAATCATACTATTCATAAATAATGAACTGAATTTATATGATAGTTTTAAATTTTTTTAATTAAAAATAATGTTTGTTTTAGAATTTTAAAAATTTAATTATAGTATTCAGAAAGATTTGTGAAAGTAATGAGTATCGAATGTGGTGTATTAGAAGTAACGATTTATGAGGAAGAATTGAGGCTAAGAGATTTAAAACGAAGGACCAAAAAAGCTTCTGCTGAGATAAGAGGAGGAAAAATTTTGAAATGTTATAGTTATATTTGATAAAAAACAAAAAGATGTAAAATTGCATCATTTTATCAATTGTCAAAAGAAAGGACGGTTTAATGTGCAGTATTTATGCTATCAAGAAGCTAAAAACAATGGATGAAACCACATACAATAGCCTGTTAAATTTGGTTTCAATAGAAAAGAAAAGAAAAATAGAACGTTATAAAAAAAAAGAAGATGCTTATAGAACTTTGTTAGGTGATGTAATGATTAGATCTATTATTTGTAAACGTTATAAAATATCTAATCAAGATATAAAGTATAATTACAATAAGTATGGTAAGCCGGATTGGATAGGAGATGAATTTTTTTGTTTTAATATTTCTCACTCAGGGGATTGGATTGTTTGTATTGTAGGTAATACTTCAGTAGGTATAGATATTGAACAAATACGTCCAATCGAGTTAGAAACAATTTCACAATTGTTTTCAATGAAGGAAATTGAGAATTTGAATTTAAAGGTATTAACCGAAAAAAATGATTATTTTTATGATTTATGGACTTTGAAAGAAAGTTATATCAAGGCAATTGGCACAGGTCTTTCAACTCCTTTCAACTCTTTTACCATAAAAAAAAATGAAGAGGAAGGTATTAGTATTAATCAAGATGAAACGAATAGTGCTTACTTTTTTAAACAATATCATATAGATTCTGATTATAAATTATCAGTATGTGCCAATTCTAATCAATTTCCGCATAAAGTGATTCTTAAAAATATAAATGAAATTATTCATGACATATCTGAAACTGATAGTATATCCATTTATTCATGACGGTGTTTGCATAAGGTAGTTTACTCAGACGGGTAGAGTGTTTAGTGTACTGATAAATTTAAAAGGAATAATAAGTTTCTTTAAAAAAAAAGCTTATTATTCTTTTGGTTTCAAAATACGAAATTTATTGTTAAAAAGGATATAATGTTATAATTAGATATATAAATTTTTATATGATATATTTTAAAAAATTATAATTGTTAAGTAATTTGATGTGTGATATAGATATGAAGAATGTAAAGAGTACTTTTGTAAATATGATTATTTTTTGAAATTTTGTTAAGAGCCAAAAATAAAAGAAAAGGGAAGGAATACATATATGGATTTGAAAGGGAAAATTGCTTTAGTAACTGGTGCTGCACAAGGTATTGGAGCTGCTGTAGTTAAAGCTCTGGCTGAATTAGGTGTATCTGTAGTAGCCGTAGATAAAAATGAAGAAGTATTAGATAGAATGGCAAAAAAATTACAAAAAAAAAATCAACATGTTGTTGTCTTTCGAGCAGATGTTAGTGATCGAAAAAGGATAGATAAAATAGTAGAAGAAGTTGAATCTACTATGGGGCCAATTGGTATTTTAGTAAATGTAGCAGGAATTTTACGTATTGGCTCTGTTGAATCTTTGAGTGACGAGGATTGGCATTCAACATTTGAAGTGAACACTACGGGTGTATTTTATGTTTCGCGCGCTGTAATTCAATATATGAAACCCCGTAGGGATGGGGTAATTGTTACCATAGGTTCAAATGCATCTAGTATACCACGTGTAGGAATGTCTGCATATGCAGCGTCTAAAGCGGCAGTTACTTCGTTTACAAAAACTATGGCTTTAGAATTAGCCGAATATAACATTCGGTGTAATATTGTATCACCAGGTTCCACAGAAACTGAAATGCAACAAAAAATGTGGAATGATGAGAGTGATATGGAAAAAGTAATTAAAGGTTCTCTAGAAAATTATAAATTAGGGATTCCTTTAAAAAAATTGGCTACACCTTCTGATATTGCAGAAGCAGTTTTATTTTTGGTCTCAAACCGTTCTGCACATATTACAATGCATAATATGTGTGTTGATGGAGGAGCAACTTTAGGAGTGTAATATTATATGTGGGAGGTTATTAGTAGATGAGTCATATGACTGAATATAAAAATTCAGCACTACAATTATTAAATGATTATAAAGTTTGTTCTTCATTTTTTTTTGCTTCACCAACCCGCACAATCTTAACTGAAGGAGAGTTTACTACAGTAGAGCACCGTGAAATTGACAGTTTCCCAGAGCTTGTGCAAGCAGTATTACGTAATGCAAAACAAGCAGGAAATCCGAATCCTATCGTTGTCGGTGCTTTGCCATTTGATCGTAGAAAAGAAGTTCAACTTATCGTACCGGAATATAGCAGAATTTCTGATCGTTTACAATTGGATACAACAAATCAGCTTGAAACAAACGAGAACTTAGCTTTTGAAATGATGCCTGTACCAGAACCAGAAGTATATATGAATGGCGTGAAGCAAGGGATTAAAAAAATACAGGACGGGGATTTAAAGAAAATCGTCCTATCTAGATTGTTAGATGTTAAATCTTCTGAAAAGATTGATAAGCAAAAACTTCTTCGAGAATTAGCAGAGCATAATAAGCATGGCTATACATTTGCTGTGAATTTACCGAAAGATGAAAACGAGAATAGTAAGACTTTAATTGGAGCAAGTCCTGAATTACTCGTTTCACGTAATGGTATGCAGGTTATTTCTAATCCGTTAGCTGGTTCAAGACCACGTAGTGATGATCCGGTAGAAGATAAAAGAAGAGCAGAGGAATTGC
>NZ_NWUW01000062.1 GCF_002746455.1 Bacillus fungorum | reverse complement strand
TAAAGATACAGCTTGAATATGATTTATTAAGTGGACAATTCCTTCATATTAATACAGGTCCAGGTAAACAACATGATCGAACCTACGGTTCCCTGTGTGCCCCAACTGTAAAAGCGAATGATTTATGCATCCGAGATTTAGGTTATTTTCATTTGAAAGATCTTCAACATATACAAGATCAAAAGGCTTATTATATCTCACGTATCAAATCGAATACACGTATTTATCAAAAAATCCCACCACTGATTATTTTCAAGATGGAAGAATAAAGAAAGGTACAGAGTATATACAGATAAATATGGAGGTCTTAATGAACTCTCTTCAACCAGGACAAACATATGAAATATCTGACGCTTATGTAGGAATGACTGATAAAGTATCAACTCGTGTAATTGTTCATCGACTAACAAAAGAACAACAACAAAAACGATTACAAGATCAAGCTGTAAGAGAGAAAAAGAAAGGAATGAAGTATTCCCCTCGTAGTAAACGTCTCAGTGGTATCAATGTATATTGTCAGCGGTCACTTTTTAATTTAGTCTATCTAAAATTAAAAAGTGATGTTCGCACTCTTCATTTTTTAGTTTTCTACAAATTTGTAATCCATTAAATATAAGGTTAGAAGTCTTAATAAAGATTGCTTTATAATCTTTAGGGAGTTCTTGTATTACTTCAGGTAAGTAGCGTTTTGCTAGTTCAGATAAATTTTGGCCAGCATACATTAATCCTAAGTTGTGACGAACAAACGTAATAAATTTTTCTTCACCTGATTTTTTAAATGTATTAATAGCTGTAATAAAGTGTTCTTCAGCTTCTTCAAATTGTTTTAAATGCGTACAAGTCAAACCAATTAAATTATCACATAATGCAATAGTAGTCTCATATCCTCCATGTTTTTTTAAAACCTCAGCTTTGTTATAATGTTCTTTTGCGCTTGTAAAGTTACTTGTAATATTTGAATGAATAGCTTTAAAGAAATGGTAGTAGTACGATAAAAACTGATCTGCAGGTACCTCTAAAGATTCAACCTTATCAAAACTGTCTTTTCCAATGCTTAAACTATCAATCATATATTGATGACGAAAATCTAAAAGAGAATAGTATAAAAGTAGATCTTGGTCTTCTTCAATATTGTGTATTTTTTAATCAATTTCAAGTTTTAATTTATGTGCCTTTCCAATATGTCTGGCACGAATCTCTATATACCAGTCATTTAACATTTTTGTGATTTGCTCATTCCCCTTTATATGTATATTTTCAAATCTATTTTAGGATTAATTTTTATTTTTATGCCAATTTTTTTAGTGCAAGGTTTTGAATTATATATAGATTTCTTAATAGGGTAATACCGATTCGTTAGTTTATAAAAGAAAATGAAAAGAAGTTGCTGGCATGTGGTACCTTCTTTTTATTTTTGGATAGTGATAAATGAAAGAAAAAATCGTTATATATAAATTATATAATTTTATTATGGATTATTTTACAATTAACGCTCTGAAAGGGGGAGTGCCGAGATGAATATTAATAAGCTATCAGTGAAGAAGAAGCAATTCAACTCAGTAAAGAAAGAATTGTAGAAGAAAGCGAGAAGTGTTGCTTTTAAATAAAGTCCCGGTGTTTTTAAAAAAGACGCGATGTTTTGTCCCTTTGGATCTGTTTATCAAAAGAGGTGTTTTTATAGTGAAAAGTGAAAAGAAGATCTGAACTGAAAGGCGAATTAAGGAAATGTTGAGTAGCAATAACCTGTTCCGTTAAAGGGCCAATTAATTGAATAACACTTATTAAGTTAATAGTGAGGTTTTGTAAGAATAATTTAGTGTTCAATAAAATATAGAGGAAATATTGTAATGATATTGAATATAATAATTTGTTTTTAATTGTACTTTTAAGGAGGCGTTGTCGATGAGAGATTATTTATACTTGATTGGGCGAAAAAACAAGGGGATAACGTTTCAATAGCCCATAAACTACGTGGTTCCCCCTTCAATATTAAAGGGAGAGTATCAGATTGAAGAAAATTCATTTAAAGCCTATTGACAAAAATAATTGGGAAGAAGCAATTAGATTATCTGTTAAAGAAGAACAACAAACTTTTATTGCATCCAACCTTTATTCTATCGCAGAAGTTCAATTTCTGGATAATTTCTATGTAAGAGGTATTTATCTTGATAATGAAATGATAGGATTTACTATGTTTGGGATAGACCCTGATGATAATAATTATTGGATTTATAGACTTATGATTGATGAAAAATTTCAAGGGAAAGGTATAGGTAAACAAGCCATATATCTGGTGATTGAAGAGATAAGACGAAATAATAATGCAAACATTTCTTTAATAATGATTGGATATGATCCTGAAAATCTTACAGCAAAATTTGTATATAAAAAGGCAGGATTTATTGAGACTGAATTATCATCTTGGGGTGAACAATTAGCTAAGTATTCCTTGTAAGCACTTAAATTTACCACAATGACTTTTAGGCTTATTAAAGTGGATCGATTGTGGGGCAATATAGATAGGAAATGATCAAACTTTTTTATAAAAAAATGAACCAATTGAAAATATTAAGAGCGTGTTTTGATCAAACTTTTTTTCAAAACATGCTCTTTTCTATGATTGTTTATCAAGGTTATTGGTATCAATTTGATTAAACTTTATTTAAAAGCAACATCAATCAGTTTATAAATCTGCTTGATAAACCATGTACTTACCAGAAGAAAGTGTAATGAATATTTGATTCTTATTAACTTTAATTACAGTTCCATTAGAAGAGTAACTATCTATTTTTGTTTTCGCTTTAACTGAAATTTTATTACTCGCATCTACATGAACCAATAGCATTTGACCAGTCGAACCAATAACTAGTGCGTGGTTATCTTTAAGAGCAATAACTTTTTTCCATGTATAACTCTTATTATCTTGATCCGTCAATTCCGCGTTATCTATCTCTTTTCCTTTTTCATCAAATAACCCATATTTTGAACCTTCTCCAACAGCCAGTATTCTACCATCAGAAAGTTTATCAATTGAAAAAATATCATGTTTTGTAGAACCCCAATCACCAAAGCTGAGGACATTTCCGTTTTCAGGTGATAAAATTTGATATTTTCCTTGATCGCCTACCATTAAGAGATTCTTAGAATCCAACTCAATTGTATCGTTAATGTCCCAACTATTAGGCCATTTCCCTGTTCTGATTGTTGACTGAGGATTATAACCATCAAGAATAGTATAATATCCTTTCGGGTATACCAATAGAATTGTATCATTCGATAATGTTTTAACAAATGTTGGAGTTCGTTTGTCTGCTAACTGCCCTTGACTATATTGCTCTCCATATGAATTTACTACTTTCCATTTACCAAGTGATCCCGCTATAAAAATGTTACCATCAGGTGTTTTTACCATACCATGTGAAGGAAATGAAGGCTTATTTTTAGAATTTGAAACTGTTTGTCCTCCCATATCAGTACTTAGTACAGCGATATCACTTGAACTTGTTGCTAGAATTGTTGTTTCATCAATCATTACAGCATCATTAATGGTACTACTTGTATGCCACTTATTACTTACTACACCATACACGTTTGCTGCACTTGCACTTGTAGGAACTAATAGTAGAGCACCTGTAAGTAATAATGCAGACATCTTTTTTAGTTTAAACATGTTTTCACCTCTGCTAATAATTTTTACACATACCCAATATATTACATTAATTTCAATAAAAAGTAATATATTGTATATAAATGTCACGAAAAAGTCACATTTCAAGAGATTAATAGTAATAAAGAATAATAATTTAGTTTTTCTTCTAAAAAAATTATATACATAGTTAAAAAGCTAGGTTATTCTAATTATGTAAAATTATGTAAAGGGGTGGTAAGAATGGAAAGACGCTTAAGTAGGTATTTTTTTAGTTTTGTTGTTTTTCTTCTTTTATTTAATATTGGTATACCAGGAGCAAGTGCTAGTTTTCAAGATAACCCAACTGGTGTGTACCACAAGTTAGCTAGTTTAGTATATGATATTGATAGTACTGGTGGGAATATTAGTGAGCTTCAGAAAAGGTTAGATGACTCAAATATAGGTCCAACAGGGAAATATGTGATAATTGATGTAATTAATATCAATGGAAATAATACTAAGCCTCCTATGGCCGCAGATATGACAGGTGGCATAAACAGATTAGGGCCATCAGGCTTTAAAGCAATGGCTGTAGTGGATACATCTAGTACAAGTAAAAAGTTATTTATTGCAATAGCTGGTAGTGAGAATATGCATGACTATACTGCAGCAAGAAATGTAATTGAAAATGATAATCCGGAACAAATTTATCATGCTCATCTTTATACAAATTATATACATAAAACTTACCCTCAATACGCTTCATACAAGTGGTACTTAACTGGGCACTCCTTGGGTGGATGGTTAACAACAAAATTGTATCTTGATACTCGTTCGGCAAATTGGATAGTAAGGGCAGATCAGTGGAAATATGGGGGGGCAATCAAAAAATCATTTAGTGGGGTTTATACATTCAACACCTTACCTATTCAAGAAGGCTCTGTTACAGTTAAGCAATGGGAGGAAAATAAAAAGGGGCTTTATAATAAAATTATAAAAAACTTGTTTATTTCTAATGAGTGGTTAAATCGATTACAAAAATTACATTCCAATAAAATGAATTATTTCGGTGATAGAGGCTCTATTAATAAAAATATTTCTAATGATTTATGGTTTGTTTCGACAACACCTATAGCAGATATAATTCTTCTATTAAGTAATACAGAAATTTCAGAAGGACATAGATTATGTCAGTTATCTCCGCATGTTTTCCCTAAGGGAGATGCATGTACGCCATAAATAAGGGCGTTATGTAAGGAGGAAATTGACGCGCTTCATTGGCACGGAGAATAATAGATTGGATTTTTATCGGAATTTTTCTAAAAATATGAACTATACGTAAACAGAAGCTATTTTGATTAATTTTTTTCAAAATGGCTTCTTCATGTTTGTTGCATAGTAAGAGTTTAGTCGTTAATTTTGAACAAAATTTATTACAAACTGACATCGACAGCTTTTAGGGGAATATGTGAAACGTACACTTGAAATTAGAAGGAATACAACAGATCCATTTACTGCACAGTACAACGATACTGTTCAATAGAAAAGTATATTCAACAAGCGGGAACTATTATTGAGTAACACAGGTAGAAAATAATTAATCTTTTTTTCAAAACACGCTCTTTTCTATGATCGTTTATCAAGTTTATTGGTTTCAATTTGATTAAGCTTTATTCCAAACCAACATCAAATTTTCGAATAAATCAAATATTGAGTTAAATGATGTGTATAGTGGAAATTAAAGTTTAGAATATTCTGTGTAAATATTATCAATTTACTATAGTTTACAATTATGAAAAAATAGAACTGATTATATTTTTTCATAAATAGTATATTAAAAGCTATCTTATGGGTAATGTAAGCATTTATAGCCTACTTATAAACGGTGACTGGGGATATGTGATCAAGTGTTGGTAGCATTTATCAAACGAAATGAGGTGACTGTAACTTGAGAGAAGTAGCGAAAAAAGTACAAATGTTACGTTTACAAGAGAAGCATTTGGGGCGTATTACAGACGCAGAACAGTATTCTGCCAAGCAATGTAAAATAGAACGTGAGAGTATTAAATTAGAAAAAAATATAGTTGGAAAACGAACTCGAAAATTTCAAACGACAGAAGAAAAATGGGACACAAAATGTAAAAAAGCAGTACAATTATTTAATCAAGGAGAGGAATATCCAACTATTGCAAAAAAACTAAGGTGCAATGTGAGTAGTTTGTATAGGGAACTCAAGAAACGGGGCGTATTACAAATACCAAAGCAAGTAACAGCATCTAAATCATTAAAATCGTCCATAACATCAACACAAACAAAAAAAACAAATTTCGAACGATATAAAGAATATTATATGTACAAATAGAAGAATTCATGGCTATAAATCTATACTTGTTTCTTTAGTATTAACAAGCTCAGATTATAAAGGATACAATGAAGAAATGCATATTTAGCAGCAAATCTTCTTACAGTATTTATAGAACATCTGTAAATGTTAAAATAAGAATAACTTGTCTAAAGTAAAAGAATCCCCATATCATAAAGGATTCTTTTAGAAGAGTTAGAGAGCTGTTGTTACTTGTCTCATATTCATTTTACGTACAATAGTAAGAATATTCAATCCGATTTTATGTTTCTCAATATATTTCATTCGTTTTCATATTATAATATTGAAGAGGTATATAAATTTCCTGTAAATGCCCAACAAAGAGTATGGCCAAATAAAATAATCGTCATTAACAACAAAGAAAAAAATTCTTGAGGAACTTGATTTTATAGGAATTAATGGGAAATTTATTTATGGAGATTATGACAATATAGCTTCTTACATAAGAAATAGATATCAATAAAATATAGATTTTGTTCACTTTTACGATAAACTTATGAAATATTCATATGTTACGTTATATAAGTCCTTTTTTTTTGATCATATTCATTCTGTCAAAAAGTCCTAGTCCCTCTAGGGCTTTTTACGTTTAAATAAAAATGTGTATCGTATTTCTCAATGTACAATATTATTAAAAGTAAAGTGGTTCAAGTCGGAGGTAGGCACCTTAGGGTGTCTTTTTTCTGACTTGAACCACTTATTAGTTAATATCGACCTTTATTATTACCATCGGAACAAAATACATTGTCTTGTACAAAAGCGCTAATTTCAGAATGAAGATACGTAACAGCAGCGCCGTTAATTGCCTCGATACTAGCTACAACATAATAATCGCAGCAATCATAACAATCTACATCACAACTCGTACAATAATGGAAACTAATGATATCTGTAGTATCAATAAAATCTCCTGCATCATTTAATCTTAAATTCCTTTCATAAAACCAAGAATCTAATACAACTGGATATTCTTGTCCTTTACACTGCTTGTACAGATCATATCTAACTCGTGCTTGAGCCAGCATATTCTCTCTATCTACTTCCTCAAATTTTACATTAGTAGAGAATTCTATCTTAATAGTAGGCTGGTGAAGTCCAAAAGTATCAACTGTAACACGACCTAACTGTACTCTCTCGTCTCTTGAGTCACCATCAATTCTTCTTCCGTTTCCTGTAGATTCCCCACAAAATAATGCAATTGGTTGTGGTTTAAAGTTACTATGCCTTTTATTACCATGACACCATGAATTAGTCATATTAATACAACACCTTTCATTAAGATTAATACATCACTATGAAATCTATTAATTAAATGAATAGACTGTTATATCGTTTTAATATAAAATAATAATATAGCCTAAAGATACTAAAAACGCACTTATGTAAAAAGGAATGCACCTTAAGGTGTCTTTTTTAGTGAACAAAATAATCTCACACAATGAAAAAAGCCTCATTATAAGAGGCCTCTCTATACTAATTATTGTACATTCTTCCTTCATAAAGACCAACGTATTTTCCACATTTGAATGACCAATCCCAATCTTTAAAGTACCATGTAATTCCTTGATAATCAGTGTATAAATTATCGAATATTCTATTACCTTGTAAAATATATTTAGTATATTTGCCATCTTTAAAAATGATATCTGAATTATAACAAGAGTCATGATTGGAGTCATAATCGAAACCCGCTGCACTTGCTGATTCCGCCCGATTCCGCCTGTTAATGCAATACCTGCCGCTAATGCTCCAACAATTAGTTTCTTGAACATAAAAATTCCCCCTTAATAGTTTTTTGTAATTATTGTAAATGTTTTGAATTTATAGAAATGTTTATTAGAATATTAGCAATACATTTTATCAAATGGAAAATAGGGGGATTTATAGTGATGTATAATAATACATGTTCATTTGGCAAAGGACCTGCTCAATTCATTCTTAAATACATAAGGTAAAGTGAACCCATTAATATGCATTGAATGAACCCTAGTTTTACCCTCTGATCTAAAGGAGGCACTATTGTTAAGGGATATGGTGGTAGTTGCGGTTTTGCTGGAGGATTTGCTTTACTCGTTGTACTATTTATACTATTAATTATTATCGGATGCAGTTGCTTCTGCTAAAAAACTATAAGAAAAGGCACCTTTGGGTGCATAGCCATCAACTTAAGAAAATGAATAAAATAACGAAATTAGGGAACCCTTTCATGCAGTACTGCATGAAAGGGTGTTTTAATTTATGGCTATAAACAATGACACACCAGTTGAGGAGCTACGCATATTAGGAGAAGAATTCCAAAACAAATTTTCTATTGATCACCTACAGGAACTTGCGTATCAAACAGGTATGATTCAACGAAAGCGAAAATTTCAGGCACAGGATCTTGTATCACTCTGTGTATTTTTGGGACAAACAATCAGTTCTGAGTCCCTAGTTAGTCT
>NZ_NWUW01000061.1 GCF_002746455.1 Bacillus fungorum | reverse complement strand
TTCCTTTCTTTTGGTGATTTGGTTGTGGTGACTTAATTATATCAAAGTTGGACGATTCTTTTTTATGTTTTATGCAAAAAAAGAGGTTGCCCAAAAGTAACTATTCAGCTACTTTTGGGACAACCTCTTTAAAGGTATTAAACTGTGTAACGCTCATCTTCTAAAATTTTCGCAGCAATTTCACGTTTCTTCGGAATTACGTTAAGTGGTGTGTGGCGAGTTAATTTACGTAATGATGATAACATCATGCGTAGCATGTCGCCATTTTCAACTGCGATAAGTGTTTCTTTCGCATCTGCTTCGATTTCGTTGAATGCTTCTTGGCAGAATACTTCAGTGTATAACACTTTTTGTTTATTCTTTTCAAGACCAGTTGTTTTAATTGCTTTTTCTGTACGAAGAACAGCTGACTCCATTGCGTATAGGTTGCTTACGATGTCAGCGATATTCACAAGAATTTCTTGCTCTTTATCTAATGCTTTACCGTATTTTTGAGCAGCTAATCCAGCTACCATTAAGCCGATTTTCTTCGCGTTATTTACTAAATATTTTTGAAGTGCTAATGGCTCATCGCCTACTTCTTCTGGCATCATCATCATTAACTCTTCTTGTAATTTTTGTGCTTTTTGAAGAAGTGGTAATTCACCTTTCATCGCTTTACGTAAGAACGTACCTGGTACGATTAGGCGGTTAATTTCGTTCGTTCCTTCGAAAATACGGTTAATACGAGAATCACGGTACATTCTTTCAATCTCGTACTCTGCCATAAATCCGTAACCACCGTGAATTTGAACACCTTCATCTACTGTATAGTCTAGTACTTCAGAACCGAATACTTTATTTAAAGAGCACTCGATTGCATATTCAGCGATAGAAGCTGCTACTGCTTTACCATCCTTTACTTCTTCTTCAGATAATGTGCTCATGCGGCTTTCGAATAAACCTACTGTACGGTATACAGAGCTTTCAGCTGCATATGTTTTCGCTGCCATATTCGCAAGTTTCTCTTGAATTAATGGGAAGCGAGCGATTGGCTGTTTGAACTGTTGACGTTGGTTTGCATATTGTGCTGAAATTTCTACTGCACGTTTCGCAGATCCAACTGTACCAACACCTAATTTATAACGGCCGATATTTAAAATGTTGAATGCGATAATATGACCTTTACCGATTTCACCAAGTAAGTTTTCTTTCGGTACTAATGCATCTTCTAAAATTAACGTACGAGTTGAAGAACATTTAATACCCATTTTCTTTTCTTCTGGGCTTGTAGATACGCCGGCATATTCTTTCTCTACGATAAATGCTGAGAAGTGCTCTCCATCAATTTTTGCATACACGATAAATACGTCAGCGAATGCAGAGTTTGTAATCCACTGTTTTTCACCATTTAATACATAATGTGTACCTTCTGCATTTAAACGTGCAGTTGTTTTTGCACCTAATGCGTCAGATCCTGAACCTGGCTCTGTTAATGCGTATGCAGCTAATTTTTCACCAGTTGCAAGTAGTGGTAAATACTTTTTCTTTTGCTCTTCATTACCGAATAATACGATTGGTAAAGATCCGATACCTACGTGAGCACCGTGAGTAATTGCAAAACCACCAGCGCGAGAGAATTTCTCTGCGATTAACGCTGAGCTTACTTTATCAAGACCAATTCCGCCATACTCTTCTGGTACGTCAGCGCCTAATAAACCAAGTTCCCCAGCTTCTTTTAAAAGACGAACAGAACGATCAAACTCATGTTGCTCTAAATATTCAAGCTCTGGAAGAACTTCATTTACGATAAAGTCCTCTGTCGTTTTTGCAATCATTTTATGCTCAGATGAAAAATCTTCTGGCGTAAACACTTGATCAATCGTAATCTCATCTACTAAAAAGCTACCGCCTTTAACCGCATTTCCTACTGTTTTTTCCATGAAAATTTCCTCCTTCATATTTTCATAAGCCGCTTCTCTCTTTTTGAAAGAAGCTGGCTCTCCCTATTGTTTTTATAAACCTTTGTTGCTTCCATTCTTTGTATTAGCGTTCTCACATTCTGAGCGAGCCGCTTCCACTTTTTTCTCATAATCCAGTTCCAGTGGCTAGAATGTTCGGTGGCTTCGCTTCTTCCTGCGAGGCAAAGAGCGCCTCTACGTCTGAAGCTCCATCCCCCTCACATTCTAAGCGAGCCGCTTCCACTTTTTTTCATAATCCAGTTCCAGTGGCTAGAACAGTCGGTCGTTTCACCCCTTCCTGTGAGGCAAAAAGCGCCTCTTCGTCAGTGCTTCCAACGCCCTCCTGTTCTGAGCAAGCCACTTCCACTTTTTTTTATAGTAATTCAAACACTCCCGCTGCTCCCATTCCGCCGCCGATACACATTGTTACGATACCGAATTGTTCGTTGCGGCGTTTCATTTCGTGAATAAGAGATAGTGTTAGTTTTGCTCCTGTACAGCCAAGTGGATGTCCAAGTGCGATTGCACCGCCGTTTACGTTTACTTTTTCTTCATCTAAACCAAGTTCACGAATAACTTGAATTGATTGAGAAGCGAATGCTTCATTTAGTTCGAATAAACCAATATCAGATAGCTCTAAACCAGCTAGTTTTAACGCTTTTGGAATGGCAGCGATTGGGCCGATTCCCATTACTTCTGGTGGTACGCCAGCTACTGCAAATGAACGGAATTTCGCAAGTGGCTTCATGCCATCACTCACTGCTTTTTCACGATCCATTAATAGTACAGAGGCTGCACCGTCACTCATTTGTGAAGAGTTACCAGCTGTTACAGAACCTCGAACGTTAAATGCTGGACGTAATTTACCTAAAATGTCTAGCGTCGTTTCTGCTCTTACACCTTCGTCTTGTGCGAAAATGATTGTTTCTTCTTGCAGTTTGTTGTTTGATCCAACAGTACGTAACGTTACATCTACAGATACTGTTTCATCAGCAAAATTCCCTGCAGCTAATGCTTTCGCAGCACGTTGATGACTTCTTACTGCAAATGCATCTTGCTCTTCACGAGAAATCCCATATTTCACAGCAACTTGCTCTGCTGTATGTCCCATACCCATATAATATTCTGGAGCCGCTTCTACAAGGCGACTATTCGGACGAACAACGTGTCCCATCATTGGAACTAAACTCATTGATTCCGCTCCGCCTGATAATACAGCTTCGGAGTGTCCAAGCATAATGCGCTCTGCTCCGTAAGCGATACTTTGTAAACCTGAAGAACAGTAACGGTTAATTGTAATAGCTGGAACATCGTAAGAAAGTCCTGCTAATCCGCCGATATTACGAGCCATATTTAAACCTTGCTCTGCTTCTGGCATCGCACAACCGAAAATTAAATCATCGATTGGTCCTTCATAATTCGCACGCTTTAACGTTTCCTTTACTACTAACGCCCCTAGATCGTCAGGACGAACTGTTTTTAATGAACCCCTCTTTGCTTTTCCAATTGGTGTTCTTGCTCCCGCAACAATGACAGCTTCTCTCATGAACGATATCTCCCCTCGTTATTAGTTACGTAATGGCTTTCCTTTTACAAGCATGTGCTGCATTCTTGCTTGTGATTTCATCTCACTTACTAAGCTAATAAATGCTTCACGTTCTACATCTAATAAATACTGCTCATCAACTTCTGTTCCATACGGCACTTTTCCGCCCGCAATGACATATGCAAGTTTCTTCGCAATGTGAAGATCGTACTCTGAAATGTAACCAGATAAGTGCATTGCTTCTGCACCAAGTGCAAGAGTTGCATATCCTGTTTCACCAACAACCGGTATCTTTTTACGGATCGGTGCTTTATAACCAGCTTCATATAAAGCAAGTGCTTTCTGTTTCGCATCGTATAGTAAGTGATCACCATTCACACTAATACCGTCTTTATCACCTAAGAAGTTATGAGAAACTGCTTCTTGTCCTGAAGTTGAAACTTTCGCCATTGCGACTGTTTCGAACACTTTATTTGCAACTTTTTGCAGATCAAACTCTACACCGTTTGCCATTTTATTTAAGTGTTTAATGTATAGCTCTTTATTACCCCCTCCGCCAGGGATTAAGCCAACACCAACTTCTACTAAGCCCATATACGTTTCACTAGAAGCTTGAATGCTCGCTGCTGGTAAGCAAACTTCTGTACCTCCGCCAAGCGTCATACCATATGGTGCTGCTACAACTGGTTTAGAAGAGTATTTAATTTTCGTCATTGCATCTTGGAAGTTTTTCACAACCCACTCAATTTCAAAGTAGTTGTCATCTTGCGCTTCCATTAAAATCATTGCTAGGTTCGCACCAACGCAGAAGTTCTTCGATTGGTTACCGATAACAAGACCTTTATAATTCTTTTCTACTTCATCAACAGCGTAGTTAATCATTTGCGTAATATCCATACCGATTGCATTGCTCTTCGAATGGAATTCTAAGCAAAGGATACCGTCGCCTAAATCGATTAAGCTCGCTCCGCTATTTTTCTTTAATACGCCATTTTTCGCTTTTAATTGCTTAAGAGAAATTGCCTTTTTATTACGCTCAATTAGCTTATATTCATCATTATCGTAATAGTAGCTATCTCCGTTATCATGTTTGTAGAAAGTAGTGAAACCTTTCTCTAACATTTCTTTCACCCAAGTCGGAACAACTACGCCGTTTTCTTCCATCTTTTGAACGGACTTTTCAACGCCGATTGCATCCCAAACTTCAAACGGTCCTTGCTCCCAGCCGAAGCCCCACTTCATCGCTTGGTCAATTGCAACGATATCGTCAGCAATTTCTTTATGAAGTTTTGCAGAGTATAAAAGAGTTGGTGTGATGATGTTCCATAACAACTCTCCTGCGCGGTCTTTCGCGTATACAAGCGCTTTCAATTTATTCGCTAATCCTTTTTCTTGTTTACTCAACTCAATCGATGCAGCTTTTAATTTTTTACGAGCTTCGTATTCCATCGTTTCTGGATTTAATTCTAAAATTTCTTTTCCTTGTTTTAAGAAGAAGCCTTGACCTGTTTTACTTCCAAGCCATTTTTTCTCAAGCATGTCATGCATGAAAGCTGGTACTTTAAATACATCGCGCTCTTCTTCTTGTACGTTTTCATATACGTTATTTGCAACGTGTACGAATGTATCTAAACCGACAACATCTAATGTACGGAACGTTGCGCTCTTCGGACGACCAATAAGTGGGCCTGTTACAGAATCAACTTCCCCAATGCTATAGCCGCGTTTTACCATCTCTTGAAGAGTTACTAATAAACCGTACGTACCAATGCGGTTTCCAATAAAGTTTGGTGTGTCTTTTGCGATAACAACGCCTTTTCCAAGAACGTCTTCGCCAAATAGTTTCATGAAGCTTAATACTTGTGGATCAGTTTCTTTCGTCGGTATTACCTCTAGAAGTTTTAAATATCGTGGTGGGTTAAAAAAGTGTGTGCCTAAGAAGTGTTTCTGGAAGTCGTCTGAACGACCTTCTGCCATTTTTTCAACTGAAATACCTGACGTATTCGAGCTTACGATAGAACCCGGTTTACGAACAGCATCTACTTTTTCAAATAGTTTCTTTTTAATATCTAAGTTTTCAACTACTACTTCAATAATCCAATCTACATCAGCTAGACGCTCAAGGTCATCTTCTAAGTTACCTGCCTCAATCAGTGCTAAATTTCCTTTCACTGTCAGAGGAGCTGGTTTTTGCTTTAATAGTTTTTGCAGTGCCGTATTACTAAAACGATTTCTCACACTTTTATGTTCTAATGTAAGTCCCTTCGCTTCTTCTTCTTTCGTAAGCGCAGTTGGTACAATATCAAGCAATAATGTCGGAATACCAATATTAGCTAAGTGTGCCGCAATTCCTGAACCCATTACGCCTGACCCTAGAACAGCAGCCTTTTTAATTTGGAACATCCAATTCTCCCCCTATTCTTGAATGAATGCTCATTCAATTTTTCGACATAAGTCGCAATCAATGAGTGAGCCTCTACTAATAAATATATGCTACCGTTTAAATTTTCGCAATATATTTATTAATAAAATTTTCTGAAATAAATATTTTTCTTTTATTTGCCCATGCTATATATGTATTTTCTTCACTCAAATACACTTTCCCTTTTTATAATCTGACGAAACTGGAGGAATATATATGGCAAAACTTAAGAAGAACCCTTCAAAGGCTGGAATTAGCGCAGCAAGTGTGACAGGAAACGCTGGCCCAACTGATCGAGGCGTGGAAAAAGGACGTCAAGGTAATAACCAACAATATAAGAAGCATAATATGGGCGAAAAATAACGCTATATTTTTGGGCAGAGAACGTGGCATAATGGGTAATGGCTGCTTTTTCTGCCCAATTTATTTGTAACAAATGAGGGAACTATAATGAAACGAACAATAGTTATGATTGTAATGATTGCTACACTATTTACAGGGATGATTTTCTTCTCTTATGCACAAAGACAACAAGCTGTAAGAGCTGATCAACCTAGTATCACTGGGCAATACGGAATTACAATCGATGCAAACACAGGTGAAATTTTGTATGGAAAACGAGAAGACGAACGCTCTTATCCGGCTAGTATAGCCAAAATGATGACAACCCTTCTCTTACTAGAGAATGTAAAAGAAGATGAAGAAATTACAGTTACAGAGAACGCAATTAAAACAGAGAGTCAAAGTAAGAAAATTAAACTTCGTGCCGGGGAAAAGTTAAAGCGTGATGAGGCATTAAAACTGATGCTTATCATTAGTGCAGACCCAATAGCTGAATCCATCGCGGAACATATTGCAGGATCAAAAAATGAATTTGTAAAAATGATGAATGCTAGAGCGAAGGAACTTGGTACAAAACATGCGACTTTCAAAAATGCAAGTGGTGCTGATGCACTCGGAAATAAAGTATCACCATATGACATCGCTATGATTACGAAAGAAGCATTAAAGTACCCAGTTGTTTTAGAATATATGAATTCAACGCGTACAACTCTACATACTTCAGAACGCTCTCCAAACATTGCAAACTATGGACGAGAAGAACTATATGACAATCCATATGCAATTGGAAGTAAAAGCGGTCTATCAGCACTCGGAAAGTATACAGTCGTAACAGTGGATGAAAAAGACGGTAAACGCGTCATTAATGTTGTATTATCTTCTACTCGCACGCAACTATATCCTGATACAAAGAAAATGGCACATTACGCATTTCAACAATTAAAATAACCAAGGAGAATTTTCTCCTTGGTTATTTTTTAACCATACCTTTTAATACGAACGCAACGTTTGCTGGACGCTCTGCTAGACGACGCATGAAGTAGCCATACCAGTCGTTTCCATAAGGTACGTAAACACGCATTTTGTAACCTTCTTTTACTAGCTCAAGTTGACGCTCATTACGAATACCATATAACATCTGGAATTCAAATTGGTCTCTTGGAATGTTGTGTTCTTCGGCAAGTTTTTTCGTATATTCAATAATCGCTTCGTCATGTGAAGCAATTGCAGTATAATTTCCATTTAATAAGTGCATTTTAATAATTTTTTTATAGTTATCATCTACATCTTTCTTGTCCGGGAACGCCACTTCTTCAGGTTCTTTATAAGCCCCTTTTACAAGACGTAAATTAGGATTATAAGCATTTAAGTCCTCAATATCTTTTTCTGTACGATACAGGTAAGCTTGAATAACAGTACCAATATTATCGTACTCAGATTTTAACTGTTTAAAGATATCAATTGTCTTTCCGCAGCGTGTATAATCTTCCATATCAATTGTAACGAACACACCATTTTCTTTTGCAGCTTCTAGAATGCGGCGCATATTGTTCATTACGATTTCATCAGAGATATCCAATCCCATAGAAGTCATCTTTAAAGAAAGTTGCGAATCAAGACCTTCTCTTCCAATTGCACGGATTGCTTCAATCGATTGGTTAGCCATTTCATTTGCTTCCGCTTCATTATCAACGAATTCCCCTAAATAATCGATTGTTACACAAAGTCCTTGCTTGTTCAATTGTTTAATAGCTGCTGTCGCTAATTCAATTGTCTCCCCTGCGACAAAGCGACCTGCACCAAAGCGTAAACCGTACTTTTTAGCCAGTTTTGTTAGCGCTTTATTTTTAGATAAGAAAAGAAACGAATTTCGCATTAATTGTTCCATGTAATTCACCCCTATGACTTGATTTATCTGTTTTTTACCCCTCTTCAAAATTATATCATTGTTTAAAATTATTGGATACAAATAATTATTTAGATAATTTATAAAATACTATAAAAACATTTAAAACCCTATATTCTCGCTTATAAATATGCCTGAAATATTTTTCGACATTTAGAAAAATAGAGTTTAACGGGCACAAAATAGGCATGTCGAAAATATTCGACATGCCTATAAAACCCTTTATATTCCATGTAAATTATATAAGGATATTAATCAAAAAAACTTGAGGTAACATTACCTCAAGTTTTCCAGAGTGTTGAAAAACAACTCTGTCAATACAATTTTTAAATAAAACACTTTAAAAATGTCTCCTTTTCTAGAAGAATAAAAAGAAAGGAGGCGTTTTTATGTTTTATAATCAACAAAATCTTGAGATTACACAAA
>NZ_NWUW01000060.1 GCF_002746455.1 Bacillus fungorum | reverse complement strand
TTTTTCTTATCAATCTTATTTTGCTCTAAGAAGAAATAAGAGAAAGTAGATTGCAAGATACCACGAGCTTTTACATTTTCTAAAATACGAACAAAGTCCTGACTTGCCCAACACATTCCCGCATTTCTTTTACGTGAACGACGCGCTACCTTTTCTAAGAAGTTAACTGTTTGTTCATAATCGATAAACTGCCACATCTCATCTACATACAGTACTTTTCGTTTGATAGCGTGTTCTGGACTCTTAATCCAATGCTCCCAAATATAGTTCAGGATAACGTGGAAGGCGATTGGCTTTAAGAATCCCTCTTCTAAATGACTAATATTAAAGTTAACAACACGCGATTCATTTAACTGTGTTTCTACACCACGTCCAAAATGACTTTGTCCATCAAATAATGGTTTTGAACCATCACGTAAAAACGGACGAATCGCGGCAATTAACTCTTCCGCTTTCACATCGTCTCCATGATGTTCTACTATGACATCGTAGATTTCTTTTAACTCCGGCTCTGGCTTCCTCACTTGAGACTGAATTAATTGTCCATCCACCTTCTTCACTTCATCTGTATATAAGGATGATGGATGTGAGGTAATACCATGCTTATCAAACACTTCACGAATCGCATCTTCTAACATTGTGCGCTGGAATACATTTAATCCGGGTTGATCAAAATCTTGTCCGCGAATAATAATGTCAAAGAATCCTAGTATTTCATTGATTTTCTCTAAAATAGGTACAAATCTTACATACTTGACGCCATCACGCTCTACGAGTTCTTTCTTATCATATTGTTCAAGCGCTTCTAGCTCTTCATCTTTATCCGTAATCTGAAGTTCTGTTACTGCAATTGCACAAGGATTGATAATGATATTACTTTCAGGTGAAATATTTAAATTAATACCACCTAAACGTTTTGTAATTTTTACGAATTCACCTTCTGGATCGATAATCATTGCATGCGTATCTGCAAGTGATGTTTCACGAGCTAGCTTCATTTTTAAAAGTAAACTTTTCCCGGATCCTGAAATCCCTGTCACACCAATGTTATAGTTTGGCGGACGATAATCTGCGTTACCAAATGAATTTAAAAATTCTACTTGTCCAGTAATTTTGTTCTTTCCTATTGGTATACCACCATTAAATCTTCCGGATCCTGATACAAAGGGAGCAAATGTACATAGAGCACGTCTATCGATATTTCGATAGGTATCTTGCAGAGTATTTGGTGCACCTAGTGGCATAACCGCTTTCAAGCCACTCTTCACACGATTCCAAGTACTCGCTATTTTAAAGTGAGATGCTTGCATTTCATCTTCAATATACTCACATAAAACGTCTAATTCTTTCTTTGAGTCAGCATACGCAACCGCCATCGTACTTACCATATAGGAGTCATTTTCATTGAATTGAATTTCATCCATTAAATTGTTTGTATCTTGAATTTTTGCATCTAAGTCTTTTTCTTGGTCAATGTTTCCTCGTGTACGTTGGAAAGAAAGATTTGAACGTAGCATAGTAAGCTGCATATCTAATGAGCGCATTGCCTTAGCTTTTGGCTCTTTATGAATATCGATCATGACATCCACTTCCCCAGCTGAAGTTAACATGTTGAGCCAATTGGTTTGCATCATACGTGGGTACCCATCACGTGGAATATAAAACGGACGGAAGAACGTATTACTTCCTAAGGATTGTTTAATGACACCATAATCTTCTGCGTCAATTTTCATTCCTTCTGGAGCGATGACATCAAACACAGTTGTTTGATTGTCTAATTGTGTCGGTATTTCCTCATCTTCCAACTCTTCCTCCTCTAGTTCCAACTCATCCTTTTCTTCTGCTTCTATTTTTTTCTTTTCCTTTTTCTTTTTTCCGAATAACTTCATGTTTACGCCACCCCGTTATTTGATTTTTCAGCTTTTTCTTCCGCTAGAACTTTCTTCATTAACTCTAGTTTTCTCTCATTTGTTTCACCTGTTGAATACAGCGAGAAGTTCTCATTTTCAATTAAATCTTGGAAACGTGCTTTCACCGCTTTACGACGGTTAAACGCTACGTATAAGAGTTCTATTAATTTATCTTTCGTTAACATTTCTACACTAATTTTTGCTTTCGATAGTAGATTTCGGGAAGCATTATAGCGACGATATAATTCGTTAAACGCTTTATCTACAATCTTTTCTTCCAATTCATCCTCTGTATCAGCTGTAATCGTGCTAATATCCACTTTGTATGGATAAATTAAATATCGCTTTTGTTCATATCGAGGCTGCGAACGTTGCCAGTACTCTAAGTTGTCGATAACTTCTTGCCCATAAAGTACTGTCTCTGGTGTAAGGTCCTTCGCACCTTTCATTGTTTCTGTCATTTTTCGTACAGGATCTGTTAAATCTACAAACTTACTTTGGATATATACCTTCGTATTAAACTCTAATGTGGTTAACCATGATTCAATTTTGATATCAATCGCTTCTTGTTCCGCATTGGAAAGTAGGTAATAGTTTACTGGGTGTGCCTCCGCGATTAGGACAAACGTGTCATCATGATAACGAATCATATGATTTTCAACTTCCTTAATGTCTTCTACAAAAGCACTAAAGAAATCCACATTATCCTCATCAATTTCCTCTGTAGCAGGCGTATTCTTTTTATTTTTCTTTCCATTTTTTTCAGCAGTACGTTTCTCTACCCCACCCTGACTTTTCCCCTTTTTCTTAAAACCAAATAGCGGTTTTCCATTCATTTTCCGATAAAAGAAAAACCCTACAATGGCTACCACCGCGAAATATATCATTTCTAACATCTATACATTCTCCTTTACCCATGTAATTGGCTCGTACCCTTTTCTCCACTTGCCTTTTTCAGAACGGCTACGCATTTTGATAAGTAAAAATTTATCTAAATACATGTGTTGTTTTTCTTTATAAATAAAAGCAAACGTTATTACAACTACTACTGTTGGTATTGCTAAAATTAAGCAAATAAAAAATGCTACTGCCCCATTAAAAGGTGCAAATAGCCGCCATAAGAATGGCACATATAAATAAAGGGATGCTCCTCCACCTAATAGATAAATCAATTGACGTTTGCTCAGCACACCTAACAGCGTTTTTTGTTCCGAAGTCATATCAACAGGAACGGTTACTTTTCTCATTTTGTTTCCTCCCTTGTATAAGAGAAGCTCTCCCCAAATAGAGGAGAGCTTTTACAAACTCTTATGTTAAATTTGTGTAACCCAAGAAGCGATGTCGTATGCTTTGATCATGACAAAGCCTCCAATTGCCGCACAAGCTAAACCAACCATGGCTTGTGTACGGTTTTCAGGGTTTTTCCCTTGTGCACCAGATAATTTAAGAGCTGCAAATACAATGCAAGCTACTACCCAAATCCCCCCAAAACCAATTAGTGTTGTTACAAGGGTATTCATGCTTTTTTGTACAGTTTCAGCACTCGTACTAGTGGTGTGCCCTTTAAGACCAGTCTCAAAACTACTTTTTGCCAGTAGAAAATCTCCTACCGATGTTGTCATAAGCTTTGCAGACAACCAATTCAACATAATTCCTGCACCTCCGGGTGTTTTTGCTCGCAAAACGCAAAAAGACCCCAATACACGCACACGTCCCCTAAGGACATGGCGCATATTGAGGTCTTCTCTTATATGCGAACTGATTAATTTTTTATTTTATTGTAAAATCTTATTACGTTTATATTATAGCAATACGATTTTAAAAATACAAGCCCTTATTTACACCTAAAAAAGAAAAATGACATTTCGTGTTCTATTTTTCTTTTATTTCTTTTTAACCTCTTGATTTGGATCGTACCATACCATTTGAATTTGAAAAATATCACTGTCCGTAAGACCTAAAACATTCATTTCCTCTTTCAATGAGCGCCATGGTTCTATTTTTATTGCTTTTGTACTTTTGTCTCTAAGTGTATACACATGTACATAGTATGCTTCTTTTTTCTTTTGCATAATAACCTCCATTTTACTGCAGTATAACAAATCATATATCTATATAGAAATTACACAATTATTTATTGGATTTGGGGGTAATATACCTTAATTAGTCTGCGGTTATATTACACATTTACCACTTTTCATTTAGAAAATTAATAATCACTATACCATGTATACAAAATTACAATGAAATATAATGACACACTATTTTCCTTAATTTAGCAATATAATTGTCAGTATTATTAAATACTAAATATTCTATAGAAGAAATATTAGATTGGGAAGAAGTATGATAATAAGTAAAAGTAAAATTATAATCTTCACCTATTAATAGTATTATAAATAAAAACAGATAATTACTATATAAACGTAATTATCTGTTTTTATTTCATCATTAGTTATTTACTTTTTAAAATCACAGTAACCTCTTCAATACTTAATTCAGCAGCTTCTGCAACCTTCTCTATAGGTAACCCTACTTTAATCATGTTTTGAATTAGTTGTATTTTGGCTTCTTTTGCACCTTTCTCTTCTGCTGTTTCTATTTCTGATATCCTGTCTTTTATTTCCTTTTCCCTTGCCTCGTAATAACGTTGGAAATCTTTGTTACTTCTTAAACGCTCCCAATCCTCTATTTCTTGTTTAAAAATAGCTTCTTTTTCCATTACCTTCTCATATTCCTCACAGTACTACTTATTTTGTAGAATCTCATTAACCTCTTCCACACTTAATTCAGTGGCTTCCGCTACTTTCTCTATAGGAACACCGACATTAATTAAATTGTGAATCATCTCTATCTTAGTTGCAATTCTAGCTTCTTCTGTGGCTTTTTCCTCTGCCGTTTCTATTTCAGATATTCTGTCTTTTATTGCCTTTTCTCTCGCCTCATATAAGCGTAAGAAATCCTTATCGCTACTTAGACGCTCCCAATCTTCCATTGCCCTTTTCAAAACTGGATCTTTTTCCATCGCGATTCCCTCCAGGATTGTTGTTAATTTCTCATCTTCATATGCAGGAAATAATAATAGCCAACGCGCTAAAGAATCTTCCCATGGATTCATTCGTTCTCCTTGCCATTCTTGAATTACTTTTGGAATTTCAAGAAAATGCAACTGCATATTTTCGGTAATGATTCGCTTAGATTTTTTGTTCATCACTGTATTAACATTATGAAACTCCTGCTCTTCTGGAAACAGAATGAAATCTACTATATTAATACAAATGGTTGGTCTTAATTCCGTGTACTTCATCCCTTGAGTCATTTGGGAATAATACATGCCTGACCAGTAGAACAAAGAACGCTCTATCATATCTTTTTTGTCTCGAACTTGAATCTCTATATTAATTTTTATACCACTATTTAGTGTCGCTCGCAAATCTAAAATAGACAATTTATCATTCTTCTGCTCTCTTGGAAGATGCGGATCATCTAAGTGCAAAGATGTAATTTCTTCATCAATAGATGATTGTAGTACCGCGTTAAGAAACCCAATTAATATATCTTCATTTCCCTCTACTCCAAACAAACGCTTAAAAGCATAATCAACTCGTAAATTTACTAGATTTTTTTTCATAGATGTATTCATATTCTCTTCTACCCTTCTTTTAGTTAATTTAAATCCTCTGTAGTAATTGGATATAAGAAAAAGATAGAATTTAAAACTCTATCTTTTTCAATCTACCTATTTATTAAAATATCAACCTACTTTATGACTTTCACAATCTCTGAAATACAGGTTTAAATCCCGCTTGCATTGTATCATCCAGCCCCTTACCTTGTGCTGGATTCCATGCTGCAATAATTACGTTATAACCCACTCGCTTTAACTCTGTCGCAAAGTCTATAAGAGCTTTCCTTACTTTCTTATTCTCTACTAAATCAGCATCAAACGCTAA
Organism: Bacillus fungorum; assembly: GCF_002746455.1. Lineage (GTDB taxonomy): Bacteria > Bacillota > Bacilli > Bacillales > Bacillaceae_G > Bacillus_A > Bacillus_A fungorum. The sequence goes on along the minus strand of NZ_NWUW01000060.1, from coordinate 3,306 downwards.
ATAGACTTTTTCTACACCCATATCCTTTAATACAGGCATAGCAATTCGCCAAGCATTTACACCAGGAATCGCAAGCACCGTTGTTCCTATTTCAGAAATCTCCTCTTTATTAAATCGCTCTGGAATCAAATCAGCAATCAAATCGGCTTTCATAGGTCCTTCTGTGATCATTACTGATTTCGTTTGATGCAATGTACCAGAATTCCAATGTTTTAAATGAGAACTTGGTACCGCTACATGTACAGGAAGTGGATTTTCACTACCACCTGCACCAGTCCCTTGATTTTTGTTTGCTGATGAGAGCCATAGATATTTTTGCCCTTTATGGATCTTTACAACAATTTGTCCCTCTTGAAATGGAATCTCTATCTTTTTGCTCACTTCTAGTTCGCCTTCAAAGATACAATCACCATCTTTAGTTATCTTTACAACATTAGGCTGCTCGATTAATTCCGCTTGAACTCCAGGAGATGCCGATTTCACATGAAGGGAGTTTTTCACTTCATCCACACGAACCTGCCATCCAACAATTTGATTGTACTGGTTTCGAAAAGGGATCAATATACCAGGAGATCCTGACATCAAACGAAGAGAAAGTTGACCCTTCCTCATCTCATAAAAGCCCGGAACCCCCTGCCAACAGTTTTTATTCCCCATCTGTTTAAATAGCTGTTCCCAAACAGTCGTATACGTATTATCCTTCTCTAACACAATTTGTTGTTTTAAGAAAGATCGATATTGACGTACTTGTATTTGTTCCTCGCTCATTTTTCTATCTCGTAATAAATGTGTATGATGATGCTCCTGCAATGGTATGAAATCCATTAATTTCCGATTAAACACATCTAATTCCTCATTGCTTTTCTTATCATGAATCTGAACTTCATCCGCCTCAGGCAATTGATACTTATCTTTTCCATTTATGTAGTGAATGTAGCTTGGGTTGCCCGTGTTTTTCCCATAAATCCATTTACTTTCTACACGTGTACATGCTACCTTCTCTTGCGAAACATGCAGCATGCAATTACCTGTATCATGACAAATCGGACACGTGACACGGTAAAATTCCCACCAGCTACCTCTTGGATAAGCACTCGTTAAACGAAATTGACCTTTTTGAATGTTATAATTCATTATTCCCCACTCCTTGTATACTGTTTATTATATATGGAATTGCTACTTCCATTAAACTCTTTATACTCCTATTCAGATATTCTCTTTGTTCTCCTAACGGATATACAAAAGAATATGTATCACAAACTAAATAATCATTTCTATGTTCTTGATCTAGCAAAGCTGATTCTACATATGCTTCAAATGCTCTAGCAAACATCTCATGATTCGTAGACCAATACTTTTTGGTTCTCTTCTTATCTAACTGAATGGCTGTATCAAAGTATACAGACCCTTTCGCTTGATACGATATTTCATTAAGTTTCTCGCCTGTTTTTTTATAGTGATAAGCAGCCAACATTTTTGCGGTTTTCTCAAATTCTTTTTCAACCTTACGTTCCATACGCGTCTTAGCTGCTCCTGATAAGGTATCCAGCTTTTTGTACGAACTTAAGTGATATGATTCTAGAATACCTGACACATTTCCCTTACATACATCATAACTATTGATGACACTACCATAGAAATACCACTTTCTATCATAAGCATTTTCCACATTAATTACTCTGGCCACTTTTCCTTGTTTACAATCATCTAGCACTGCTTGCATCTTTTCCTTAATAATAGCAGGCAAGATATTCCCGATACTCTTCTCACTTGATAAGAAAGCAAGGCTACCATTTTGAAAATCATGACTACAATCATATAAGAAATGATCCAATGCATGGCCCCATTCATGACATAATGCCCCAACTCCATTATCACGAGTTAAATTAATTACTTTGGTAGAAGGTTCATAATGTGCTAATGCATTACCACTTCCTCTCGCACCAATCGCAAGTCCTAAGCGCCCTCCTAACCCTATATATTCAGGTGGAATCCCCAATATACGAGCTACATCATGTAACGCTTTAGATACATGCCCAATATGTTCTTTTGCATATTGTTCGGTGCAATAATGTCCAAATTGCATTCCCTTCAATCCAAACATAGCAACTACGTCTTCAGGTTTGGTAGCAAGTTCTACTCTTGGTCCTTTTCTCTGGAGAGTATCTGGCAGTTTCCTACTCCAAGCAGCTGCAGATTTCTTACGAGTCGTAACCTTTTTTGTAAGTAAATCATTCCATGTTAGTTCATGTGATACACGAAGGTACGTAGAATTAACACTTTTTGAATTTGTACAAAGTGATATGAATTTCTTTCCTAATATTAATAACTCCATACCATTTGCCTCAACAAACTCATCAAAATATTCCTCTACCATTCTTTTAAATGTGAATGTCAAATTCTTATTTTTTCTAAATGCAGACCAACCATTGCTCATTTCCATACCATAAGAGACAACAAGATCTACCCATTGTTCTGAGGTATGTACCGACTGTATATCATGCCATATTCTTCTACATGCTTGCACATATAGTTTCCTTGCAGTCGGTGTATCTACAATTGGTTTCTTATTTATCCTGCCTACTAGTAGTTGCTTTAACTTTGCAACACGTGGCGGGATATCATTTTCTTTTTCTAGTTCAAAAGAAAAGGGAATCAATGTATTCCGATCTAATGCATTTAACGCCTCTACTGGAGATTCTTTTTCAATTTCAGCTAAAATTTCTAAGGAAAATGATACTAAAAATGATTCTTTTAAGGCCCGTATCTCTTTCTTCGCTCCCACTAATTTCTCCCCAACATCATAACTGTATCGATTTCGAACTTGTTTATCTGTTCTCACATCTTGTACCAATATGTCTTCTCCTACCTTTAAATCAAACAGTTCAAATAAATTCATGCTAAAATCCTCCTTAATAAAATAAAAAGACAGAAATTCATAGTCATTTTTCACTACGGATTTCTGTCATTCCCTCTGTCTGTATACTTCCATATGGTTCTGTAAACCACTCATTACGATACACTCACACCTGTTAAAGAGAATAAATCCTCTTTTGTCGGGTTGAGTGCTTGTAACCAGCTATCTACCTTTAGAAAGTTTACTTTTTTTAATTGTTCGCCTTTTTCCGCACGCTTAACCACTTCTAAGCATCCATGATAATGTACAAGCATAGTAAGATCATCTTTCTTATAAATACAATCTCCATCTGAAGCCTTTACATGATGGCTACGCAGAATCGGTTTCCATTGCTTAAGCGAATATCCCTCTACATCTAAAAAACCACGGATAGCAGTAAAGCGAAAACT
>NZ_NWUW01000059.1 GCF_002746455.1 Bacillus fungorum | reverse complement strand
TAATTAAATATAAATAATCACAAGTATTTTATATACAAACAACAAGAAATATATATAACTAAACTCAATTATTAATTATAAAGAGATTCAGCAAACACCTCTAAAGCCTTGTATTACATACGTTCCTTGCTATTAAGATAAATTCACTATCGTAATATCCCCAATACATACAAGTTCTACATCATAGAAACCACAAATTAAGAAGTTAAATACCATATTACTCAGAATTCACAAGGTTAGAATCATATTACTAAGATAACCACAAGTATTGAATCGAATTATAAACAAACTGAATCGTAACGAAATATAGCATAAATCGATTACATACTTCCGTAAAAATGCTAATAGATATATTGTCCTAAATAAAAAAGCATGTCTTCAAAGTAAAGAACATGCCAAATAACCCTTGCTTTTAAGTAATTTTTTAACAAGGGCTACCGTATATTTTTAAAAAAAAATTAAATAAATTCCGGATAATCACCATGTTGCCTATGGTAATTTGTTCTTATCTCGATACTTTCTTCTACAGACAAACTTTTCTCAGTAAAATAAGTCCAGGCTTCTCTAAACTGTACGCGCATGAATGCTGGAATAGAGAATATTTCTTGCTCTTTCATACAACTTTCAACTTGATCTAATGCATAAGTCATTGCGTAAATTAGTAATTCACTTTGTTTTTGTTTTGTTGGTAAATAAATCGCGATATCAACAATCTCTTGTCTAAATGCAGTCATTATATTTTCTTTATCTTTTTTTCGTAAGGCCTGTCCCATGTGTTTTAAACGAGACACCGCTTCTTTTCTGCACTTTGCTACTGGTCTATGTAATTCTTTTTTATCATTTTCAATAACACAATTCGAAGAAAAAATGACATTGAACTTTTCAATAATAACTTGTTGTACCTGCCTTCTAACACGTGTAATACGAGACTCACTTGGTTTCTTATCTTTAGGATCTACAGCATTGAATTTAATAATAGGCTTTACAATCTCTATGTATTGTCGCACTTTCTTTGCATTACGCTTCAACTTTTCCTTTAGAAAAGCCATTTTTCTCGTAATCTCGAACTCTTCAATCTTGTGCTTATAATGTTCCATACCAATTTTTCTCGAAAATGTGTTGATTAATTCTAAAAGAAACATAATTCCTCTATTATCTCGAGCCTTTACAAGGCTACTTAGTATAGTTGTTTGAATTAAATAAAATGGAATACGGAAATACGATAACGATATACCTGTCATGTTTGCAGTTTCTGCAGTAGTGTGGTTATACAACGCATAATCTACAATTTCATATACAGTACGATTTCCAACAGGTGTTTCTTTTACGAGTCTACGCTCCAAACAAACTTGAAACCCTGTATAAATTGTTGTGTAGGGAATCCCACTTTTCTTAGCAAGATCCATTATTTGAAATTCACGTGGTAGCATTCCTATATCATTGCATTCAAAGTGAAGCAAGATGTAAGTAGCTAAAGCTGAAGATGGTAACTCTTTTCTTTCATTTTCTAGTTTTACGATGTTTAATAGTCCATCAAAAAATTTAACCCCATGAACTTTAAAGTTCTGTTGGGAAAAAGCCATTTGCGTATGCATAATGTTGCTAACTCCTTTCGAAAGAGCAGAAAAAGGCACTGTCATACCACGGATACAAAAATACTACTCTCTTAAAAGAGTAATACTTGTATAACAACGGTAAACAATGCCTAAAATTACGCAAGAAATCCCCTTTTTAAGTTGCACAAATACATAAGATACAGTAAAATTATCTTATAATTTCATGCAAAATAAAAAGGTTTATTGGCTTTGTTTACCGCGGTCGATTGAAAATTTCTTTTGGGGATTTTGTGCGGTGTACCACAATGAAGTAGTTGGCGCTACTTCATTGGGCTGATGAACCTTTTTTTGCTTTATTATATTTTATTTTTTTATTATAAAAATATTTAATTATTAATAAATTTATATCTAGAAAAATACAAAAATATTAAAGTAACTACATCATATATAGTTTTTTTCGTGGTTGCAAGGTGATTTTTTCGAAAGTATGACCTTTTGCTAACTGACTATGTTTAAATAACCACCACTCAAACACCTCGTTGAGCGCCGTTCAATCAAAAGTCAATTCACAATAAGCAAGAACAACTTAAATATCCACTGATCAACTACCTGATTGCCGCTCAATTAAAAGAATTCACATCACCAAAGGACATAAGTAGTATATTTTCATCAATCGCCCTTTCGATCAGTCGACTAATCGTCAGTCACCCATATATAATATACACCATTTTCTTCTATATGTTGACTGGTGATTGATTGGTTGACTTAATTATATTAAACCAAGTTGTAATCAGTCAATCAATCACCAGTCACTCGTATAGTTATTTTTAAGGTGAACGGCCAGTGAGTGATTGAGTGGTGGTGTGGGTTTTAAATACGAATACACTGTGCATTTCAAATGAAGTTACTGACCTAGCAAACTCTTTGTATATTATAGGAGGATATAAATGAAGAAAGTTGATTTAATACCAAAACCATTTTTCGAAACTTTGGGGGAACACGGTACAACTTATTTCGTATATGGATATAGAGTTGCGAAACCTAAGTTACATTTAGGCAAGTTCAATTCATTAAAAGAATCTAGACAGTTCATCTACACATATGATTATAAAAACCCTCAATGGCTAAATACAAACGGAGACATTAACGAATATAACAATAAACCATCAAGATCTGAAAGTGATAATAAATGGTATAAGGGCGTAGTTGAAAAAGAGTATAAAAAGTATGCTGACTTTAAAGATTGGAAGATATAGAATTAGAAAACTCTTTGTATAGTAAAATAGCAAAGCAAAATATACCTAATTTCTATGATTATTATAAGTTTAAACCAATAGTTGTGAATGAATCATATTGATTATCAATGAACTAAGCTTTTGAAATGATATTAAGAATAGGAAAAATAAAAAGACTATCAAATGATAGCCTTTTTATTTTTTTCCAAAAAGCTTAGAGAAAAAGCCGCCTTTTTGTTCAGTATTCTCTTGTCGCTGAGCATTAGCACTTTTTTGTTCTTGAATTAATCGTATAGTACTCATTAACTTTTCGTCACGTTCCTCTAATCGCTTATTGATTCTATCGAAATTATCCTGACTTTGTTTAGCCACAGCGGCGAAGAATTCCATGTTTTGCTTTGATAATTCGGCCGTCACTTTAGCTGTAACTTCCTCCGTAATCTTTTCTGTTAAAGCCTCAATCAAATCTGTATTTATCTGTTGTGCTTTAACTAGCGCTGTTTCTTTTGACTCATCATCGCCATCAACATATTCAGCATCAACATTACGAATAACTGTAGGATCCATATCTAAAAGCCCCACAATCTCGTGCTTTTTCTTAGACTCTGAATAATAATGTTTAATCTTCTTTACTGTATCAATACTATCCTCATGAACATATTTAAGTTGGCGTTCTTTTTTTATGTTCAAGTACTCATCAAAATCATTTAACCATCTACGAAGAGTACTTTCAGGTATATCAAGCATGGTTGCTACCTCAGATACTCGATAATAACCATCGCTTAACTGTTCATCAATCATTTGCTCACCACCTAACTATATGATGCTTGTCCTATATACATTATATAAAAATTCTATAGAAACTAAAAGCACACCTTTGTAGAATACATAAAATATCATGTTTTTTTACTCCTGATCACTCAATCGTTCACTGCTCATTTATTTAGCTACATATCAATAATATCCATGTTATCGAGCGGTGATTAGTCGGGTGAGCGTGATTAACACTTGATTATGTACAAAATCACCTTAAAATTCTGTGAACCGAACTAAAAATTTTACATGGATTTTCACTTATTAAGATGCATCTTTTATAATCATTACGTATTCATTACAGCATTTATTACCGTAATAAATGCGTAACAATTAAAATATTAAATACGGTAATTATTACGGAAGTATTTAAAGTATTGATTTAATAAGATTCTTGATTATCATCCGTAGATGTATTATAGTTAGTACATACGATACTTCGGAAATATATACCGAAGTATTTACGGCTTTTATAACGGTATTAAATTCCGTATAATTATCTTGTCTTTTTGTACCTATAGATAAAATTTATTATTTATTAAAGGTGGTGTGAAATTATTGTCTAATATATCAATGAGTAGTAGTGAAATTATTGATGTGCTTTGTGAGAATTTAAATGAAGGGATTTGGGCTTTACGTGTGCTATACGCCGAGGGCGCAATGAACAAAGAAAAGTTATGGGATTATATCAACCAATATCATAAAGACTATCAAATTCAGAATGAAAAAGATTATGAGGGTAAAAAAATACTTCCATCGCGATATGCTTTAGATATTATGACTGCAAGACTTGAAGGAGCAGGGTTAATATCTTTCAAAGCAATAGGACGTGTTCGAATTTATGACGTAACAGATCTAGGAAATGTTTTAATTAAGGAACTGGAAAAACGAGTTGAGAAAAACAACTAAAATATATATTTGAGGAGGATATACATATGGCAGGCAATTTTTCAGAAATCGAAAGCCAAGGAAATATTAGTTTGAAATTTGGATTCTTAGGACTAGGTATGGGTGGATGTGCAATCGCAGCAGAGTGCGCAAATAAAGAAACACAAATTAAAAATAACAAATACCCATATCGTGCGATTCTTGTTAATACAAATAGTCAAGATTTTAATAAAATTGAGATTAAAAACACAGGGAACGTCCGTAAAATACAGTTAGAAGGATATGAACAGGGTGCAGCTCGTAATCCACAGGTTGGTGAGGAAGCATTTGTAAAGCATGAAGCAAAGATTTTCGAAGCAGTAAAACAGGAATTTGAAGATCGTGATTTTATTTGGATTACGTGTGGTCTTGGTGGAGGAACAGGAACTGGAGCTCTATTAAAGGCAATTGAAATGCTATATGAACATGATTACAATTTTGGATTATTACTGACTTTACCACGTGATGCAGAGGCTTTAAAAGTATTAGAAAACGCAACTTCACGCATTCGTAGTATTGCTATGAACCAAGAGGCTTTTGGTTCAATTGTATTAATAGATAACGCTAAACTATATAGAAAATTCGAAGAGGAAAATCCAAGTGCTTTAGCAAACGAATATACTAGCTATAGTAACAAATATATTGCTGATGCGTTACATGAGATTAACTTAGTTACTTCTTCATTTACACCGTTTTCAGATACACATTTTGATGCGAGTGAATTTGCTCAAGTAATTAATACACCAGGCGTTTTATCATTAGCAAAACTAGAACTAAAATCAAATCAATTAGACACTGAAAACCCGCTAGGTTACTTGACTCAATTAGGGAATGCACTAGAAAAAGGTGTTTTATACGATACAGAAAGAGAAGAGCTAGAAAGTGCTAAAAAGAGCGCGCTATCTATCGTTACATCACCGCTACGAGCAGGGCGATTATACAACTTCTCATTCCTTAACCAAATGGAAAACTTCTTAAAAGAAAGAACTCCATATGTAGATGAACGTCCTATAGCTCCATATGTTAATAAACATACAACAAAAAAAGAAGAGGATATAGTAAAATTCTATTCAGTTGTTGCTGGACTACCATTGCCAAAACGTGTGAGTGATATTATTGATGAGATTACGAGAATTAAAGAAGAACGTGAGCAAGCTAATTCTAAGAAATCAAATGCTGTTTTAAATAAACTTTTTGCATTTGATGATTCAGTTCAAGAAGAAAAACCAAAAAAGAAAAAATTGAATTTTGGTGCTGAACCTGAAGTAGAAGTTGCTGACGATTCACAACCAGCAAAGAAGAAATTATCATTCTAAACAAAAGACCGACAAATATAATTTTTGTCGGTCTTTTTCTATTTCAATAGCAATAAAAAACTACAATGAACCAATAAGATATCTATTATATTTTCTGCATGTTTAACACGGATTTATATAATGTGACTGCTTAAATAAAATTGTTAGGCCGTCCTAACAATTTTATACCTATACTTTACCCTTAAAAAAAGTGTCAGGTTAAAACATGTCCTCCGTCCTAACAATTTTAAAAGAGCTAAAAGACCCTATAAATCAATGTTTCTAGCGGTTTATTAGGAAGAGAAGCAATCCAAACTTCAGCGTACAAGTTTTGGTATCTAAATTAGCGCAAATTCACATTGAATTTTTCATAATTTACAACTGAATTTTGCTGTAATAAGATATATAGAAATGGCTGTTATTTAATTAGACTAAATTCAGGTTACGGAGTTGTATATAATGGATAATAAAACGTATAAATATACAAGTAAGGGTACGCAAAAATCTTTCCGTTTAAAAGAGGCTGACATATTTGTATTTACATTTTTATATTACAAAAGGTATCTTACTACACGACAAATTACTCAACTGTATAGCGCATTTGAAGGTAGAGAGTTTTCAGAGGATAGTGTGTTTGCAAAACTTAATCGTTTTTCAAAATATGGTGCTATCCTGACTAAGAAAATTGATAAAAGAGACGATAGTATAACCAGACGTGCAACATTCTCCTTAAAAGATAGAATGGTTGATTACCTGCAAGAAATAGGGAGGATTCCTGTAGGATCTTCAAAGCGTAGATATTCTTCTTCAATCTCAATGCATACACTTTGTTCACGAGAAGTATTAGTACGTACACTTTTAGAAGTGTCGAAAAAGACCCATACAAATAAGATATTAAAAGAGCTAGATATACGATCATATCATCAAAAGCAAAAGAAAAAAGAAATTGAAGATGCAGGTTTGCCCTTAATTCCCGATGAACACATTTCATATCATGATAAAAATATCTACATTGAAATGGATATGTGTAAAGAAACCAATGTTACCTTAGTTGAAAAGGTAGGGAAGTATATTGAATATGCAAAAAAAACCAATGAGAATATAACTGTTGTTTTTGTTATGTATGACAAATCGATGTTCCTTAAAGAAGATGCCGAACCACCATACGTCAGGATAAAAAACCTCTTATTTTCTATGCGAGAGTATCATGAACTTCTAATGAATCTACCAAATTTAAATATGCACATCTGCTCTTTGAAAGAAGCTGGAGATGTTATTTCAGATATCATTCTAGGAATAGATGATAATCAAAACTTTGAACAAGATATTCTTTTACCTTTATCTCAACGTACAGTAGGAGATGCCGATTGGCGTTATGCATTTGTTGAAAAAGTTCAAACGTTTAAAGAACCGATAGAGGGCGGCCTTCGACGAACGTATAGGAGAGATAAAGATGTTATCCAGGATTTCTTCTTTATTTTCGGAAATGAAAATGATTACCGGATGATTGCTAGACTAGACGATGTTGTATTTTCAAGAAGAGAAGGAGACGAAGGTGTTCCACTTGTTGTTATTTATCCGAAACGTGAAAAACCTAGAGATATTCTTTTAATGGACACTTATGACAACGTGCTGCTGCTATCCCTCCAAAATGAAAGTATCATTATAGACGTGGATGAACAGATTATGGCACGCACTGCAAATAACATTCATCCAAAAAGACGTAAACTTGTAGAATTATATTAATCCATAATTTTTCATATACTTCTATACAATTTTATTGATTTTTATTTTTTAAGGTGTTAGAATAACGTTTGAACATATAATCAAAACTACAATCAAATCAGAACATATGAAATTAAGGCAAGCGACACACGCTGTTTTTACAGTGGGTGTCGCTTGCCTTTTTTTATATGGAGAAAGGTGGAAAAATGAATATGAATTTACAATTGGCAACAACTACTAATGGGGGAGTACTCTCTGCAAGAGAGGCGTTTAAAGATCCGGAATTAGTCTTAAAACACATTACCGAAGAGGGGGCAACGTTTAATGTTTCTCTACAAGATATCCAAATTCCAGGAAAGCCGAATTACTTTTGGTATGATGTCATAATTGAAACGGCAACGAATAAAAAAATAGAAGTAAATATTGCAGTACTTTCTCAAGAAGAATACGACCAACTATGCGAAAGAAATAGCATTGATTTATATTTAAAACAAACCGAAGATGCAGCGAAATTCTTTTTAGAAAAATCAAAAGAACAATTTAAACAAGAATTCAATAATCGATTTACACTCCATCATAAAGCTCAATTATATCTGTAAAAAGTAGGTGAGCCTATATGGAGACATTTAAACAACGATTACCTCTATTTACTACAGTTGGTTTAATTAGCGGGTTTATTCTTTCATTTGGATGCGGTTTAGTAAACTATATAAAACTACTTTACTATGCATTTGAACCACCGTCTTATCCTATAGAAATTACATATGTACCGCTCATTTTAATGTTCTTCTCCTTGCTGCTAGGAGAATTTAGTTTTAGGTTTTACAGCCGTATTCCTGCTTTACATGTGAAGAACGGGAAGTTAATAATTTTAATTGCTTCTCATATTGCAGTTGATATTCAATTTTTATGGTTTGCAACTGCACCTATTCACGCAAAAGTTATCCCTTATCTTACGGATAAATCAAAACATGTTAATTTTGGGGAGTATGAAGCCATAGGTCATGTTTTAACAGGGAATTTCCACACGCTTACCATGATATTTGTATTTTTACCAACAGTATTTATGATCTTGTTTACACTTTGGTATAGTGGCCATATTGTTCGTTACCGAGAAGAAATATTAAAGTGGGTACAAAAATACGAATATAAAAATCACAAGTTACAAAAATGGTTTAATAGCCAAGAAGAACAAATATACCCTGATGTAGAAATTGGACCACATATTGAGCATAAAGAAATGGTCCGGATTAAGGGAAAAGATAGAACGCTAAATGGAATTATTATTGGTCCAATTGGTTCTGGTAAAACATCAAGTTTAATTATTCCCATGATTAATCAAGATTTACACTGGATGGTACGTTTTATAAATAAGTTTGAAACAGCGTATAAAAAGAATGATTATGATACAGAAGAAGTAAAAGGAACATTTTTAAATGGTGTTACTGTTATTGAGCCGAGTAATGATTTATGTCAAAAGGTATTTAAATTGGTACAAGCACATAAGATTCCTGAAAGCTCGGTTTACTACATTGATCCTACTAATCCTGATACCAAAAATATAAACATTTTGCGGGGACCAGTTGATAAAGTAGCAGAAGTTTTCGCAATGGTTATTCAAGGCTTGTCTGAATCTAACAATGCATTCTTTGAGCAAGCTCAACGTAACCACCTTAAACAACACATCTATTTATTAAAGCTTCATAACCCGCAAAAAGATGTCACTTTTGACGATTTAATAAGCATGTATGACGATGTAGAGCGTGTTCACCGTATGCACAAACTATTAAAAATACAGGTCGAAAAGTTATATGATTTTGTTCAAAGTGGAGCAGCGTCACGTGACCAAAAAAACGAATATCTAATTATAAAAGGAATTGACGAGTGGTTTGATAATACCATTCGCGAAAAAATGGACAATCAAGGAGAACCTGCAACTTATAAATCTGGTAAATATCGTGGACAACCGATGCATTATGATAGGGAAGAAGAATATGTTAAAGGACTACGAAATATTTTAAAAGACCTTGCATCAAACGTTCTAATACGACGGGTTTTATTTGGAAAATCCGATTTCGATTTTGATGTCCATTTGGAGCAAGGTGGCATATTACTTGTGAATACTGCTAAAGGGGAATTGGCAGACCTTTCAAACGTATTAGGAAAATTTGTATTGTTAAGTATGCAGAATGCGGTATTCCGTAGGGAGCCGAACGTGTCACCTTACCATCACATTATTGTCGATGAGTTTCCGGATTTCATTGTGCGCCCGTTTAAAGAATTCCCTGCACAATCTCGTAAATATAAAGTAATTCTCACAA
>NZ_NWUW01000058.1 GCF_002746455.1 Bacillus fungorum | reverse complement strand
TGTCTCAAGCAGGTGCAGGATGGCCTGGAGCTTATGCGAACATTGGTATTAGCGATGGCATGGAAAATAATGAAATCAAAAAATCTGTGTATTGGGAGTTGCAAAGAAACGGACTAAGTGTTCTAAACGCTAATGATTACCATGTTTTTTATGCTGGGAATGGGAATTGGTATTTTAGACGAGGAAAGGCTGGGTTCTATCAATCCACGTTAGCTATTGAAGATAATGGCGCAGACGCAGATTTAAGATTGCCGAACGTCACTTTACGTAATAGCCGTGCAGCAGGATATACAGGAATTATCCAACTAAAATCCGCTGTTACTCAAAATGGTTGGGGTGCTATTCAAGGGAATTTTATGACTCCTTCACTACGGGAATATAAATCCAATATTCGTGATGTTTCTTTTTCCGCCTTAGAAAAAGTTAGAAATCTTAGAATCAGACAGTTTAATTATAAGAATGCTGTAAACGAACTTTACCGGATGAGAGAAGAGAAACCTCCTAACAATCCACCCTTAACAACAGAAGATATTAAAACATACTACGGTTTAATTGTAGATGAATCTGATGAAGCGTTTATTGATGAAAGTGGTAAAGGAATTCACTTATATTCATATGCATCACTTACAATCAAAGCCTTACAGGAAGTTGATACAACAGTACAGGAACAGGAGGTAGAAATTGCAAATCTAAAATCACAAGTAGCTAGTCAGGAAGATCGGATAGCCCGATTAGAAGAGTTATTACAACAATTAATTGATAAGAAACCAGAGCAGCCATAAGCTGGTCTTTTTTTATTGCCTAAAAAGGGGTGGTGGCGGTGGAGCAAAAAGAGTACGAACGTATTGCGAAGTTAGAAGTTCATCTTCAAACAATGAATGCTGCAGTTAAGCGAATAGAAGAAAAGTTAGACTATAATCAAAAAAATTATATGAAACGTACCGAAATAGACGAAATGTTTAAGTTTCGTGATCGGGAAATACGTGACTTGAAGCTAGCGCAAGAAAAGTTGGAAAGCAACAAAAAAGCAAATATATCGATGTGGATTTCAGGACTGTCATTGGCAGTCCTTTTATTATTTAACATTTTAAATTTTCTTAAATGAAAGGGGGTGGTTACATGAAAAATTTAGATAATGCGTCAATTACACGTTACATCATCTTGGTTATTGCCGTAATTAATAGTGTTTTGAACTTAGTCGGTTACCAGACAATCAGCAATGAATTAGCAAATAACATCGTAGCCGTAATTACTGGTGGTTATGCATTGTATATGGCTTGGAAAAACAACTATTTATCTAGTAAAGGTTTGCAGCAAAAAGATGTATTGGAGAAACTTAAATTAAAATAAAGGGGACTTTATTATGGGACAAATCGTAGATATTTCAAAATGGAACGGTAACATCAACTGGCCAGTCGCAAAACAGTATTTGGATTTCGTAATAGCACGTGTGCAAGATGGTTCAAATTATGTAGATCCACTATATAAAGGATATGTACAAGCGATGAAGCAACATAGAATACCATTTGGCAACTATGCGTTCTGCCGTTTCGTTTCAATCGCTGATGCAAAGAAAGAAGCACAAGACTTCTGGAGTCGCGGTGACAAAAGTGCAACCGTTTGGGTGGCAGATGTAGAAGTGAAAACAATGAATGATATGAGAGCAGGTACACAGGCGTTTATCGATGAGTTATATCGACTAGGGGCTAAGAAAGTCGGATTATATGTTGGCCATCATATGTATGCACCTTTTGGTATGGAAAATGTAAAGAGTGACTTTGTATGGATTCCGCGCTATGGTGGTAACAAACCAGCATATCCTTGTGATATTTGGCAGTACATGGAAACAGGAAATGTACCTGGTATCGGGAAATGCGACCTTAATTCACTTGTTGGGAATAAGTCACTATCTTGGTTTACTGGAGCGGGGCAGAAACAAGAGCAAGAGCAAGAACAAGCGCAGGTACCTAAACAAAATATTATTCAAACAGGAGCATTTTC
Organism: Bacillus fungorum; assembly: GCF_002746455.1. GTDB lineage: Bacteria > Bacillota > Bacilli > Bacillales > Bacillaceae_G > Bacillus_A > Bacillus_A fungorum. Next base: position 8,168 of record NZ_NWUW01000058.1, on the reverse strand, counting down.
GCCGTATGAAGTGCTTAATGCCATGCAAGCTCTTACCTCGTTAAAGATGACTGGTAAGTTTATCCTTGAGCCGAATGGATTAGCTTATATCGTTACAGATCCTACTTCTGATGTGCAATTGAAAGCTTGCGAAGAGTGGTTATTACGTCTTGGTTGGTATTACGAAGCTAAGTAAAACGAAAGAATAATTTGTGTTACCGCAAGTTCAATATGCGTGAAAGTAAACTAAAAACAGGCTCCTAATACGGGAGCCTGTTTTTTATTTAGTATTAAAATACACTTTTTGCATACCTAATGTTTTATAAACAAATTTGAAATCATCATTCTTTTTTATGTATTGTACAGAATAACCTTCAGCTTCAGCACCTTTAAATACTTCACTTTGTAATGGTGTCGGAATAACCGGATGATGCTCTGTATCCATTTGATATACTTTTCCATCTGCAGAAACATATTCTGTATTCATAATATCAGTAGAATGATATGCGAAATCAGCTGTATCCGCATCAACTACTTTAGTTTTTACTTTTACCAGAACATATTCCATATCATCAGCAGGAGCTTTATTGAATTGATTTTCCTGTTGTATTAATTGCCATGCTTGTTCCCCTCGGAGAATCTCTTGAATAGAAACTTCGACTTTTGCCTTATAAGCTTTTGAAGTTGCTTGGTCAAAAATTTTGTCTTCAAAAGTTGCTGATTGCCCCATAGCTACAGGATTTGAGCGAGAGCCAGTTTTTGATACTTCTTGATTGTTTTCTTTTTTAGGTGAAGAGCTTGTTTGTTGTTCTTGTTTCGGTTCAGAATCTTTCTTTTTAACTTCTACATTTGAAGATTCTGAGCAAGCGCCAAGTACACTTGTCATTAATGCACTTGCAGCTACTACCTTAATTAAATTTGTTTTCATCTAATTTCCCCCTAATATATGTATAACTTCGCTTGTAATTATACCAGATTAATAAGAAAAATTTTACAAAATTTTAATTGATAAATCATTTTTTGTAAGAAAAAAAGCCAACCCGCCAAAAAGGTTAGCTTTATGAATTCATCATATGAATGAGCTTATCACCATCGATCAACTCAATGTTTTTATTCGCAGCATATTGCCTTGCATTCTGATTGAAGTGACTCAGTGTAACAAAATATCCTCCAACAGCATCCGCATCTACAATGGCGCTATGAAGCTTCTGAATAAACGGTCTGCCAATAGAGCTCTTTGTATAGCGTTTTACCTCAACGAATTTCAAATCATTCCCTTTACGTAGGATAATGTCTTTTCCACCATCATTAGAACCAGAAGTCACCTGAACTTTATAACCAAGAGAGCGAAAGAGGTCGGCTACAAAGTATTCAAATTCTCTTGGATCCATCACTTCTAAATGACTGCGAGTTCCTTTCACTTTTTCACGGTGAATACGAATATCCTCACGAGATACTTCTGGTGCCTTCATTATGGCTCCGATGAGAAAAATACTTGCAAGCAACAAAATTGCCCACATCATACAAATCACCTCAGTATGAGTATGTCCTGATGAATGAGATTAATTTAAATTTTTGTAGTCTCTAATTTTGTTTTATGTTAAAATCCATTGGGTATTTATTATTAATAATTATTTTGGAGGATTTATGAGCAATCAGAACGACAACAAGACAGACAGTTTTAAAGCAGTGCCAGTAATAATTTTAGGATTATTCTTACCAATCTTTCTGCCGGCATTTTTAATGTTAGGGTTAGGAAAATGGATGCCGAATGAAATTCAATATTCAGGAGCGATGTCATTATTCATTTTATCTATTGAAATGTTTATAATAGCGGCTATTTTTACGAAGATTTTAAGTTTGGTTGGTTTGTCTGAAATGAAGTTAGATGAATTAGGATTTTTAGGTTTTACAATATCAATGGTTACTTCATTTTTAGCAATGTATGTAGGGTATTTTTGGATGACCAAAAGTGGTTTAACATCAGTTGAATTAACGTCGAAAGGTATCTTAGTTATTGCTATTGTTGCAACAATTATTTTGGCATTTTTATTAAAAGTGTTAGAAAGAATGGATAAAAATGAAGTGAAACAGTGAAAAAGACGGTGTATACCGTCTTTTTATTTTTTATCTTCCTCAACCCAAATGTCTTCTACATGCATATTTAGAGTTTTTGCTATTCTAATTGCCACTGGGAGTGTAGGGATACTTTTTTCATTTAAGATTAAACTCATTGTGGAACGCTGGATATTTACTTTTTCGGCAAAGAAACTGTACTTTATCCCGTTTTCGTCCAAAATACTTCGTAATTTACAGCGCAAGCAAATCACCTCATTTTTGTTTAAAGTTCAACACATTTTTGAACATCCCTTTAAAAATAAAATTCTAAAGGACAGGCAAAATCCCTTCTTCTAAGTCATATACCTTTATCAAGACCACGGGGAATACCAAGTGGAATCAGGGACACCAAGAAGGGAGAGGGCGTATATGCGTTGGCAATATTCACATTTAAACGAAACGCCTTACCTGTATCCATCAAAAGAATTAAGAAGTATGTATAAGGGTTCTAGTGGCAAAAAAGAAACGAATGCAATTGTGGATCACATGGAAAGACATGAGGTTTTTAACAATCGTGAATATAAAGGTTATTACCGTTTATCTAACGATATTAAGGAGGATTTATACGAAGATGAGGATGAAGTGCTTGATTGGGGAGATGTCATTAATGAGTATCAACCGGTTATGACACCGAAGGGATTACAACTCATTCGAAAAGAGGGGTTCAAATGACAATTGTAGGAGAAGCAGTAGTGGTATGGACTGCAACTGGCTTGTCAGTGATTACGATGAAGGTCGCAGAAAAAATGGGGCAGAGTGTTCCACTTTGGCTTCCACGTATGACCATGTACACAACGCTCACAGGCTCGTTCTTGTATCTTCTACGTTATGTTCTTTTCACGTTTCTATAAGGGAATAGCAACATGGAATTGCGGGACATTTACAGGTCGTTAACATATAGCACGTACGGGAGTCTTCCAAAAATAAGGGATATATACCCTTATAAAGGGTATATGGGGAGTGGAGAAAATGATTGAATTATTACTCGTTCCAGCTGCAGGTTTAACAGTGGCATTATTCGGTGAAAAGTTCAAAAATAAAAATGATGATAAGCGAAAAATACAGGTTTTTTTTGAGGTAGCTGGTATTGCGATCAAAAGAAATAATGAAGAAAAATTACAATATCCAAAGTTCCAAAAACAAATTGATGATGATCGTAGTACGACTTATGTATATACCTTACCGTTAGGGATGCCAAGTAAAATCATTCAGAAGGTAGAAGATGTTGTGAGTGAGGGGTTAAGTAAGTCAGTACGGATCCAGTACGATAATTATAAATTGAATATCCGTGTATTCCATAGAGAGATACCGAAGAAGTGGAATTGGTCAACAGGATTAATTGAAAAAGGAAAATGGCGTGTGCCAATGGGGCAAAGTTTAGAAAAACTTATTTATCACGACTTTGATAAAACGCCACATATGACATTAGGTGGATTAACAAGAATGGGGAAAACAGTCTTTTTGAAAAATGTAGTTACCTCTCTTATTACAGCACAACCAGATCATACTCATTTGTATATTATCGATTTAAAAGGCGGATTAGAGTTCGGGCCATATAAAAACTTGCAACAAGTAGAGCTGGTAGCAGAAACACCTGTGCAAGCATTCATAGTATTGGAGAACATCTTAAATAAGATGGAAGAGAAATTGAAATACATGAAAGAAAATAGATACACAAATGTCGTTGAAACAAATGAAAAAGAACGGTTCTTTGTAATCGTAGATGAAGGGGCTGAATTGTGCCCGGATAGAAGCATGAAGGAAAAACAAAGAAAATTATTAGGTTCTTGTCAGCAGAAACTTTCTCATATTGCACGTATTGGTGGAGCGCTGGGTTTTAGACTTATCTTTTGTACGCAGTATCCCACTGGAGATACACTACCACGTCAAGTAAAACAAAATGCAGATGCAAAATTAGGTTTTCGTTTGCCGACTCAAACTGCATCCGAAGTAGTTATTGATGAACCAGGACTAGAATCGATACAGAGTATTCCAGGGCGTGCGATTTTCAAAACAGATCGGCTCACTGAAATTCAAGTTCCCTATATTAGCGATGAAATGATGTGGAAACATTTAAAAGAATATGAGGTGGAAAAACATGAACATCCAGAGCCATATGAAAATCAACCGTCAGATGGCGATACTTGCGACGATTAGAAAGCTACAGTTTGCAACGAGAAGGCATTTGATGAGTGTGCATGATATGGGCGGTATCCGAAATGCAAACAGAATTATGGGTGATTTGAAGCCGTATTTGAGTAAGACAATGCAAGGGAAAGAGTACGTGTATTATCTCAATAAAGAAGGGCATGCCATGTTTGGGGATGATGGAAAGGTAGTATCAAGAGGAAAATTAGCTCATGCATTATTACGAAATGAAGCATGGTTACACTTATATTGTCCTGATGATTGGCAAATAGAAACGAATATACGTTATATAAGGAATAAGGAAAAAAAGAAAATAGTACCTGATGTGAAGTTTCGTGATGAAGAAGGGATACTCCATGCAGTCGAAGTAGATCGCACGCAGAAAATGAAAGTGAATGAAGAGAAGTTGAAAAAATATGAAGAACTTACGCAAATTTATAAACAGAAGCATATTGGGAAAATGCCAGTGATTCATTTTTTTACAGTGACAAAGTATAGGGAAATGAGATTAGAAGAGTTAGCAGCTAAGTACGATGTGTTTGTGAAGGTGTATGTGATTACAATTATATAAAGGAAAAATAAAAAGAAACAGCACTTTTGTGATGATATATATTGTTACAACCTTTAGAAAACAATTATAGTTTATCAAAATCGATAATTTCATATCAAAAACACCATCCTTTCTGTATATTTCTACAAAAAGAATAGCGTTTTTTTGTTTTATGGATGCAATTTCCCTTTAGCTTGATTGTGATGTGGTGCTACCCCTAGAATAAGGGTTCATTTTTTCATTTTTGGAACATTAATCTCTTAACTTGATGGACATATGGTGTATCCTCGACTGGAGAGAAATCTTCATGGGGTTTTTCTTAAGATGAGCTAACTACATAAGTACACGTCCAGCATATGGTTTCAAAAAGCCAACACCTTGTATCATTATGGCTGGTCCTGAGTTATATACGGGCAATTCAGCGAGTTGCTTAATGATGTTGTAATAACTGATGACTTCTTTATTTGTATATTCTCTGCCAAGCTTTGCCCATTGGACATTACCTTTGCCCTCCCAAGCATTCTTAACATGTATACTTTGCGGATAAAGCACAGGTTGGCTCAACTCTGCTCCGGGAGCACCGACTTTGGGGATATAGCGCCAACCCAAAACTGATTGATTTACATTACCGGCTTTTATTTGCTCTAGCTGTTGCCCTCTAATTGGCTGTGTCTGAACCATCTCAAGTTGCAGAAATGTGTTTCCTAAAAAACTAGCGTTGGTGAAATACTTCTTATGTGAGGGAATGTGAAGATCTTGAATGTCAGCATAAATTTTTGGCATACCAGTTTGTTCTCTTCCAGCTATGATTGGAATGGTGTTATTTTCCCAAATAACTAGAGGAAAAGATCCTTCTAATTGGTCACGTTTCCCATGGAAACGGACCGGCACCTGAATCGAGATTAGATTATAACTTCCTCCAAACAAGAATTCAACCTGACGTAACTGTTGGTATGAAATAGTCAATTCTGGCGTTAACAGCTCGAATCCTTTAGGCAGATAGTTGGCTAACCGGTTTCCATCAGTGGTGAATGTGAAGGTGATGCTTACAAGATCGTTAATACGGTAACTGTAATTAGGGTCAAAAGCAAGCCCTCCAAACCATGGCGGCATAAGATAAGTTTTATTTTCGTTAAATTTAAACATGCTAACCTCCTTTATTCATGTGCAAGTTTATTGTATTATCCAATGCTTGCAGCTATACTCTAAATCTTTGTTTTAAAACTTTGAAATCCTTCCGTAGATTCTGAATCCCCTAAAGGCTATTACATATTATTCTTTGAAATTAGAAGTGCTTGTACTTTTAGTGCCTTTTCCACTGGGTATTAACAGTTCTGGTATAAATATGATTTATTAGAAACATAGAACCTTAATATCCTTTTCATCCATGAATTACGATGCTAATCCAAACAATTTATGTATGAACTCAACTTCATTAGTTGTCTACGGAAATTCGATTCATTTTTTTCATTTTGGGGAACAAGGGATTTCTTAAGTTGATGGGCATGGGGTAGTACCACACATCCATCAAGCTAAGAGCACTAAAAAACATATGTAATAAAATAGAGTTTTTTCGCCTAAACTTTCGATATTCTACAAGAATATTAGACATATTCAAATAAGCCTTCGCAGACCTATTTTTAAAAATTTCATTATTCTACGCAGCACATGATTTCTGTGTACACTCATATACGACACCCAGGATATCAAATACTGTTTTCTTCTTATACCGATGGGACTTCCGACCATTTTTCTCAATCAACTGTAAGATTTGCTGGAGGACTTGTACAATGTCTTCTACATCCTAATGCATTATGAAGGGCGCATAAATAAGTGTTCAGGATTTATATAAGCAATGCTGGCACCCAAGGGATGAACTAAGTTATCTGAAGCAATAGCCCCCTTGAAACCGAATAGGAGAGCAACATTTCAAATAATGTTCCATGATATAACTATCTATGTAATATAACTATGTTTGAACAAGGAGATGGGAGCATGAGTAAGTTAGCAGGCAAAATAGCTTTAGTTACAGGATCAAGTCGAGGAATTGGGCGCAGTATTGCGTTGCGTCTGGCACAAGAGGGAGCCTTTGTCGTCGTTCATTACGCGAAAAGACGTAATGAGGCAGAAGCAGTTGTTCACCAGATCGAGCAAAGCAGAGGAAATGCTTGCGCGATTGGTGCTGACCTTAGTACTCTAGATGGTATTCAAGATTTATTTACTACTTTGGATGACACTATTCGGGAATATATGGGCGGTGACGGATTCGATATTCTTGTCAACAATGCTGGAATTGGTCAAATTATCAGTTTAGAAGAGACGACGTACGAATCATTTGACGAGGTAATGAAGATTAATGTTAAAGCACCACTTTTTGTTACTCAACAAGCTTTGCCACGTTTAAAAGATGGAGGACGCATTATTAATATTTCATCTTTTGTGACACGTGCAGCTTCTCCAAGTGTCTTCACGTACAGTATGTCCAAAGGTGCTATCGACACATTTACGCGCCTTCTAGCCAAACAACTAGGGAGCCGTAATATTACGGTAAACGCCATCCAGCCTGGAATTATTAATACAGAGATGAATGCTGAGACTTTGGAAAACCTTGATGGACAAAAATATGCGGCTGGTCTTTCAATCTTCAACAGATGGGGAGAACCCGAGGATGTGGCAGATATTGCCGCCTTTCTGGCTTCCTCAGACAGCCGTTGGGTAACTGGTCAATTACTCGATGCAAGTGGCGGATCTCATCTATAGAACCTGTAAGATAACAAATTTATAAGGATCTTCAAATGAAGGGATCCCAAAAATTTAGACATATATTTTAAGCAGTTACTTAGGAATGAACTCTGTATTGGACAGGACTCATTCCTTTTTATTTTCTTTTAATTCGTTTGTTATTGTAAATAGGAGTCCTGTCGCATTGCTATCAAGTTAAAAAATCTGTTGTTCCCCAAAACGATAAAAATAAACTTAGGTACTATAAAAACACAAAATTTCCATTTAGGGGGTATTTTGTTTTGTTAGCTTGATGGCGATGGGGTAGTACCACACGCCCATCAAGTTAAGATTTTAAAGTACCCCCTAAAATGAAAAAATACGCTATTCTTTCTGTAGAATCATAGGAAAGGATGGCGTTTTTGTATGTCTATTACTGTATCTGATGAATTACAACTATTTGCTCAAGAGATTCAAAGCTGTTTATCTCCAAATATCTTACGAAATCTTGCTAAAGATGATTGTTTTGTACAACGAACCAGTAAGTACCAAGCAAAAGATTTAGTCGCTTTATGTGTATGGGTGAGCCAAAATGTAGCGATGACTTCTTTAACTCAGTTATCTAGCTGTTTAGAAGCATCAACAGAAGTAC
>NZ_NWUW01000057.1 GCF_002746455.1 Bacillus fungorum | reverse complement strand
TTGTATATACATTGAAAAAACTATTACATCAAACATCTCAATATCAAATCCTTGATGCTGCAGCGAAAGAAGGTATCTACCCTCTTATTGCACAACATATACCAAAAGAGAGAAATAGTGACCGTGAACAAGCTATCTTTAATTTCGGTTTACATTATTCTATGTACTCTCTTCACAACATTAAGAAGATGTTTAAGAATGTGCATGCACTACTGAAGCAGAGGTTTGCGGTACCAGTGACGGAAGAGTCTTATCACCGTAATTATCTAAAATACCAGGAAGAAACGTTATTTAGAAAATATGCGTATGATCAGGGTGTTAATCTCCATGCATATATCGCTTTAGAAATTGAAATGCGTGAAAAATTAAAAGTACGTGGCCATAAAGAACGCATAATTCCAAGTGATGTACGTGAATGGTTTATTGAAGAAATTGATAAGCTACCGCAAGAGCAGCTGCGTGTGATTGAGCTACCAAAACAGTTTCATTTACTAGAGTTTATGCGTACCTTCGAACGTTTAGTACGTGCTGGTGTAACAATAACAGCTCCAGATCAGGTGCTAACTGCAATGGAAATAAAATAATAGTAATGAGCTCTCTATTTTTGAAAAAATTGAAAGTAGAGGGCTATTCGTGTTTGTTTGATTAGTAATCTATTTCTGCTACTCTACTTATAAATACTAACTCGAAAGGACTTCATATAAAATGGGGTCTTTTTTTATGCAATTCTATACAAATCTTCTTCTAGCTATACAAGAATCTCCACACTACACATTGGGTATTCTTCATGTGTAGTAAAACATTCGACTTTATATCTACAAAAAATCATAGGGATATTTATAAAAACAGTGGATATGAGGACAATTATGTTCAAATGTGAATAATATTTTCCCAATATCCTTGATAATACTAGTGTGGTGTGTTTCATCTAATAAAAATCATCAATAATAATGTGAGTTATGTGTAAATACTGAGTTATGTTTACAAAGACCTACATTTTCAGAATTAAATGTGGATAATCGGACATTAGATACTGATCCATTTACCAAAATAAAGAAAATATATCCTATTTACATGTTTGAATAAATATAATGTGAATGGTATCAATTTCTTTCCGATTTCATGTAGAAACATATTATTTCCTTTCTGCTTTTTTGTAGAATTGAAAGTCTAATAATCATTGAACCTACGAATACATTTTCTACTATTTATGATTTTTTAGGTTTTAACATGAAATTTTCCCTTGTGGGAGTAGATCTTTCCCCTATTTTTGATAACCTATAATAGTTTTATCTTTATTTCTTTTTTATATATAAGATATATATTTATAATAGATTTTTAATACAGCTAGTATGCTTGTTAATAAGATGTCCGACCTAATTGAAAATATTTGTAAATTACGTTATAGTAATGGTAATTAAACAGATCATTACCCTCATACAAAAGGACAAACCTATGTATCCCTACCAGGACTAGGTTTGTCCTTTTTTCATTTCAATAAACAATTTATATTTGGAGGATTTAACATGACAACATTAAATGATACAACTTATACAGAAACAAATAACTATACAGAGATTAGGTTTTTTAAAGGACTATTTTGGGGATTAGTTTTTGTAGTTCCTTTTTGGAGCATTATAATAACCCTATACATTTTACTTTGCAAATAATAATCAACATATAAAAAATGCAAAGGGTTGTTTTTCCGTTTGCATTTTTTATATGCCAGCAACCGTGCGTAGCAAAGGGCGGTAGCAGGTCTTTCATTTATTTTCTGTTATAATATATCCAAAGAAATTAGGTGATTATATTGAACGAGACAATTAGCTTAGAGAAAACTTTAGAAGCTTTCTCTACATATTTAAGTGAAAAAGGCCGAAAATATTCTACAATCCAACGCTATGCATACGATATTAAAGATTTTTATAGATGGTTGACTGAAAATGAATTGCTTTTACATATCAAATCATGGAATGAAATATCCGTAGATGATTATCAAGCTTATTTCTCAGTGTTAGAAAACAAACGAGAATATTCTCTTAAAACAAGGCACCGGATATGGGTGGTTTTAAAGAAGTTACACATGTTTTTAGGAATAGTTAGCCCATTAGATGGCATTGAACTTTCCTTAATTCCGGATCAATCATTAAACGATAGTGATTTTATTTCTGAAGAAGAAGAAAAGAGCTTAAAACAAATCGTATTATCAACTAAGGGATTAACGGAAAGACAAGCTAAATATCGCCCCCTAATTATGGATAGAAACGCTTGTATAATTAATTTAATAGTAAACTACGGTTTGTCTTTACAAGAGCTTGTATCGCTAAATATGAGCCATATACAGTTTGCTAGGAACACTTTAATTGTTCTAGGAGAAAATGGAGTTACTAGATCTATCTTCTTAACAGCTGAAGATACACAGCAGCTTTACAAATATTATACAACTATCCCAGAACCCGTAAGACCTCGACAACATACAGATAATCCCCTATTTTTGGCATTTGATTTTAATCGAGGTACGTATCGTTGGATGTACGAAAACGATGCGCCAAAGGCTTTATCTGAGGTTGCTATACAAAAGATGATTCGACTTGAAGTGAAGCGAGCAGAATTAAATAGGCGTATTTCTGCACAGCAAATGAGGAACACATTTATTCTCCGTCTTATTAAGCAAGGCTTAACTGAAGATGAGTTAGTAATTAGGATAGGGTTCAAAACTAAGATTTCTTTAAAAAGGTATTACCAATATTCATTGAGAGCTATAAATAACTCTAAAATATAGTTTTATTAAAAATTAGAAAGGTTGATTTATTTGGAAGAAAATATTTTTGGACAGAATCTTAGAAAATTAAGAAAAATAAAGGGGCTTAGCCTAAACAAATTGGGTATAGAGTTAGGGGTAACAGGAAGTGCGATATCCTCTTGGGAATTAGGGAATAAAGAACCGAACTTCGATATGGCCAAAAAAATTGCAAGCTATTTTATGGTTAGTACTGACTACTTGTTAAATCACCAAATTTTAGATAATGATGAACATACAAAAGCAATTGTTACACGTTTAGCTCATAAAATGTACGAAAAAAGCAAGGATGTTCTAGTATTCGAAGAAGAACTACTATCTTATCTTGGTTATTTAGATTATAAAAATAAATCCAGGCATATAGCATTAAAAAACATTGAAAATGAAAATGAAGAAAAAAATGTATAGCACAATATATATTAATGGTTTTACCGTGCATGTATTTGTCATATTCTAATAAAAAGACGTATTCTATTCGTAGAACACGTCTTTTTATCGATTTATTTTAGTTTTATCCCACTCGGTTTACTTTTGTTTTTACCATCTATATTTTCATAGCAGATTCACCCTTACTGCTTACCTTTTTTCAATGTTCTTCTTTATTCTCTTCTATAACCTTCACAATTTATTTTTTATTAATTGTTCTAATTCAGATACAGAAAGTACCTGAATGTGTAAGAATCTTTTTAAGGCATTCCAAAACTCTCTATGGTCATATAATGATACTTGAAGAATGCTTTCCCAAACAGTAATCCCAACCTCGTTATATTGAGGACTTCCTTTCATAAGGCATGCCTTATGTATAGTAATCGAAAACAGATCAGGTTTTACAGATTGGTGAATTTCAAGTGAAGGAATCCATTCAATCGGAGCATTTAAGTGCATAAGATTATCTATACATTTCCTTAGCATGTTGTTGTCTCCTATACAATGTACTTCACCTGTTCTGATATCCAAAATGACTGTTTCATTTGCATGTACTTCTCTAATATGAGAAGGCACTTGTTCTGCATATTGTGTATATATTCTCTGAAATCTTTTGATAGCTTCAGCTATAGTTCTTGCATGAAGGAAGCTTATCTTCTGTGCAAAATGTATTTCCAATATGTATAGGCGCATAATGGATCATCCCCCTATATTACTTGTTATACTGTGTCCTCTTACCTTTTTAATATAGAAAGCACCTATTGTATAGGTACTCTCTAAATATATCTATTATTAATATATTATGCTATGAGAAATGCTTCGTTAGCTAATTCTTTAAGTATCTTTGCAAAGAGATGGTTTGTCTCTTCGGATAGTATTTCCTCTGTTTCTATTAATCTAGAAAGTTTATTTGTAAACTCTGCAGCATACAAAAGCTTCGTACTAGCTTTTTCATCTTCTTTAAACAATTGTTCATTCTTCATGGATTGAATTAAAATCTGAATTAGCATTTGTTTATGTTGTTCTTTTCTCTTTCCATGGTACATATCCATCCCTAACCAATGACGAACAATTCGTTCAGCGTCTCTTGCTTCTGCTATATCTACTCTAGATATAACAAAGGTTAGCTTGTTCCATGTTAATTTTGCTACTTCATTTGAATAATTTGAAGGAAAGAAGAAAAAGCTTTGGTGTGTAATTCTTTGCCGTTCTTTAATCCAACGAAATAGTTCCTGCTTCCCTAGATGAACATCAATTTCCACGAAAAACACAGGGAATGGAGACGTCGTTTTTTCTTCATTTATTGTACAATCAGGTTTGAACACCAATTCACCAAGACATGCGAGATGTATTGGCTCCAATTCATCTCGATATACGCGAATACCATCTGTGTCATACCAGCCTTGTAGTACTGCCTCAATTTCTTCTTCAGATATAAGACTCGTATTTATTTCTTGTTGAACATAAAGTAGATACTCTAAAAGCATTCTTCTACCTTCTACTGTTAGTCCTCCTGGTGCATAGTCTCCCTTTTCTGTACGATCAAACATAATATAATCATATTCAACATGATTACATATGGAAAACAAGTCTGAATCCCTTGTATTTTCGTTTCTAAGGAGCGTGTGCAGGCTTCGTCTATTCATTACATTCCGATACCGAATATCGTTTCTAATCGAACGTAAGAAGCTTTTCCAGGATTGTAGATAAGCATAGTCCGTATACCCTTCACTTATAAGTTGGGTTAGCATTTTGTCCTCACCATTCATCATAAGGCACGGCCAACATCCACTACGTGAATTTGCAGCTCCACAAGCATTTCCTTGTTGTTTTCCACCCGTTTTAATGCCGCATTCAAACATAGCTTGTCCGTATTGTATACTCATTTCTTCTACATCCACACCAAAAGGCAGTATCCCTCTATCTAAAAGTAACATCCATACTTCATCACCGGTTAAAAATTTAACTGGATTAAAGCAGAGGATATTTTTCATGTCATTATGACGTGAAAATAAGGAATCATTACTTATCTCATGCTTTTGAATACTATGTCTTCTTCGAGCACTCTCTTCATTACGAACGGCCAGCATAAGCACACCATCATATTCATCAAAGCATTCTACTGCAGTAGTAGTTTGAGAAGCTATTAAGATTTCTTTCATCTTTCGCTGCATCGGTTTGACCTTGAGAGAGTCGGTACACCATCTCAATCTACTGTTTCCGCTCGGTGGTAAAACGCCTCTGCCTATTACCTTATACCAATATGATTCTTTCATAAGTGGTTGCACACTGTGAACGACAAATGGTAGGTTTTGCTCATTTGCATTCTCCTGGATCTTTTGTAATGTCCGTGAGATATAAGCCGTCATAGCAGGTGTTTCTACTCCAACTTCGGAAGTTAAGATATGAATTGGATTTGTACGTTCCTCTAGTGGTAGCTCGGCAATTGCATCCCATAGTAACGTCAGCATGGCAGAACTATCTTTCCCCCCACTGTAACCTACAAAACAACAATCGCGAGATAAATAGACTTTTTTCATTTCCTCTTTAATTTCTTTATATATATCCATCATTATAGTGTTATCCCCATAGCAAAGTATCATTTCATACTACTATGGAGCATGCCTCCTCTGTTTTTAGATAGAAAAAGAGAGTCCCTATTTAATAGGCACTCTCTTTTATGTATATCCTCTATTTTTAATCAACTGTGATTTCATGTATATTCAACTTGTTTAACTTTTGTTTATAAAACCTCACTACTTTTTGAGCATGTTGTATAGCTACTAATCCATCTTGAACAGTAAGTGCTTCAAAATACGGATAACGAATGTCTGTAGCATAACCATTTAGCTGCACGCACTGTTCTAAAATCAATGAGAATTCCTCATCTAATTTCCGACACGATTTGTGCAGCATTAAAAGGTTATGAGTTTTTGGGACTGGTCTACCGTTTAGTGCAAGAAATCCTTTTAGAAGTTTTTCCACACATTGTTGACTATGATAACAAATAATTGCAGTAGGGAAAGGTTTCATCTGAGTTAAGTAACCAGCAGAATCTAAATCAGATTTTGCAATAAATACCCACTCTTTTAGATCCTCAATATTTCTCATATAGGACCTTCCCTTCTAGTGCAATCTTATGTTCCATAGTAACGGTACGGCTAGCACGTTCTTGAAACTCTTCTGGTCCATACACTAAAATATCAACTGGTGTTTCCATAACATCATAAATACCCCAATTGATACGATTAATGACTTCTCTTTTTCTTTCTCCGACACCTTCCACAACAATACAGAGATCAAAATCACTGTCTTCATTTGGTGTGCCATATGCATGAGAGCCAAAAAGGATGATTTTTTGGACAGAAGATACAGTTTCACGAATCTTTTGCACCAATAGGTCCAATTCCTTTTGTATTTCTTCGTTAATCCGAATCACTCCTCGGATAAAGTAATTATATTGACGTTTAAGTATATTATACATGCATGTTGTTTAATTCATCCATGGATATATGAAATAGATTCGAATATTTGATTAGAGTATCTTTATCGTCGCTATCTACCTCTTCGTGAAGTAACTTCATATCTTGAATTAAGTCATCACCCCAGCTTTTAAATGAATCCTCACAATCGTATTCTTCGAAATTATCTTGTTCTAAATAAATTGGGAAATAAGCTGATACGGGAATTCCTAATCTATACATACGCATAAATATCTCCATAAGATACAATTGTGATGTATAGAAGCAGGAAAGATCAGTATCTAAAGAGTTTTCCGCAATCATAATTATTTCAAGTAAAGTTTTCGAATCAATTAAATCAGTTGGGAAATTGGGGTCTTCCTCTAAATAAGAAACGGTAGCCATTACTTGTTGAATGGATCGTTTTGAAATCTTGCTGAAGTCTATTTCTCTTGAGTGCTCTAAACAATCTAATATGTAGATTTCTTCTTCATGTTTCTTATCTGCAAGTAATTCATGCAGTAAGTGAGCATTTTTTTGTATTTTTAACGAAAGTAGATACCTTCTTACTTTCTGCTGACTGTATGTAAATAATAATTTCATACCTGGTTCCCCTTCGTCTTTTCTCGAATCATTGCCGCAAGACGGATTATAATTTCATAATAAGAAAGTACCCATTCATCAAATGAGTACTGTTCATAACCATCCTCTAGAAATTCAATCAAAATATGACTGGGATACGCTTCACTTTTATAGGTGTTAAACGAAAATTCATGTAACACGAACTGAAAATCAGATTGTGTTATATGTTCCGAGCCTATACATAAATAGTAACCACCTGTATCGAAGTAACATCCTTCCGCAGCCATAGAACTAATATCCGAAGCAAAATTCGAATACATGTCTTCTGAGCTAAATAACGTCCCATCTAACAGGTCTTCTTCAGTTCCAAAGGCAAAGTGACAAAATATACGTGTTTGCTCGTTAAAACGCGCAAGCGACTCGAATAATAGTTCACTTGTGATATGCAACTTGTCCCTGTGAAAATCATTGATATTGATTAAGAATGGGATGTTATATTTACGAATTAATGTTTGTATGCGTAGTATCCGAATGTATACTTTCATCTCATTTCCTTGATTAAATAAATATCTCATCTTCTAGCCCCTGCTTTTCGACATCTTCTAGTTGTTCAGCAAAAAGATGTAAATGTAGCATTTCTTTTAATACACAATCTGGGCCATTTATACGAAATGATTCGTTGCTATAAAACGTGACATAATGTCGTAGTTGCTCAAATTGCTTTTCAAATTCATTTATATGTTCGAATGGTATGTTTTCTAAATCAGGTATTTCGTTCGCAATAAATCCATTTATAATCGATTCAAAGGATTGACGAAGTTCTTGATTATTAGGAAGGACTTCTTTTGACTGTAAAAGGTCAAAGAATTCACTGTGATTCATACTCATTTGGATGCCCCCTTACACGCGAACCGGTAGAATTAACTGCAGATTAGAGTGAGTTGTATCCTCTGCTCCCACTACAACGATAGGTCTCTGATTACTAATCATTTTTATCGCGATTGTTTCAGAAGTTATCGTTTGTAGTGCTTGCAGCAGATATTCCACATTACAAGCCAATGTAAATGCTTCTACTTGATTACATGGAATTTCTACACTTGCAGTACCTACTTGAGAATTTTGTGGTTTAAGATGGATGCTTTCTTTTCCTTCTGACGTAAGCACGATTAAGGAAGAAAATGCTGAAAGCTGCTCCAACGTGTTTTTAAATTCTTCACGTGATAGTTGTATTTCACTTTTAAATTCGTCGGGTACCATACGTGCCGTATCAGGATATGTACCAGCTAGTAATCTAGACTGATAGATAATACTTTCGCCACGGATTAACAGCTGTGTATCACTAATGAGCTTTAATTGTAAATTTGTTTCACGATTAAAGAGCTTAAGAGCTGTTTTAAGAGACTTAATTGGTAACACGACTTCACCATCTTTTGCGATAGTGATCTTTGTACAATCAAAATGTAAACGGGCTAAACGGTGAGCATCAGTTGCTATACTAAAGAACTTATCATCAACTGATTTTAAGTTCACACCTGTTAGGATTTTACGTGTATCCATTGCAGGAATAGCATGTAATGTTCCGTTGGCCATTGATACAAATTGTTCTTGTGAAAGTGAAATCCAATCTTCCCCTGCTTCAATTTTTATTTCAGGATATTCTTCGTGATCCATGGTACAAAAGCTAAATTGTTTCTTCTTACTTTCTACGATTTTTAGCTCATTGTTTTTATGTTCAAGACCGATGAATTCACTTTTGAATTTTTTAATCGTTTTAAGAACTGGAGCAGCTGCAAAAAGCACCTTCCCTGGTTCAGTACAATCCCCACTGTTTACATTAAAGCGAGTCACTAATGTTACAGTTTCTGTACCGTCTGAACCCATTAGAATCATTCCCTTTGAATTACAATTTAATAAAACACCTTGTAATGCGGGCATTGGGTTTTTCACGTCTACAGTAGCACTAGCTTTCTCTAATTTTTCGATAAATAATGTACGGTTAATAGTAAATTTCATAATTTTCCCCTCCAAAAAAGTAATAAAAAAGAACAGACCTCATATCCTGTTCATTCGTTTCCTGCTATAAAACAAAGCTTTACGCGCTTTGTTGTTTTTTTAACTGTTCAATGAGTTGATGAATGGCTTCTGTATGATCATGAAGTAACCATTCTCTAAAGGATGTAATATCTCCAGATATAAGAGTCGATAACCAGCGGCTAAGCTGTTTCTCATTTCCAGGACGAATATTCTTCGCTTCGTGAATCAACTGTAAACTAGTTATTATTCCTTCTAAACCACCAATCGTCGTATCCTCAAATGTTCTCGCTTGCGCATTATAATTGTGATTATAGGCAAGTAGAATTTCCTTGGACGTAATACTTAATGGATTTGCAAGTTCTTGAATTTTTTGGATTAATAATTCCAGACTTGGTTGCCCATTTGATTGTTGCTTCTGTGAACTTCCTTGTTTATTCTTTAGTTGTATCATCGTAGGCGGTGTGAAATAATACCCTTTCTTTTGATAAGAAACATAGATACTATTTGGACCATTACTACGTGTAGAAAGTTCTACTTTACTAGGTTTTACATTATAAAGATATCTTCCCACGCCCCAAAGTACAGCAGCTCTTTTTAAACTATTCGAAAAGCCACCTTTTACAGAACTGTAGTCAGATTCTTCACTTCCATCCTCTTTTGATATCCAACGTTCATTCAAAAATACTGATATGGTGCATTTCGTTGCCTTCTCACCCCATTTTTCATACGACACTTGCCATTTATCAATACCAAAGACTTCATCAAATCGGTCCTGAATGGCGCGTGCGTCAACAAATGGAGCTACATACGCAAAAAAACGACCTTGGCTTTCAAATGTATGTGTAATTTTCCAACCTAATTGTTCGAACGGAAATTCAGCTTGTAAACTTTCCATATTATTTGTCATAATAATCCCCCTAATTAATAAAATAATTGCCTAAAGTGCTGGCTATACAATAACTCCAAACTTGAAGACAACACAAAAAGGGCTTCTTCAAGTCGATTAAAAATGTGCATAGCAAAATAAGCTATATATACACTAATCGGCTCAAAGAAGCCCTTTCATAAATGAAACAAGACGCAACTTGTTTCTACAACTCAACCACAACACAAAAAAGGTGTGGGAATAAACGGAATCAATTAAACAATAAATATATCTGTATATTAAACTATCTTTATTTTTAATGCAAGTAAAAAAGAGTGAAACAACCGTATCACTCTTTCATCCATAGTATATTATTTGCTCCAGAACTCATTATAATACCAAGCTCGATAAGAAACATGTTCTGATACATCCATTATTTTCATACGTCTTCTATGATTTTTAGGATGAACAGGTATACTATATATCTTCGCATCGTCTGGTTTCGTCATATCTTCTACTTCAATTTTTACAACTTTTAGATGGTACGGCATACGACCATTGCTAAAAATATTCCCTACACAAATTGTCCAAAGACTCGTTTCTATTTCAGTTACAATATTCATTTTGTATGCTCCTCTGTGGGTTAATAAAAAAGACATTGAACAAATACTTTGTCCAATGTCTTTTTTTCCTCTTATATACTAGTTAACTCAAAATATAATTTTTCTGGTTTTCCATACATGCTAATTTCATTTTGATATACGACAGCTAATGACTGAGGCATCTCAATGTTTTCCATATAGGATAATGAAGCAGCTGCTTCTATTTTTTCTTTAATCTCATTAGGAATAATTGTGTAAGATAAACTATCCATTTTACTTCCTAATCTAGTATCTGTAGCAGCTTCATAATAAATTTC
>NZ_NWUW01000056.1 GCF_002746455.1 Bacillus fungorum | reverse complement strand
TAATTAAATATAAATAATCACAAGTATTTTATATACAAACAACAAGAAATATATATAACTAAACTCAATTATTAATTATAAAGAGATTCAGCAAACACCTCTAAAGCCTTGTATTACATACGTTCCTGGATATTAAGCTAAATTCACTATCGTAATATCCCCATTACATACAAGTTCTACATCATAGAAATCACAAATTAAGAAGTTAAATACCATATTACTCAGAATTCACAAGGTTAGAATCATATTACTAAGATAACCACAAGTACTGAATCGAATTATAAACATACTGAATCGTAACCAAACATAACGTAAATCGATTATATGCTTCCGTAAAAATGCTAATAGGTATATTTTCCTAAATAAAAAAGCATGTCTTCAAATTAAGGAACATGCCAAATAACCCTTGCTTTTAAGTAATTTTTTAACAAGGGTTGCCATACATATTTTTTTAAAAATCACATAAATTCCGGATAATCACCATGTTGCCTATGGTAATTTGTCCTTATCTCGATACTTTCTTCTACAGACAAACTTTTCTCAGTAAAATAAGTCCAGGCTTCTCTAAACTGTACGCGCATGAATGCTGGAATAGAGAATATTTCTTGCTCTTTCAAACAACTTTCAACTTGATCTAATGCATAAGTCATTGCGTAAATTAATAATTCACTTTGTTTTTGTTTCGTCGGTAAATAGATTGCGATATCAACAATTTCTTGTCTAAATGCAGTCATTATATTTTCTTTATCTTTTTTACGTAACGCCTGTCCCATGTGTTTCAAACGAGACACCGCTTCTTTTCTGCACTTCGCTACTGGTCTATGTAATTCTTTTTTATCATTCTCAATTAAGCAGTTTGAAGAAAATACCACGTTGAACTTCTCAACGATGATTTGTTTTACCTGTTTTCTTACACTTGTAATTCTTTTTTCATTAGCTTTCTTCTCTTTAGAATCGATTGCAGTAAATTGCACAATGGGGTTAATAATTTCTATGTAGTGTCTTACTTTCTTTGCATTACGATTTAATCTCTTTTTTAAGGAAGACATCTTTCTTGTAATCTGAAACTCCTCAATTTTATGTTTATAATGTTCCATACCCACTTTTCTTGAAAAAGTATTGATTAAATCTAAAAGGAATATAATCCCTCTATTATCACGAGCCTTTACTAGACTACTCATTATCGTTGTTTGAATTAGGTGAAATGGAATACGAAAATACGATAGCGATATACCTGTCATGTTTGCAGTTTCTGCAGAAGTGTGGTTATACAACGCATAATCTACAATTTCATATACAGTACGATTTCCAACAGGTGTTTCTTTTATGAGTCTACGCTCCAAACAAATTTGAAACCCTGTATAAATTGTTGTGTAGGGAATCCCACTTTTCTTAGCAAGATCCATTATTTGAAATTCACGTGGTAGCATTCCTATATCATTGCATTCAAAGTGAAGCAAGATGTAAGTAGCTAAAGCTGAAGATGGTAACTCTTTTCTTTCATTTTCTAGTTTTACGATGTTTAATAGTCCATCAAAAAATTTAACCCCATGAATATTAAGACTTTGTTCAGAAAAATTTAAGTGCGTATTCATAGTTTCCTTTTACTCCTCTGCAAAAAATAAAAAAGACACACCATTGGCAGGTTATGTGCCTTCGGTGTGTCCGTTTAGCAAGAATTTTAATTTTATTTATTCGTATATAATTCTTTTGTAATTAACATTCATGTACAAGATTATCTTTATAAAAATTAAATGTCAATACCTCTTCACGTTTAATTTTTATAAAATAATCTCATAATTAGTCTAAATAACAATTGAATTTGCACCATAGATAACTTTTATAATTAGATAACCCCCTAGGATAACCGAAACCTTCAGAAAAATGCTATGTCTAGAAAGTTGCTTACAATAGATCCGGAGTTTTCATATGGAAATCTTGCAATCATTATATACATTCGAATTCACATAACATTAATATATAATCCTCCATATTAATGTTATGTAAACAACAAAAGTACGTTTTATAAATCGATTCACACTAATATATCAACTGACATTAACATGTAGTTAAAAGCTTAACAGAAAATATCAATGTCATATCAATATTTTCTAAACAACAAGTACATACGTTCACTTGATATCATTAACATCTTATTAAAAAATATAGATTCGAATTTTTCTCATCTTCATTTAACAAGTTTTCTCCTATCAATCAAACAGTTTTCAGCATATTGCTATATCTAAGAAATTCCTTAAATACGATCGTGTGGTTTTCATTCAAAAAACCTACAATATATATGTTCAATCAATTTTTAAAAACTACACAATATCAAAAGCGATATTAATGTCATGTAAACAATCTAAGCTTTATTTATAGGTGTCAATCACATTGACATGTTAATCGACATTAACATGTCATCAAAATTCGCGCGATTTGTATGCATGCTAGAATTTAATATCATTGGTATCCTTTTAAGTAATACTCCTTAGTAGAACATATTATAAATAGCTAGAGCGCCGGCAACTTGAAACTACAAAGAATGAATTACTAAAAAAATATAAAACTTCTATTGAAATACAAAGTTCCATCTATTAATAAATCTTTTGAAACTATAGTGTTAATATTTAATTCTTTCGGTTGATATGAAATTAATAATAGGTATAATGGACTTTGAAAATATCAATCTTATGTTAATGATAACGTTATAAGTCTTCTTAATGGCATCGTTCAATAGCTGGTAGACACGTTAATTTTATATCCTTTATTCACACACAATATGAAAGGATACATATCGTGAAACAAACAGCAAATATAGTGGGGCTAAACCGATAATTAGTCAACAAGACATTGACACCTAAATGAATTCATTCACTCATTGTACTCTCTATGTTAATGTCGAATTTCATGTTAATGTCAGTGTTGAGTCGAAATTAGATGAATGATGTCTTTAGGTCGTAAAAAAACACCAGTATTACCGTAACCACATAAAACCATCTCAAATATTCCATGCAGCATGGAGTGGGTATTGAATCTCATAGTTTATTTATGTTGATGGCGATCCTATACTCTAAATATATTTAACCTCATAACATACTACTAATTTAGTGATATTATTACCTTTATTTCTAGCAATTATACACTATAATTAAAATTTCCTAGCTTAAGTCTGCTTTTTTCCACACTATCAATGATTATCTCCTTATAACTTGTTTACAAAACAACTATATTTCCTTATCATTAGTATTAAGTAACGTATTTTGTTAATCTCATAGCAACTATCATTGATCTCACTAATGTAAGGGGTCAAGGTTTTCATTGATAGCACATTACCATTTATATGCTTGAAGTTAATAATAACATCAACAAACCAAGCATATTCCGCATTTATAGTTAATGTTCTGTTGACAAAAACTCGTTCACATGTCAATTTCAGATTTCATGTGAATCACTAGATGCGCAGGGATTTATATGAATATCACTGCAATACTGCCTAACATGTTGATTTCAGTTTACATGTTAGTTTCAGATTGGGTGTTCATGCATTGATTTTTAAGGAGGTAGTTACAATGATTGAACAAAAAAACGAATCACAAGACCATCAAATTGACGATGATGATATATTAAATGATAATGTTTTTGAAAAAGCATGGCGAATAACCGAATTTTCTAAACTAGTTGGCCGTCATCATAATACCGTTTATAATTGGTTCAATATTCTAGAGGAAAAAGGACTTCACGAAACGTTAAGAACCCAGAATACAAATGAAAAACTCTATAATACATTAGATCTTGATATCGCTTTATTTATTAAGCTAAAAAGGGATGAGAAATGGTCTTTAGATGCAATTATTGACCTTTTACCACACCAATTTGATTTAAGACCTGTATCACCAGAGAATCAATCAAATGAGGTATCTACTGAATTAAACCTTCAGGCTACTGCAGAAATCATTGAAAAAATGGTATCTAAACAGTTAGAAGAGAGAATAAAACATATTGAGTCTCGTTATGAAGAGAGAGTGGAGAGTATACTTAAACAATTGCCACAACCAGAGGATGAAGAAACCCTAAAATTGCGTCAACGTCAAGATAGACTTGATAATTTTATCATTGAGCACAGAGCACGACAAGAATTAAGGAAACAAGCAGAAAATCTGTGGAATAGTAAACCTGAAGAGGAACGTACTAGGAAAGCAGGATGGTTTAAAAAAGAGGAAGATTTGAGTAAAAAGCAACTCTTCATTGAGCAGTACATACAGGATAATATTATTGATTATATAAAATCTCTTATGAATGCTGTAGAATAATAAAAAAGTCTGGATATTTATCCAGACTTTTTTATTATTTTGTAGTACCAAACATCTTATCTGGATCTAGAAAATCTGCTAATTCATCATCTTCATTTATCTCAGAATTTTTATCTTCTTCATCATTACCCATGTCAATAAAATCTCCAAACGCAAATCCTAAATCTTCATCCTCATCTATAC
The DNA here is from genome assembly GCF_002746455.1 of Bacillus fungorum. Taxonomy (GTDB): domain Bacteria; phylum Bacillota; class Bacilli; order Bacillales; family Bacillaceae_G; genus Bacillus_A; species Bacillus_A fungorum. Next base: position 6,774 of record NZ_NWUW01000056.1, on the reverse strand, counting down.
TCTCTATTGTACTAATTTGGGACTTTGTATATTGAATTTGACTTTGTCTTTCCTTAAACTCATTAAATTCTTCTACTAATCCTTTAGATAACCTTGATGGTAACGCATCAGTTTTATAGAACGTATACACGCTTCCTAAGAAATCATTTTTACTTAATAAATATCCATTAAATACAGTACCATTTATAGGTAGATTATTTGAAACTTCTACTTTAGCGTCATCCATAAAGGAATCATCAATGTTTTTTTGCTCATCTAAAATAGCCAACATACCAAAATGATGTACTTTTGATGCTTCAACAGAACCATCATTATTTTTTTTCATTAAATCAATTGGATGGTGGAATGAACTTCCTCTTAATGACTCTTGGAACATATCTATAATCGCATGACTATTTTCTATTTGGTTCATATTACGAGAAACTTTATTAATTACTAAGCAGCCCGTTTTTTCAAGTAAAATACGTTTAAAGTCTTGAGAGTCAAGTATTACAGATGTACCAGAACCATTAGCAGCAGTGTTTAACTCATGAATAATCTCACTAATCCGTTGATTTGCATAGTCTCTTGAATTAGCAATACCTTTTTTCTCATTTTCATTTAATCCCTTAAATTCATCATAAAAGTGCTGGTTATCAGCAAATACTACAAATGCTACACCTTTAGATTTGTCATTTGCTAGTTTCCAAATCTCTTGTGAAAATTTATTTACTTGTCGTAGTACATCTGGCCCATCAGCTCGGACAGGAAGTGTCACCACAATTCCCATTTTAATAAAATCTTTACGCTCAATAGCATTTTCAAAGGCTATTCTTGCAAATTTTGCTTGATTTGCTTTAATTTCAGCCATTGGATATTGTTGTGCAACCTTTTGTAACTCTTTCCTAATTATCGGCTTGTTATGAAATGCCGAAAATTCTTCAATAGCTTTAATTATTGTAGAAGTTCCTGTTCCTCCACCTAATCCAGCAAAAAATAGAACAAGTTCATCCGATGGTCTTACACGTTCAGTGATAAAATCTTTTAATTTTTCTTTTGCTTCCTCATTTGAATCTAGAACTTTAACCGCGCGCTCTGGGTTTTTACCTAAGCCACCTAATTTAAGTGAAACCTGATTGCTTTTTGGTACATTTTTTAATTCAGCTAGATCTCCGTCATTACTATTTAGTGCTAAGCAGTTATATACTGCTGTCCCATCTGTATGCTTATACTCTGCAAATTTGTCTACCATTCTAGTACCAGCTTGACCAAAACCAACCATCGTCATTTTAACTGCCACTTCATTCTTCAAGAAGTTTTTTGCCATTATTTTATCTCTCCTTATTCACTTTTTTTTCTTTTCCCTAACTCAATAAGTACTTGTTGTCCTCTATAAGTTGAGATTAAAAATTTATATGGATGCATAGTCTTTTCATAAATTAAAGACATTGATGATAATGTACTTACACTTATTTCAGCTGAACGTCTTGATATATTTGTACGTTCAACCTCTAATGAATAAGATTTCCCTTTTGTTTTCTTTACTCGCCTGTTTATAACTACATTTTCCACTATTTCATTAATGGATATGCCCCTCATGTATTTTGTCTCTTGAAATTGTTTATTTACTACGTTTCCTATGTATAGAAATACACTATATAGTATCTCGTCTTGTTCAAGAATATCAGCAAACATGTTTACTACTTCATCTGTAAACTTAATTGTTTGATATTTTTCACTTAATATTTCGTTCAAGTTGTCCCCCCCTAAAACATTGGTTAATTATTCCTAGAAACATAGTACATCATTATACACCGTATATCAAGTCATTCTATATAAAACTTATATAAAAAGTGTATATAAGTTTTATATATCATCTAATGGGAACAATCTATATTTTACATAGGTTCTTATATGCGACGTATATATAAGTCGTACACATGATATATCAATTTGACACTTCATGTAATTTACATTTTCATAATATTTTTTTTACCATCATGATTACATGAAATAAAAACATAAAAAAAGATTTTATTTCATCATCAAGAAACTTATATATTATCTAATTAAAAACTTATACGCCTTACATATACAACTTATGTATACATTGTATATGTAACACTATATGTTTCAACAACTAATACCTAATCACTTGTCAATTTTATATAAACCAAACATAATAAAGCGCATATATAAAGCTTATATACAAGTTTTATATATAAGCTTTATATATAAATAATGAAAAACGCCTGCATTTTAATAATTTGCACTACACTCATGTATTTATGTTGATAAAAGCTTCCATTTTCTTTTACACAGTTCACTTCTTGTTAAATCAGAGATTGTTAATGTTATGTTAATTGTGTTACTAATCCGCCTAAATATATGTTTAATGAAAAAAGGACGGTTTATATACGAACCCGATTTCTTATCAATTTCAGTAACTTTTAAAAGTTTATTAAGGACGATTGTTAATTTCATATTCACAAAATCACTAGGTTATTTAGTTAAATACTTTATAGACTAAAATAATTGAAACTTTACTTCGATCTTTCTAATATACTTACTCTATCAATTTCATATAAACAAAAAACGGTCCCTCAAGTTTGTTACATAGGTTTACAATTTAGTGAATGAGAATTCTATGTAACTTATATTAATATACAAAACCTATGAATGTACTTGAAATGTACCGTTGATAAGATAGAAATAACATTGATTTTCCTCTAACTAAATCGCCGTTTCAACACGAGAGAGGGAAACTAAAAATTAAATTTTCAAGATAAACCAGTATTAAAAATAAACATCCAATCAAATAATAAATAAAGAAAATCACCCTTGATTCCCAAAATCCTTTTATAATTTTTGAATAATTTTAATCCATCAAAATTTTAATATCTTAATCGACTTTGTGTTAGGACGGCATAGCATCACTTTATTACTAAATTTTTCCTGAGTAATTGTTAGTTACCTAGTAGTACTTCGCCCTAACACTCAGGGGAATCTAGTAAACCCCATGAGGCTAATGATTTACTATAGATTTTTAAAAATCATTACCACCCCAACTTTGGGGTACAAGAATAGGTATCTCTAGAAAAGAAATTCTCATATTCATTTTTTCTTATTTTACAATCAATATTTAGATGTAATAGTATATAAAATACTACTGATTTTGTTTAAATTTAATTATAAATAAGAGGTGTATATAGTGTCGCAGAAAGTGTATAAATATAAAAGGGCAGGTACCCATAAATATTTTCATCTAAAAGAAGCAGACATATTTGTTTTTACAGTTTTATATTACAAAAGAGCTCTTACAACAAGACAAATCACAACGTTATATAGTGCATTTGAGAGAAGAGAATGTTCAGAAGCTAGCATATTCACAAAGCTAGATCGATACTCACAATACGGCGCTATCCTAACTAAAAAGATTGATAAAAGGGAGGATAGTATAACAAAACGAGCTTCATTCTCTTTAAAAGAAAAAACTATTGAATTCTTACAAAAAATAGGAAAGCTTCCACCAAACGTTTCTAAAAAAAGATATTCACGTGTAATTACAATTCATACTTTATGTGCACGTGAAGTTGTTGTACGTACTCTACTAGCTATTACTAAAAAGACATTTAGTAATGAAATATTAAATGAGTTAGATATCCGTTCCTATTACCTAAAGAAAAACATGACAATTCAAGAGACTCAGTTACCTTTGATTCCTGATGAACACATTTCATATCATAATAAAAATATTTATATTGAGATGGATATGTGTAAAGAAACTAATGCTATCTTAGTTGAAAAAGTAGGGAAGTACATAGATTACGCGCAAAAAACTGATGAGAATGTAACGGTTGTTTTTGTTATGTATGACAAGTCGATGTTCCTTGCAGAAGATGCAGAACCACCATACGTACGTATGAAAAATCTCTTATTTTCTATGCGAGAATATCATGAACATTTAATGAATCTACCAAATCTAAATATGCACATCTGCTCTTTGAAAGAAGCTGGAGATGTTATTTCAGATATCATTCTAGGAATAGATGATAATCAAAACTTTGAACAAGATATTCTTTTACCTTTATCTCAACGTAAAGTAGGAGATGTCGATTGGCGCTATGCATTCTTTGAAAAAGTTCAAACATTTAAGGAAACAATAGATGGTGGTCTTAGACGAACGTATAGGAGAGATAAAGATGCTATGCAAGATTTCTTCTTTATTTTTGGGAATGAAAATGATTACCGAATGATTGCTAGACTAGACGATGTTGTATTTTCAAGAAGAGAAGGAGACGAAGGCGTTCCACTTGTTGTTATTTATCCGAAACGTGAAAAACCTAGAGATATTCTTTTAATGGACACTTATGACAACGTACTGCTGCTATCCCTCCAAAATGAAGGTGTTATTATAGACGTGGAAGAACAGATTATGTCACGTACTGCAAATAACATACATCCGAAAAGACGTAAACTTGTTGAATTATATTAATCTCTTATTTTTTATATACTTCTATATAATTTTATTGATTTTTATTTTTCAGGGTGTTAGAATAACGTTTGAACATATAATAAAAACTACAATCAAATCAGAACATATGAATTTAAGGCAAGCGACACACGCTGTTTTTACAGTGGGTGTCGCTTGCCTTTTTTTATATGGAGAAAGGTGGAAAAATGAATATGAATTTACAATTCGCAACAACTACTAATGGGGGAGTAATCTCTGCAAGAGAGGCGTTTAAAAATCCTGAACTAGTCCTTAAACATATGACAGAAGAGGGTGCAACGTTTAATGTTTCTATACAAGATATCCAAATTCCAGGAAAGCCGAATTACTTTTGGTATGATGTCATAATTGAAACGGCAACGAATAAAAAAATAGAAGTAAATATTGCGGTACTTTCTCAAGAAGAATACGACCAACTATGCGAAAGAAATAGCATTGATTTATATTTAAAACAAACCGAAGATGCAGCGAAATTCTTTCTTGAAAAATCAAAAGAACTATTCCAACCAGAATTCAATAATCGATTCAAGTTTAAACATAAAGCTCAACTATATCTGTAAGAAGTAGGTGAGCCTATATGGAGACATTTAAACAACGATTACCGTTATTTACTACAATCGGCTTAATTAGCGGATTTATTCTTTCATTTGGATTCGGTTTAGTAAACTACATCAAGTTACTCTACTATGCATTTGAACCACCGTCTTATCCTATAGAAATTACATATGTACCGCTCATTTTAATGTTCTTCTCCTTGCTATTAGGAGAATTTAGTTTTAGGTTTTACAGCCGTATTCCTGCTTTGCATGTGAAGAACGGGAAGTTAATAATTTTAATTGCTTCTCATATTGCAGTTGATATTCAATTTTTATGGTTTGCAACTGCTCCGATCCATGCAAAGGTTATTCCGTATCTTACGGATAAATCAAAGCATGTTAATTTTGGTGAGTATGAGGCCATAGGTCATGTTTTAACAGGGAATTTTCACACACTCACTATGATTTTTGTATTTTTACCTACAGTATTTATGATTTTGTTTACACTTTGGTATAGTGGCCATATTGTTCGTTACCGAGAAGAAATATTAAAGTGGGTACAAAAATACGAATATAAAAATCACAAGTTACAAAAATGGTTTAATAGCCAAGAAGAACAAATATACCCTGATGTAGAAATTGGACCACATATTGAGCATAAAGAAATGGTCCGGATTAAAGGAAAAGATAGAACGTTAAATGGTATCATTATTGGTCCAATTGGTTCTGGTAAAACATCAAGTTTAATTATTCCTATGATAAATCAAGATTTACACTGGATGGTGCGTTTTATAAATAAGTTTGAAACTGCGTATAAAAAGAATGATTATGATACAGAAGAAGTAAAAGGAACATTTTTGAATGGTATCACTGTTATTGAGCCGAGTAATGATTTATGTCAAAAGGTATTTAAATTAGTACAAGCACATAAAATCCCTGAAAGCTCAGTTTACTATATCGATCCAACTAATCCTGATACTAAAAACATCAACATTCTTCGTGGACCAGTTGATAAAGTTGCAGAGGTTTTCGCAATGGTTATTCAAGGTTTATCAGAATCCAACAATGCATTCTTTGAGCAAGCACAGCGTAACCACCTTAAGCAGCATATCTATTTACTAAAACTACATAATCCGCAAAAAGATGTAACCTTCGACGATTTAATAGAAATGTATGATGATGTAGAACGTGTCCATCGTATGCATAAGCTACTAAAAGTACAAGTTGAAAAGTTATATGATTTTGTTCAAAGTGGGGCTGCTTCACGCGATCAAAAGAACGAGTATAAGATTATAAAGGGAATTGATGAATGGTTTGATAATACTATTCGTGAAAAAATGGACAATCAAGGGGAACCTGCTACTTATAAAACTGGTAAATATCGTGGACAACCGATGCATTATGATAGGGAAGAAGAATATGTAAAAGGTTTGCGTAATATCTTAAAAGATTTAGCTTCTAACGTTTTAATACGACGGGTTTTATTTGGAAAATCCGATTTTGATTTTGATGTGCATTTGGAGCAAGGTGGCATTTTACTTGTTAATACTGCAAAAGGGGAATTGGCAGACCTTTCAAACGTATTAGGAAAATTTATATTGTTAAGTATGCAGAATGCAGTATTCCGTAGGGAGCCGAACGTGTCACCTTACCATCACATTATTGTCGATGAGTTTCCGGATTTCATTGTGCGCCCGTTTAAAGAATTCCCTGCACAATCTCGTAAATATAAAGTAATTCTCACAA
>NZ_NWUW01000055.1 GCF_002746455.1 Bacillus fungorum | reverse complement strand
GGAGATAGGGCACTTTGAATCTCTTGAGCAAATAGTTGTAATTCGTTAGAAACAGAAACAGACATAAAAAACGCCATCCTTTCCTATGATTCTACAGAAAGAATAGCGTATTTTTTCATTTTAGGGGGCATTTCTTTTTATTAGCTTGATAGCGATGGGATCTGATCCTTAATTCACTCATTAATCTCTGTACTCGCTTATGATTAATATGAAGATTATAGGTGATTTTCAACCAGACTTGTACTCTTGTGTATCCATAAATTCCTCAAAGCTTTTTATGACACTTTACTATCGTTTTCTTGATTTCGGCATCCTCCAATTGTTTTTCAGAAGGTGTCGCGTACCGCTTTATCCATTTGTACTGCTTCTAGTTACACTAGCAATATTGCATAGCATGGCAACAGTATAACCTTTTTTTGTTTTGGGTGCAGCTTCCATTTCTTCCCTTACTTACTTAATAAATAAAAGAAAAATCCTTGTATTGTATCATGGATCATTTGCATGAATATCAGACCTCTCTACTTTTCGTTTATAACAGAAAAACAGCGTGAATTTAAGCCATTCCATACTGTTTATTAATTAAAATTGATTATCTTTTATTATGTTTAATAGAGATTTTTTAATCCACTTCCAGATAACATAAATAAGTGTCCACATTACAAGAGAATATAGATAGCTAGGAATTAAAAGTTTTATTGTTGAAGCCTTTATCAAATTCCATACAGATATAAATATGGAATCCTGTAAATTGAAGTAAAAGTCACCTGAAAATTTTGTCGGCTCGATATTAAATGAAATTAGGATGCAAAGGATTAATAATGTAAAGGGAATAGCCATTGCGAGTGGTATTGTGAAAAAACTCAATAATTTTTGAAGTGAATATTTCATGATTTTCATTCCTTTCTTATTTAGTGTCTGATAGCTGTTAGGGTGCTTATTAATAGAATAAATCCCAATATAATTGCTGCTAAAAATCCAATTGAGAATTCTGCTTCTTGTATAAAGAATGGGTTTACATTGGTGTAAGTGGCTGTGACAGTATCTTTAAGGATAAGGAGTACTCCCAAACTTAAAAAACATATGCTTGCTCCTATTACCCTTTTTAATGCAGGGGCAGTAAGTTCCTTTTTCTTCATCCAAAGAAAGATCTCTATTAAAAAGACGATAATTGAAAATATAACTAGGTACAATATTATTGATATCATTTTCATCAGTATGTATCCTCGCTTTCGAAAATTACTATTTATATTATTTTTTCGTATAATCTTTTATTACCCGCTCATATCTTCTAACTACTCTGTAGAATGTAGTACTACTAGTTATATTACTCCTTCTCATAACAGCTGTAGCTGTGTTTCTTCCTTCTTTTCATTCGTTATAAGCATCGATAACTATCTGAGTGGTGGGGAGTACGAGGTCTTCCTAAGTGCTTTCATTGAGACTTAGCTAAAGTAATCCTTTTAGTTTGACGTTGCCTAATGTCCTGGCGTTTTTTCAGCAAATGCTGAGAGAATGGTTGCGTTTGCCTTTTGGATGGCACTTTGAATGACATAATTTGTGGCATTACCGTTATAAGTTACGTTTATAAATGGTTCTTTCAAGAATTCTAAATTTATTTTTTGTACCTTTTGACGTGTTGTGACTGCTAAACTAAAGTAGACAGTTTCCGATAACCAAGATTGAACACTTTTTTACCAAATAACTTCCATATTATGATAGATTGAGAGAAGATATCATGATATAGGGGGATATGAAAGGTGGAAAAATGGCAAGTGTACATGGAAATTCATCAATTATTAAAACAAGGTTTCTCAAAGAGTAATATCGCTAAAAAGTTACAAATATCAAGAACAACACTATACCGTTATCTTAATAAGGAACCAAAAGAGATGGCGGAATGGATAGACGCGATGCAATTTAGAACAAAGAAACTAGACAAGCATAAAACACTGATTCTTAGCTGGTTAAGAAAATATCCAGATGTATCAGCAGCACAAATATATGATTGGTTACACGAAAGATATGGGGATGTGCAAGCGGGAGAAAGTACAGTACGCTCTTACGTTAAAGAACTTCGTTCTGAGTACGATATCCCAAAACAAACAAGATCTCGTTCCTATGAAGCAATACCTGATCCACCTATGGGACAGCAAGCACAGGTTGATTTTGGGATGACAACGCAAAAAAACATTGAGGGAAAAAGCATAAAACTGTATTTTATTGCATTTGTATTGTCCCACTCCCGTTATAAATATATGGAGTGGTTAGATTGGCCATTTATTACAAGGAATGTTATTCAAGCACATGAAAATGCCTTTTATTATTTTGAAGTAATCCCTTTTGAGTTGGTTTATGATCAGGATAATTTAATCGTGGTAAGTGAAAATGCGGGTGATCTAATTCTTACTTGAGAATTAGAGACATACCGTAGAGACCTCGATTTAAAATTACGGGTATGCCGGAAAGCTGATCCAGAGAGTAAGGGGCGTATAGAAAACGTGTTGGGATTTATTAAATATAATTTTGCCAAGCATCGTATTTTTACTCACTTAGACTCATGGAATGAACAAGGACAGAAATGGTTACAACGAACAGGAAACAACAAAACTCATCATACAATAAAAAAGAGGCCAATCGAAGTGTTTACCCTTGAAAAACAACACTTACGACCAACCTCAAAGATGATCAATACTGGAAATATTGATCAAAAACCAACTAGCACAAGTATAACAAGGACTGTCCGAAAGGACAACACAGTTTTGAATAGATCAAATCGCTATTCAGTCCCATTAGGCACATATTCTCCGTATGGAAAAGTGGTTTGTTTATCAATTGAAGGAGAAATTTTGAAGATTTGTGATTCAGAAACAGGTGAAATCATAGGTAAACACAATATTTGGAAAGGAAAGGGACAACTGGTGCAAGATCGCAATCACACCCGTGATCGATCAAGGGGTATTAGTGCATATATAGAAACGTTGTCTAAGCATTTCCAAAAGCCAGAAATAGCAAAAGAATATTTAGAGAAAGTAAGAAAAAATCATCCTCGTTATATACGTGATCAGTTACAACTAATGAGTAAGCAAATTCACCAAACAAAGGAAACGGTATTAGAACAGGCATTATCAGAGTGTATCAGTCGAAAATTATATAGTGCAAATGAGTTTACAGACATTGTCGCTCACTTACACCGACAACAAGTGACCACACCAATTGATGATGATTGTACAATTGAAACGTTACATGTCCAAGCACTTTCAGTTGTATCTACAATTCCAGAAAAAAGAGATATCAATGAATATCTTGTTATCTTGGAGGGCGGCCACCATGAGTGAACTCAAACAAGATCAAGATTTACTACGTTCATTAAACTTGTCTGAAACAGCTCAAGAACTTCCGAATTTAGTGGACACGTCTAATAAAAATCAATATTCCTATCTAACTTTTCTTCGAAATGTATTAAAATACGAGCAAAAACGTAGGGAAGAAAAGTTAATTGAAAGGCGGTTAAAGTGGGCTACACTTCCCTATCACAAAACGTTAGACGAATTTAATTTGTCAGAACAACAATCACTAAGTCAAAAACAATTAAATCAATTGAAAGATTTAACTTGGTTAGATCAATTGTTTAATCTTATTATTCTTGGACCGCCAGGTGTTGGCAAAAACCATCTGGCAGCCGGACTGGGCATAGAAGCAATTTATCAGAGATATAAGGTGATGTTTATTTCAATGGGAGAACTCATACACACATTAAAAACAGAGGAATTTACTCGAAAAGCTCAAACACAAATGAAAAGAATTCGAGAAGCACACCTCGTCATTATAGACGATTTAATGTTTATGGCTATGGATCAGCGAGAAGCCAATCTCTTTTTTCACTTAATCAACGATTTGTATAACCATTCGTCAATCATATTGACGTCCAACAAGGGCCCAAGTGAATGGGGCGAACTTCTTGGAGATCCCGGTATCACGACAGCTATACTAGATAGAATTGTTCATCGTGCAGAAGTTATTCACTTAAATGGTGATAGTTATCGTATGAAACATAGAGTTACCATTTTTGAGCACGAAAGTGTTCAAAGTTAATGAGCAAAAAGTGTTCAATTCTACTTGACGGTTACACGTGTATTCTTCAATAGTTTTTCATATTCCTAAAAGGTTTACATTATACAAGCTTTGATTCTTTAAGCAAACGTTTGATTAATTTTATTTAAATATCTTATAAGGGTGAATTAAAATAGAAAATAGTTTTGGCTGACTTTATAGTTAGATAAAAGCTGTAAAGTCAAAAAAGAGAATTTTATCAATTTATTACATAACATGTTCTAATAAAATACAAAGAACAAGCTAAAATTTATCTAGATGGATAATTAATTGAATAAATGTAGAAAAAGATTTGTAAATATTATAGAATAACAATTGTTAGGAGTTTCCATGATTGCTAAAAAAAAGAATTATAAATAAGTATATGAATAGGAGGAAACATGAACTATATTCACCAGATACTTGATAATGTGGCAAGGAAATATAAAAAGAAAACGGCACTAATAGCTAGAGATGAGGTTATTACATACCAGGAGGTACAAGAAAGAAGTTTTCAATTTGGTAATTATTTATTACAACAAGGTATAGAAAAAGGAGATCGAATATTATTAAAACTACCAAATAGTATTGATTTAATCTGCTTATTAATGGGTATCTCTCGTGTTGGTGGTGTATCTGTGATTATAAATTCGCAGACTACAAAATATAATTACGACTATATTGTTAGTGACTGTAATCCCAAATTAATAATTAGTGAAGAATATAATTCATCAAAAATATCTATAAATCCAATAATATTGATGAATACTGTCAAAGAAGAAATAAAAAATTATGATAAACACAAATTGCTATCTGATGAGATTGAAGAAATGGACTTAGCATTATTGATTTATACTTCTGGAAGTACTGGGAGGCCCAAAGCCGTTGTTTCCCCCCATTCTAATGTTATATTTTGCACTAAAGCAATATCTGAAGTTTTAGAAATTAATGATTGTGATATAATTGGTAATTTTTTACCCTTTTCCTTTGATTATGGCCTATACCAAATATTTTTAAGCTTTTATAATAAAGCGACTTTAGCATTGGGAGAAGTTAGTCTAGCTGGGGTCCAATTTGTAAAGTTCCTAAAGGAATGGAAAGTTACTATTTTACCTTCTGTTCCACATTTAACAGAGGGTCTAATTAAGCTGTTACCTAGATATCGTAATGATGTTCCGCTAAGAATTATTACTAATACTGGTGAGAGTTTGCCTTTATCATATATTTCAAAGCTTGAAGTGTTAATCCCTAATTGTAAAATTTATCCTATGTATGGTCTGACTGAATGTAAAAGGGTATCGATACTAAAACCACATGAAATTGCTATTAAACCTGGTTCGGTTGGAAAACCTTTACAAGGTGTTAAGTGCTATGTTGTTAATGAACAGGGTAATAGTTTAAAAGTAGGAGAAATTGGTGAGTTAGTAGTAGAAGGTCCTAACGTCATGACAGGGTATTGGAACAACAACTCTCTTACTAATGAGAAATTTAAAAAGAACATTCATGGAGTAATTAATACCCTTTACACAGGAGATTTATTTAAAATAGATAACGATGGTTATCTCTATTTTATTGGAAGAACGGGTGACTATTATAAACAAAAAGGTTTTAGAATTAGTTTAAAAGAAATTGAAGATACAGTTTATAATCTGAATTTAGCAGAAATAGCTGTATTAATTCCGCCTGATGACCTGGTTAAGAAATCTATACTTTTTTTAAAAACAGATAAATCTATAAGTTATGTTAAGGAAAAGCTTATGGAAAGAATAGAATCTTATAAAATACCAGATGAAATTTTAATTTTAAAAGAAATGCCTGTATCTGTAAATAAAAAAATTGATAAGTCAAAACTACGAGAGATTAGGAGTCAGATTTAGATGGTTGATTACAATTGTTTAGTTGAAGAATATGGTAGTCCATTGTACGTTTATAATTTAGCAGAACTAACTAAATCATATCAAAAATTAATAAATTCACTTCCTGATGAAAGTATAATTTATTATTCTCTAAAGGCAAATCCTAACCCTGAGATCACTAGACACTTAATCAATCTCGGATGTTATGCTGAAATCTCATCTACTGGTGAACTAGACACTGTATTGGATGTTGGCGGGCCTCCAGAGCATTGCTTATATACTGGTCCAGGAAAAACTAAAAAAGAGATACAATATGCACTTTCCAAGAATGTTAGTCATTTTTCTGTTGAATCATTCAATGAATTGGAAATAATTAATGATTTAACGAAGAATTATAGCAAATTAATAAATATTACTTTAAGAATAAATCCTTCGTTTAATGTTGGTAACGCTAGTATTAAAATGACCGGCATTCCCTCTCAATTCGGTTTTGATGAGGAGTGTCTTAATAGTGATATAATTAAATTGTTTAAGGCTAATAAAAATTTAAAGATAAATGGTTTTCATATTTATAATGGATCTAATTTTAACAATATGAATATACTAGTAGAGAATTATACTAATATATTAGAAACTATATTAAATTTGAAAAATAAATTATCTATTGATATTGAGTTTATAGATTTTGGCGGGGGATTTGCAGCACCGTTTGGGAAAGATTTAGATCTACCAGATTATAAGGAATTGAAGGGTAGTTTAGAGACGTTATTAAATAAGTATTTTAAGGGCAATCATAGACCAACTATTGCGTTTGAATCAGGTAGATACTTAACAGCGACATGTGGTTGTTTAATAGGAACTGTACAGTCTGTGAAGGAAAGCAAAGGCCGAAAATACTGTATCGTAGACTTTGGTATTAATCATCTTGGGGGAATGTCTGGATTAAGGAGAATACCTACCATAGAACTTAATATACTTAAATTAAACACATCTGTAGAAGATAACGCAAAAGTGGAAACTGTTACTATTGTTGGACCATTATGTACACCTTTAGATTATTTGGCGAAAAATGTTAGTGTAAGTAAGTTACAACCAGGCGATGTTGTATTTGTACCTAATGTAGGAGCATATGGGTTGACTGCAAGCTTAATTGCCTTCCTAAGTAGAGAAATTCCAAAAGAAATAATAATTAAAAATCAAAGTGTGATATGTTCTCACACGTTAAAGATTGTTAGAGGAGTAGAGAATAATGGATAAAGTTTTTATAGAGATTATGAACACACACCTTCAAGAAGAATTAAATATTAATAATCAAAATAAAGATTTAAAAGAATTGGGATTAGATTCCTTAGCTTCTATTGAATTATTATTAGAAATTGAAGAAGCTTATGAAATAATTTTTCCAGATGAATTATTAACTGAAGACACATTTTCAAGTAGTCGTAACTTATGGAGTATAGTCAGCAAGTTAAAAGGAGAGTGAGCGATTAGAAAAGTGAAAATTGATAAAAAAGAATATTTGATAGATAAAGCATGGAGAATAAGAGATTTATTAGTTAGTGAATCTGAGGAAATTGATTTATATAATAAATTTCCTGTTAATGGATTGAATCTTCTGAAAGAAAGTAACTTTATGAGCTTATTAATCCCTAAAGAATATAATGGGGATGAGATTAGTATAAAAGAGGCATCTGAGGTAGCTCAAATTTTAGGTAGCGGTTGTTTATCAACTTCAATGATATGGGGAATGCACTGTCAGCAGGTAATGACATTGGTTAAATATACAAATAATGAATCAAAAAAATCGATACTTAAGGAAATAGTTAAAGATCAGTTATACATCGCTTCAGTAACATCTGAATATGGAAAAGGTGGGCATTTATTAACATCCCATTCTCCTTTAAATTGGATTTCAAAAGATAAATTTCATATTAATAGAGATGCACCTACAGTTACTGGTGGTGCCTATGCGGATGCTTATTTAATTACTACAAAAGCAGAAGAAGATGGTTTAGATTCTGAAGTTTCTTTAATTTATGCGCTTCGAACGGCATTGAAAATTAGTCAAGTTGGTAATTGGAATGCTATGGGAATGAAAGGAACTCAGAGTACGGCAATGCATATTAATGGTCTATTAAAGGATGAAAATATAGTGACAAAAGTTAAGTTTGAGGAAGTTGCTCAATATACATTAATACCAATGGCCCATATTATGTGGGTATCAAGTTGGTTAGGTGCTGCTAAAAATGGTTTTAAGCAGCTAATAAAAATATTTAGAAAAAACAAGTCGATAAAGAAATATAATTCTGACATTATGATTTATCGTTTATCAGAGATCCGTTTATTGTTAGATACAGTTGATGTATATCTAAATCATGTAGTTAATGTATATGAAGAAAATTACAATAGCAAACAATTAGATATATTGCGTTCAAGGGCTTTTAATATTCACTTAAATAATTTGAAAATAATAGGATCAGAAGACCTTTTTAAAGCAGTGGATAAATTAATTGAAGTAGCAGGATTATATCATGGTTATTTAAAAAATTCAGAAACTACATTAGAGCGCACTTTTAGGGATTTAAGGGCAGCCTCTTTAATGTATCATAATGATCGTTTAAAGATTGCAAATGGAAAGATGTCGTTATTTGCTTCGGATCTATTGCCACGTAGATTAAGTTAGACAATTAATTACTAAAAAACAAATTAATTATCTAAGAATCCCTTGATTTTTAATAACAATATTTCAAGTGGTGCAATTTTCTTATCTTAAGATAGAAAAAAATGAACATAATGACCTATAGCGTGAAAAGGCTGCAAAGATTACTTAGAAAAGTACTTTGCAGCCCCATTATTTTATACTTATTAATATTAATGAAATGTAGCATTACATTTTTATTTCCGCATAGGTTTTAGTGAATTATTCCAATTGCTTAAATAAAGTCCTAAACTTGTTTTAAGCTTTAAATTAGCTACTGTATGCAGAGCCTCCCTACAATTAGGAACAGCAACTCCTAAACGACACTTTTCTAACATAGTTTTATCATTTTCTGCATCCCCAAAGGCAACTACATTATTTAGATCAATTCCGATAGGGGTAATTATTTTTTTTAAGCCCTCAGCTTTGCAAGAATTAGCTGGATATAATTTAATACCGCCAAGATACCGGATGTTATAACCGCTTAAATCAGCGTTTTTAAATAATATTTCTTCCATATTAATTTTATTAGTTTCATAGAATAGATGTATTTCTGTAACGTTATTAAGTTCGCTTAGCTCTTTAATATCTATGATTTTTATGGCATCTCTTGAAATTCTATAAATTAATTTATATTTTATTAGAGCTCTTTTAGAATTTGAATAAAGTAAACCATTGGATTCAATTACAAATGATGCATTAGCGCAATAATTATGTATTATAGATTTAACTGTTAAATTTGGTATGGATTTTAAAATCTTTATTTCATCTTTTAAGTAATTATAAATTACATTTCCATCATTAAGGACCAAGTTACTATTAAATAAACTAAAGAAATTTTGAGAAACTCTCAAATTTTTAATTGATTGGACATTTCTCCCTGTAGCTATAAATAAACTTACACCGTTTAATTTAAGTAAAGTTAGACCTTCCAAAACTCCTTCAAATAAAGTTTCATTTTTGTCAATTAGTGTACCATCTATATCAAAAACAGCTGTTTTATACTTATAATTCTCATTCATAGGATCTCCCTTTTATTTTTCCAATTGTTTTAGTGAATAACAAATAATAGACAACTTAAAACTTTCCTCTAAATTAAATTTTAGGATTAATTAGTTCTTTATTTACCTTATAGATATCAAACATTCTTTCAATTAAGTTCTCATCACTGTAAACGAAAGCAAGGCTATCACTATCATAGTGGTAAACATTATTTAATAGTGTATCTTTTTTTACAATTAAGCTATTTAAAATCCAATCAAAAGAGGGTGTATCAAATATTTTTTGAATATATCTAAGCGCAAAAAATATTTGGTTTTCAAAATTATATTTTTTTGCAAAAGCAAGTACCGAATTCCAATCTATTTCTTCTTTAGTAAGTAAATAATAGATGTCACATAATTTATATAAAAGCAAATCTTTATGCTTTTGAACATCCCTGTAACAAATAGCTTCTTTATAAAAGTGTTCTGCTAGAAATATTAGTAAACTTTCTTTATTCAACATAAATATCTTTTGACTATTTATCTCTATTTCAACTTTTTTTGCAAAAAGCTCATCAATAATATTGATGTTGTGATTTTTAGTCATCAAATTAACAGAAAAATGAAGATCAATTATGTGTTGAGTAAGAAAATGTTCACTATCCGCAACATTTTTTACAAGTGGAACTATCTCATGTGAACTAAGTTTTCTTATCAGCATTTTTTTACGATTGGGTTTTATTATTTTAGTATGATGTATATATTCACCTTGTTCATATCCAAGTGATAATATTATACTTTTAGCTCGCTCAATATCATCAGGATGAACCAAAATGTCGTTATCATTAAAGTCACGAAGTCCAAAATCTTCATAAATATATTTAGATAAACTAATACCCTTTAAAAGAACATATTCTATTTTATTCTCCGTTAATGATTCACAGATTACAGATGTATATTTAAACTGTTCGTCTGTTCTGCATTTTTGTGAGGAATAAGCATTCTTAAGATATTTGTATAATCTTGGGAAAGAGCATCGGTTACTATCATCGTTAAAAAAGTATTGTTTTAAATTTAACCATGCTATTCCAGCCACACGATGCATTTCCAACATCCCGATAACTTTGTCCCACTCTAGGTTTTTATGAAGTAAATTCACTAAGTGTTCCCTTTCATGTGAGTTTAAATCTTTTTTTGCTAATAATATAACCAATCTATATTCATCTCTTAAAGTTTTGTTATTCATAAATATCTCCTTTATTTTTTTGCATACTAAATACTTTATTGCTAATAATATTGGAATTTAATGTTTGACCATATTATGGTAATTTGTTTTTTTTACATTGTCAAACATTATTTTACTGAGTAGGATATATCTCTTTATTACAATCAAAACTTTCATAATTTAATCAAATTAAGGTAAAATATATATAGCTTTTTAAAGTTTTAAAACAATTATTTATATTTATTTACGTTAAAGAATATGATATAGATAAATTCCATTTTATATGAGAATATCAATTGAAAACATATAATTATGTTTATATTAAATTAAATGGATTTATTGGAGGTAGAAAAATTTATCTAAATGCCTTGAACTGCAAAATATATTTTCTTAAGTTGAACGATTTTATCTTAGTATAATAATTTAACTAATTTGATTTTGTTAATGTTTGCTAGAATGTTTTAAACAAAAAGCGCTAACTAAATTAAGGGAGTGGATTTGAGTCAATATTTTGGACACAAAAAAGTTAAATCTAAGCTACTTTTGTAGCTAGATCTTCTATTGCTTGGGGAGTTTTATAACCAATGCTACTATGGATTCGCTTACGATTATAAAATCCC
>NZ_NWUW01000054.1 GCF_002746455.1 Bacillus fungorum | reverse complement strand
TATAAAGAACACCTCTATTTTTCAGAGGTGTTCTTTATAGTTTAAAGCTAATTAACCACCAGTATTTCCATCAGACATTAGCATTATTTTTTGAATAGATGGTTCTTTGTTTTTTTTCGGAGTATTGATATTACTTAGTGTTAAAGTAAAGACAGTAATAATTCCCATTAATGTTAGGATTGTTTTTTTCATTTTAAAGCCCCCTTATTATGAGATTTTTTTCTTGCTTTTGAACTTAAATAGAAATATTTACTTGCTTTTGAATAATTATTTTCATGGTGAAATTTTATTGCTAATATTTCGTTGTATTCGTGAATGTACTCATATAGATTTTCTTTTTCAAAATAGATCATCCCTGCTAATATTATTGATTCTAATTTTTCTCCAGGTATTTCATTATTTATTGCTAGTAAAATTTTAAATCGATGTTGATATTCTTCAATTTTGAGTTCGTTACTAATTTTTAGACCTTTTTCGAGAAGTTCTAATGCTTTATTGTTATTATTTAGTTTTGCATGTTCGCATGCTTCAATTAAGATTGCCCTGTAGTTATTTGTTGATTTGCTATTTATTTCGGATAAATAGCGAATTGCTAATTCTGATAGATTTTGATTTGCATACATAAATCCTAAATTGTGACGAACATATAAAATAGCTTGTTTCTCTTTTTCTTTTTGGAAAATATCCATTGCTGATATAAAGTATTCTTCAGCTAATTCGTATTCTTTTAGATGTGTGCATGATAATCCAGAAAGGTTATTACAATAACCTATGTTTAATTCATATCCTTTGTATTTAGAAAAGATTTCTTTTGCTTTAGATGCTTGTTTGATAGCTGGAACATACTGTTGATTGTGGCAACTAAATGTGGAAAGTTTATAATAAAATTCAGCGTGTTCCAGTTGGTCCGGTATTTCTTTTAATTTTATTTCAGCTTTGTCATAGTATTTTTTTGCTAAGTTGTAGTTTCCGATGCTAGTTGCGTGTATGGCTTTAAAAAAGAAATAATAGTATGAGAGAAGGTTATCTGTAGGTGTGTGAAAAGATTCAATTTTGTCAAAGCTATTTTTACCAATACTTAAATGATCCATTAGATATTGATGGCGAAAATCTAATAGTGAATAGTATAAAAGTAGATTTTGGTCTTCTTCTATGTTGTGGATTTTTTTATCAATTTCTAACCTTAATTTATGTGCATTACCTAAATGTCTAGCACGAATTTCGATATACCAGTCATTTAACATGTTTGTGATTTGTTCATTACTTTTTGTTTGAACGTCCACAAAGTAGCCCCCTTTTTGTAAATGTATATTATTTCCACTCATTTTATCATGCCTCGACATATATTTACTTTATTAAATTTGATATATATTTTTTTGAATATTCCTTTAATTTTAGTTTAAAATTATACCCATTAGAAAAGAAACCTTTATACATAAGGTTTCTTTTCTAATGGGTATAAATAAGGTATTTGTCTTATTGACATTTTTAGGATATCAAAAATGTGAGAAACTGTATATATGTGTTTTTGTGAATATAAAAAGTCAGACAAGATACAACAAAAAAAGCCATTCATGCTATAATTGGAGTGTCCGCAACAATCATAGTGAAGAGGCTTTTTTGTATCTTAGAGTATTAAACTCATAGAAAATATTCTACATACATAATACCAAAATAAAAGTCTCTTCGCTAGTTGTAAATACTAGAAAGATGGAGCGAATTATATGAGAAAAATTGTTAGTTTTGAAGAAGCTGAAAAGAAAGCAAAATCTAGAGAAAATCAGATTGAGAATTTTTTAGAACAGGCTGATATAGGTTTGTCATCAGAACAACAGCAAATGTTATTAAAAATTTTACATAATACAACTGGAGATAATTATTTTATCGGAAAGAAAAAGAAACCTACTGATAGGGTGAAGTTTGTGCAGATTATTATGGATAATTATAATTATTTAAGTGAAATTGAATACTTAACAACCGCTGAAAAAGCCTTTCTAATGGATCTTATTCCTTACGTAGAGTTTAAAACAAATATTTTAGTTGAAAGGGCTAGCAAAGAGAATGAATTTGATTCTGATAGTGCAACGCCTACTTATTTAGCTAAGAAATTAAATAGAACTAGAGGAAAAGTTTCTCAATTAATGAATGGTTTAATGAAAAAAGGACTATTAGCGGTTGCGGAAACTGGTACGACAACAGAAGATGGACGAATTTGTACAAGCCGTACTTGGTTTGTTAATCCTAATATTATGTGTTGTTCTCCAAAAGATGGAGTGGATAAAGCAACTCAAAGAATCTTTAAAAAAGCGCTTAGAAATTTTGTAACTGAAGATGGTAAAAAACATAAACTACCAATTTATTTATTTTAGGAGTAGCACCAACATTTATAGACCGCAAAATATGAACCGATAAAATTTCCAAAAGTGCACCGTACACTTTTGGAAATTTTATCGGTAAGAACTCTTTTTTAATCGTTTTTCAACCCAATTAATAAAAGCGGTACTTAGTTGTTGTTCTTGCAACCAGTTTTGTAGCTTTTTATATGCATCCCAATATGTTTCTCTATCATCTTTGATAGACTCCAAGTAATTCAAGCTAGTTGTAAAATATAAAAATTGTTCTTCAGTGTATTTTGTCATAATCCGTCAGTTCCTTTTTTCTTTTAGTATAACAGAGAATTTATTTGCTGATGCCGAATGTATTAAGTTATTACATTTTGTATAAATTACTTTAAAAAGAGAGTAAATTTTATATTGCTTTCTTTTTTTTTGTGTGTTTTCCCATTTTTTAGGTGTTCCTTTTTTGGTACACAGGTGTTCCCTTTTGGGTACACCCTATGTCTCTTAAACCCTTGATATTACTGACTTTTTTTATTTTTCCCTTCTCACTCTTATATATAGGGCTAAAAGTTCCGCAAGGAACAGGTAGTATTTTTGAGAAGATCATTCAAAAATCTCCACCTTTGCTAGAAAAAAGTCGCCTCGTTAATCCTCGTCTAAAGTCGAAGACTTTTCTTTTTTCTAGCATCCTTGCCAAACTTTTTTTGGCTCGTTTGCTTCCATCGCCAAGCCGATAAACTCAAAAGTAGGATTTAGGCATATCGGCTTGATCTATTCATTATACGAGCCAAACCGCTTGATCTAGCGTCCTATAATTTATTTTTACTTTCTTTTTTAGATACGTAATACGTGGGGTCTCCCCACACCCCGACCAGCCTCTACCTCAAAAGTAGGGGAAAGATCAAAAAAACTTACAATAAGTAAGCGGTTACTGTGGGAGTGGTTTCTCTCGCTGCGATTCGTAGGAATCATTGAAATTTAAACGTCTAAATAGATTTGTATTCCGGATTTTGATGTTTTTTGGATCAATCATAGATTGCCATGGTTGTAAGTTCTTTTTATTTTCTCTAATTTTAGTAATTCTACTTATAACATTGTTTAACTCACGTTCATGATCTTGACTCATCACAATAAAAGTAAAATTTGTTATGACTGTTGCGAAACAAATCTTTAATAAAAATTCAATATGATAGATATCAGCGATTAGGTTGTTAATTGTGATATAAGATGTTCCTGGTATTGGGATAATATTTACTACGATCCGTAAGGATTCTTTTTGATTATTAATAAGTAATTTAAGAGAACAACGTGTAGTAAGAATTTTAAAGAGTTCATCTATGAATGTAATAAGTACGTGAAGTTGAGTATCGGGTGTCTCTTCATTAATTAACCACAATCCTCTATTTTCTTTTTTGGTCTTTATCAGAAAGTCAGTTACAAATTCCATATCAAGATTTTTAGGTATTTTGTTGTTTGGGAAGTATTCTCCAAAGTAACGTGTATCTTTTTCTTGTATTGGGTTAATTGGGAAAAAGGGTTCTGTATGTAATAGATAATAATGCTCGTGAGAGCAAAGTAATGCGATTAATAATATTGGGTCTGTATATTGTTTATTTAATTCTAGATAGTCTTCCATACGAGTAAAGTGGCGGAAGAGTACATTCTCTCCTGGTGCAATTGGTAGCACCTTTTTTTCTTGGCCAAAATAATAGTAAGCTCGATAAGATAAATAAATATATTCCGTACCATAAAAGGATTTAGAACCAATTAGTAGTTTATCTTCTAACTCTTTTAATTTTGCATAACCAAGTGTTCTAGACTTATTCTTTTTCCCTTTTTGATAGCCAAATAAATCTAGGAACTGTGATTTTAACATGTAGGGCTGATGATGAAGCATAAATGTAAATAGATTATGATAATGCTTCATGATGAATAAATGTAATTCATCACTTAATTTTCTCTTATGTGGATCTTCTTGAATGTCATGTAAGTTTAAAATATAGGGTGAATTCGTATTATCCATAATTTCATGTACTGTATAAAAAGTAGGTGGAACGATAAATGTTGGTTGTATTGCCATGTTTTCTCCTCCTATAGTTGTTCATATCCGGATAAAAATGTTTTCGCAAATTCTTGTTTTTGTTGAATATCAATCTCCTTATAGTTACGTGTTGTCACTTCTATGGCAATATAACCGCCATGCGCTTCACTATAGACGGCTCCATCGGGCGTTGGTTGGAATTTTCCTTGCGGATGGGACTCTACTATTCTTTTTTTGAAATCATCGTATCTGTGGTCTTTCTGGGCCTCTGAATGCAATTGTTTTTCTGTTTTCCATGTTTCTCTTGTTTCTTTTGGTAGAGAGATGTATTTTTCAGAGAGACGAATATCATGCTTAGCGTTATTGATACCGGTTTTATATTGATATTCTTTACCTTCTTTTTTAAACTTTTCTATTCCCTTTTCTCCTAGAACAATCTTTCCTGTTCGCTCTTCTAAATAGCCGCTATGACAAAGTTTTTTTAGGCGATCTCCTTTGATGTTATATTCTCTTTCCATTTGTTCTCTGGTAGCTGTTCCAGTTTTCCAAAGCATATCCATGCCTTCGATTTCTTTTGTTTTTAGAATTCTTATATGTTTTCGTGGCGCGGCCATAGGGATGCCTCCTGTCTTTGCTATATTTGTGTATTAAATTATTTGGGAAGACATAGCGAAGCTATGTATCTTCGTTATAAATCATGTGTAAATGTGTAAATGTGTAAATGTGGACATTTACACATTTACACATGATTCGTTTGTATTAAATAAACATTGTTAAACAAATGTTTATTTAATTTCATTCAAAAAAGCGGAAGCTGAATTTGAATGAACCAATCTAATAGCGAAAAGCTATAGATTGGAGAATACAAAATGTGATGTGCAGCATCACATTTTGATCAAACAAATAAAAATGCCGGAGGGCAATTTTATTTGTCTTTTTCTAAGAAGCGTTAGCTGATTTAGAAAAAGAATCTGGACAGATGCGAAGCGTTCTGGCCAGGAAGTCCCGCAGGGCAAAATACGCCTGAAGACCATTCACTCGGCTTGCCGAGCTTGTTTTTGGTTCAAGCGTAGCGAGAATCAAAAATGAATGAGTCTGACCGCAGGCATGGAAAAGCATCAGCTTTTATCATGCCAAGGCAGGCGTATTTTGCCCTGCTTGAATCTTGCAGGACGTAGGACGGCGAGATGATCCGTGGAATGCTCTTGAACTTCCCGATTTGACGCCGTTAGGGCGGGTAAATCGGGCTACCCGGAGGGGAGAATATGTACTTGATTTTATGTGATATCACATAAAATCTGATTTAACTATATTATACAATATAGTAACTTGAATAGAAGGGATTCTGTAATAGGAATACATGAGAAAATAGCTAGACAAGGGTTGATCACAGAGTCCGGAACGTTTATGCCGCGAAAGTCACTTGACCATGAGGGGCACCCTCATGCAAACTCATCAGAGGTGGCCCCAGAAGGGCGGTTTTTGCCCGCTGGGGTTATCTTTGGGAGTTTGAGGGTGTAGAGGCTCGTGGTCAAGTGAACCGTGGAATAAAAAGTGTAGGACGGGACCCCAGAAAAGGGCAAAAACCAAAGGGGTTATTAGAATTTTAAATTAAAGATCTAGCAAAAAGAGATATTTCTTTTTAGTAATGAATAAAAAGTCCTCCAGTTAAACAAACTGGAGGACTTTTCGTGTTTATATAAAATTCGATATGGGAAGTAAAATTTATACTTTATTATTGGTCCTTTTTAATCTACTAGCCCTTAATTCTTTGAAATTCTTGATTAATTCTTCTCCGAAAATATAAATAACTTTTTCCCATGGATGCCCTAAATAACCCCACTTAAAGTCTTTTTGCAAAAAGAAATAATAATCTCCATCCGGAAAAAATGGGATTTTCCATTGATTATCCTTTTCGTTTAGATTTAAATTTAAACTAGGATTCATCCAGTAGCTATCATGATGCCAATCTAACGCATATATATATTCATGTTTCTCGGTACATAAAATAAGAGCTTCCAATAATATATGATCAAAAATATAATCATCGTCATCAGTCCATTTTCCTTCAAAATGATTAGGTAAATCATAAGTAATATATGGACAAGAAAATTTAAATGACTGTTCACCATCTATATTAGGATTAAAAGCAAATTCATCATAAAATCTATCCCAAACATTCTCATATTCTTGTTCATTTAACAAAATCCATTCTTTCAAACTCCGTACCTACTTTCTAATATTATTATATAATTAAAATACCACGATGAAATTGTATATTCTATTCATTGCTAATTTACATAACACATTATTATCGGTAGCAACTATTTTGATAGAATCCTTGTACGTACAGGGATTCTTCTTTTTTTGTCTGTTTATTTGGTATACAGGATTTTATACATCGTTGATGTAGCGGGGATTCTAGGGATCCGCGTTTTTCTTTTTTTGTATAAAATCTTGTATATAGAAAAAAAGATTTTGATGTTATTATCGAGAAGTAATACATATCGGTGGTAAAATCGGAATGTATTTCGGAAATTAAATCGTTTTTAAAATCGGTTTTCATATCGGTTGTAAGTACATTCCGATTTTGATTGGAATGTTGATTTAATAGTGTTTTTTAAGTGAAAAACGTATTCCGTTTTTTGGGGAGGAATAAAAATTGGAACTAAAATCGGAAATGCACACACCGAAAATTGTTGCGGATCTTTTAGGAATCACACCCGATTTGTTAAAGGTATGGTCAAATGAATTTAATATACAAACGGAGCGAAGTCAGGGAGGACATCGTAGATACTCGAAGGAAAATATAGAAGAATTAAAAGCAATAAAAGAAAAAATACAGGCACAAAAATGGTCTTACGATCAAGTTCGGTCATGGCGAAACGGAGAACTTGATTCGTTTGTTTCAAAAGAAGAAAAATCAGAATTAGAAAAGAAACTGAATGAAGTATTAGAAAATCAACAGTTACAAAATCAATTTAATCAAGCACTCGTTCAGAAACTACAAGAAATTACGAATGAATTGGTTACGACAAAAGAACATTTAGCGAATACGGAGAAAAAGTTAACTGAAGTAGAAGGAAAAAACAGTGAATTAGAAGTTTTTATAGAGAAGAAGCTAGAGAAACGAGATCAGTTATTGCTTGAAAACATTAGAGATATGCAGAAGCAAAATCAGAAACAAAAACGGAAAGGTTTTTTCGGTTTGTTTAAAAATTAAATATGATTGCTATTATTTGTAGGATTTCTCTTGTTATTTTTATTCTATGTTTTTATATAAAAAATTTATATTGTAAGGAGAGTTGTAATGATTGATGATATATCAAAAGTAAAAAATAATACTGAAAGATTAAGATGCTTTTTAGCCGAAAATTTTTTTGAATTAGAAACTGAAGGTGGTTCTGGTTCTAATTTATCTTTTCCTAATTTTGATTTATTTGCTCGTGATTATTTATTGTTTGCAGAACATGAAATTTTACAACTAAAAAATAATTTAACTAACATTGAACATGTTCATCTTATTAATTGTGTTTCTCATTTAAGAAGAGCCATTGATTGTCAGTTAGATATATGTTTAGATGTTTTAAAAATTAAGGTTTTTAAGAAAAAAAATTTAAGTTTAGAGGCTAAACTTAAATTTTTTGAAGAAGCTGGTGTATTTAGTTCTTTTTCTTTATCTAGGTTTAATCGGATTAGAAATAAGATGGAGCATGGATATCAGCTTCCTAAAATTGAGGATATTGAGACTTATTTTGATCTTGTATCAGCTTTTATTTCTGTTTTAGAATCTATGCTTTCATTTATTAGTCATCTTTCAGAAGTTAATTTTATTTTGAATAAGGATAATAGTAATACTAATGTGTACTTTTCAATTTGGTATTCTTTTGATGATATACCTAGTATATCTTATCAAATATCTGAAAGTGAGAAACTTCCTAATATGCAAGACTATGCTGATTTAAATTTATATTTTGAGGAAATGAAAAAGCGTTTAAATGATGAAGATGAAGATAATGATTCTATAGAAGTGACTGTTACTGTTAAAGAACGAGATGATTTTCCGTATTTTTTAAAGGTATTACTTTTATTAGGTAGAAAAGATAGTTTTGTAAGTGATAAGTATATATTTAATGAACTCACAAAATAGGGGAACAAAAATTTTTTGAAATGAAAAACATTTATTCATAGTGTTTTGAATGTATACTTTTGTTCCGTAATTTGAGGATATCAGTGGATTTGGTGGTAAGTCAATGTTTAAGGGGATTCGAATGTAAACTAATATTCAAAAGTTTACTTTCATTCTATTGATTTTATGGTGTTTTGAGAGAATTTTAGCAAAATAGATATTTTCGTAAGGAAAGTATACATTCAAAACACAAGAATAAAAGGACTTTCACGCCCGACCTTTGCCCCCTAGTCTTCGCAGTACGGAGTGGCAAGCCAGTCCGGTTGCGAAGTGGGGGCAAAGAAAAGGAGGGGTATCGCTAGCATTTTGAAAAAAAAAACAGGCTAAGAGTTTTTGAATTTTAGGATTATCTGGTTCAGTTGATGCTGGTTAACCGTTCTTAATGGGAACAACTATAGGTTTTTTAAAAATAACCAGTGGATAAAACCCATTTGTTGGTTCATCCGGTTATTCGCGGGCGGTAAGACCTCCACCTCAAAATTGAGAGAGAAACGAAGAAGCTAGGTCGGGATTCGGTTGCCCGTTAATGCCCTGTTTTAAATTGTGTTGCATTAAAACAACCTTAGCGTTGTTAAAATCATTAATTTTCATGTCAAAATTTGCTTGACGTGGTTTTTTTTTCAAAATGTTGCCTGTACCCGAAGTAGAAAAAAAGTTAGTAATACCAAGCGATTTGTTATTTTATAACTATAAAGTTATAAAATAACCTGTATGAAAATTCATACAGGTTATACTTTAATTTTGTTGGTAATTTTTTTAATTCTTTTGGTTTCTTATAAACATAGTTTGTAGTGTTTGATTAATATTATCACGATCTCCACAAAGAATTACATTAGGATTTATGTATAA
The DNA here is from genome assembly GCF_002746455.1 of Bacillus fungorum. Taxonomy (GTDB): domain Bacteria; phylum Bacillota; class Bacilli; order Bacillales; family Bacillaceae_G; genus Bacillus_A; species Bacillus_A fungorum. The sequence continues at coordinate 2,107 of NZ_NWUW01000054.1, read as the reverse complement.
TCCATATATTCTAGCATTAATTTCATCTCTATCGGAATCTATTCTATAAAAATTTAAAGAACATAGATTTTAGTACCGTAAGCAGAAATTACAAAAGAAATTTCAGAACCAACTTTTAATTTTTCAATACTGACAAATTGTGATTTTTCAAAATTCCCTGCTATAGATTTTGGCATGTTTTCAGGAATAAAAGTCCCTTTAGGAAACGCCTCAATGTAAATCTTTCCACTTGTTTTTCTCACTTTATTTACTACATATGTACCAGTTGTAATACTAGAATTATTTATTTGATTTAAAGAATAACTCTTAGAAGTTTCAGTAGCTTGAACTTCATTTCCAGCAAATAATCCTATGTTTGCAATTCCAAACGTTAATGCTACAACTAAAAACTTTTTCATTTTCATCCTCCTATAAAAATAATTGATATTAATTGCCATTATATCACATTTATAGCAAATAATTACTTTAAACCTCTTTTATTCTCGAAATGTTCAAATAATATAATGGATTTCCGATTCAATTATTGAAAAACAAAAAACTAAATAAAGTTATTGAAAAAACCTCCATAAGCAGGAGGTTTTTTCAATAACTTTAAACTTAAAGTCCACACTCTTTTTTTACATTAGTAAAACCGGTTAACTCTGCGATTAAAGCTGAAAGCGCTGCCACTTTTTCGCCAGCAGTAGTAGCACCAACTAGCAATTTAGCAGTTTCCCATGCCCCACCTAATGCTTTAACGTATTTTTTTATTTTTGCTAACTTAGCAATTGGAATAGCATTCATGACAAGTAATTCACCAATAGCTAAACTACAATCCCAAGCACTAACTCCCATAATAGGTATCTGTTTATCTACTGAGCTCTGTACATCATTAGAAACTTTTAAAGCAATATCTTTATCCTTAAAATATTCATTAATTGCGTCTTCATTACCTTCCACTAGTAATTGATCAGGGATATCTTCTATCGCTTTTAAAACTGGTTTAAGTTGTTCTACTTGTTCCTTAGAAAAAGCACCTTTTTCATTCTGAATATGACTAGAATAATCATTATTTACTTCTGCTGCTGATACAGAAAAACTAGGTGCTGTAAGACCAAAACCTACAGATAAAGCTAAAGTAGCACATGCAAATTTCATTTTTTGCTCTCTAAAATTCATTTTTCAAATCGCTCCCTTTTTTATATTTTATTAACAAAAATAGAATTATATGGTATATACCTATAAAGATAATAACACATATCCCAATGAAAATGAATGTATTTTCTGAATATTATTCTTTATCGGAATAAATATTTCGATAAATTAAAAATAATCAATCTATATCCAATAAAAAAGCCAGCAATTTCGCTAGCCTTTAAATATTATTTATCTCTTAAAATATTAAATTTATATTACTTATTATTTTTTACAGAATCCACAATTTGTTTAGCATCAATTATAGATAATCCTTTTTTTGTACGCAAAAATTTTATAGTTTCCATTTCAGTAGATAACTCTAATTTTTGTTTAACTTCCGTTTTTAAATCATCAAAAGCATTAGTTTCTTTTAAAAGTTTAATATTTTCATTTCTTAAAACATTAATTTTTGTAGTTAAAATAATTATATAAATTATAAATACAATGTTAAATATCAATGAAAAACTTACAAATGACATATTTTCCTCACCTTCTTTATAATTTTATACTATTAATAGCATAACAATTTCTTTTGTGAATTTGAAGTGTATTTCCAAAAATGTAAAAAAAATATAAAAAACATAGGAAAAACTTACAAATAGGCTACTTATTTTCTAGAAGGAACGAAATAAATTTCTGGATTTTGATGGTTTCGTTTCAGAACATATAATAATATGTATTCCGAAAAAAAATGGAATGAAAAAGTATATCATTGGAATATATAGGTAATTCATGTTAAGGTTTGATTTTCTAAGTCTTTATCTAGAGGGGAGTATCCAAGATACATGATAAATTTATTTAAACTATAAAGAACACCTCTATTTTTCAGAGGTGTTCTTTATAGTTTAAAGCTAATTAACCACCAGTATTTCCATCAGACATTAGCATTATTTTTTGAATAGATGGTTCTTTGTTTTTTTTCGGAGTATTG
>NZ_NWUW01000053.1 GCF_002746455.1 Bacillus fungorum | reverse complement strand
ACTGCTCCTTCTAGACGTTCAACTTCTTCACCTCTGTTATAAGCTACAACAACTGGAGTACCTGGAATGTCGAACTCTTGAAAGGCGCTTTGATTTTCTGGTGTAGAGATATCAATACGATAGATGGCTCTATCATGCTTTTTTGACATGCTATTGATATCTGGCGCAGCCTTTTTACAAAAATGGCAGGTTGGTTGATAGTAATACGCAATGAACTCTTCATGAGATTGTATTTTTTGTTTTAATTCTTCCTTCGAAATATCTTTTATATTTTCAGGCGATCCTTTTACATCTGCAGCAGATACAATTGTTTTTTCTGGTGTTATAGTTTCTGTTTTGACTGATTCATTCTTAGTTAAAGTAAAGATTGCGATACAAGCAACACATAAAGTAGTAACAATTGCTCCAATTTTGTAGACTTTTTTCATAGTAAATTCCTCCTTTAAATAAAAAAAGGACAAACCTCGCCCGAGTTAACTGGGCGTAAGGTTTGTCCTTCACGCTACGTACAATAGAGTATAAACAATAGAAATAGATTTTCTATCTATATAATAACATAATATTTATATAGAATGCTATAATAATTTCAAAAGAAAAGTAAAGGTATAACTTAGTTTTTATAATTTCATGTACCAGAATGAATATAAAAAATTATAAACATCACAATAAAGGGATTCTCTGTGTTGTATCCCATTCTTAGGAAAAAATACTCCGCCATTTAGCGTGAAATTATGCAACAAACACCCTCTCAAAAAGTGGGTATATTTATGACGTATGTCTTAATAAGATTTTGATACCTTTTGAAGTGGTTTGAGCTGTAAAAAATATGCTTTTTCTTAAGGTGTACCTTTTGGCGTGGTTTTGATGATAGATGAAAAATTTAAAATGGTATAAATATAGAAAGATACAATATTATCCAAATGATTCAAATATTCCACTTGTTAGAATATTGTTACAATTTTGTTAAATATTAGTTAATATAGGAGTGTACCAAATAGGGGTTCAGCCGAGATACGTGTAAAAATGGGTCATAAACTGGTTTTTATTTCCACATTATGACCCGTTTATATTTTATACAGGTATATTCTCTTCTATTGGTTGTGGAATGTTTTGTAAATCAATTACATAATCGCCAAAACGTTTTATATGTTTCGTCATATATGGACTTAACATCACCAGATCTTCTCGTGAGAATCGATAACCTTCTCTTTTGAGTTGCCATAAAATCATGGTAATATCAACGACATTTTGAAAAATGACTGCATTGGCAACGAGATCATTATATTTAATACGTTTTTCTTGTTCTACTGGATCATTTTCAGTAATAATCCCATCCCCACCAAAGAATAACCACTTTGAAAAACCATTATATGCTTCCACTTTATTTGTACTAGCTGTAATTTGCTCTCTTAATTTCATATCTGAGATATATCTAAGAAGAAATATCGTTCGAATGACTCTGCCTAGCTCTCGAAATGCTTGGTACAGTCGATTCTTTTTACTATTACTTCTCAGTTTTCTAAGAAGAGTTGAGGGTAGTATCTTTCCAGCTTTTATAGACAAAACAACTTGAAATAAATCTTGCCAATGAGTCTCAATTAACTTCCAATCGATTACATCACTAAATAAAGGATCTATATGTTTATATTGAATATGTTTGCTTGGTCTAAAAAATTTTAAGTCTTTCCAATTCCTAATTCTAGGCATTAAATTGATTCCTAATAGATAAGAAAGTGCAAAGACAGGAGTAGACTGACCTTGTGTATCAGCATGAATCGTATCGGGTTGGATATCTGACTTGTTTTTTAGCAATCCATCAATAATATAAACAGCTTCCCAAACCCCACAGGGGATAAAATGGCTAAATAAAGCAATATAATTATCCGAAACATGATGATAAGCTATTCCTCCATAGCCCCCATATCTGATGTGGTATTCTGACAGTAAGTTTTCTTCATATAAATCGTATTTTGTTCCATCAGCGGCGGCTGTTTTTCCACTCCCCCATAGTTTTGGAAGGCTAAAGAGGTTGTATTGATTTAAAATGTCTTGAATTGAGGCATCTAATTTTTGGGCACTGATATGTCTACGATTCACAAAAGAAATCATATGAGGTGTTACTATATTTCGCATATGTTTAGCGGTTTGGGCTGGCCCTAAATTACAGCCATATCCAAATGAAGTAATAATATAACGTTCAATTGGATGCTCTAATTTAGGTTCAGATCCTGAAAATGGGCCGAAATGTCTTGTACAATGAGTCCAGTGTTCAACGTTACAAAGTATATCGAGAATCGTTCGTTCCGGTAGTCGTTGTATAATTTCTTTTTCTAACATTTTACTACTCTTAGAAGACTCTTTTCGTACCAAACGTTTCAGGATTGGTTCTCCATCTTCAGTTATGATAACTTGTCCATTATTAGGATAGTTTCGATCAACAGTTTTTGCAGCGGATGTTAGCCAACTTTTTAACCGATTAACAAAATCAGTAGGTGAGGAAGGTAATTCTAGTTCATTACAATAATCTTCAACCATCGGTTGGCATTCTTCCCATGGAAGTAATTGTTGTCTATAATCAGCATATTTCTCAGAACCTTTTACACTAAGGTCTCCCGTCTTTAATTCAGAGGCTAAATAAGAAAATATACAGATTTCAAGACGTTTACGGTAAAGTAAACTCGTGCTTTTTTCAACGCGAATTGTATGTTTCCACTGTTCACTGGCGAATGATAAATCAATATCGCTAGGTAGATGTTCAACCTTACGGTTTTCGTTCTCTAATAAAAATTCCAGAGCATTTATGAGGGAATCGTCTTGAGTTGTTGAGTCAATTTCTAATAATGTGATGAGCCGAAATAATGTTTTTCTATGATTCTTATAGAATTTTTCTAAAAGTGGTAGATAATTATTTCCGTTGTATGAGGATATTGCTGTACAGTCCTGTTTTAAAAATTCTATACCACCTTTAGCTTCAAATAGCTCAGTAATTTTGCTGCCAATTTGTGTATTATCATCATGCATAGCTGTTGTTTCTAAAACTTCACTCAGTACAGAAATAAGATTTTCACTTATGGAACGATGTTGCTCCCTCAAAAGAGAAAGTTCTTCTTTTCCTTTTTTATGAATGATTCCCATCCTTTTTAGAAACATTTCTACAAGGTTATCCCTAGTTGTAATTTGTGACCGATAAATAGTTGATAACAACAGCATATATCTTTTTTTGGGAGCGAAGTCCTTTATTTCTGAAGCATCTAAAGAATTCGCTTCAGCAGCAAAGTGCTTCAATTTAGAATTTGGAATGCCTTCTAATAAATCATGAATGTTTGGAAGGAAAGACGTAATAAATGAAAGTCTGTTTTGTAAATCTTTCATATGAGTAATAGAAGGGCTTTTGGGAACTTCTTTAAAATAATTATAACCAGAATGTTGAGTTTCTTTTGACGTATGAAGTGATTGATCGAGTTTATCTTTATCTATATTAGACAAACGAGCGAGAAGTGTATTACAAAGACGATTATTAACCAGCGTTCTCACTCGACGTGCAAGCCGATCTAGTGTACTGAATGCTGGTAATTCATAACGTTCCTTAATTAATTCTTCAATAGAAACATTAATAAGGTCAGCAGGGTTATCCATCACTTGAGATGCTTTATATATGGCATTAGTAGCAATATGCAAAGCATCCTTCCCAAAGGGCAATACTTGCAAATGCTCACGAATTGCTTTCTGGTGTCGATATATGGACTTTGTTCGGAAGTTTGGTTCGGTTTCATTTGATATACGCAAACTCGAACGGATATGATGAATTATCACAGATGGAATATCTTTTGGACGTGGAAAATAACCTAGTCGTTGGAAAGACTTTAGCATAACTAAAAGGCTAAAGACCGGAATAGTTCCACGTGCTACTCTATGGGCAAATTGGTTCTCCGCATATGTGACGGTATAAATCTCTTTCAGTTCTTTTCGAGTTAAGTTTTGTTTAAACCTTGGATAGGCTGTACGTTCAATTGAGGTCAATGTAATTCCTCCTACTATACTAAAATCAAAACTATATGTACTTTACTGTTGCATCTTACGGTACAAAGTCATTCTCGAGATACCAGCTTTCTCAGCGGCATCTGTACGGCTCATACCTTGATTAATAAGATATAAAGCATAATCAACCTTTTCCTCATCGGTTTTTGGTCTTCCAGGATGTTTCCCTCGTTTCCTTGCAGCCTCAATTCCTTCTTTTGTCCGTTCAGAAGTTAAATCTCGTTCAAATTGAGCAATACCAGCGAAAATAGTAAATAACATTTTTCCATGTGCTGTTGTTGTATCAAGCCATGATTCCTTTAGACTTTTCAAGTGTGCTCCTTTTTGAGAAATTTGTTCCGTAATTTCAATGAGATCTTTTGTAGAACGTGATAATCGAGTTAAATCGGTTACAACGACTGTATCTTCTGGACGAAGAAATTCCAGCATACTATTTAATTCCGGCCGGTTTCGTTTTGTACCGGTTACTTTTTCGAAGAAAATACGGTCGCATCCAAATTCTTCAAGCTGTTTCTTTTGACGATCTAAATTTTGATCTAATGTAGAAACACGCATATAACCAAACTTCATATTTATCATCCCCTTCAACGACTATTGTACCAAAAACGATTAAATGGAGATATTGTTACAAATAATATTGTTACATATTTTTGTTACACTCAGTATGCAAGTTAATTAGACTAAAAGTTTATTAATAATGACCGTAACAAAAATGGTCGTTTTTGTTACAAGAAAGATTGTATGTAGTCAAGCAAAATTTATAGAAGATAATTTGACAGCATCCTATTTATATAGTATTTTTTATCTTCTGAATTATTGAAAGAGAGATGAGGAAAATTGAATTTTTTAATTGAAGATGTAATAGACGGTGTATCCAGCCTTAAGGGGTATTCATCTGTAAAGATAATTGAAAACGGATACTCCCCAGATAAAAAATACATGGTTACCATTGGAAAAAACAAATACTTTATACGTCTATCAGACTTGAAATACGATGAAAAGAGAAGTTTTGAATTTTCATTACTCAAAGAGTTGGAAAAATATGATGTACAAACTCATAAAGCAATTGAATACACTGTAGTAAATGAAGCAAATTTATCTGTAATGGTATTAAGCTATATTGAAGGAAACCCTGCTAGTGAAATAATAACGGACCTATCGGATACTGAACAATTGACTTTAGGTTTTGCGGCAGGAAAAGAGTTGCGAAAAATACATCAACTAAATGTTCACAAAAGCATTAACTGGGAAGAAGTCCAAACAAAGAAATTTAGATATTATTTAAATGAGTATAAAAAGGATAGCTTTCATGTTACAAAAGAACATAAAATAATCAATTTTATTGAGAGTAATCTTCACCTTCTTAAACATAGACCAATAACTTTACTCCATGATGATTTTCATCTGGGGCATATAATAACTTTAAATAGTGTCTTCAATGGAGTAATTGATTTTAATGGTTATGATTTTGGGGATCCATATCATGATTTTTATAATCTTTCATTGTTTAGCAGAAGACTTAGTATCCCTTATTGTATTGGGCAAATTAAAAATTATTTTTCAAATGAACCTGACGATACGTTTTGGCGCCTATATGCTCTTTATGCAGCAATGAATATATTTTCTACTATTGTATGGACTAAAGAATATGACGAACAATCCTTTGATGATGCTTTGGAAAGAATAGATTTTATTTTGCAGGATCATGACTATTTTAATTTTGATAAACCCCTATGGTATAAAATTGTCTAAGTATAGTGATTCTTTCTTTTTTAGGAGTGCTAGCGCCTCGAGAGAAATCCGTACATAGGATGAAATTATTTATGAACAATAAATTTCTTTTCATTCACTAAAGTAGAAGGTTTAAATTTATTTAAAATTTATTTTCAGAAGGAGTTTGCAGAGATAATAAAGTAGTTTGATTTGCAATAAAATTCTTTGAAAAATAATAATGTTGTTTTATTATAATTAGACTAATGGGGATGATGGCTGAAGACGACAAAAGAAATTTGATTACAAAAAGAGAATAGATTTTAGATAATTTTTTTGGGGGGATTTATATGCCATTTGAACAATGTCAGAGTATCAATTCATTAATGTCAAGCTTTGATAGAACGTGGTTTATTGCTGGAGGATGGGCGATTGACCTTTTTATTGGTGAGGAAACAAGAGAACATAAAGATATAGAGTTTGCGGTTTTTCGAAAAGACCAACAATATCTGAAAGATTATCTTAATGAATGGGAGTTCAAAAAGGTAATTAAAGGTAAGTTCTATACTTGGGAAAATGAATTTTTAGATTTGCCAATTCACGAAATACATGCTTTGAATATGTTAAACGGAGATAAAATAGAAATTCTTCTTAATGAAACAAAAGAAAATGATTGGATATTCAGAAGAGACTTTAGGATTTCTTACCCACTCAATTCCGTTTGGAGTACTACTAAAACAGGTATTCCATATCTAAATCCAGAAATTGTACTTTTATACAAGGCGAAGAATACAAGAGAAAAAGACCATCAAGACTTTATCGCTATAAAGGATTATCTTGATAATGAGAAGAAAAAATGGCTGCGATATGCTTTAGAAGTACACGAACCAGAACATAAGTGGCTTCAGCTTTTAAACTAAAACTTATTTAACTTGCAGGTGCTTTTAGTTCAATGAAATTAAAGTACTTTAACTTCATGTGCAGCAAGGATTTTTTATTAGAGTACTATTTATAAAGATTTTAATTATTCAATGGAGGAGAAGTCGTGGAACGAGTCGATGTAGTATATGCGCTTATTTATGATGATACAAATCAAAAAATTCTTATGGTTGGAAACAAACGTGAAAATGGTAGTGAATGGAGCCTTCCAGGAGGAGCAAGAGAAATTGGAGAAACATTAGAACAAGCTGTTATTCGTGAGACATTTGAAGAAACTGGGTTAAAAGTTGAAATTGAAAATATATTCGCTATTAACGAAAAATTCTTTCCACATGCACATGCTGTAATCTTTACCTTTGTAGCTAGAATAGTAGGGGGAGAAATATCTATTCAAGACCAAAATGAGATTACTGATATTAGTTGGATAAACATAAAGGAAGCTGAAAAAATTATGTTTTACTTTCCTAATGGCGTTCAAAATTTATTGAAAAAAGGGGTAGCAGCTCCTTATTATTTTCAAACTAAGTAGCACAAAAAGAGCAATTACATAATTTAAAACATTTAAAAAAGCTAATTCTATCTTATACATGGATATAAAATTAGCTTTTTGTTTATCGTAAATTAGTGATTTAATAAAAAAAGTACATGTAAATACAATCCAGTATATGAACCGTTTTTACATGTATCTCGTCTAGATACATCTATCCAGTTGGTATATTTTGTCTTATTCCCCCTTTTCGGGGGATGGGCAAAAACACCCAGGTACCAACTTGATGAATTTAAGACAACAAATCTATAAAAAGGATAAAGTACCTTTTTATGTTATATTAAGATAAAAGGGGGAGAATACATGATTAAAGCAATTATCTTCGATTTAGATGGAACTTTATTAGATAGAGACAGTTCACTTAAATTCTTTATTAAAGAACAATATAAGCGGTATATCAATAAACTAAAACATATACCTGAAGAACAATATGTATCTCGATTTATTGAGTTAGATAATAGGGGATACGTTTGGAAGGACAAAGTATATCATCAATTACTCCACGAACATTCTATTTCCGATTTAACATGGGAGCAATTATTAGAGGATTACATAAACAACTTTCAACATCACTGTGTTCCTTTTTCTAACATGGAGCATGTATTAAAAGAGTTAAAAGATAAAGGCATGTTATTAGGTATGATTACAAATGGATTGACTGAATTTCAACTTCTAAATATCCGCGCCTTAGGAATTGAGAAATACATGGATACTATTTTAGTGTCTGAACAAGAGGGAATTAAAAAACCTCAAGCTGAAATTTTTATGAGAGCTCTAGAAAGATTAGGCGTTACCCCTGAAGAAAGTGTATACATAGGGGATCATCCAGAAAATGATGTAATAGGGGCTCGAAATGCGGGAATGAATGCAATATGGAAGAAAGATGCGTTTTGGGGAACTCCATTCACAGATGAATACATAATTGAAGATTTGAAAGAATTACCATTATTAATTGATACAATCCGAAAAAATTAATTACTTATCAATAAAATTGACTACTATAACTGAAAGGGGAAAATTTTATGAGTTCAGTAGAAGAAAAGTTTCTATCTACAGCAATCTTTCAATTTGAGCACATAAAAAAACGTGTTGAGAAAGCTATAGATCAGTTAACAGAGCAAGATTTACATTGGCGTCCTAACAGTGAATCCAATAGTATCGCAATCATTATAAAACATCTAAGTGGAAACATGCATTCAAGATGGCCTAATTTTTTAACAACAGATGGCGAAAAAGAATATAGAGATCGTGATGGTGAATTTATTGATACGGTCATTGAAAAAAAAGAATTGATTGAAATTTGGGAAAAAGGATGGTTTCTTTTATTTAAAACAATTAAAGAATTACAAACAGAAGACTTACTAAAGATTATAACAATTAGAAATAACCCATTAACCGTCCTAGAAGCAATTCAAATTGAAATAGCGCACTGTAGCAATCATTTAGGTCAAATTCTATATATTGGTAAACAAATAAAAGGTTCAGAGTGGGAAATATTAAGTATTCCGAAAGGAAAATCTCAAACTTTTAGATAATATATTCAAAGTTCAAGTGACTTTAACTAAATGGTGAAAAATATTAGTTGTTTATTTGTAATTTCAAGTAGATTATAAAACTAATATTAATTAATGAAGAAGTGAGGAGAATTAGTTGTTTTTACAACGATTAAAAGTAATCTTGCTGTCCGGGGTATCCATGTCTGTTATTAGTATCATTGTTGAATCCCGTGACTCTTTATCAGCAGCAAACTTTAATTTGTTACCCATATATACTTTAGCTTACTCATGTGCTTTTACTATATTTGCTGTCCCTGTCCAAATATTGCTTTCCAATACTATTTTTTCTAAGCGATTTAATATCTTAACCTTATTTATTTATATACTTGCTGCTTTGATTGTTTTCTTTGCAATAAATGTTTCTGATTTTGAACTTAATATTACTTTTTTTACACAAATTTTATTATATGTTTATATAATCTCAGCCGGATTTTTTTTCTGGTTGTGGGACTCTTTAATCATTCCAAATAAACGATAAATTATTTTTATTAACAAAATTTATGAAGATAAAAGGTGTTTTCTATTTACGAAAACACCTTTAGAGCTCCCCTGTTAACACATTCAAAGTAAATTTTTCTAGTACTTGTTGTAGCTTATCCATTCGAAAAAACACCCTTCTGTCCCATTAATCTAACATACTTTAAAAATTTAATTTTATATTAATTAGAACAAAAAAAACAGCTTGTGATTATTAATTGGGCAAGCTGTTTTTATAAACGGTATGACTTTATTTCAAATCTACATATAAAAAAGACCACTTTTGTGAGTGGCTCCAAAAAGAAGGAATGGTTGCCGTACCCCCAATTGACTTAACTTATAGGAGTGAATTTAAATGCCTAAATTAAAAAAATTACCCCGTGAGAATCAAGAGATGGTAAAAGCACGTCTTGAGGATTTCTTTTATAAAAAATTCGAACTAGACTTAAGTTCAACTGAAGCTGAATATATATTGGAGTTTATGATGAAAGAAATTGGACCACATGTATATAATCAAGCTGTAGAAGATGCATGTAAAACATTGCGTCTTCAGATGGATGTTGTTGAAGAAGAACTTTACGTGCTACAAGTTCCAATAAATTAGAAGTGATACACCCCAGCTACCTTTTTTGCAAAACTGAAAAGGTAGATTTTTTCATCTCACAAATCCTTAACGTAGGAAAATCAGTTATTCAACTTCCAAAAAATATATTAGCGTGGGTTTTATGTCATTTGGTTGGCGGTACCCCATGCCCATCAAGCTAAGAAAACAAGTGAAAGAGTAGCTTAGTTTAGAAGACTTTGCACCAAAAAGATATACTTTTAACTATAAAAACTATGACAAAATTTATCCGTTTTTTCCTTTTTTACTACTTGCCAAATTCAGCAAGTAAAATATTTTTAAAAGGATCAGGACTATCAGCTTTAAGGTTGTTCAAATTGACAGCCACTGTATGCTTGCCTCCAAGTGTGCCTCCAGCAAAAGTACTAAATCCTGGAATGCCACCTGAGTGTCCCCATATTGAGACACCGTTTGGAAGCTTAGTTTCATAGATTCCAAGACCATATCGGCCGGTTTCAGTAATTCCTGTAGGAACTGTAGTAAGCATTTGTTTTAGTTGCTGTTCTTTCAGTAATTTGCCACCAAGCAAGGAAGAGAAGAATTTGTTTAAGTCATCAGCAGTAGAAATCATATCTCCAGCCGAGCTAGCTATACTTGGGTTATAATAAGTAACGTCTTTTAGCTCACTTGCTCCGTCTGGTTGTAAATATCCACGGGCATGCTTGGTGCCTGGAATAACGCTTGAATTACCAGGTAGGAATGTATTCGACAATTCAAGCGGTTCAATAATCCGATTTTCAATCTCTTCCGCATAGCTGTTTCCGGTTACTTTTTCAATAAGGATGCCCAGTAATACGTATCCTGTGTTTGAGTAGGACCAGCCATTTCCTGGAGCAAATTCCGGGGGCATCGAAAGTCCAATCTTCACTAGTTCTTCAGCGGTAAACGATTTATTTGTATTCGTAAAGAAATCAACTTCTTCTGACTTTGCGTATTCAACGATACCACTTGTATGATTCAATATCTGCCGGATAGTAATCTGGTTACCATCATATCCGTTTCCTTGAATGACGCCAGGCAACCATTTTTCGATGGAGTCATCTAGATTCAGGCGGTTCTCTCCAGCTAATTGAAGTACAACCGTTGCGATGAACGTCTTTGTCACACTGGCAATGCGAAAACGAAAATCTGTTTTCATTGGTTTCTTGGCGCTCAGATCCGCTCTCCCAGCGGCATAACCCCACGTTTTTCCACCCTCAGAAGTTTTAGCAAGTATCCCCGGGTATCCAAGCTGTAATGTATCCTGCATAGCTTGCTTAACGGAATTACGATCTCGTTGCGTACTTGTTTGTGACGAACTAGATACATTTTGAGTGGGCTCTGCTTTTACAATTGAGATTGGCGATGTGTATAACAGGGAACTTCCAGCTATTAAAAGGGCAAGACTTGCACAGGTAATTTGACTACGTGTTTTCATCAGACATTCCTCTCCTTTATTCATATTGTATAGGTGGTTACTTGCTGTTTCATACTAACCACGCAGTTATCATCTTTACCAATGACAAAAGGTCAACATTGAAGTTGTAATCATCTTCATAATGATTATTTTTTCAAATGTCTTTCTGCTTAACAAACGGCAAGTCCCCCTTTTTTCACATGTATATTAACCACAGAAATTACTTCTTTTCCTTAAAACACTCTTGTTAAATGGTTTGTTTTTCATATATAAGTTATATCTGTTTCACCATTCACGACTCTTTATATTTTTATCATACACAATAAAAATTTCTTTTTTCTTACCCATTCCTTACAAATTTCTTACGTTCAAAATAGCTTCTATAATAGGGTAGAAGAAGCGTCTGTGCCGGAAAGTTCAATAAATATATTAATTAAAAAGAAACACAGAAGTTTTTTACTTCTGTGTTTCTTTTTTCCATCTTTTAAATATTAAAGATTCGATTTACTCTTAATAGGGGAAATTCCGGCTCTTTTCTAATGTGATTTTTCTTTTTGCGATTCAATATAAATTACATTGTGCTGCATGAAACACTCCTAACATTGTTAAAATCACTTGTTTCTAAGTGGAAATTTATTTTAAACCTAGGGGTGTACTCTATATCCATCAGCTAAACAAAAATAAACACTCTCAAAACGAAAAAATGAGCTGACTTTTCAAAGTAACTACCTATAGAAAAAGAAAATGTTCATTTAGGAGGTATATTAAAACTTTAGCTTGATGGGGATGTGGCGGTACCCCATCGCTATCAAGCTAAGCTCATACAACGTCAATTAAAGTAGAGGTTGTTTCTTTTTTATAAAATTTATGTGTAGGGAACCTAAAGATTTGCACACGAAATAAACCCTAACGGGTTTCATTT
>NZ_NWUW01000052.1 GCF_002746455.1 Bacillus fungorum | reverse complement strand
TTGTATATACATTGAAAAAACTATTACATCAAACATCTCAATATCAAATCCTTGATGCTGCAGCGAAAGAAGGTATCTACCCTCTTATTGCACAACATATACCAAAAGAGAGAAATAGTGACCGTGAGCAAGCTGTCTTTAATTTCGGTTTACATTATTCTATGTACTCTCTACATAACATTAAGAAGCTGTTTAAAAATATACATGCACTACTGAAGCAGAAGTTTGCGGTACCAGTGACGGAAGAGTCTTATCACCGTAATTATCTAAAATACCAGGAAGAAACGTTATTTAGAAAATATGCATATGATCAGGGAGTAAATCTCCATGCGTATATCGCTTTAGAAATTGAAATGCGTGAAAAATTAAAAGTACGTGGCCATAAAGACCGTACTATCCCAAGTGATATGCGTGAATGGTTTATCGAGGCAATTGATAAGCTACCGCAAGAGCAGCTGCGTGTGATTGAGCTACCAAAACAGTTTCATTTACTAGAGTTTATGCGTACCTTCGAACGTTTAGTACGTGCTGGTGTAACAATAACAGCTCCAGATCAGGTGCTAACCGCAATGGAAATAAAATAATAGCAACTAGCTCTCTATTTTTGAAAAAAACAAAAGTGGAGGGCTATTCGTGTTTGTCTGATTAGTAACACCTTCTTACTACTCTATTTATAAATACCAAATCGAAAGAACTTCATGTAAAATGGAGTCTTTTTTTATGCACTTCTATACAAATTTGATTCTATCAATACATAACTCTCCACATAATACTAGAGTGTATTCCTCTACTGTATGAAAACCTATCCCATAATACCTACAAAAAATCAAAAGGAAAATTATAAAAATAGTGGATATGAGGACAAATATGATTCAATGTGGATATAATCCTTCTAAAATTATTGTAATTACTAATGTTGTTATATTTATCTAATAAAAATCATCAATAATAATGTGAGTTATGTGTAAATACTGGGTAATGTTAATAAATAGCAGCCTAATCTGAATAAAATGTGGATAATTAGAAGGTTAAAATCAAATTGATCATCAAAATAAGTAAAAAAATTCCTATTTACGGGGTTGAATATATATAAGGCGTTTGGTATCAAATTCTTTCTGATTTCATGTAGAAATATAGTATTTTCTTTCTGTTTTTTTGTAGAATTAAAAGTCTAATAATCATTGAATCTACGAATACATTTTCTACTATTTATGATTTTTTAGGTTCTAACATGAAATTTTCCCTTGTGGGAGTAGATCTTTCCCCTATTTTTGATAACCTATAATAGTTTTATCTTTATTTCTTTTTTATATATAAGATATATATTTATAATAGATTTTTAATACAGCTAGTATGCTTGTTAATAAGATGTCGGACCTAATTGAAAATATTTGTAAATTCAGTTATAATAATGGTAATTAAACATATCATTACCCTCATAAAAAAGGACAAACCTACGCATCCCTACCAGGGTGAGGTTTGTCCTTTTTTCATTTTAATAAACATTTCATATTTGGAGGATTAAACATGACTGTACTTAAAGATACAACTTGCATAGAAATGAATAGCTATAACGAGATTAGACTTTTTAAAGGAGTTCCTTTTTGGAGTATTATGATAGCCCTATTTATTTTGCTTTATAAACAATAATCAACATATCCAAAATGCAAAGGGTTGTTTGTCCGTTTGCGTTTTGGATATGCCAGCAACTGTGCGTAGCAAAAGGCGGTAGCAGGTCTTTCACTTATTTTCTGTTATAATAATTCCTATGAAATTAGGTGATTATAATGAGCGAAAACATTAATTTAGAAGAAACATTAGCAGCCTTTTCTGCTTATTTAACAGAAAAAGGACGGAAACAATCCACGATTAAACGTTATGCTTACGATATTAAAGATTTTTATAAGTGGCTAAGAGCAAATGAGAAACTTCTACATATCAAATCATGGAGTGAACTTTCTGAAGCGGACTATCAGACGTATTTCTCTGAGTTAGAAGACAAGCGTAAATACTCTCAGAAAACTAGACACAGAATATGGGTAGTTTTAAAGAAGTTTCACATGTTTTTAGGTATAGTTAGTCCATTGGATGGTATTAATCTCTCTTTAATTCCGGATCAATCACTAAATGACAATGATTTTATTACCGAAGTGGAAGAAAAGCTTATAAAACAAACTGTTCTATCAACAAAGGGATTAACAGGAAGACAAGCTAAATATCGCCCTCTTATTATGGATAGAAACGTTTGTATTATAAATTTAGTAGTAAACTATGGGTTGTCCTTGCAAGAGCTTATATCGCTTAATATGAGCCATATACAGTTTGCTAGAAATACCTTAATGGTACCTGGGGAAAATGGAGCAACTAGGTCTGTCTCTTTAACTATGGAAGATACGCAGCAACTTTACAAATATTACACGACTATTCCAGAACCTGTAAGGCCTCGACATCACACAGATAATCCCCTATTTGTGGCATTTGATTTTAATCGAGGTACGTATCGTTGGGTGTACGAAAAGGATGCGCCAAAAGCTTTGTCTGAAGTTGCTATACAAAAGATGATCCGACTTGAAGTGAAACGAGCGGAGTTAAATAGGCGTATTTCTGCACAGCAGATGAGAAACACTTTTATTCTCCGTCTTATAAAGCAAGGAGTAACTGAAAAAGATTTGGTAAGTAGGATGGGGTTCAAAACTAAAATATCTTTAAAAAGATATTATCAATATCTGAATTCAATTTAAAAGAGATAAAAACAACAAACAAAAAGGCGTATTCACAAATGAATTACGCCTTTTTATTATTTTACTTTTCTTCTACTGTTTTCATATCTATTGTACTAATTACACTTTGATTATCTTTATTTAATTCATCAAAAAGTTCTTCTTTATTCTCTTCTATGTACTTCATAAGCTCCTTAAATTCCATTATAAACTCCTCTTCCCTTTTATAAATTGCTCTAATTCACAAACAGACAAGATCTCAATTTGCAAAAATCTTTTAAGAGCATTCCAAAACTCTCCGTGGCTATATAATGATATCTGAAGAGTGTTTTCCCACATATCAATTCCAATCTTATTATATAGAGAGCTATCTTTACTGAGACACGCTGTATCGATTATAAATGAAGGAGGCTCTTGTATAATATTTTGATGAGTCTCGAGTAAAGGAACCCAATTAATTGGAGTATGTGAGTGCATAAGATTTTCTAAGCATTTTCTTAACATATTATTATCTCCAATACAATGTACTTCACCCGTGTCTGTATCAATGATTATTTTTTCGTTTGTATGTACTTCTCTGATATAAAAAGGTACTTGCTCAGCATATTGTGTATATATTCCCTGAAATCTTTTGATAGCTTCAGTTATAGTTCTTGCATAAAGGAAGCTTATCTTGTGTTTGACACTCCCATGGCTAAAGCCACAAGCTGACTAACGTCAGTGGGATTCTTGCTACCAAAGGCGAAGTCTAATTTCTAGTATCGCTGACGTGCAAGATTGCGGTGTGCCATCACCACTCCGTATCCAGTGCATATAGCAGATACGGCACTCGTTCTATTACCAAACGAGTCAGATTGTGAGTTCTCAAATGTGTTTTAGCGTCTTGTGCTTGACGACTCAATACATTTTACGGAGTAGAAGAATTTGTTACTCCAACCTCATATGTATTCTGTTTTCAGAGAACGAGATTGTTTTAGAGACTTTTACTTGTCTATTATGAAAATTATACCATTTCAAATACTTGATGTACAGAACATACCTTCGGTATTTTATCTGTACATCGCATTTGACCTCACTCTCATCCCACCCCTAAAGGGGGTGCTATCGCACTGTAGTGGGCTTTCCCGTTCGGAAAATCTGTAATCAAAATACGCTCCTTTCTTTATTTGCTTATTTATTTTGTAAAAGGTGTATAGGTTTAGCTGATAATGATTGTTTTGCTGCTATCCATACAACAATTGTTGTTGTTAAAACAGACAAAAGTATACCTAAAATAGACCAAGTCATATCTATTTTCATCGGCATTTGAAATAAGAATCGTAAAGTAATGCCTGAAAAAGCTAGGGCAATTCCAGCACCAACTAATCCAGCTGATAGTGAGATAATCGTGTTTTCTAATAAGATGGACTTCATCAAATTACTAGAAGACATACCAACTGTTTTCATAATAGCAACATCTCGTGTCTGTTGCAGTAAGCGAATGACAACTTGATTTCCAATTGTAAGAACAGCTGTTAAAAATGCGAACAATGCTACAATTGAGAAGAAAGCACTTTGCATTTGAATGATATACTGAAGACTATCGATGGCTGTAGCAGCAATCGAATATGCCATTGCTGAACTAGGAAGTTTTTCATTTAATTCTGTTAATATAGCATTTGTTTTTTTAGGATCACTATCTAAGGAATAAGTAATTCGGCTTGGTTTTCCATATGTAGCTAATGTTTCAGTTGGAATACGGATGCCAACGGTTTTAACTACACCAGATTTAAAGAAACCTATAATTTCGCAGTTTACTAATTCATTTCCAATTTGAATGTCAACTGTATCTCCAATTTTCACGCCTAATTTCTTATAGCTGTCCAAAAGAATTGCTTTTTTCCCCTTTGCATCCGATAGAGCTAAATCACGCCCTTCAGATATCATATAGGCTCTAGAGTCAAGAGATGTATCTACCCCTTCTATTGAAATTTTAGTTGAGCTAAAAAATTTATCATCTTTTATATTTTTCATGAATATAGATGCTGCTTCCACCCCGTTAATATTTTGGAGTCTTCCATCTAATTGATACCCTTTTTTCCATCCTTTTATGTCCTTAATAGAGTGTAATTGCTTTTCGACGTTCCCTTCATCATGAATAGAACTTGTAATAAGAAGATTTCCCATTGCCTCTTTTTCCAATTGTCCTTGAACTGATTCAATTAAATTGTCTGCAAATACATGACTAGAGACAACAGAAACAACACCAATAGTTAAGGTAACTGCTAATAAACCATTTCGTTTACTTGTAGTAGCCATGTTGTGTAAAGCAAGAAAGAGACTTTGTGGCATTATGTTTTTCATGGCGCCAATTAATTTGAATAATAAAGAATATATAAATCCTATAAAACGGACAAAAGTAAAAATAAACAATAGAACTGCAGTTGTAAGTAAAAAGGCAAGAAACCACTTAAAGACTGCGTTTCCATTTGTATTTGCTGTGAAGGCTATATTGTAAACATAAATAGAAAGAATGCCACAAGTAAATATAAAAAGTTGAAATTTCTTTTTAAATGGTAAAGTATAATTCACACTTGTGTTTTCAGTATCACGTAACATTTGAAGTGGTGATACACGCATTCCACTTTTTACTGGTATCCAAGAAGCTAAGAAGGTTACAATTAATCCCACAAGAATTGTTGTGAAAATTACAGACCATGAAATCCCCCAATGTAGCGGTAGTGAAAGCACGTCTGCTAGATAGGAAGTCAGCCAAACGCTAGCTAATAAGCCGAGTACAATCCCACCAACTGTTCCGAGAATCGCTAGCCATAATGCTTCTAATAGAAAATATCGAATAATATATTTAGTTTTCATTCCTACTGACTTCATAACAGCAATATCATGCGTACGTGAAGCAATAATAACTTTCATTGTGTTAGAAGTAGTAATAGCAGCAATTCCAAGAGCTAATATACTGAAAAGTTGAAGAAATGGTAACAACATCCGTAAATCTTTCTGTTTCTCTAGCTCTTTATCCTGCACGTCTATTACACTACTTTGTGGTAATTGCTTTTGAATATTTTTTTTAAAAGAAGAGATATTAACATTTTCATTTAATAAGATTAACGCTTCATTAAATGTGCCTGCAGGTACATTTAAGAGTAGCTGTGCTTGATCTAAATGTAAATAGGCAGTTCCAAAAATCGAAGCATCACCATAGGATTCTTGGACACCTTCTACTAAACCACTAATTTTATAAGAGGTCATTGCCCCAGTAGAACGGTTAGGAATCTCTACTCGATCTCCCACTTTGACTTGCAAACGGTCAGCTGTATTTTTGGAAAGTAGTAGTTCGTCTTTGTGTAAGGTACGAATATTAGGAAACAGATTATCACCAAAGAAAGGGTAGTGATTCATTTCAATTCCCTTTACAATTAAACTTGTTGTTTTCCGAGCAGATTTGACCATGCTTTGACCTAATAAAGAAGTTGTGAGCGCTTTCTGTTCTTCTGTAGGAATTGAAGAAATAAGAGTTTCGCGATCCATCGGTTTTAAATAGGATTGGACTGACACGTCTCCCCCTAAAAGAATTTTAGAAGACTCGTGAATAGATCGCGGAACCAGCTCTACCAACATAGACATAGAAAAGAAACTAGCTACTCCTATTAAAATACTGAAAACTGTAAAAAAAGTTCTTAAACGATTGCGTGATAAACTACGTAGTGCAGATTTTAGTAGCATGATGTTATGCCACCTTCTTGTTCACCAGATTGTGTATGGTTGTTAAGAGTTTCTTGAACGAGGAGACCATCTTCAATTTTTAAAACACGATCTGAAAGTTTTGCTACATGCGTATCGTGTGTAGCGATAATAAATGTCATCTGGAGTTGATCACGTAGCTGGAAAATCAAGTCCAAAATATTTTTTCCTGTTTTTGAATCTAAGTTCCCAGTTGGTTCATCAGCAATAACAATGGCCGGATTATTTACTAGTGCACGGGCAATTGCTACACGCTGCTGTTGACCTCCGGATAGTTGGCTTGGTAAATGATGATATCGCTCTTTCATCCCAACAAGATCCAACATTTCCCTAGACTTTGTTATCATTTCTTTTTGGCTTCTTACTCCAGCGCACATAAGTGCCATCATAACATTTTCTTGAGCGGTCATTGTTGTGACTAGATTATATGATTGAAAAACAAAACCGATCTTTTTTGCACGGAAATCAGCCAGCTTTTCTTCTGACAAGGAGGTAATATCTTGTTGTTCAATTATAATACGCCCTTCGGTAGGTGTATCCAATGATCCTAATATTCCAAGTAGTGTGGATTTTCCACTTCCACTAGGACCAATAATACTAACAACCTCTCCAGAATAAAATTGAGTGCTAAGCCCTTTTAAAATTTGGATTGTTCCTGCTTCGGTTTCATAAGCTTTCTTTATTTTTTCTACTTGAAGGATGGTTTGTTTGTTTATCATCCTTTTCCCTCCCAGCCCTTTTAAATTTTAATGTAAAGACAATTATAGTTCTAATTAAAACTATAATTATTACAATAATGGCACCTTTTGCATTTCCCCATGTGAACGAGTCTAGCGATGTGAATAGATAGATGGTATATCGAAGAATGAACCAGATGGCAGTGATGACTGAACAAAAGTATATACCAGCATATGTAAGGAATGCTATTTTATAGTGTCTGTTCATCCTCTTAATTGTATCATTAAATTGCTTTCGATAATCAGGCTTGAAAAAAAAGTATCCAAGGAGACCACTTTTTACTAATTGGAAGGTTCTAGTATGCAAGTTTGCAATACCTAGAATGTCAGTAAGAACCCAAAAACCATCATATTGTAAAAATGGATATAAGTTATATAGAACTGTAATGAGTATGAATTGATTTGCTACAAAAAATTCTTGGGATCCTGAAATAAAATAGCACAACTCAAAAAATATAAATATCCATAACTCAAAGTAAATTCCGCCAAGGTCAATAACTACTCTATGCCGTCTAGGCAATCGCCAAGTATCACTTAAATCAACAAACAAAACAGGCCGCATCATATAAAGACCTATGCCGACGTCTTTAGGTTGTATCTTATATCGATAAGCAGCAACTATATGGCCAAATTCATGGATAGTCATAGAAAATAATAGCAGTAAAATTGCAATAGCAAATTTATAAACGGATCCAAATGTGTTTGATATATTTTCAGTATTAGCCTGAAAAAAATAATGTATTAGACATATACTGAAGAAAATACTAAATACAACAAATACGCCCTGGGATAATAAGAATTCGAAATACTTGGATACTTTTTTTAAGTGAGAAGCGTGGAATATTGCTATTCTAAATGTAATTGCAGAGTGATGAGATGCTTTTTTTTCGGAACCAACTAAAATCCCTTTTGGTAATAGATGTTCATTTATCAGTTCTGTTAACTCATTTATGGTAATATTGCCATCGTGGTTCTTCTGTACCATTGTACATATATCCCCTATGGATGTGGTTCCATCCATATAATTGAATAAATTTCTCAGTGATTCAGTGACTTTTAATTGTAATCCGTTATCAAATTTTATTAAATAACGAGGTCCCTCCTCCCAAACATCCATATTATAAACTTCATAAGGAATTAGCTTTGGAAAGAAGTTTTGCAATGCTGTCAAATTGATCACATCCTTTAAGAGAAAGTAACCCCACAATGGTAAAGGTATTTGTGGAGTTAAATCTTTTTATTTAATTAGTTCTAAAAAGGCAGTTTCATTTTTCTTAATATAAGTCGAAATGGTTTGATGTGAATCATTACAGTAAGGTTTATTAATGGCACCATTTCGCATTAAATTAGCATAGGCACATCCTCCACCACAAAATAGCGAGATACTACAACTACTACACTGTTTGGAGTCAGTGATATCTTGATCCCAAATAGCATGCTTATCAGCATCTAAATTGTATTCAGGAAAAAAGGAACCCACTGCAGTATCTGACTTACCTACTGCCTCAGGACAAGCGTATATTAAACCTTCTGCACCAAATGCATAGAAACGGTGTTCTCTCGCACTACATTCTTTAAAATAAGGTAAGCTATGCATGACAGTAGAGCAGGAATCAAGTTCACTTACCTTCTCCCAGTCAAAAGTACGTATGGCTTGACGGATTCTAGAAGTACGAATGTTAAGGTCTGTACCGAGTTTTGCGTTAAATTTATCCATAAATTCTTCTAAATCTCCAAAAATATTATAAATCTCGGCGAGTAATTCATGCTCTGGAAGGTGATTAGGTAGATTATCTCCGTAATGATCAGTAACAGGAGATACTTGCCAACCAAAATTAGGATAAGTATTCCAATGTTGATCTTCGATAAAGGTAGCTAATTCTTTTACATATGCAAGATTATCTTTATTTACATTAGTACGTAAGCCTACTGCGAAACCACGCTCTAACGCCAGTGAAATATTAGCAGCAATTCGATCAAATGTTCCTGTGCCACCAGCTGTAATACGTCTTTGATCATGAATATGTTTCGGTCCATCAATAGAAATTTGAAAATAATCCCAGTTCTCTTTATAAGGCTCCAGAAAATCTAAGAATTCATGCAAGAATGTACCATTTGTAATGGCGTACATACGAAAGCCGTATTCTTCTATCCCACGTTTAACAACTTGTTCAACTGTCTTTCGAGTTGTTGGAAGTAATGGTTCACCACCATATAGCATCATGCGATGGGTTGCATTCTCAAATCGACCACGTTCATTCTCCATAGACAGGATGTTATCTACTGCTTGGAACATTTTTTCTACCTCTATAGGGCTTAGAGCATGTGAGATTTTATGTATTTCATGACCTTGGTAACAATAAGGACATCGAAGGTTACACATATATGTTGTGCATACGTTGAAAGTAACCCCAGAATTACTATTTGCTAAAGATTCAGTCATTCGATCACGAATAATAGTAAGTTTATTTAATTCTTCATCACGGTCCTTAAAAAGATAGCCACGTTTTGTTAAAAATGAGAGAAGTTCTTCTAATTCAGGATAAAGAGTTAACTTTTTATTACGCTTAATATCATCTAACACTTTTTTTATGTCCGTATTAATTATATCGAGTGCACCACTTAGTGAATTGATTAGAACGTAATTTCCATCAGATAATTTATATGTTGAATTATAGGTACTTGCTATCATAGCTTAGTTCCTCTCCTTATATCAAAATCTCTTCTTTAATGCTATTTAAATATTCGAAAACCTGTTTATCTGTTTGTGGACAGTTTGGTTGATTCAAATTTCCATGAACTATAAGAGCTTCAGCAGCACACCCTCCTCCGCAAATAGGAGATGAAGCACAAGATTTACATTGTGGAATAGTAAAGGAATTGAATTGTTTCCACTTTTCCCACTTCCAATCTTGACGAGAGAATTTAGGAAAATAATCTCCAATTTTGAACTCTGATCTTCCAACTAAATCAGGACAAGCATATATATGGTTATCAGGTCCAAATACAACTCGTTTCCCTTCAGCAGATTCACAATAGACTATATTGGGAACAACCATTTCGATTTTATTTTTTAATTCTGAATCTAATTGCATAATTGGTTTAAAGAAACGATACATATCAGCTCCGAAGTTAAGGGATTTTTGTTTTTCTAATTTTTTAAAATCAGGGATATCTCTTTGTAATTTTTTTACGATTTCATAACCCTTCATTAAGTCTTCTCCTAAGCCTTTACATGTATGATCTGTGACAGGCGAAAAAGAAATTGAGAAATTTTCATTTTCAAATAACTTATTTTTTTGGTAATAGTCTACAAGAAGTGGAACATAATCAATATTCGTTTGGTCTATATTGACTCTTACAATGGTACGAATACCATGATTAAGTGAATCGCAAATACCTTTTTGAATTTGATCAAATGTACCTTGACCTCCCGTCATTATACGTCGTTGATCATGAATATTCTTCGGTCCATCAACTGTAACCATAATACTCATTCGATCACGGTAGTTTTGGAAAATCTCTACAAAAGAAGAAAGGTGATAGCCATTCGTATTGCAACCGATTTTGAAGTTACGATTAACAGCTTCTTCACAGATTTGTTTGACTATATTTTTTGTAAAAGGAAGGAGTGGTTCGCCTCCAAAAAGGTTAATCATACCGATTTTATAACCACTTTCTTTATGAAAGATGTCTATGGCTTGCATAACTGCTTGAAGTTGTTTTTCGGTTAAAGTTGTTATTTTCTCATGAAGGCTATGGCTTTCAAAACAATATGGGCAACGAAAGTTACATGTATATGTAGGGCAAATAACATACTGCATTTCATTTCCGGCGTCCACAATATTTTTAGCCTGCCATAATCTATGGTCCCGATCCTCTGTGTTCTTAAATATGTAACCTCTATCAATTAAAATTTTAGTAGCATCTTTCTCTTCGTTAGTTAAGTTTTCATAATCCTTATATCGCAATGTATCGATAAAATTAATTAAGTCATGAGAAAAAAAATCTACAGCACCAGTTAAGGTATTAATCATTAGAACTTCCTCGTTTAAAGGATATCGTAAATGATACTTGTTAATAATCATCAAATCACCCTTGTATAAATATTTTCTGTTCTTGCTAGGCAAGAACAGAAAATAATGAATTTAGTACCTAAATTTATTAAAAGATATAAGCATTTCGTGTGTTTATTTACTGTAAGTATAAATTAGATTTGGAAGCAACAATTAAAGCAGCAATTATCACAACAAATTGAGCAGTTAAAGCATTTCATTTCATCCCTGTTTTCAAGTGTTTCCATTTGATCAGCTAACTTTGTCCAAAGCTGTTCATTGTCATTAACTGAACGAATTTTAAAAGATTTATTTTCCATTTTCAAATCCCCCTCTTTTATAATTGCTAAGTTTTCATATAAAATAAAATGAAAATGGATTCTGATATAAAATAGCATTATGAAAATAAAGTGATATCCATTGAGAATTAGTTTGCTATACCAGAAATTTTCCATTATTTGGAGCCGGCTCAATAATTATAATAAATGGAATCATATGTAATTATCAACTCAATAAATCTGAATATTTCGTGACAGACTTTTCAGATGTTAAAGTATAAAAATAGTGTTATAAAACTTATAAACATTCAAAAATAAATACATAAAGAAATCCGTTCTCCCGATAGAATAATAGTAATCTGAACTATCTCCAATAGGGTTTTATATTGTTTTCTGGTTCTCCAACGTTTTGTAATGCTTAATAACATTTGTAAACCTGCTTGAAATCTTGAAAGAACCCATCATGGTATACTATGTAATCCTTTGAAATTTCTTCTACACCAATATAAGAGGCCAGATTCATCTTTAGCTAAGAATAAATCTTGATTGAAGTGAATCAATGCGTCTGCTAAATAAGTAAAGAGCGTGAGAATCGTTTCCTGCTCTCGATAAATCAAATATAGATATAACGGTATACTGCTTATATTGATGGTATTGAAGAACATTATTACATCCTGTTCCTTTGCTTTCTCTATAGTTTATTAAAAAAAGACATTGAACCAAATAGTTCAATGCCTTCTCGCCTCTTACATATTTGTATACTCAAAGTACAGTTTTTCCGGTTTACCATACATGTTAATTTCATTTTGATATATGACAGCTAATTGCTGAGACATCTCTACGCTTTCCATATAGGATAATGAAGCAGCTGCTTCTATTTTTTCTTTAATCTCATTAGGAATAATTGTGTAAGATAAACTATCCATTTTACTTCCTAATTTAGTGTCTGTGGCAGCTTCATAATAAATTTC
>NZ_NWUW01000051.1 GCF_002746455.1 Bacillus fungorum | reverse complement strand
TGCAATAAAAAAAGGAAGATCCAAGTATAAACATCACTTAGTTCTTCCTTTTACCCTCTATATACTACCTCGACATAATTAGAATGGTAGTTCTTCATCTGTAATCTCCGGTAGGTCATCCATACCAGTAAAAATATCATCCGGCTCTTGGGATTTCTCTTTTGTTTCCTGCTCTTTTGGATCGTCTAATATTGTCCAAGTGTTATCTTTTTTCATATCTTTATCCCTCTATTCTTCTTATTTTTCTGTTTCATAAACAAGTTCTTCGTAGTCAAAAAGATAATCTTTCAGCCTACGCATAATTTTACGAAACTTCGGTTCAGCTACGATCTTTGTACCATGATAAAAACTTTGTTGCCCGACAAAGCGCCATAGGATGACATAGCCTTCTTTTGCTCCCTGGATACCCTCAATAAATAATGCAATTTCTTGAGTAGCTTCTTTTTCATGAGTAGCACGTGGTTTGAAATATTGAAATTTACCATCTGGTAATATAATTTCAGCTTCAAAACATCCTCTCATTTGATTCACTCTTGCTCTGGATTCAGATGACATTGCTGGTGCAGCATATGATTTCTGATTTTTTTCCATTCGTGTTTTATGTTCCTCTACTGTTGGTACTAGTTGTAAGTGTCTACAATCTTTTTTCATTTTCATATCTCCTCTATTTTGTAATTTGTTATGATTCATAACCCCGCCTGCAAACTTGAAAACAACACAAAAAGGGCTTCTTCAAGTCGATTAATAATGTGCATAGCAAAATAAGCTATATACAATAATCGGCTCAAAGAAGCCCTTTCACAATTGAAACAAGACGCAACTTGCTTCTACAACTCAACCACAACACAAAAAAAGGTGTGGGAATAAACGGAATCAAATAAACTAACAATATACCTATATATTACACAATTAGGATTATAGTAGCAAGTTGTTTTACAAGTTTTAAAGAAACATTGTACCTGAATTACTTCTAAAGCAATGACACATCTCTTTTTTCGAAATATATAGAATGTTAAAATTGGATAAATGTTATATATCATACTTTTACATGGAGGAGATACTGTTGAATATTTTAAGTAATTTTAGAGATCTAAAGAGCGACATGATTGGTAAGGGCTGGTGTATTGATTCTTTTGTATTTAAATATAATCAGCAGGAGTATATTGTTTTAGTAAAATTATACATGAAGGATGAAAAAATACCGGAATTTGCTTTGTTAAAATTAGAGTTTTTAAAAAGAAACAACATTACAGACAAATTAATTACACCAGCAAATGCAGTTAAACTTTTAATAGATGCGAAAGCATTGAGAACATATTTTGGTATTCCTTTTGGAACTAATCCCGGAGATGCAATTCAATCATTTTATCAAACATTATCAAAATTCATTCCAAAGTCTTGTAATCAATGTCGTCAGATGGAGTCTTGTTTTTTAAATTCAACATTAACTTTTTAAAAGCAGTTCTCTTACTCTTCTCTTCAACAAGATTGTTACGTAACAGTGCCGCTAGTATCTTATAGGGATTATTTAACTCCTTCATTTTATCGTACCATAAATTATGAATAAACTGCTTATCCCCATCGAATAAAGCTATACGCTGAGTGTATTCTGAAATGAAAGCATTGAAAATATTAAAGCTATTTTCATCCTTTAAAAATCGGATTAACTCTGTTGTAAACGGATCTCCTAGCTTTAAGATTTCATCCCAAAATTTATTCATATCCTTATTTTCGAAAATCATAAAGAGAGGATCGATTTCGTCAAATATTAGCTGAACCTCTTGGTGTAAAAGCTTTTCAAATCATCATCGTTTAAAGAGTTCTTTATTTGCTGCATGATGTGAGAAAAATCAGTGTTTTCTGGTGTGAATCTGTGGTCAAAATGCTTTTCAATACTATCTAATATCGCAGTTCTACTTCCACGGACAACAAGTTTTGGTAAATAAGATTGCATAAATGTCCAAAAGGACTCTACATGTGCATAATTAATTTCGTTTTCCTTGGCGTGTGCAGCATCATTTCTTCTATCTCTCCAGTAAAATAGATGCCGATTCATCTCTTCTCGTTTTTTGTTGTCTTGAAGAAATATTGGATTCTTGGAGTAACCAGTTATCGTATCAAATACGGTTTCTTCCCATTTAGCGTCATTATTTACATCTCTTTGTATACTTGTCCATGCCCCTTCTGGAACATTATCTGGACGCCTAGCATCTAAGAGCCGATTCTTGATAATCTTTTCGAAACCTAGATAAGAAAAAAGTAATCCGGCTCTATACGCTCCTGCTTTATAACATGTAAAACCCTCATCAAGAAGGTTTGTTACCTCTATAGGAAAGTCTTGTTCAACCATCCATTTTTCTATTGGCAAAATCATATAATTCTTCCCCCTCTTCAAATCTTATTTTAATAAATGCTGCATACATCCATTCTACAGGGAATTTATTAATCATTTAAGCATGTTTTTCACCAATATTTTCATAATAAAACATATGTGCTCCTTAACAATATAGCCCGCATTTTTAACTGCTTTATTATTTTTTAAATAAATTTATTACTTTACAAATATATATAGATTTATTCGACAACTAATAAGTTTATATGGGAATATAGACTTACTAGTTTTGTAAAATACAAATTTTAAAAGGAGTATTCCAAAATGAATAATGCCGAACTAATTTTTGATAAATTGGAAAAAGATGGGTATAAAGAAATTTCACGTATGCTAAACCAGCACCAGGAAGAATCAGTATTCTTAGACTTCAAATTAAAAAGTATTCCTGATGGTAGCAAAATTTCTAAAGATGATAAAAGGAACTATGCAAAAGCATTATCAGCATTTGCTAACACCTCTGGGGGAGTTATCGTTTGGGGAGTTAATGCGCGCAAAAATGAAGATGGACTAGATGCCGCTAGCAATGAAGAACCTATAATTAATGCTAAAGCCTTTCAAACAACTTTAAATAGTTTACTTTCAGATGCACTAACTCCTTTATTGCCTGATATTCAAAATATATTTATTCCTAAATCCGATACCAATGATGGGTTTGTTGTAACTTATGTACCTGCTAGTGATTTACCACCACATCAAGCATTATTAGGAGAAAATAAATACTATATGCGTATTGGAGATAGTTTTAATCAAATGGAGCACTCACATCTTTCAGATGCATTTGGGAGAAGACAAAGACCTGTTTTAGAAGTGCATTATGAAATCCAACAGCGTCTACTTAGTGGTTCCGGTCCTGAAAGGGAACATAATTTATCCCTTATAGTTGGTATTCGTAATATAGGAAGATATGTTGCTGTTTATCCTGCAATTCAAATCAAAGCAGAAAAAAATCTTTATTTACTTGAAGGATATGAAGAAGCTCTTAAATTAGTTCCCCAAACAAACGATTCTCGAAAGAAAAATGGTTATATGTTTGCAGGAGGTATAGATGATACCGTTCATCCTGGAACTTATAGGACTGCATATCCTCTTCAGCTTAAATTCCGAGTTAAAGAAAAACATCTTAACGGAGAGAGTACTGAGCTAGATGATTATACTTGCTCATTTTCCTACGAGCTTTTTGCACAAGGATGTGAATCCGTGAAGGGAGAAATAGTAATCACATTTGATGAAATAAGAAAAGCTATTTTCTTATAATATAGATATTATTTTATTCATTGTAACTACATAACACAAAAAGAGCCATATTAATATGGCTCTTATATATATATTTTATTGTTAACAACTTTTTAATTCTAAGTTAACTTTCTATATTCAAACAAATAAATTATCTTATTATAGATTAACCATTATGTATGCTGAAGGAAGTCCGCACAAACCCTTACTTCTGGTAAAGGATTATTCCTTATATACTTTTTCCACTCATTAAACTGTTTACCAACAATCTTAGGCTGATTATTACAAATGTAAGTTACTAAGTTTGCATAACTGGTTAATAAATTAAGATCATCACGTGTTAAAAATTCTACTTCTTCAATTATTGACGTTAAATAACAATTACTGTATTTGATCAGTATCTTATAATCACTATCATCAAAAAATGTAGGAATAGATTTTGAAATTTCTATCACTATATTAATTGCCATACTTACAATATCCACTGAACCATATTTTATTAAATGTAATATTTCTTTTTTAATCCGAATAGGATCTTCCACATTAATCTTCTTATTTTCATTTAATAACAAACAATCATGTAGCGCTTGCATTGCGGCATTTGCACAATTACTTTTTTTATCATTTAGCCTATCAAGTAAATAATCTATACCATACTCACCATTATTACCTAGTCTTTCTAAAGAAGGAATTAAATAAAATGACAAATCTTTTCTTATTTCCATAATTTCTAAAAATATTTTCCTTATTTTAATTAAATCCCTATCGTCTAATAATTGTTTGGGAACAGTCCCCAAAATTCTATCCCCCAAAATATACACTAGGATTTCAAAATAATTTACACTAAACATGTACTCATTATCTACTTCTATTGCATTAAATCCTTGCTTTTGATCTTCCCACCACAAATAAAATTTTTCTAACCACGGTTTATAAATGCTATTTTTCAAATCAGCTTCATTTGTATCTTTATAGGTACAAGAAAACACTTTATATAGTTCCCTAAAATATGTATCTAACTCTTTACTTCCAATAAATGTCCCTAATTTATAAAATTTAGGTATTTCTTTTAAAATAAATTGTGATTCATCTATTAATTTAGGTATTTGAACTAAGCGAACAGTTTCCTCCATAACACGCTGTAATCTTGTACTTTGTCTTCTTGAATACTCTTTTATAGACGTTAACAGTCTATTGTAAAATTCTTGAGGTAATTTATCGGTTCGGACAAGGGCAATTATCTTGAACAATGCTACATCATGCTCATTATCATCTTTTAATTTATTAAATAACTTTTCAATCTGGTTTTGAGACATCTTAAATTGACATAATTTGCTCTGCTCTTCAAGGCCTTCTATTATATATTTAAAGAATACATTTTCCATTATTACTTCGTCATCATTTTCTAAACTAAAAATATTATTTTGAATCAACATTTTACAAAAAGACTCAGATTCAACAATATTTTTTGATACAATTATCCTTATTAAAAACCTATTTATTAATCTCAGTTCTTCTGACTCTAATGTTCCTTTATTCTTAATAAATTCTATTAAACTTGAATCTATAATTTCTTTTTCACCGCTTGGTAAAATGAAGTAAATTCTAGAAATAACCTCCATTTCAACACTTACATCTAATCCACTTCGAGATTTATTGAAAACTGAATTCGTCAAATAACTAGTTAAGATATCAAGATTAGATTGATCCATTGAATACACAAATTCTCTTGAAAACAATTTAATTATGCCTTCTGAATCTATAGTTTGTATCTTTTTTATTTGACAATATGTCGGATAATACTTCTCTAAGTTTCTTATAGCTAACTCTAGTTCAGAATTATTAATTGTCGGTAGCATTAAAGTTTCTTGCATCTGCATGACAGCAAATGAATTTAATAATGCTTTATCTATCAATATAGAATATGAAGTTTTAATTCTATCTATTCCAGGATCAAATCCATCATACCTTACTTTCCCATATGAATTTTCGAATTTCACTACTGAAATAACTGATTGTTCATACTCTTTTCCCACATCACAATTTTTACTATTTAAAAATCTTAACCTATCATCTCTTCCGTTATTCTTTAAGTGATGCAACACAATACTTTCTAATGACATTAAGCGATAATCATCTGGTTTTATAGCAAGTAAATTTCTAATCGTTTGTAAATACTCAATCAACATTTGATTAGCTTTAGCATTTTTGTGAATTCTGAAATAAATAATCGCCTTTTTTATACCCCATTCTATTTCAGTTTTCTCCACATTCCATTGATTCATCATTTTTTCTACTATTTGAACATCGCTATTTAAAGCGTATAATATTTGTTCATGTTTCAAACTATGGCTTTGTTTCTTGTTTAAGTTAAGCTTGTCTAATAATTCTTGATACTTTACGAAACCAAGATTATTAAAATTAAGTCTCTCTTCTTTTAATAATAGGAGCAGTAATTGAATATATTGTTCATTACTCTCGTCTAATTTATCAATTAAACCCTCTAGTTTAATTGATAAATTATTAAAATTAATAGGAATATAGAATTTTTCACAACACCATAATATCTCTTCTAAATAATTAACTATATCTTTTGATGAATTCAAAAGAATTGTTATTTGTTCCTGAATGTTTGATACATATTTCTTTCTTATATCAGTTGGCATAACAACCCAATTCGGATACGTTTCTCGGTTTTCTTTAAAGTTATTAATGTTTTTATAACTTTTATATGGCCACTTTGTTTTCTCTTGTCTATTATTATAAGAAAGATACTCAAAAATATCAGCAAACATTGTAGAATACCGGTTTTCTGATTCACCATATATTTCTTTAAAATCAATTAAGGTAATCCCTTTTTCTGCAAGTTCTTTCAATTTCTCCTCATTTTGTCCAGCACAATCTATCATATAAATTTTCGGCATATGATCACCTAGATTTTCTTGTACCCAAGTTGTCCATTTTTCAAAATTCGGATCATCTCCGGAGAAACCTATTAATACAAAAGTAGTCTCCATAATAGATTGTTGAACCATGTTTACAAATGGTCTAAAATTTTGTGGATAATTTTCATAATCCTTTTTTGTAAAAATAAAAGGTCTATTCGCTGGGAAGCTTCCATGTAATTTCACAATGCGCGGTTGTACCGAACTTGGGATATCATTAATATCATAAATAACTTGATAATTTCGCTCATAGACCCGTTTTTTTGCACGTTCTAATAAAGTATCATAATTCGTGGTATAAACATCCGACCATGGTAGTTTTAACAAGTCATGATGTATTTTATCTGGCTCATAATTGTCATCAGGGATAGCCTCTTTTAGAATTTCATCCAAACTTGTTCTCCCATATTCCTCAACAAATATTTGGCTAACTTCTAATACATCTTTATCTTTAATATCCGGATGGTGTATTAAATCTTTAATTAACCGTTTTTTTAAATCCGACCATAGAGCCATTCCTTCAAATGTAGCCTCAACCCTTTTGGCATTTAAGCTAAAACCAGCTCCAACCATAACTGATACTCTACTTTTTCTATCTTTCATCCAAAGTCGTTCACGAATGGCTTTTAAATGCGGGTACATCGTTAACTTTTCTTGAAAAATCCCTTCAACATCTCTTGTCAATTATAAGTCGCCCCCATAAAATGCATAATTCTTTAATCCTACAATAAATTAACCACTTCTTGTCTCTCGATCCACTTATCTAATTTATTTTTTGTATCATCATTTAATCGTTTTCTTTTACCCGATAACATTCTTGAAAGTGTCGAGTATGAAATATCAATTTCTTTTGCTAATTCACGTATACTTTTATTATTCTTCTCTTTATACGTGTTCATCTTGTCAATATAGAACTCAATACTATTAGGTATTTCTTGATTTGGTATACTTATCGGCTTCTCTTCAATTACCGGTGGCTGTTCTTCCATTTCAATGGCTAATGGTACCTTCTGCTTACTTTTCTTAGTAATCAACTCTTGTTGTAGTTTAACAAGTTCATTTGTAGGAGAAATAATTACCTTCAATTTTAGCCAATAGTTTTCAAACCAATTTTTCCCCTTACATTTCTCTTCATCAATTTCAGGAGAGTATTTCCACTCCTGAATTACTTGGTCCCTCATAAGATCATCTAACGTCTTTTCAAAAACTTGTCTTATTAGACTTGGTTTTCTATTCATACTTATCTCCATTACTTGTAATAGCCCTTTAGGACCACCAATACTATATGAATGAGTTAGATGTTGATAAGATTGTTGAATACGCCAACGCCAACTTAAATATCTGGTTAATCGTTTATGGTATCTTTGTTGCTTGCTGTTATACTCCAGTGCTTTCTTAGATAATAAACCTGTTAGTTTTTCAGAACCATATAGATACTTCGATAAAAAACTACCTGGTGTAACGTTCATGCTCTCTATACCTAATGTTCTATCCGTATCAATATCTTTTGCAATGATAATTTCGTCCATTACAAATAACCTTCTAATTCTTTGCTTTTTATAAGCTAAGGTTTCATTTGGATCCTCTTCATTCAATATCACGATCTCATTATCTTCATTGACATAAATAAAAATACTTGCAAGAGCAGCTAAACGCTCCATAATCTTTAATCTGTCATCTTTTCGATAATAAGCCTTACCATTCTTGATTTGCTTCATATTACACATATCTAATATTTGTTCATAATGTACAGGCACAATTGTCTTATCATTTTCCGCACTCTTTACCCATAGTTCAGTAACAATATCAAGGCAATCCGCCGTCAAATCATCCATAACTCGAGTTAAAAAAGTAGAATCAATTAGTGTATTCCATCTTTTGAGCTCTTCTCTTTGTAATTTCATATCGCCATCATCATGTGAAGAGACCACCACTAGACTATTTTGTTTATCCTGCAATTGAGCAATACGTACATTCTTATCTTGGTCATCTGTAAACTTATTCTTAGCAATAGTGTCTGATAGATGGTACATAAATCCTGCATTACTTCGTTCTATATAATCACTTTTGTCCTCTGGATCTAAAGGTAACTCTTTCGCGACAACGGGCAGTTTAATTCCAAATTCCATATATAAATCGTCTTTTAGACATTCAAAAATTTCTTCCTTATGATTATCTAATTTGGGAAGAATGTCTATCGCAGATAATCCTAAGGCTTCCTTTTTAGAAACCCATTTCACTAGCCTTTCAAAAGTCTGTGATGAATAAGTTGAGTTGTAAATCTTCTGTAGGTCTTTTTCTACATCTTGATAGAATTGTTGCCATTTATTTAAAACTCTTTCACTTCCCTCAACTCCAGTAAATAGAGGGTACGCTATATATAAAGTGTTTTGAAATAGTACTTTTAACTTTTCCACTAATAATCCTCCTAATTGCTTCTAATACAATTATATCAATTGCTACTTATCATTCATACCATTCTAAATAGAGTTTCGAAGGTATGTACAAATTTCCAATCATTTAAACGATTTTGACAAACTGTTTACTTTTATGTTTACAGACTCACTAAGATCCACTACATATTTGATTCCATAGAAAGTGTCGTTATGCTATAACGGTTTGGTTCCATATCAAATGGCTTTAAAAACAAAGGCAGCAACATAGTGCTATGCTGCTGCCTTTGTTTTTATTTAGAAGAATTTAAGGTAATGCTCAATTGCGTAAAAGTTTATTAACAATATCTTCTTCCATTATTTCAAGTTTATCCCCTCGACTAGTATATTCCAATGATTTGAATATGCACTGACGTACAATTCCATCCAGTGTTTGTAATTCCTTAGCTAGTGTGTCAGGAGGGAGATTTGAGTTACCATGAACTAGGTTAGATCTTATTCCATATAATTTTTTTACTTTTTTATATGTGTCGGGGCTACCGTCTAATAGTCTTGCTGTATATAGTGAGACTCTAAATAATAATTCACCTCTTACAGAGGGGTATAAAGATTCTAAAGCGATAATTAAATCAATGAATTTATCATCTAAATTTACTTTGTTATGAGCTGATGCTAATCTTTCAAGAGCGATAAGTTGAGTAGGTAATTCATCAATGATTTTGAAGTAGGCAGAAATTAATTGAGTATCTTTAATAGTTATCTTACCACTTCTCTTTTTGTTATCTACTGCATTAAAATACTGGATAGCTTGAATCTCGCCATAATCAGCAAAGTAACTAAATGTAATGATAGGTGAAAAATATATATGTTCAAGAGTACCATTGTATAAAAGGAGACTCTTAGATAAATTTTCAATTTCACGTACCAATGAATTACTTTCATCTACATTACATAGAACTTGTTTTCGTTCTAACAATACGCAAGGGCTAGATTCGTGATGAAAGAGTGCATGTCTAAAACTTGACTTAAAATGTGAGTTAGTCATCTCTACTTTGTTATAAAAATACTCTATGTTTTCTTTATCTACAGGTTTGATTGAGAAATTTGGAAATTGAATTTCTTGATTTTGAATATCCAAATTATAGATTAAGGATATGGTTCTATAAACATATTTCCCCTCTAGATATAATTGGAATTCTTCCATTAATTCTTCGAATATATAATCAATAAAATTAAGTGATTTTGCTTTTACTAAATATGCCAATAAAAATTTAAGAGATGTCTCAGTATAATCCCAATCCAAATCTTGTTTAATGTGATGCTCAATAATACTAAGGTTGTAAGAAGTTAAAGGAACTGTTCTTTCAAGTTCTATTGCAACAACTTCTCCACTGCCATCACTAGCAAGCTCAATTTTTTTTGTGGAATGTTCAAATTTTAAACCTTGTATATAGTTTAATTGCTCCTCAAGGTCAGCTTTTATTTTCTCTTTTGAATTCATGATTCCCCTCCTTTTTACAATCGTACCATATTAGTAAAGTTATAGTGCTATGTTACTTTTTGTTTGAGTCCATTTTTATAATTTGAATTCAAAAGATGTTATTGTCCTTTATGCATAACACTCGTATTTCCTCTCTGAATGAACGCCACGGCAGTTATTTCTAATGAGAATCATGACTAATCTAGTAAATCCCATGATTGATATTTTGTATGCGTCATTTCTATCTCAATTTAAAAATCATGAGAAGGGATCTCTGCTTTTCAAGGTTCAATTTTGGACCTTACGCAAATAACCACAACATCTTTCCCATAATGCGTACCCTTATTGAGAAACATACAACATCTTTTCCCATGTTCTGTACTCTTACTGTAAAATAAGCAACGCCTTTCCCATGTTGCGTACTCTTACTATGAAACATGCAACACCTTTCCCGTCTTGCGTACCTTTCTTGCAAAACATGCAACACCTTTCCCGTCTTGCATACCTTTCCTGCAAAACATGCAACACCTTTCCCGTCTTGCGTACCTTTCCTGCAAAACATGCAACGCCTTTCCCATAATGCGTACCTTTAATACAAAACGAGCAACACTTTTCCCATGTTACGTACTCTTTTACTAAAACAAGCAACATTCTTCCCATGTTGCGTACTTATTTTTCGCAACAAGCAACACCTAATATTTAAATTATTTAATTTTACATTGAAAAGAAGCAACATTTTTCCCAAGTCGCGTACCTATATTTTTTACGAAACTAGTTAAAAACGCTGTCATATCAACTTATTTGAAATGTTTTATAAAAATCAAACTATATATCCCGTGAAAATTCTTTCCCAAGTCGCGTACCCATTTTCCCGAAAAAGAAGCAACGTCTTTCCCATGTTGCGTACCAAAAAACAATTGAAATATCTATAAAGTATTGATGTTAAAGGATTTCCCTTTTTCTCAATAAATAGCATCTTACAAGAAAAGAGCAACACTCCTTCCCAAGTTGCGTACCAAAAAAAAAATCGAACTTTTTTTCTACCCCTTGTGGTTCTAAGGCTCATAAGGTGTTGCCTTTTTTAAAATTCTCTCTTAAAGGGCACATTTTTACAAAATTCATTTTGCTATAATCAAAATTGGTATATTTTATAGTCTTTTGGCATATATTTCTGAATTTGTAGAACGGAGGTGAAAAAGATGGGGAAATCATTTGTAATACGAAATCAACGTAGCTTAAATGGGGAAACAACCAATGCTGTGTTAGTAACACTAAAATCTTGGCAAAGGTTTGTGGAAACATTTGAAGAGAAATACTACAGCTATAAAGATACATATTTAGAAGATATTCTACAACACATGACATACGAAGAGCGTATTGCGGATGTAGAAGGTTTTGTCGAAAAAGCCAAACCATCTTTTTCACGTCGGGCGATGTCTACACTTGCAGAAAAAACGGGAAGAAAACATAAATTATACGGCATTACGAATGCTGATCTCGAAGTTTTCTTATATCTACATAAGAAATGCTTTACTAATGGTGTCATTCCAAATGTAACCATACATATGATGTGGGAAGATTACAAGCAATACAAAGAAGAATTTGCTTATATCCAACACTCTCAATTCTATATTGCATTAAAGAAATTAAACTTCCATAACATTATCTCCATTGAAAACGGAGTAGATGGCCGATATACAATCAAACTCACTCATTTTATGAATGAGGAAACAGAAAAAGCAAATCCGTACGTATATATTAGTCCTGTTGTATTTACAAAGGCTTTCTTTAAGCTATCTGTAGCGGCTAAGAAGCTATTCTTAGACATCGCCATGCAACAACATACAGAAACAACATTAAAGCGTTCATTGGACAAGCAGGACGAAAGAGGTAACAAAACTCACTTCGGTGGGATGTATCGTTTCTTACATAAAAAATATCCGCATCAAATCCGTTCCGTTATCGATGAATTAACAACGGCATTACCATGTACGGGGAATCCCCTATTCAAAATTTGCAAAATGCAAAAAGGGGTAAAGCATACAAAACGATATACAACATTATACCTTTCAATCCATTCAGACTTCTTATGTACGAAAGAAGCTGGTG
>NZ_NWUW01000050.1 GCF_002746455.1 Bacillus fungorum | reverse complement strand
CCTTCATAGTTTGGTGATGATGGCAGAGAGGTCACACCCGTTCCCATACCGAACACGGAAGTTAAGCTCTCTAGCGCCGATGGTAGTTGGGACCTTGTCCCTGTGAGAGTAGGACGTCGCCAAGCAAGCTAAAACACGAATCATTTGATTCGTGTTTTTTTATTTCCTATGAAATAGGCCCGGTTCTGCTAGTAAAAAAGCCGAAATGTAGTAAGGGATTTTTTGAGCAGAAATAGTAAGAAATTGATAAATAAATGGGTAATCTTCAGAGCCATAGCTTCCAAGTAAATCATACCACCAATCTGTTTCGTATCTAGAAATCATACTTAAATTATAGAGCAATAAATAATGAACAAGAAGTTCAGGTAATACAGGTTTAGGATTTCTAGGGTCAGTTGTAAGTGGTAAGTAATAAGTATCAGCAAGATATTCGTAGTATAAGGGCGTACTATATATAGGATTCCACGATTGGATAGGAGCTGTAAAAAGCAAATTGGATTCGCTCGTTTTCTCAGGAACATGTTGCATAGATAAATGCTTACAAGTTGATTCAATGTAACGTGAAAATCTTTCTGTAGTCATATGGAGTCGATCTAGTATGTTGACCGAAAAAGAAAGCTCATTTGTATTTGTTGAATCAATTTTATATAAAGTGGCACCTCGTTGACTATAGCGAAATAAGTTTTGTAATTCGGGAATATTCCCCATTAAATCCAACATGTTAAACTTCTCTGATTCTAGGTGTTTCATGTGAAACAGCTGTTCTGCAACATGAGTAAATAGCCCATTCTTTTGTACCTTCACCTCATCTTCTAAAAATTGATACCCCTGTTTTTTCCGCTTACGGGTCGTAACACCATGAGCTAAAACAGTAGTGGATTCTGGATAGTTAGGATCAATAGTTAGTAAGCAGGCTTTAAAAAGTTGGCTCATTCCATAAAACAATAACATTGGCTGAATCGAAAAGGGGGCTACCTTATATAATTCATAATAGCTTTTCCCGTGTTCTAAGTAATAAATAAAGGGATAACAATTTTCGAAACTTTTTTTTTCAGCATCTTGTATGGAGGATTTTTCATAACAACGGGCAAGATAACGTTGTACATTTTGAGATGAAAAGAAGAAACTTAATTGCTGCCAAGTGCCATGTGTTTGATGCATATATTACGCTCCTTTTATTGTCTAAAAATTCTAACATATATATACGTCCTTGACAGTATTTTAACCAATTGATAAGCTACTAATAATAATTTCTGGTATCATGGGGGGAACAATTATGTGGGAATCTAAATTTGTTAAAGAAGGTTTGACTTTTGATGACGTATTACTTGTACCAGCAAAGTCAGATGTATTACCAAGAGAAGTAAGTGTTAAAACAGTTTTATCTGAAAGCTTACAGTTAAACATCCCGTTAATTAGTGCAGGAATGGATACAGTAACAGAAGCTGATATGGCTATTGCAATGGCTCGTCAAGGCGGTTTAGGAATTATTCATAAAAACATGTCTATTGAACAACAAGCTGAGCAAGTTGATAAAGTAAAACGTTCTGAAAGTGGTGTTATTTCAGATCCTTTCTTTTTAACTCCAGAACATCAAGTGTATGATGCAGAGCATCTTATGGGAAAATACCGTATCTCAGGTGTACCGGTTGTAAATAATTTAGACGAGCGAAAGTTAGTTGGTATTATTACAAACCGTGATATGCGTTTTATCCAAGACTACTCAATCAAAATTTCCGACGTAATGACAAAAGAACAGCTAATTACAGCTCCAGTTGGTACAACGCTAGAAGAAGCTGAAAAGATTCTACAAAAGTATAAAATTGAAAAACTCCCTCTTGTTGATAACAACGGTGTATTACAAGGGCTTATTACAATAAAAGATATTGAAAAAGTAATTGAATTCCCAAATTCTGCGAAGGATAAGCAAGGACGCTTATTAGTTGGAGCAGCGGTTGGTGTAACGGCTGATGCTATGACTCGTATCGACGCATTAGTAAAAGCTAGCGTAGATGCAATCGTACTTGATACAGCTCATGGACATTCTCAAGGTGTTATTGATAAAGTAAAAGAAGTTCGTGCAAAATATCCTTCACTAAATATTATCGCTGGAAATGTTGCTACTGCTGAAGCAACAAAAGCATTAATTGAAGCAGGTGCAAACGTAGTTAAAGTTGGTATTGGACCAGGCTCTATTTGTACAACACGTGTTGTAGCTGGCGTTGGTGTACCACAATTAACAGCGGTTTATGATTGCGCAACAGAAGCTCGTAAACACGGTATCCCAGTTATTGCCGATGGTGGTATTAAGTACTCTGGTGATATGGTTAAAGCTTTAGCAGCAGGAGCACATGTTGTTATGCTAGGTAGTATGTTTGCTGGTGTTGCTGAAAGCCCTGGTGAAACTGAAATTTACCAAGGTCGTCAATTTAAAGTATATCGTGGCATGGGTTCTGTTGGAGCGATGGAAAAAGGAAGTAAAGATCGTTACTTCCAAGAAGGAAATAAAAAACTTGTCCCAGAAGGTATTGAAGGACGAGTGCCATATAAAGGACCTTTAGCAGATACAGTTCACCAATTAGTTGGTGGTTTACGTGCAGGTATGGGATATTGCGGAGCACAGGATTTAGAATTCTTACGCGAGAATGCACAATTCATTCGCATGTCAGGTGCTGGCTTACGTGAAAGCCATCCTCATCACGTACAAATTACAAAAGAGGCTCCAAACTACTCATTATAATGTCTTATATACAAATAGACAGAGATTTGATATCTCTGTCTATTTTTTTTTGATTATGTTAGAATAACGGTTATGTGAGTACATAGATATTGGGGGTAGCAAAAGTGAAAGGTATGTTTTGCAAAAGATTCATTGCTTTGGTAACGATGCTTACACTAGCTTGTAGCATTTTTATGCCATATAGTAATGCATCAGC
This sequence comes from Bacillus fungorum, assembly GCF_002746455.1. Classification (GTDB taxonomy): domain Bacteria; phylum Bacillota; class Bacilli; order Bacillales; family Bacillaceae_G; genus Bacillus_A; species Bacillus_A fungorum. The sequence goes on along the minus strand of NZ_NWUW01000050.1, from coordinate 12,079 downwards.
TGAAACAGGAGCCGCTTTAAACATTGAAGCAGGTGCGGCAATTTTAGTAGAAGCGAATTCTGGAAAAATCTTATATCAAAAGAATGCAGATGAATTATTATCCATTGCTAGTATGACAAAGATGATGAGTGAATATTTAGTTCACGAAGCAGTGGATAAAGGAAAACTTAAGTGGGACCAGAAAATTAAGGTTTCTGAATATGCATATAAGGTTTCACAAGATGCTTCATTATCAAATGTTGCATTAGAAAATGGTGGCTCTTATACAGTAAAAGAGTTATACGAGGCAATGGCAATCTTTTCTGCAAATGGTGCAACAATTGCATTAGCAGAAGCAATTGCAGGTAAAGAAGTAGACTTCGTAAAAATGATGAATGATAAATCGAAAGAACTAGGGTTGAAAAATTATAAATTTGTCAATTCTACAGGTTTAACGAATAAAGATTTAAAGGGAATGCATCCTGAAGGAACAACAGCGGATGAAGAAAATAAAATGTCTGCAAAGGATGTTGCAACTTTAGCACAACATTTAATTAAAGATTATCCAAAAGTGTTAGACACAGCAAAAATTCCTAAAAAAGAATTCCGTCCAGAAAAAGAGAAGTTTGCAATGTCGAACTGGAACTGGATGTTAAAGGGCTTAGTTAAAGAATATGATGGCGTAGATGGCCTAAAAACAGGCTCAACTCCAGAAGCAGGAGATTGCTTCACTGGTACGGTTGAGAGAAACGGTATGCGTTTTATTTCTGTAGTTATTAAAACAAGTTCTCATACAGCACGTTTTGATGAAACAAAGAAGCTATATGAATATGGATTTGCTAACTTTGAAGTGAAACAAATGTATAAAAAAGGTTCTTCAGTAAAAGGACAAGAAACAGTACGAGTAGAAAATGCGAAAGATAAAGATGTAGCAGTTCAAACGAAACAAGCTATTTCACTTCCAGTGCCAAAAGGAAGTAAAGATGTTTATAAAACAGAATTAAAAGAATCAAGTAAGGGACAAGAAGCACCTATTAAAAAGGGAGCTGTGCTTGGTCAAATGGTAATTACGCCAAAAGATACAAACGACCCTGGATTTTTAACTGGTAAGTCGTTGCAAGTGGATCTTGTAACAACATCTGAAGTAGAAGAAGCAAACTGGTTTACGCGTGCTATGCGCGGAATTGGTTCATTCTTTAGTGGTATGTGGAATAGTGCTGTTGATACAGTAAAAGGTTGGTTTTAAAAGCTCCTCATGGTAGGGGCTTTTTTTTATTCCTATTTTTCATACCGACTTTATGAAAAAGTAGTAGACAAGCATCTGATAGTTAGTGGTAGAATGTAAGAGTATTCTTAATTTTCGCCTTTAACGGGGGAAAGCAATTCACCTAGGGGGGTTTTTGTACATGACAAATGTAACAGGGACAGAACGTGTAAAACGTGGAATGGCAGAAATGCAAAAAGGCGGCGTTATTATGGACGTAATTAACGCTGAACAAGCAAAAATTGCAGAAGAGGCAGGCGCAGTTGCCGTTATGGCATTAGAGCGTGTACCAGCGGATATTCGTGCAGCAGGTGGCGTTTCTCGTATGGCAGACCCAACAATCGTTGAAGAAGTTATGGGTGCGGTGTCAATTCCGGTTATGGCAAAATGCCGTATCGGTCACCTTGTAGAAGCACGTGTATTAGAATCATTAGGGGTGGACTATATCGATGAGAGTGAAGTACTAACTCCTGCCGATGAAGTATACCATTTAAATAAACGTGATTACACAGTTCCATTTGTATGTGGTTGCCGTGATATCGGAGAAGCTGCACGTCGTATTGCAGAAGGTGCATCTATGCTTCGTACAAAAGGTGAACCAGGAACAGGAAACATTGTAGAGGCAGTGCGTCATATGCGTCAAGTCAATGCAGAAATCCGTCAAGTTGCAAGTCTACGTGAAGATGAGTTAATGACATATGCAAAAAATACTGGTGCTCCTTATGAAGTGTTACTTGAAATTAAACGCCTTGGTCGCTTGCCAGTTGTAAACTTTGCAGCAGGTGGTGTAGCAACACCTGCAGATGCAGCGTTAATGATGCAACTTGGTGCGGATGGTGTATTTGTTGGATCTGGTATCTTCAAATCAGAGAATCCAGAGAAATTTGCACGTGCAATCGTTGAAGCGACAACTCATTATGAGGATTACGAACTAATTGCAAGCCTTTCTAAAGGATTAGGTAATGCGATGAAAGGTATCGAAATTTCAACGTTATTACCAGAACAACGCATGCAAGAGCGTGGATGGTAATTGAAGGAGAACTTTAAAATGGTGAAAATCGGTGTACTAGGTCTTCAAGGTGCAGTTCGTGAGCATGTAAAATCAGTTGAAGCAAGTGGTGCAGAAGCTGTTGTTGTAAAGCGTATAGAGCAACTTGAAGAGATTGATGGTCTTATTTTACCAGGCGGTGAAAGTACAACAATGCGCCGTCTTATTGATAAGTATGCTTTCATGGAACCACTTCGTACATTCGCGAAGTCTGGTAAACCAATGTTTGGTACATGTGCAGGAATGATTCTTCTTGCAAAAACACTTATTGGTTATGAAGAAGCGCATATTGGTGCTATGGATATTACAGTTGAGCGCAATGCGTTCGGACGTCAAAAAGATAGCTTCGAAGCTGCACTTTCTATTAAAGGTGTGGGAGAGGATTTTGTTGGCGTATTTATTCGTGCTCCGTATGTTGTAGATGTGGCTGATAATGTTGAAGTACTTTCTACGCATGGTGACCGAATGGTAGCGGTAAAACAAAATCAGTTTTTAGCTGCTTCATTCCATCCGGAATTAACGGATGATCATCGTGTAACAGCATACTTTGTAGAAATGGTAAAAGAAGCGAAAATGAAAAAAGTTGTATAAGTAACTTGCAACTTGTATAAGATTATAGTAAATTGATGGTAACAATTTTATAAAATAAGCGTGTTGATAGGAAATAGTAACAAATGTCGTTTCTTATAGAGAGTCGATGGTTGGTGGAAATCGATAGAAACAGTTTGTGAATCCATCCTGGAATGGAATGTGGAATATCTTTATGATTAGTAAACATTCCCGGTGAAGAGCCGTTATTTCTACTTGAGAGGAAGGCAGTAATGCTTTCAACTAGGGTGGCAACGCGGGTTAACTCCCGTCCCTGTATATAGGGACGGGAGTTTTTTGTGTTTTATAAAATAAAAGGAGGAGTATATAATGCTTGATATTAAATTTTTACGTACAAATTTTGAAGAAGTAAAAGCAAAGTTACAGCATAGAGGCGAAGATTTAACTGATTTTGGTCGCTTTGAAGAGCTGGATACGAGAAGAAGAGAACTACTTGTTCAAACAGAGGAACTAAAAAGTAAACGTAACGAGGTATCTCAACAAATCTCTGTATTGAAACGCGAAAAGAAAGATGCAGAAGCTCTAATTCTAGAAATGCGTGAAGTTGGAGAAAAAGTAAAAGATCTTGATAATGAACTTCGTATAGTTGAAGAAGATTTAGAAAGATTAATGTTATCTATTCCAAATATTCCTCATGAATCTGCTCCAGTTGGTGAAACAGAGGATGATAATGTAGTAGCACGTACTTGGGGAGAAGTGAAAGAATTTGCCTTTGAACCAAAACCACATTGGGATCTTGCAACAGATTTAGGAATTCTAGATTTTGAACGTGCTGGGAAAGTAACAGGAAGCCGCTTCGTATTCTATAAAGGTGCTGGTGCAAGATTAGAGCGTGCTTTAATTAGCTTTATGCTTGATCTTCATACTGATGAGCATGGATACGAAGAAGTATTACCTCCGTATATGGTAAACCGTGCAAGTATGACAGGAACAGGACAACTTCCGAAGTTTGAAGAAGATGCATTCCGTATTGAAAGTGAAGATTACTTCTTAATTCCAACAGCTGAAGTACCTGTAACGAATATGCACCGTGATGAAATCTTAAATAAAGAGCAATTGCCTATAAGATATGCTGCATTTAGCTCTTGTTTCCGTTCTGAAGCAGGTTCAGCTGGCCGTGATACACGTGGCTTAATTCGTCAGCATCAGTTCAATAAAGTAGAGCTTGTAAAGTTCGTAAAACCAGAAGATTCTTATGAAGAGTTAGAAAAACTAACAAATGATGCAGAACGCGTGTTACAATTATTAGAGTTGCCATATCGCGTTATGAGCATGTGTACAGGTGATTTAGGATTTACAGCAGCGAAGAAATACGATATCGAAGTATGGATTCCAAGCTATGGCACATATCGTGAAATTTCTTCTTGTAGTAATTTTGAGGCTTTCCAAGCGAGACGTGCAAATATCCGTTTCCGTCGTGAGCCAAACGGAAAACCAGAACATGTTCATACATTAAATGGATCTGGTCTTGCAATTGGACGTACGGTGGCAGCTATTTTAGAGAACTACCAACAAGAAGATGGTACAATTATAATTCCAGAAGTTCTTCGCCCTTATATGGGAGGAAAAACAGTTATTAAGTAAATTTATAAACATTCATCGGTATGAGTGATTGGTAATTATGAGCGTTGTCAGTACTATAATGTAGGAGGGGGAAAGTAAAATTTTCCTTTCCTCATATTTTATTTTAGTAGGGTTGACTAACTGTTTTTCTTTTGATATTATATTTGATGTCAATATGGAGGTATACCCAAGTCTGGCTGAAGGGATCGGTCTTGAAAACCGACAGGCGGCGAGAGTCGCGCGGGGGTTCGAATCCCTCTACCTCCTCCAGATATAATTGACAACAGCGCATATAAGTGGAGATTGGAGAACTCGTTACCAACACGTAACGAGTTTTTATTTTAAAACCAATCATAAAGTATGGTGTAAGGAAATTTTGTCCTTATTACACACTCATATTCCGATGATTATCTTCATAGATATGAAAGGAGTCAACATGGATCTTATTATACAAACGTTTCCTTTAGATGGAAAAACTTTATATTATGTACAATGTCCTGTCTGTAAGAACAATAGAATTTTAAACAGTGGTGCAAACGTATCACGCATTATTAGCGACGATACATTCCGTAAACTTTGTGGTTGTACTTGTGATGTAAAACAAACTGCGACAAAAGTAGAGGCGCCAAAACAAGTTAAAAAAGCAGCTGTAAAGAAAGAAGCAGCTCCAAAACGTACAGGTAAAGTATTAACAGCAGTGATTAACGGGAAAGAAATGACTGTTAAAGAGATTGCTGAGACATACGATATTAGTACAAGTACTGTTCGTCAGCGTATTAACGCTGGAAAACCTGAGAGTGAAATTATTGCTCCAACAAAGAAGAAGTAATTTAATAGAAAAACCCGTGCGTATGCACGGGTTTTTTATTTTACAAGTTTACGTGATTGTTTTAAAAAATGGCCAATTTTTTTAATAATTGGTTCAATGGAATCGCCATCTTTTAAAATATCGTATTCATTAATGTTTAATCGTAAAACAGGGCATGAATTAAAGTTATTAATCCAGTTTTCGTAACGCCCATGCATCTCTTTCCAATACTCAATTGGTGTTTGCTGTTCCATCGGGCGCCCGCGTTCTTGGATACGATCAACAATATCATCGAACGAACCTTCTAAGTAAATTAATAAATCTGGATGAGGGAAATAAGGAGTCATGACCATAGCGTCAAATAAACCTTTGTATGTTTCATAATCAGTTTCCGTCATTGTACCTTTTTCATGATGCATTTTTGCAAAAATTCCAGTATCTTCATAAATAGATCGATCTTGAACAAAACCGCCACCGTATTCAAAGATTCTTTTTTGTTCTTTAAATCGTTCTGCTAAAAAGTACACTTGCAAGTGGAAGCTCCAGCGCGTGAAATCAGCATAGAACTTGTCCAAATACGGGTTAGAATCTACCTTCTCAAATGATGTGCGATAGCCTAAAGCGTTAGCTAGTGCAGTTGTCATAGTTGATTTGCCGACACCTACTGTTCCAGCAATAGTGATTACTGCGTCATTGGGTATATCATATTTTTGCCTTAAATTCATTATTATTTCGACTCCTTTAAGAGAGTATTTTGAAGGGCAGATAAGATGACATTTAAATCATCAGGATTTTTTATAAAATCCATATCGTCTCCGTTAAATTTCAATACCGGGATATCTGGATGGTCCTTTTTAAAAGCCTCCATTGCTGTTTCATAATCTTTTGTGAGCTGTAGTAAGTAATTTGGATCCATATTTTTTTCGAATTCTCTTCCGCGCATTGCAATTCGTGTTTGTAAAGTTTCTAGGCTAGCTGTTAAATAAACGATAACATTTGGTACAGGCATATCTTGTGTAAGGATACGATAGATTTGCATGTACTTGTCATATTGAGAATCTTTTAATGTACGGGATGCGAAAATTACATTTTTAAATATATGATAATCCGCTACTACTGGCTTCTTTTGATTCAAATACTTTATGTTAATATCTTCTAATTGTTTGTATCTATTACAAAGAAAGAACATCTCTGTTTGAAAACTCCATTCGTCGATGTCTTCATAGAATTTTCCTAAAAAAGGGTTTTCATCAACAATCTCTTTTAGTAAGTGGAGTTGCATGTGAGCTGAAATTGCCTTCGCAAGTGAGGTTTTTCCAACACCAATTGGTCCTTCAACCGTGATAAATGGTACTCCGGTCACGCTGTTTCCTCCTTTCAATCAGTGATTTACCGTGACTACTAAAAACACAAAACAGAATTATTGTAGCACAAGAGGGAGGCAAGCGGGTTAATTTGATATAAAAAGTTAGAAAATAGATATATGTATTAATGAAATTTTATTTGAGACGACGGTACTATATTTGCTTTTAATGTGGCTTCCATTATTTTTAAAGCATGCAGGTTATCCTGATCATGATTGGAGGCAATACAGTCCTGTGGTACATACAATGTATAATTTCTCATATGAGCATCGTTAGCTGTAAAGAGGATACATATATTTCCGGCGACTCCTGTTAATATTAGATTTTCTATTTTTAAATAGCCTAATAAAGAATTTAAAGGTGTTTCATAAAAAGCAGAGTAATGTGGTTTAATAAAAATGTAATCATCAGAATTCGGAGCGATCTTATGAATGATATTTTCACTATACTCATTTGTACAATGAGTAATCAATTGGTTAATATCAGATCTCCAAAGTTGATAATGGTCATTAATATAAATTATGGGATAGCCAAAGGATTTCATTGTTTTCTTTAATTGTAAAATAGGATTGGTTATAATTTCGCATTTTTGGGCTAGGATGGGCCCGTGTGAAAATTGAAAATCATTAATCATATCGATAATGAGTAAGGCAGTATTCTTCATATGTAATCCCCTCTCTTTTTTTTCTTAGGGTGGATTGAATTTGTAAAAGTTATCCCGTGTGTAGTAAATGGAAATAAGTGTACTTTATTTGTAATGAAAGGACTATGTTATGGAACGCGATCAAGATATTTATTTTATGCAGTTAGCAATAGAAGAGGCTAAAAAAGCAGAGGTAATACAAGAAGTACCGATTGGTGCAGTTATAGTATTAAATGGTGAAGTAATTAGTGTTGCTCATAATTTAAGGGAGACTGAGCAAAGATCAATAGCTCACGCTGAGTTGTTAGCTATTGATGAGGCGTGTAAAAAATTAGGGACATGGCGTTTAGAAGATGCGACGTTATATGTAACATTAGAGCCTTGTCCGATGTGTGCGGGTGGAATTGTTTTATCAAGAGTGAAGCGAGTTGTATACGGTGCAAGCGATCCGAAAGGTGGATGTGCAGGGACATTGATGAATCTGTTAACGGATGAACGCTTTAATCATCAATGTGAAGTAGTAGCTGGTGTATTAGAAGAAGAGTGCGGTACGCTGTTAACAAATTTTTTTAGAGAGCTTCGTAAAAAAAGAAAAGCGATTAAGAAATTAGAGAAAAGCAAAGAGAATTAACGTATTTGCATTTTATAAAAAAACAAGTTATACTGATAGTGCCTTTAATGAAGGCAACCGAATATTGGTTTTAACTTTGCCGTGCTAAGCGGGGAGGTAGCGGTGCCCTATACTCGCAATCCGCTCTAGCGAGGCCGAATCCCTTCTCGAGGTTATGTTGCTGTAAGGCCTGCCTTAAGTAAGTGGTGTTGACGTTTGGGTCCTGCGCAACGGGACCCCGTGAACCTTGTCAGGTCCGGAAGGAAGCAGCAATAAGCGGGTCTTCTCGTGTGCCGCAGGAGTGCCTGAACCGAGCTAACTGCTTAAGTAACGCTTATGGTACGTAATCGACAGAAGGTGCACGGCAGTTATATATGTATACAAAACTCACCTTAATACTAAGGTGGGTTTTTTGTATAGAAAATAACTTTTGGAATCTATAAACAGAATGGGTTATAATAAATGAGATAATAACCTTTGAGGGAGGCCGTATTTTCGTGTCATACCAAGCGTTATACCGAACATGGAGACCGCAAAAATTTGAAGATGTAGTCGGTCAAAAGCACGTGACAAAAACGTTGCAAAATGCCCTTCTTCAAGAGAAAGTTTCACATGCGTATTTATTTTCTGGTCCAAGGGGAACAGGAAAAACGACAATTGCAAAAGTATTTGCAAAGGCAATCAACTGTGAACATGCTCCGGTAGCTGAACCTTGTAATGAATGTCCCTCTTGTTTGGGGATTACGCAAGGATCTATTTCAGATGTATTAGAAATTGATGCGGCTTCAAATAACGGTGTAGATGAAATTCGAGATATTAGAGATAAAGTAAAATATGCTCCAAGTGCTGTAGAATATAAAGTATACATTATTGATGAAGTTCACATGCTTTCTATGGGTGCCTTCAATGCGCTTTTAAAAACGTTAGAAGAGCCGCCGGGACATGTCATCTTTATTTTGGCGACAACAGAACCGCATAAGATACCGCCTACAATCATTTCGCGTTGTCAGCGTTTCGAATTTCGAAAGATATCAGTAAATGATATTGTTGAGAGATTATCGACGGTTGTGACCAATGAAGGTACGCAAGTAGAAGATGAGGCGTTACAAATTGTTGCGCGTGCCGCTGAAGGTGGTATGCGTGATGCGCTTAGCCTTATTGATCAGGCAATATCTTATAGTGATGAGACAGTTACGACAGAAGATGTATTAGCTGTAACAGGTTCTGTTTCTCAGCAATACTTAGGCAACTTAGTAGAATGTATACGTGAAAATGATGTATCAAGAGCGTTACGTATCATAGATGAGATGATGGGTAAAGGGAAAGATCCAGTTCGCTTCATGGAGGATTTCATTTACTATTATCGTGATATGCTTTTATATCAAACTTCACCACAACTGGAACATATGTTGGAACGAGTAATGGTAGATGAGCAATTCCGTATGTTAAGTGAAGAAATGCAGCCGGAAGTAATCTATGAAATCATTCATACTCTTAGTAAGGGACAACAGGAAATGAAGTGGACAAATCATCCGCGAATTTTCTTAGAAGTTGTTATGGTGCAACTGTGTCAACAGTTTATGATGCAAGCAAACGGTGCAGATCGTTTACAAGCAATTATGAACAGGATGCAGCAATTGGAGAAAGAGTTAGAACAAGTCAAAAAGAATGGTGTGCCGGCTGGTGTGCAGCAGGAAGTCAGAGAGACGCGGGCAGCACCAAAGCCAGTGCGGACAGGGAGTATGAAGATTCCTGTCGGACGCGTAAATGAAGTGTTAAAGCAAGCAAAGCGTCAAGATTTAGAACAATTAAAAGCTGTGTGGGGTGAGTTGCTAGGAAGACTCAAATCATACAACAAAGTAGCATTTGCTGTTTTATTAGAAAATAGTGAACCAGTAGCAGCTTCGGATGATACTTACGTGTTAGCATTCCAATATGAGATTCACTGTAAAATGGCGAGCGAAAATCGAGAAGCTATGGATACAGTAGAACAAGCTTTATTTGAATTGCTAAGTAAAAGATTAAATATGATTGCCATTCCGAAAAGTGAATGGGGTAAAATCCGTGAAGATTTTTTACAGCGTGAAGGCGGAAACTCTGAAGAAAGCCCAGAGAAAAAAGAAGACCCTCTTATAGAAGAGGCGGTAAAATTAGTAGGACAAGAACTTATTGAAATAAAAGAGTAATAATAATTAGGAGGAATTAATTATGATGCGTGGCGGAATGGGAAATATGAATAACATGATGAAACAAATGCAAAAGATGCAAAAGGAAATGGCGAAAGCACAAGAAGAACTTGGCGAAAAAACAGTTGAAGGTACAGCTGGTGGCGGTATGATCACAGTTATTGCAAATGGTCATAAGCAAATCCTTGAAGTGAAAGTGAAAGAAGAAGTTGTAGATCCAGAAGATATCGAAATGTTACAAGACTTAGTGTTAGCTGCAACGAACGATGCGCTTAAAAAAGCTGATGAACTTTCAAATTCTACAATGGGTAAATTTACAAAAGGCTTAAACTTACCAGGTGGAATGTTCTAGGAGGATATTGATATATGCATTATCCAGAACCAATATCAAAACTAATTGATAGTTTTATGAAATTGCCAGGAATCGGACCGAAAACAGCGGTTCGATTGGCGTTTTTCGTATTAGATATGAAAGAAGACGATGTGTTAGGTTTTGCAAAAGCACTTGTAAATGCGAAGCGAGACTTAGCATATTGTTCTGTATGTGGGCATATTACTGACCGTGATCCTTGTTATATTTGTAACGATTCACATCGAGATCAATCGGTTGTTTGTGTCGTGCAAGAACCGAAAGATGTAATCGCAATGGAAAAAATGAAAGAGTATCAAGGTGTATATCATGTGTTACGCGGTGCTATTTCTCCAATGGAGGGAATTGGACCGGAAGACATTAATATCCCGCAACTTTTAAAGCGACTGCACGATGAAACGGTACAAGAAGTAATATTAGCAACAAACCCTAATATTGAAGGGGAAGCTACAGCGATGTATATATCCCGCCTCTTAAAGCCGACAGGTATTAAAGTAACTCGTATTGCACATGGTCTGCCAGTTGGTGGAGATTTAGAATATGCAGATGAAGTAACACTGTCGAAAGCGTTAGAAGGTCGTAGAGAAGTATAAGAGGAGAAACAAAAATGTTCTTTCAAAAAAAGGGTAAATTGCGTAAAGAGTATGATGATAAGTTAATTGTACTATTAGAAAAGGTGAAGAATGAATGGTTACGTCAGAAGAGAATGGTTGAACAAAGTGTTGAACCATCTCAAGATGTACTTTGTTCTTTGAAAATAGCTGAGGCGAAATATTTCTTCTTGTTAAAAGAAGCAAAACGTCGCCCTGTAAAGATGGAACAATGGTAAAAGGTTCTGCTGAAAAAGCAGAACCTTTTATTTTATTCGTTAAATACTTAGCGCTTACTTTGTGTGGAAAGAATTATTAATATTTTTTATGAAGAGACCTTTGTCAAGTGAAGGATAATAAGATGAAACAACTGGAGTTGTATGATAAATGTTCTTTTTTATCGTCTTGTCCCATACAAATAAATGTGTATAGGTCATTCATAAGGAGGAAAAAATGAATTCTACAATTATTATTGTCGGTATTCTTGCTCTAGTTTTTATTTTTCTTGTTTTTGGTGTTTCTTCTAAGCCATTACGTTTTATAGGAAAAGCACTCTTTCACGTTACTTTGGGAATAGCATTACTCTTTATCGTAAATGTAGTAGGAACATATTTTGATTTTCATATCCCAATTAACTTGGGGACAGCTGCGATAACAAGCTTATTAGGTCTACCTGGTGTTGCTGCATTAGTAGTTATTAAGCTTTATATCATGCCAAGATAAAATTATTTTGGCATTTTTTTAAAAAGTGTTGACTAATAAATGATTAATATGATAAATTAATAAGCGTCGTCAGGAACGAAAGAAAAAAGTTGTTGACAGATTTAACGAAAAATGTTAAATTGTAAAAGTCGCTGAAACGCGATGTTGAACTTTGAAAACTAAACGAAACAAACAACGTGAAACGTCAATTTTTATTTTTAGATGCTAGACAAACTAACTTTATTGGAGAGTTTGATCCTGGCTCAGGATGAACGCTGGCGGCGTGCCTAATACATGCAAGTCGAGCGAATGGATTAAGAGCTTGCTCTTATGAAGTTAGCGG
>NZ_NWUW01000049.1 GCF_002746455.1 Bacillus fungorum | reverse complement strand
GTACTTCTGTTGATGCTTCTAAACAGCTAGATAACTGAGTTAAAGAAGTCATCGCTACATTTTGGCTCACCCATACACATAAAGCGACTAAATCTTTTGCTTGGTACTTACTGGTTCGTTGTACAAAGCCAACATCTCTAGCAAGATCCCGTAAGGCATTTGGAGATAGGGCACTTTGAATCTCTTGAGCAAATAGTTGTAATTCGTTAGAAACAGAAACAGACATAAAAAACGCCATCCTTTCCTATGATTCTACAGAAAGAATAGCGTATTTTTTCATTTTAGGGGAATTTTTGAAGAAGGAATTAATAGTATTAATAGAATATGTAAAAATACTCCGCTATCTAGTGAACAGTTTTATACTTTCCGAACAAAAGCCAAATAAATGGATGATACTATACTTTGAATAAAAAACACAAGCATTACATAATAAATAAAATATTCCTTATCTATTAACTTAAATATTGCTACTAATGCTACTCCAATTAATATACCAACGGTTAGAACAGTATAAGATAATGACTTAATTTTAAAGATGAACATTTGCCCTCTCTCATCTTGTGACTCCATCCGACGTTCAAATGTAATTTTGTAAATTTCTGCAATAAACACCAATACTACTAACACACAAATTACAATCGTAGCAATATTAACCATTATTCATCCTCCTTATATTTAAATACATCAGTTATCTCTTTCTCAAGTGAATTAGAAATTTTGAAAGCTAAAATCAAAGAAGGGTTATATTTATTTTTTTCTAAAGCTACTATAGTTTGTCGACTGACACCAACTGCATCTGCTAATTGTTGTTGAGTCCATCTTTTTTCAGCTCTTCCTACTACTATATTATTTTCAAGCATGTCATTCCTCTCTTCTATTATACAGTTATATTAACGTAATAGTAATATCTTTTTTACAAAAAGTAAAGAATATATTACAACGAACCAAATAATACATTATATGTTTCGCCGAAAAAACATGAAAATTATACGCTATTAAATTTATTGGGGGTTCTGCCGCATGCCCACCAACTTAAGAAAACAAATCCACCCCAAAACGAGAAAATGAGCTTTTTATTACAAATTAGCACAAAATTTCGTTCTGGGGGTAGTTGTATTTTGTTAGCTTGATAGCGATGGGGTAGCACCACATAGTAGAATAAGGGAATACAGTATAGATCCAGCCTACAAGCATTCCCTTGCTATGAAAATATATGGTTTTAGTGTGTTATATGATATAAAAGTTGTCCTAAATTTTCACCTATATTTTCTGATAAGACATATCCCCACACAATGATATTTGCTATTATAAATATTTTTATTGCATGGTGCTTGTTTAAGAAAGATAAAATATTGTAAATTAGGCTTTGTATTGTCATTTTAATCCCTTTATTTATATATAATAATTATCATGATATCATACTTTTGAAATTGTAGTTGATTTACTAAATATAAAATATATCTAGTATGTTATCTTTTTCTTCTTGATTGATACCAATATATTTAAGTGTAATTTGTGGTGTGCTGTGATTTAGTATTTCTTGTAACATGGCTACATCAATACGAGTTAGCTGAAGAGTATTTTCTTTCCGCTTTAGATATTGTAACCAAACAAGAGCAAACACAACTTATTCATATGATTCGCCATAATATAGGGCGTCTATATTCAGATCAAAATATGCCTCAACTAGCAATCAATTATCTCTCTAAGGCACTAGAAGGTAGCTGTAAAACAATGTATCTGTTAGCTAAAGAACATGAGAAACTAGGCAATGTAAATGAAGCTGCTGATTATATAGATAAAGGAGTGCAAATTAGTAATGCACAAAATAATAAAGAATATTATCATCATTTATCGATTCTAAATGCAAGATTACAGCATACTCCTATAGATGAATACGAAAAGATTATTGTTGAAGGAATCCATTATATCCAAGAAGAAAATTTATGGCATTTTGTTGAAATATATGCTGATGAATTAGCAAACAAATATTATGATGAAGGTAACCACTTGAAAGTAAGCCAATACTTCCGTGTGGGATACAAAGCTAAAATTGAAATGGAGAAAAGGAGTGCTTTGAAATGATGAAAAAAATACTAATTAGTACAGCAGGACTTTTATTCTCAGGTTTTATGCTAGCAGCACCAATCACTTTAAGTAATACTCACGGCGAGGCAATGATTGCAGTACAAAATCAGGAAATTATAAAATATACAAATACCCATGGTGAAGGAATGTAATAACTCTTGTGTTATCTCAACCGAAGAACTCCTGTCCCTAAATTAATACACTTTTTTTGTAGGGGAGAGTTTTTCGTATGTTATATATACTTCACCTGAAATAATTAGGATGTAAGATTGTTTTCTTTAAAATTTAAATCAAAATTTGCGAATATATAAAAATGATAATGGAATTTTTGAAGTGTTTTTCCAATCTTGTAAACTAAGAAGGTGTAAGACGTTGGAGTATACAAAATAAAACAGATCCGATGTGATTTTAAGAAGGAAATATTATTACTTTGGAAAACAACAAAACTTTTAAATATTCTAGCTAAATATGTAGGCATATATTAATAAAAAAGAATGCAGACATATAATCTACATTCTTTTTTATTAACTTTTATGTCCAAGTTTTACCACATCATATACCTTATTTAAGATAATTCACCTGAACTTTTGCTTTTTTCACCCCTAAACATTTAGCCATTGTTAATCTATGTTTTCCTTCACCCTCAATATATAATTCGCCTTCTATTTCTACTACTTCAGGGGTATTAACATGACTTGGTGGATTTATAATAATTTTTTCAAAAGATTGTTTGTTGAAAATCGTAAAGTTTCTCATTTTATGAAGTGAGTCTAAAACATCAATCCAACTTGTAAATTTATCAGCATCCCATCTGCATACTCCAACCAAATCATCTAAGTCAATTACCTTTGACTGCGTACCTCTAAAAGGTGTATCTCCTTCAATATAATATGGTATATAAGTTAACCTTTCTATTTCATTAACTCGTTCAGAAGTAATACCTAACTTATTTAATTTATTTTCTAGCGTATTTTCCAAAATAACCCCTCCAATAGGAAAAAAACATCCATTCATTTATTATAATTATAAGTGAACAGATGCTCTAAATTCAAATATTTAACTTTACCATTACATCCGAAGAGTTTGTTACTTCTTTAATCATACTTTTAAATTTCCCTCTCGTTAGAATAATAGTTCTCTCTAACTAAATATTAAAAACCACCACAGTCAATTCCCCCATCAGTAGAAGGACCACATTCCATGCTTATGTTTATAGCGTTCTGCAATAAAGCGGATGTTATAGCCGCACTTAGTGCCACGCCTAATGCAACTTGTGTAGTATTGTTTGTTTCATCATTAGATTCAGGGACATTATTCTTTCTCGCTGCATTTCCTTTCTAGCGGCATTATCAGCAAGAAAAGAAGAATTGAAAATGACATTACTATTTTGAGTGAATACACTTTTCTTTCTCTCTTCATCTATTTTCTTTTTCCGTATCACTTTTACTACATGTAGCCGCATATACAGCATCCCTCACTGTTCCTGTCTCATTTTTATTAAATATTTTAGGGAGATCAAAATTTTTTTCTATAAACCTAGTACACTAACAATCTGACATGCTTTGGAATTTGCAATATGATAGTACATCTCTAATCCTCTTCTTTCAGAACGCAAAATTTTCCCGCGCATTTTAGATAAATGCTGAGATACAGTTGATTGAGGGACATCTAATAGCTCCGTTAATTGTGTTACATTACAAATCTTGCGATGTTCTAGCTCCTTCACAATTTGTAACCTAACTGGATGGGCCATAATCTTTAATAATTCTACATCCGCCTCTGGGATTTTGTACATCTCATTACTTGCTTGAATAGTTGTCATTTTAATTTCTCCTTTTTAGTTTCTTTTTTATTTTTAAGTTAAAAGTATTTTGTGTTTGTATGAGTATATTGATCATAATTGCTGTGTTATTTGTTCTTTTGCCTCTCTATCAGGTTTAATATATAAAAGTATTATGATGACTAAAAATCCAACAAAAGATAGCATAGGTATTGAAATGAAGCCAAACAAATTCAAGTAATCTTCTGTACAAGAAACACCTACTGAACATATCTTCATTTCACTTGTTGTAAAAGCCTGAATCGTAATTTGATAAACGGCTATTAATAAGCCAATACATGCAAATGGAAATGCATATGTACTTACGTATGAATCTTTTCTATACATACCTATACCTAATATTAATACTAATGGATACATGGCCATCCTTTGATACCAGCACAAATCACATGGGGGGAGCTTCATCCATTCACTAAAAACCAAACTTATGAGCATTGCACTAGTTGCTATCATCCAAGCAATTGCAATGTGATACTTTCGAATGATTGACATCTTATATTCGCCTCACCTGTCTTATTAGAATGCTAAACGTTTGCTAATATATGACTAGTTTGTTTCCGTGTTTCGAATACCCAGTTTCAATAGACAGTATCCAATCGTTGATATCTTCCCAGTCATAACCCTTCTCTTTTAATTCTAAAGGGAAAAGATTCTCAAAATCATCACGCATTACATACATGGCTTCTAACGCTTTTGCTAGCGGACCAAATCTATATACAATTTGTGTATGCACTCTTTTGTTCTTCTTTTTAGCTACAGCCAAATATACATATCTTCTTTCCTTTGCTAAAACAAACTTCAAGAACCCTGGTATTTGACTCATCTAAAACATTCTCCTTTCGGTTTTCCTTACTCTTTTCTTTTGTATACGAGTAAGGAAAACAAGCGCTCTTTCCGTATTAATTCAAGAGATGTCTCGTTTTTTTACTTTGAAAGTATAAGAATACGCTCATCATTACAATATTTATTACACCAGCTGCAGCACCAATTTTGGAGATAACATACACATATTCATTACTACTAAATGGCAATAGGCTCACGAAAATAAATAAAATTGAAATGATAAAGGATAAGAGCATATTTCTTTTGTTTTCATTCATTCAAAAAACCTCCATTTTGCACAAATATTTGTATTGCAATGGATTAGGGTGCTAAGCCGCATCATTACGGTTATAATGATGTTTCTCTTCATCCACATACCCTTTTATGCTCCACACACCAGTTTTTGACGCCTTTGCTTCTTTTTCGCTTTCTAGCATTTGTGGAAGCAGTGAAGTGTTAGGTTTTGAAATGTACGCTACAATACCATATCCTGATTTGACCATTAATTCGTTGATATGTATCCCTTCACAAAATACATATGCCAATTTCCTGCCATACTTGTCCTCTTTTGGTCCACGATCATAGACCAATGTTACGCTTTTTCCTTTTAATTGTTTCTTTAGAAATAACGACGCTTCCTTCCCCATCTTTTGTGGTGGAATCTTCTGTGATACGGACTCGGGGGTATCCAATAACAGCAATCTTATCGTCTGTTTCTGCCCCTTTAAGTTCACGTCTATCGTATCGCCGTCTTTTATATGTAATACCCTCCCTTTTACGGTCTCTAAGCCTTTTAATTTATCCTTATACGCTTCTGGAATATCAACAATACCTTTCCCTTCTACGTTCTGTTGTATTCCGTTTTGTACTGCTTGGGCAGGTCTCAAATCATTTTTTGTTTGCACGGAGCTGCTACATGCTGACATTTGAATTACGAATGATGTTATACAAATAGCTTTAACCCATATTTTCATATCGAAATTTCTTCCTCCTACTTAAAATACATAAATAGCTGTGTCTAATAAACAAACGGACTTTCCAATGTATTTACTTCTCGATAATTACAAAATAGGCAAAACTGTATCCATTTTTGATGATCATTATATAGTTCTCTAAATGAACGTTTCTTACAATTCGGGCATATTGACGCCATGCTTTTTTCATTCTCTTCCTGGCTTTTCAATTTTTCAAAAGATACATTAGCAGATGCTATATTTCTGGTACACAATATATATCCCCCTTTTAAGTCTAGAAATCTCAAAAACAAATAAAAAAGGACACACCTACGGCATATGTATGCGTAGGTGTGTCCTTTTGCAAGTTAGTTTTAGAAGTATTTTGTTACTTTTATCATATCATAGTTCTAATTAATTTTATATATGAAATTTAAGATTTCGCGATGTTATTTCTTCTTCCCATATATAAACGTAATTCTCTTCTGTGTAGAGTCATATGTTAATTTTGTATCGAATGATATCCCTGTTTTTTTCGATATAAATCCTTTTATTGTATCTGTCATATTCTTTTCTAATAATTTCTTAAACTCACTCCATAAAGTAGCATCTTACGCAAAAAGGTAATAAGTTGCAGAAACCCCCAGAAACATATTGAAAAAAGAGGTATTTTTATTAGTAAAATACCTCTTTTTTTTACATCATTGTATTTAAGGTATATTTTTTAATATCTACACCTATTTTAATAATTTTCGGATCATCAAACTCTTTAAAAGCGTTTCTTGTATCTACTATTAACTTACTATTCTTAACTACCATATTGTTATCATATGCCTTATGATTAGTAATTAAAATTATACAATCATATTCAGGTAGCCTTGAATATTCTAATTCAACTGAAGTGACTTTTTCCCCGTATTTATCTGTAAATGAGTGAGCATGTGGATCATTATATTCAACACATGCACCACTTTCTCTTAATAACTCATAAACTTCTAAACCTGGTGCTTCACGTAAATCATCAATATCCGGTTTATATGCCATGCCCAATAACAATACTCTTGAACCCATTATAGGCTTTTGGTGGGTGTTTAAAGCATTACTCACTTTGTTATAAACATACTCAGGCATTTGTTTATTAATTTCCTGTGCAGTATCGATAAATCTACTAAAGAAATTAGATCTTTTCGCCTTCCAAGCTAAATACATAGGATCGAGTGGAATACAATGTCCACCAATTCCTGGACCAGGAGTAAATTTCATAAATCCAAATGGCTTTGTATTCGCTGCATCAACTGTTTCCCAAATATCAATCCCTAATTTATCGCACAACATAGCCATCTCATTAATGAAAGCTATATTAACACTGCGAAATGTGTTTTCAAGAAGTTTACTCATCTCTGCAACTTTGGGCGATGAAACGGGAACTATAGTATCAATAAAATTACTATATAAATCTACTCCCAATTTGGTACATCTTTTAGTAGTTCCACCTAATACTTTAGGTGTGTTTCTTGTATTATAAAACGTATTTCCTGGATCTATACGTTCAGGAGAAAAACATAGGAAATAATCCTCTCCTACTAAATAGCCTTGATTATTTAATTCTTGTTCAATTAGTTCTTCAGTAGTTCCAGGATATGTAGTACTTTCTAACGTAATTAGTAGACCTTTATGCATATATTTCTTAATTTCATTCATGACAGCAATAATATAACTCATATCTGGTTCCTGAAACTTAGTTAAAGGAGTTGGTACACAAATACTCACTGCGTCTAAATCCTTAATGATTTCAAAATTACTAGTAGGAGTAAAATCACATGATTTTGTAATAAATTCAATTTCTTCATTGCTAATGTCCATAATATAAGAATTTCCATTTAAAAGTTTATCTATCTTTTTATTATCTAGGTCAATCCCATATACAGTATAACCAGATTTTGATAATTCCACTGCTAATGGTAGTCCAACATAACCTAACCCAATAACCCCTACTTTGGCATTATGATTTTTTATTTTTACTCTTAATTGGTTATAATAATTATTCATATTTAGTTCTTAATATCTCCTATATGTAATGATTCTGGTCGGAAAATCGTATTATCTCTACTTTTCTCTAAAATATGTGCATTCCATTCTACAATTTTGCTAACACTAAAGGTTGGTATGAAAAGTACTGGATTTATATTTAAAGTATTCACAATAACAGCTGCATAAAAATCAACATTTAAGTCTCTAATACTTTCGAATGAATAGAAGAAATTATTTTTCCAGTTATCATATATAAATAATTTTCGATATGATTGAATTCTTGGCTTGGCAATACAAAATCTAAATTTTTTTCTATTCTATACAAGCTGGCTATAATAACTGGCATCGCAGCAGTTAATCGGATTGCCTCATCTATAGTCGGTCTAGATTTAATCTCATTTGTATTAATCGAGGAAATAACCGTTCGAATTTTACTAATCATATCGATTTCTGTGGGCAGCTTTTCAATTAATTTATATGCATATAAAGGTGATTTTCTATAAATTTTTAGTGGTTGAGAAAAAATATTGAGTTGACTTTCGCTAGGTATATAAATATGCCATAATAAATATAGGATTGCTTCAAAAGAAAATCTCATTACTAAATCATCGATAATATCCTATATATATTAGTTACCCCTCTTCTCCATTAATACTACTTATTGCGGTCTTAGTAGCCTCAACGCCTTTTAAACCCTCTTGAAGTATTTCTTTTCATCCTTCTTTAAATATTCATGAGCCTTTAATAATGAAAAAATAGAAGCCGAATTTTCATAGAGTAGAAAACTCGGCTCATTTAAGTCAAAAAACGATAATATATATTTTAAAAATGTAAGTTATCTCCTTATATGAGAAACATCTAAAAGTAATTAAAGAAAACTTTTAGATTAAAGAAACTATTTTATTCAAAGTGTCAAAATGAGTAGAGATAAATTGCATTCTTATTAACCTTTTTGTTTGAAATTGGACATTATCTGTTTCATACACAGAATAGTCTTTCAACAATATTGAGAAATAAAATGAAATCATCCACTGTTTCTCTTTAATAGAAAAATGCTGGAGTTCGTTATATGATTTTAAATATATTAATAAGTTTTGAAAAATATTCTCTTTAGTATCTTGACTAATATTTATTGACTCGAAAAAAAAGCGCATCACTTCATATATTCTTGGGAAAGAGGAAGCTTGGTCATAATCGATAAGGAATAATTTATTTTCACTTTGGATTATATTATTAAGATGCATGTCACCATGAATGACATCCTTTGTAAATAATATATTTTGAACAGCGACGATTTTTTCTTTATTTAACATGAATATTTTTTTGTATTCATTAGTATAAAGGTTCTCTTTGAGGTTATTTAAAACTTTGACAACCATAGGTAGTTCAATATTTTTGATTTTATTAATTAACCTATCCTTTGGATAATCATTAACCTTTCTATGAAAATCCCCTAAAAAATCACCTAATGTAATATAATCCTTTGAGTTAAGCATAGATGCTTCTTTTATATGCCCTTCTATAAACTTATATATTATTTGACATGTCCCGTCATTATTATGTTTTAAAGTAGCGAAGTTACAAAATCCTTTTTCAGCACAATAATTAGTGAAATCCATTATTTTCCGTACTGTTTCAACAGTGTCTTTTTTATAAGTTTTGATTACGTTATCCCCTTTTTTTTCTAGTAAATTTCCTGAATAACCTTGATTCATTTTTTTTCAAATTCATAAATATCGAGTGCTTCATTAATACCAGTCGATATATTGTCACTTTCTGTTATTGCATCTAAAAGATTATTAGCTCTAGTTTTGAAAGGATCACACATCTTAGGACATAATTCTTTTATGTCAAAATCTTTATTAGCGTTTTCCCAAATTGTTTCAAAATCATATTTTAAGACATTGTCATATCTAACTCCATCTATAGGTGGATGGTAATTACATGCATAGACATTGCCATCAGAACTTACGTTTGAAACCAGTTTATTTATTGTACATTTATTAAAAGTTCTAATTTTATCATTCTCTTCTAATTTGTGAATTGTTACCAATTTAAAGTAACCATCTTCAAAGTCTTGTCGAATACGTTCAAAATCTCTCTTAATTTCTTTAATCATTTCATCGTCTACATTTAATCTTGAAGCAATATCTGTCTTTATTCTAAAATTATGTACTCCAATTGACTTTAATATGCCTGCTAAATCATACATTTCTTTGTAGTTGTATGCATTAACTATGAATCCGATGTTAACATCTAAATTGGAATTATATTTCTCTCTGTTATCTATTAACATCTTTAAGTTATTAAGTATTGTTTCAAAATTCTTGGTTTTTTTATCTTCAGTTTTTAAGAAATCATATGTAGAGCCATTCCCTGCGTCTAGACTAACTAGTATGTAATCCATCTTAAGTATAGTTTCCATATTATTTTTATTAATTAATAGACCATTGGAAAACATCCCCACTTTTATATCATTTGTAGCCAAATATTCAATTGTTGGAATTAAAGCTTTTGAAGCCATCATGGGCTCGCCTGTTATTCCAGAAAAGCTCACTTTTTCAACCCCAAATATTTCTTTCTTTCCATCAATAGTATATTCTTTTTTATAATTAACAATAGATTTTGCTAAATTCATTAAATTTTCTGGTACAGTTAAGGCATTTTTTACGTTTGTTGTTTCTTCATTATCAACATTTTGTCCTATGCACCATTTGCAAGATAAATTACAAGTTGCAGTAGGATGAATTAACACTTCGTACGGTGGTAAAACTTCTCCTTGAAGAATTAATTCTAATCTTTTTCGATGCTCCATTAGTATTTTCATCTCATTAAATTCATGGGGAATATCATTTCTAATCATTTGTTTTAATTTAGCCATTGTTTACTTCCTCCAACCTCGTTTTTAACTCCCATAATGCAGTTTTATTACTATCAAACTGTAATAATTCCACTGCTTCATCGTAGGCAACCCACTTAAATTCAGTATGTTCATCACTTAGTCTAATTTCTTCATTTGATAGTTTTATTGCAAAAGAATGTTCAGTTACAACATATAAATCATTCCATTTATCATTATCCTTAAAATATTTTTTAGGGACACTGCAGCAAGTATCTAACTGCATTAATTCATTGTTCAAGAAACTAATTCCAATTTCTTCTTGGACTTCTCTGAGTGCACTTTCTGCTAAGCTTTCCCCAAACTCTGCGCCTCCTGATACAAATTGCCACCAATTCATATCCTCCCTTTTTAGTATACAAAACTTCATATTCCCTTGATCTATGATAAAAGGAATAACAAGAACCTGTTTGGGCTGTCTAGACATACAACTTACCTACCTTTATAAGAGAATCTGTAATATAAATTTCCTGCTCTTCTGTGAGATTAGGGTGAATAATTACACAAAAAAGTCTATCCGCGATTATTTCGGAATTTTCCAAACCATCGAAACTTGCATTCTGTTTAATAAAATTATTTGTTTTATATGTAACATTATTAGCTATGCAACTTCCTACGCCATATTTATCATATAGAACGTTCATAATATTATCCCTATCATCTTTACTCATGTAATTTGGAAGTATTATAGAATACAAATAGTAGCTATTAAAATACTTATTATTATTTACAGGTAAAATCCAATCGGGAAACACTTTTGATAAAATTTCAGTTCTTTTTCCAGCTAAATTTCTTCTTAAAGAGTTATTAAAATCAAGCTTTTTTAACTGTTCTATTCCAATAGCAGCTTGAATGTTAGTCATTTTAAAATTACTTCCCCATATTTTCCCCATACCAAAACTTCTGTACGCTTTAATTTTTTCTGCTAAATCTAAATCGTTAGTTGTAACCATTCCTCCTTCCCCCAGGGTATTCATTTGTTTTTTTCTTTGAAAACTAAAGAAAGTAGCCCACGATAAATTTCCTGTTTTTATACCATTTACTGCACTTCCACAAGATCGAGCTGAATCACTAATTAATTTTATTTGTTTACCAGTTTTTAAAGAATAATCATTTAATTCTTTCAGTATCTCGTTCTCATCACAGCCTAGACCATTCATATGAGTTATCACAACAGCTTTAGTTCTCGGTGATAATTTTCTTTTTAAACTATCTATACAGATATTTAGATTGTTAGCGGAGTCGCATAGAATTAATTTTGCTCCTGTATTAATTATTGCAGAATGTGTTCCATGAAAATTAATTGCTGGTGAAACTATCTCGTCGGTGGGCTTACAATCCAAAGCTTTTAATATCAAATCTAAGGCTGCACCACCTCCATTTATGGCAATTGAATAATTACACCCTATATATTTTGAAAAAGCATTTTCAAATTCCGAAATTTTATCTTTGTAATCATGCAGATTCCAAGAATAAAACTTTTCTAATTCCTCCAAAATAGCTTCTCTTTCTTCATCTCCATAAATTGAGCCTGGTGAGGGTTCTCCTATACTTAATTGCTTGTCAACAACCATGGTTTAATAATTTCCCTTCTATAAAATCCTGAAATTCACTCTCTAATGATTCGTTATAGCCTAATCTGTATACTGGTACACTATTTTGTAATTTCAAATTATTATTGGTTGTTCCTAATAACTCTTTTTCTAAAAATAAATATTCGTCACAAATAGTATCGAGAATTTGAGAATTAAGGAATTGATCTCTTTGTTTGCCTTTTATTTCATTGATTGATAAATGTTTTAATTTTTTATCGTAAAATGGATTTATAATCATATCAACTTTCGACTCGAATTTAAAGTTAACATTTAAGATTTGTGATAGTTCTTTAACACTTAAATATAATTTAATATCACATTTATCTATTTCCCCATTAGTTGTTTTTTCTTCCAGTGAAAGGGAGTTGAAATTAGAAAAGAATTCTTGGTTATCTGTTCTATTAGTTTTTAAACTAACACCATTAAACTTTTTCAATATTGTTCCCACCCGAAGCCCTGCTGCTATAGGAAAGCTGATAACATTCATTCTACTTTCTGAATTCCCTTTAATTGCCACCTTGTCGTTAGATACGAAAATACCTGGAAACATTTGAAGTAAGTTAATTAAAGTAGTCGATTTCCCAGCAAACTTATCTCCAGTAACTGCGATACCTTTACCATTTATTTCGGCAAAAGCTGAATGAAAGAATGTATACCCATCTTTTATAACAAGAATTTGTATTAGTGTTCTAATAATTCTCATAACAAAATAATCAATAGTATTATTCATATTATAAGAAAGATAGTCATTTGAAACTATATTTATAGTTTTTTGTCCTTTTCTTATAGATACGTAAAACACTTGATTTTCTACTATTACTTCGTGGTACTCTTTATTATTTTCACTCAAACAATCGTATGTAGTTAGAGTATCATCATAAGTAATTATCCACTTATCTTTTAATTTCTCTCTCTCTACATCTCTTATTATTTTTTCATTTGAAAAATAATCCTCTATCCAATCAACTAACAAGGGATATTTAGTTTGAAAGAAGACTTCCCAATTGAGATAAGTAATATTATAAGTATTCATTAATGTCTATCTCCCTAAGCTATGGTTTATATGAATATGAAAATTATAAACATACTTATTTAGTATATCCTTATAATACCAACTATTCAATAAAATCCTAAAAAATATTTAAATAAATATAAGGATTC
Source organism: Bacillus fungorum (assembly GCF_002746455.1). GTDB lineage: Bacteria > Bacillota > Bacilli > Bacillales > Bacillaceae_G > Bacillus_A > Bacillus_A fungorum. Next base: position 1,697 of record NZ_NWUW01000049.1, on the reverse strand, counting down.
AAAATTTATTTTCATAATTTAAAATTGAGAATTTTAAATACAAATCAAAATTCTCAGCTTAACAATTATATTATCTAATGATTCCTTAGCAAGTTTAGACTTTTCTGCCATATGAATAAAGCTATGAACTAAGCTATCAAAACAAAGGTATTCAACTGGGACATTTTCTTTCTCTAGATTTAGTGTATAAAGATTTCCATCATCTCTCAGAGGATTTAGTCCAGCTGAGATAATAAGGGTAGAAGGTAAGTCATCTGCTTTTGCTAATAAAGGAGATGCTTACGACTCGTGACCTTGACCTTGGCCTTGGCTTACATCTTATAAATAATGGTTCCAAAAGATCTCCGTATTCTCTTTTGTGAGATTAAAATTATAGTTACTGTTATATGATCCAGTATTGTAGTGAAATTTCTCATAATTTATTGGTTTGTATATCCGTACGGGTATATTTTAGATATCGCTATCAATCATAGTGTTAATGATGTCTAAAACTTTCATATAACATCTTGCTTTTTTATCATAATATATCATCTGTTTAGGCTTAGTTTCCTCTGTTAATCATTTCTGTTCTTATGTCCTTCAAAATTTTACCAATTGAAATATCAATTGCCATAGCTGTTTCTCCTCAATATAGTGAATTTAGTTAACCTAATTTTTGAATTTGAGCTCCATATTATATCAAATGACAATTTTTTTAAAACTCTGGAGTTAGTATAGTCATATGGACACAACTTAGTTAAGTCCCTACAATGGATTTCAAGGAGGAAGTGTCCGTATGACAAACAAAAAATTTAATGAAGAGTTCAAAAAAATGGTGGTTGAATTATATCGTTCGGGACAACCAGTAAAAGAATTAAGCAGCGAGTATGGCGTATCAGAAGTAACCTTTTATAAATGGATTAAAGCATATTCTACTATCACATCAGTTGATGAGGATGAAATGACACTAGAAGATCTAAAACGAATGAAAAAAGAAATGCTTCGTCTAAAAGAGGAGAATGAAATTTTAAAAAAGCTATGGCCATATTCGCGAGAAAATAAATGATACAGAATTACACCAATTAATCGACTGTCAAAAAGAAACGCACGCTATTCATATCATGTGCCAAACCCTTGGGATAGCGAGGAGTTCGTATTACCAATCTCAGCACAAAACAGAGTCAAAGCGTAGTCGTGAAAATGAAGAGTTAACCACAAAAATTATACAAATCCATCAAGAGAGTAGAGGGCGTTATGGTGCACCGGAAATTCATCAAACCCTATTGAAACAAGGGTTTCAAGTAAGTATAAAGCGCGTGCAACGACTCATGAAAAAAGAAAATATCCGTTCCATCATCGTAAAGAAATATAAACCCCATTCATCAAAATCAACTGTAGAAGAACGCATTAATCTACTGGAACAGGATTTCTCTACAACGACAATAAATGAAAAATGGGTAGCGGATATCACTTATATTCACACGCGAAAAGATGGCTGATGTTATCTTGCATCAGTGATGGATTTGTATTCTAAGAAAATTATTGGGTATTCATTTTCACGAAATATGACAACGAACCTTGTGGTAAAAGTGCTAGAAAACGCTTACGATATACAGAAACCACAAAAAGGTCTCATTCTACATACTGATTTAGGAACACAATATACAAGTCAGGAATTTCAAACCTTACTCGCGAATTACAACATAAATCCCTCTTTC
>NZ_NWUW01000048.1 GCF_002746455.1 Bacillus fungorum | reverse complement strand
GCCTTCAATAGTTTGGTGATGATGGCAGAGAGGTCACACCCGTTCCCATACCGAACACGGAAGTTAAGCTCTCTAGCGCCGATGGTAGTTGGGACCTTGTCCCTGTGAGAGTAGGACGTCGCCAAGCTATTTATATCATCGCGGGGTGGAGCAGCACGGTAGCTCGTCGGGCTCATAACCCGAAGGTCGCAGGTTCAAATCCTGTCCCCGCAACCAAATGGTCCCGTGGTGTAGTGGTTAACATGCCTGCCTGTCACGCAGGAGATCGCCGGTTCGACCCCGGTCGGGACCGCCATTTTATATAAAGAAAAGAACGAAACATGTTGTTTCGTATTTTTTTATTTGTTTTAACAAAAAACTAATAAAGACAGTCAAACTATCCTTAGGAAAACTCCTAAGGACTTTTTTATATATTCAAAACCTGTATAATAAAGAGCAGAGAACATTGTGAGTAAAGTAGGTGAAGTCTGTGAGTAAATATGAAATAACAACAAAATCATCTGAGGAAACACAAAGATTATCAGAAAAACTAGGTGAACTTGCCCGGGCACAAGATGTAATTATTTTAGAAGGAGATCTAGGGGCTGGTAAGACGACTTTTACAAAAGGACTAGCAAAAGGTCTTGGAGTAAAAAGAGTTGTAAATAGTCCTACCTTTAATATTATTAAAGAATATAAAGGAAGATTACCGCTATATCATATGGACGTGTATCGTTTAGCAGAAAGTGAAGAGGACTTAGGGTTTGATGAGTATTTCTACGGTGAAGGAATTACGGTAGTAGAATGGGCTCATTTAATAGGAGCATATTTACCAAATGAGAAGTTACAAATTAGTTTATTCCATGCGGGAGATGACACAAGAAACATTGTACTCGAGCCAATTGGAGACCGCTATATTAGATTATGTGAGGAGCTATTACAAGATGAAAGTACTAGCAATTGATACTTCAAATTACGTAATGGGCGTATCCCTTATTGAAGAAGGAAACGTAATTGGGGAAATCATTACAAACTTAACAAAAAACCATTCTGTACGTCTTATGCCAGCTGTAGAACAACTGTTAAAAGAATGTGGTGTAAAACCGAAAGAATTAACTAAAATTGTTGTAGCTGCTGGACCTGGATCATATACAGGTGTTCGCATAGGTGTGACAGCTGCCAAAACATTAGCTTGGTCACTTCAAATACCAATTGTAGGTGTATCAAGTTTAGAAGTAGTGGCTGCAAACGGAGCTAATTTTGATGGATTAATTTGTCCTTTATTCGATGGAAGACGTGGACAAATTTATACGGGGTTATATACATATGAAGGAGAGAATTTAACTTCTATAGAAGAAGACCGAATCATCCTTATTGTAGACTGGTTGCAAATGCTAAAAGATAAAGGAAAGCCTGTTTTATTTATTGGTAACGATGTTAAACTACACAAAGAAACGATTATCGAACATTTAGGCGATCAAGCTGTATTTGCTCCTTTCACTAAAAATAACCCAAGACCAAGTGAGTTAGCGTTCTTAGGATTACAAAAAGAAGAACAGGATGTACATTCATTTGTTCCTAGTTATCTTCGTTTAGCTGAAGCTGAAACAAAGTGGTTAGAAAGTCAAAACAAGTAGGAGTTTGCAGAGGATGGATATGATATTTAGAAAGATGGAACTCGATGATATCGCTCAAATTGTAGCTATTGAAGAATCATCTTTTTCAACTCCTTGGACTGCAGATGCCTTTCACCGTGAGTTAACGATGAATGAACATGCACATTATGTTGTGCTAGAAAAAGATGGTCGTGTAATTGGGTATTGTGGATTGTGGATAATTATTGATGAATCACATATAACAAATATAGCTATTTTGCCAGAATACAGAGGTCAAAAGCTAGGAGATGCTTTATTGAAACAAGTTATTTCCGAAGCGAAAGATCTAGGAGTAAAAACGATGACACTTGAAGTACGTGTATCAAATGAAGTAGCAAAACAGTTATACAAAAAATACGGATTTCAAAATGGTGGAATTCGTAAACGATACTATGCAGACAATCAGGAAGATGGTCTCGTAATGTGGGTGAATATATAATGGAAAAAAATACGATTATACTTGGTATTGAAACAAGTTGTGATGAAACAGCAGTAGCGGTTGTTAAAAATGGAACGGAAATTATTGCGAATGTCGTTGCATCACAAATTGAAAGTCATAAACGTTTTGGCGGGGTTGTACCAGAGATTGCATCCCGTCATCATGTAGAAGAAATTACAGTTGTGTTAGAAGAAGCTTTAAAAGAAGCAAATATCACATTTGATGATATTGATGCAATTGCTGTAACAGAAGGACCTGGTTTAGTAGGGGCACTTTTAATTGGGGTAAACGCAGCGAAAGCAGTGGCGTTTGCACATGATATTCCTCTAGTGGGTGTTCATCATATTGCTGGTCACATTTATGCGAACCGTTTAGTAAAAGAAGTTCAATTCCCACTACTATCACTTGTTGTATCTGGTGGGCATACAGAGCTTGTTTATATGAAAGAACATGGTTCATTCGAAGTAATTGGTGAAACAAGAGATGATGCAGCTGGAGAGGCATATGATAAAGTAGCTCGTACGTTATCTATGCCATATCCAGGTGGTCCTCATATTGATCGCCTTGCGCATGAAGGAAAGCCGACAATTGATTTGCCTCGTGCATGGCTAGAACCTGATTCGTATGATTTCAGTTTCAGTGGATTGAAATCAGCAGTTATTAACACTGTGCATAACGCAAAACAACGTGGGATAGAAATTGCACCGGAAGATTTAGCAGCAAGTTTCCAAGAGAGTGTAATTGACGTATTAGTAACGAAAGCATCTCGTGCAGCGGATGCTTATAACGTAAAGCAAGTGCTTCTTGCTGGTGGAGTAGCTGCGAATAAAGGACTTCGTGCACGTTTAGAAGTAGAATTTGCACAAAAAGAAAATGTAGAGCTAATTATTCCTCCTCTATCTTTATGCACAGATAATGCAGCAATGATTGCAGCAGCAGGTACAATTGCATATGAACAAGGAAAACGTGCTACATTAGCTTTAAATGCAAATCCAGGATTAGATATTGAAGCATAGTTATGCACAAAATTAACCACAGCTTGTGGATAAAACCCATATTATCTGTTGATAATATGGGTTTTATTGTGTATATAAAATGTTGATAACTTTTTAGTTCTCTGTGGATAATGTGGAAAAGTTATTTTAATGTTTATTTTATAAAGGTGGATATGTGTATAAAGTTGTGGATAAAACCAATGATGTCTGACCTTTGCATATATCCTTTTTCGGGAAATAAAAATTAAGAAGGTATTTCTAAAAAACATTTTGAAATATGATCTTATTATAGGGGGGTGCTAATATTGTCAAACTTTGTCGGGAAATCGGTATTTCGTATCGAATCGTTGATATATAGGGCTACAATAGATATATTTGAAAAAGCGTTGTTATATTCTAAGTTACGATTGATATATTCAAAAAATTATTTATGTACTAAAAGAAAAAAGATGTCGCATAGTCAAAAATCCCGACTGATGAGACATCCTTCTTATTCATACTCTTATAAATGTAATTCTTCCCATTCTGCCATACAAGCATCAAGTTGCTCTTGTAGTGTTTGCTTTTTCGTTGTAATTTCACTAGCCTTTTCATAATCTGCATATATTTCTGGTAAGCAAAGTTGATCTTCTAATGTAGCAATTTCTTCTTCAAATTCTACAATGTTTTGTTCTAGTTCCTTAATTTTTCGAGTACGTTGACGCTCTAACTTTTTGCGCTCTTTTTCTTCGAGATAATTTAATTTTTCTTGTGCAACTGTCTTTTGAACGGGTGTTTCATCTTCTTGCTCTAATTCCGCACGTTCGATCATCTCATTTTTCTTTTCAACGTAGTAATCGTAATCCCCTAAATACTCCTGTGCACCTTCTGTTGATAACTCAACAACGGTCGTCGTTACCCGATTAATAAAGTAGCGGTCATGTGAGACAAATAGAAGAGTACCTGGATAATCAATTAAAGCATTCTCTAAGATTTCTTTACTATTTAAATCAAGATGGTTCGTAGGCTCATCGAGAATTAATAAATTTGATTTTTGCATCATAAGTTTTGCAAGAGCTAACCGAGCCTTTTGTCCACCACTAAGAGAAGATACTGGCTTTAGTACATCATCTCCTGTGAATAAGAAGTTACCTAGTATCGTGCGAATTTCTTTTTCAGGCTGCAATGGATATTCATCCCATAACTCATTTAAAACTCGCTTAGACGATGTTAAGTTAGCTTGTTCTTGATCATAATAACCAACAGATACATTGGATCCGAAAGAAACGTCACCATTTAATAATGGTAACTTATTCACAATGGATTTTAACAATGTGGATTTCCCAATTCCGTTTGGACCAACTAAAGCAACGCTATCCCCGCGAGTTAAGCGCATAGTTACATGTTCAATAATCGGATTCTCGTCATAGCCGATAGTTGCATCCTTTACTTGTAAAACATCATTTCCACTTTGTTTTTCAATATCGAAGTGGAAGGAAGCTGACTTAGAATCCCCTAATGGTCTTGTTAATAATTCCATTCGGTCTAATTGTTTACGACGGCTTTGTGCACGTTTTGTCGTAGATGCACGAGCTATATTTTTTTGAACGAAGTCCTCAAGCTTAGCGATTTCATCTTGTTGTTTTTCATAACGTTTCATTTCTTGCTCGTATAGTGCTGATTTTAAATCTAAATATTTACTGTAGTTACCAACAAATCGTCTGCTTTCTTTATTCGAAATTTCATATACTTGTGTAACGAGTTTATCTAAGAAATAACGGTCATGGGAAACGATTAGTATTGCACCAGGATAGCCTTGTAAATATTGTTCAAGCCATGTTAATGTTTCGATGTCTAAATGGTTTGTAGGCTCGTCCAAAATAAGTAAGTCTGGTTTCGTTAATAATAATTTACCGAGAGCTAATCGTGTTTTTTGTCCACCGCTTAATGTAGAAATCGTCGTCTGGTGGGTTTCAACTGGGAAGCCAAGGCCGCTTAAAATAGAACGGATATCTGCTTCATATTGGTAGCCACCTTGATCTTTATAATCTAATTGTAATTGGTCGTAATCAGCTAATAATCTTTCATATGTAGCCTCGTTTGAAAAGTTTTCTTCTTTTCCCATCTCTTGCTCTAGCCTTCGAAGTTTTGTCTCCATTTGCTGCAAGTGCGTAAAGACGGTTAACATTTCATCCCAAATTGTTAAAGACGTTTCTAACCCGGTATTTTGAGCTAAATATCCGATTGAGACATCTTTCGGTTTTATAATTTCGCCACCATCATGAGATAACTCACCAGCTATTATTTTTAATAATGTAGACTTTCCAGCCCCATTTCGTCCGACTAATGCGATACGATCTTTCGTTTGAACTTCCAATTTTATGTTTGCAAGAATCGTTTCTGCACCGTATAATTTCGAAAGCCCGTTTACTTGTAATAAAATCAATGTTTTCACCTCAAATAATTTCTTAACTTTGCCATGTTTATATTTCTCAATCATACTAAAAATAGTGTATAGTTTAAAATACAGAGAGAATACTTCTTCTTTCTATTATACAAGGAATTTAATAAGTGCTAAACTTCTGTATTTGATTAAAGCATATGAATAAAGATAGGAAGAGAGGAGAGGCTATATGGAGCAGCAGAAAATTCCACAAGCCACTGCTAAGAGATTGCCTCTATACTATCGATTTATCCAAAACTTATCTCTATCTGGTAAGCAACGTGTTTCATCGGCCGAACTAAGTGAAGCGGTAAAGGTTGATTCCGCAACGATTCGAAGAGATTTCTCATACTTTGGAGCGTTAGGAAAAAAAGGATATGGATATAACGTAAACTACTTATTATCATTTTTCCGTGAAACACTCGACCAAGATGATATAACACGTGTAGCGCTTATTGGAGTAGGTAATTTAGGGACCGCTTTCTTACATTATAATTTCACGAAAAACAATAATACAAAAATTGAAATGGCGTTTGATGTTAGTGAAGAGAAAGTTGGAACAGAAATCGGAGGCATTCCTGTATATCACTTAGATGAATTAGAAGAACGTTTATCAACTGATATACAAGTGGCAATATTAACAGTACCGGCTACAGTAGCACAAGCTGTAGCAGATAGATTGGCAGAAACGAGTGTGCATGGTATTTTAAATTTCACACCAGCACGCTTAAATGTATCAGACAATATACGAATTCATCATATTGATTTAGCAGTAGAGTTACAAACACTTGTTTACTTTTTGAAGAATTATCCACAATAAAACGCAGAGGAAGCGACCTCTGCGTTTTATTATTGTTTTTTCTTTGTGAATTTAACTAAGATAAGGCGAAGTGCCAAATTAAAATCAATTGTTGCCATAACTGCAAATAATATTGTCCGCATATTCCAGATTGTATCTGTTACATTCGTAATGGCTAAGCGTGTAAAGATACATCCTAGAAGGAAGTACAAAGCAGCCATGAACAATGGCGAGTTTCTCATAAAAATCCTCCGATAAAGCCTTGCATTTTTTCAGCTTCTTTAATCATTTCTTGAATTTGTTCATTACTTACTACAATTTGAGAGACTGCAACTAATGTATTCATTGTTACATGAGCTGCAATTGGAACGATAATGCGCTTCGTTTGTACATATAAAAAGGCGAATACGAGCCCCATAGCAGTGTATACCAATAAGTGAGTAAAATCAAAATGAATCGCCGCAAATACAAGGGAACTAATGATAGCGGCAATAAAGAAGTTAAATCTCTTATAAAGTGTACCGAATAAAATTTTTCTAAATACAATTTCTTCTAAGATAGGTCCGATTATAGATACAACAATAAGGAACCAAGGGGTAGTTCGTGCAATTTCCATTAGCTTCATTGTATTTTCCGAACCTTGCTTAATTCCTAGTAGACGCATTTCGATCATACCAGCGATTATTTGTGAAGCGAAAGCTAAGAGAATACCGATTAGAATCCATCCAACTGTAGCTGGGATAGTAACACGCATTTTATCTAAATGTCTGTCGCGAATATCTGTTCTAAGTAACCAAAGTACGATACATAATGCAATAAAGAAGCTAATGATTGCCCAGTGACCAGTTATGAGTTGAAATTTCTCTTCCCTAGTGAATCCCCTGTTATCATAAAGTCCAGTTTTCAGGAGAAGTGGTAATCCAGCAATTGATGATAACTGCATTAAAATGTATGTAACGATAACCCACCAATATTGTTTTTTCAAATGGTTTAACCATCCTTTCTAACTCTAGTGTATGAGATAAGGTAGGATAACATGTAAATATGCTACCTACGATATAAACCTTACTTACATTATGTTTTTTTCGTAAATCCTTATTTGAAATTATAATAGAAGACAGGAGAAAGTTGTGTGTGTAGCGAAAACAACTTAGGGTGTCCTTTCATATTGTAACATACGAGTAGTGGAAACAACGATTCATATAGTAAAGGTGGAAGAAGAGGGACTCTATATAGAAAAGTTTATAGCGTAATTTGCGAAAAAATTATGATTTTTTTACTTGCAAAAGAAATTGAGATTATTTATTATTATAAGTGTGTTAGCACTCGGATGACTCGAGTGCTAATAAATAAAATTTACATAACAAAATGAGGAGGTTATTGTTCATGCTAAAGCCATTAGGTGATCGCGTTGTAATTGAGCTTGTTCAAGCGGAAGAAAAAACAGCAAGTGGTATTGTATTACCAGACACTGCAAAAGAAAAACCACAAGAGGGTAAAGTTATTGCAGTAGGTACTGGTCGAGTGCTTGAAAATGGTGAGCGTGTTGCTTTAGAGGTAGCAGCAGGTGATCTTATCATCTTCTCAAAATATGCAGGTACTGAAGTGAAATATGAAGGTACAGACTACTTGATTTTACGTGAAAGTGACATTTTAGCAGTTATCGGTTAATTATATAAATCTTAAAAAATCCAAGGGGGTCAATTATTATGGCAAAAGATATTAAATTTAGTGAAGAAGCACGTCGTTCGATGCTTCGCGGTGTCGACACTCTTGCAAACGCAGTAAAAGTAACGCTTGGACCAAAAGGTCGTAACGTTGTACTTGAGAAAAAATTCGGTTCACCACTTATTACAAATGATGGTGTAACAATCGCAAAAGAAATCGAATTAGAAGATGCATTCGAAAACATGGGTGCGAAATTAGTAGCAGAAGTTGCTAGCAAAACAAATGATGTAGCTGGTGACGGAACAACAACTGCAACTGTATTAGCGCAAGCTATGATTCGTGAAGGCCTTAAAAATGTAACAGCTGGTGCGAACCCAATGGGTCTTCGTAAAGGTATCGAAAAAGCTGTTACTGCTGCAATTGAAGAATTAAAAACGATTTCTAAACCAATCGAAGGTAAATCTTCTATCGCACAAGTAGCTGCTATTTCTGCGGCTGACGAAGAAGTAGGTCAATTAATCGCTGAAGCAATGGAGCGCGTTGGTAACGACGGCGTTATTACTTTAGAAGAATCTAAAGGATTCACAACAGAATTAGACGTAGTAGAAGGTATGCAATTTGATCGTGGATATGCATCTCCTTACATGATTACTGATTCTGACAAAATGGAAGCAGTTCTTGATAACCCATACATCTTAATCACTGACAAAAAGATTTCTAACATTCAAGAAATCTTACCAGTATTAGAGCAAGTGGTACAACAAGGTAAACCACTTCTTATCATTGCTGAAGATGTAGAAGGTGAAGCATTAGCTACATTAGTAGTGAACAAACTTCGTGGTACATTCAATGTAGTAGCTGTTAAAGCTCCTGGATTTGGTGACCGTCGTAAAGCAATGCTAGAAGATATCGCAATCTTAACTGGTGGCGAAGTAATTACTGAAGAACTAGGTCGTGACTTAAAATCTGCTACAGTTGAATCTTTAGGACGCGCTGGTAAAGTTGTTGTAACGAAAGAAAACACAACTGTAGTTGAAGGTATCGGAAATACACAACAAATCGAAGCTCGCATCGGTCAAATCCGTGCGCAATTAGAAGAAACAACTTCTGAATTCGATCGTGAAAAATTACAAGAGCGTCTTGCAAAACTTGCAGGTGGCGTAGCGGTAATTAAAGTAGGTGCAGCAACTGAAACTGAGTTAAAAGAGCGCAAACTTCGCATTGAAGATGCACTTAACTCAACTCGTGCAGCAGTAGAAGAAGGTATCGTTGCAGGTGGTGGTACTTCACTTATGAACGTATACACGAAAGTTGCTTCTATCGTAGCTGAAGGCGACGAAGCTACAGGTATCAACATCGTACTTCGCGCACTAGAAGAGCCAGTTCGTCAAATTGCAATCAACGCTGGTCTAGAAGGATCTGTAGTTGTAGAGCGTCTAAAAGGCGAAAAAGTAGGCGTTGGTTTCAACGCAGCTACTGGCGAGTGGGTTAACATGCTTGAAACTGGTATCGTAGATCCAGCTAAAGTAACTCGCTCTGCACTTCAAAACGCAGCATCTGTTGCAGCTATGTTCTTAACAACTGAAGCTGTAGTAGCTGACAAACCAGAACCAAATGCACCAGCAATGCCTGACATGGGCGGCATGGGCATGGGCGGTATGGGCGGAATGATGTAATTCCGTTTGCTCGAAAAACATCCATTTCTATATAGAAATGGATGTTTTTTTATGTTTTTTAGAAAAGGAAATGAATTTCTGTAGAATTTTGTCGCTTTCTCTCTTGACCATACCGATACTTCATTGTTAGAATCTAGGAAGATAATATAAAACGATCCTTCATATATCCTCAAAGATAAGGTTTGAGAGTCTCTACCGGGTTACCGTAAACAACCTGACTATGAAGGCAGTGTGTCTTATATTTATAAAGAGCGAAGACTATCTTTCTTTATAAAGCCAGACCCCTGCCTTTTCTTTGTTATGAGACTAGAGGCGGAGGACTGGCTTTTTTTATTATATTGGTAATGCTTTTCGCCAAATTGGTGAAAATATTTATATACGAGAACTAACGTTGGGGTGATTATTTTGAAGAAGCAACACGATACAATTATCGTTTTAGATTTTGGAAGTCAATACAATCAGTTAATAGCACGTCGAATTCGTGAGTTCGGTGTATACAGTGAGCTTCATCCACATACAATTACTGCAGAAGAAATTAAAGCAATGAATCCAAAAGGGATTATCTTCTCTGGTGGACCAAATAGTGTATACGGTGAAGGTGCATTACATTGTGATGAAAAAATCTTTGACCTAGGATTACCGATTTTCGGTATTTGTTACGGTATGCAGCTTATGACGCAACAATTTGGTGGTAAAGTAGAGCGTGCAAATCACCGTGAGTACGGAAAAGCTGTTCTTAAAGTAGAGAACGAATCAAAATTATATGCGAACCTTCCAGAAGAGCAAGTTGTATGGATGAGCCATGGCGATTTAGTAACTGGTTTACCTGAAGGATTCGTAGTAGATGCAACAAGTGAGTCTTGTCCAATTGCTGGTATGAGTAATGAAGAGAAAAACTTATACGGTGTACAATTCCACCCAGAAGTACGTCACTCTGAGCACGGTAACGATTTAATTAAAAACTTCGTATTCGGCGTATGTGGCTGTTCTGAAGGATGGAATATGGAGAACTTTATTGAAGTAGAATTAGAGAAAATCCGTGAAACTGTTGGAGACAAAAAAGTACTATGTGCACTTAGTGGCGGTGTAGACTCTTCTGTTGTAGCAGTATTAATTCATAAAGCAATCGGCGATCAGTTAACATGTATTTTCGTTGACCACGGTTTACTTCGTAAAGGCGAAGCAGAAGGCGTTATGAAAACATTTAGCGAAGGCTTCCACATGAACGTTATTAAAGTGGATGCAAAAGAACGCTTCATGAACAAGTTAAAAGGTGTAGAAGATCCAGAACAAAAACGTAAAATCATCGGTAATGAATTTATTTACGTATTTGATGATGAAGCTTCTAAATTACAAGGCATGGATTTCTTAGCACAAGGTACACTTTACACAGACATCGTTGAAAGTGGTACAGCAACTGCACAAACAATTAAATCTCACCATAACGTTGGTGGACTTCCAGAAGACATGCAGTTCAAATTAATTGAGCCTTTAAACACGTTATTTAAAGATGAAGTACGTGTATTAGGATCAGAACTAGGAATTCCTGATGAAATTGTATGGCGTCAACCATTCCCGGGCCCTGGTCTTGGTATTCGTGTATTAGGTGAAATCACAGAAGAGAAATTAGAAATCGTTCGTGAATCTGATGCGATTTTACGTGAAGAAATTATTAAAGCGGGATTAGACCGCGAAATCTGGCAATACTTCACTGCGCTTCCTGGTATGCGTAGCGTAGGTGTTATGGGTGATGAGCGTACTTACGATTACACAGTAGGTATCCGTGCGGTAACATCTATCGACGGTATGACAGCTGACTGGGCACGTATCCCTTGGGATGTATTAGAGAAAATCTCTGTACGTATCGTAAACGAAGTAAAACACGTTAACCGTATCGTGTATGATGTAACGAGTAAGCCACCAGCAACTATTGAGTGGGAATAGTATTATAAAAAAAGATCCATCTATCGTTTATGTATAGATGGATCTTTTTGCTTTTATCGTTAATACGAACGAAAATGCGAAAGTTTATAAAAATGTTCGTTTTTAAATTGACAAAATCACCTCCTCGAGTTAATATGAGTATGTAATTCAAACGAAAAGTGAATATTATGCCGTCGTATAATATCGGGGATATGGCCCGAAAGTTTCTACCTAGCTACCGTAAATGGCTTGACTACGAGGCGTTTTTATAAAGGTGAGGGGAATCTTGTCTTTATTTATAGAACGCTTCCATGTATATGCAATGGAAGCCTTTTTTATTTTTAATAGATAAAAGAGGGCTAGGGAGATTACGGCGAGTAATCATATAACGGGGGAAACGTAAGATGAAACGCTATTTTCAGTTTGATGAACTCGGCACAAATTATAAGACTGAGTTCATAGCAGGGTTAACGACATTTCTATCTATGGCTTACGTACTATTTGTCAATCCTGCTACGCTGTCACTTGGAAATGTTAAAGGGTTACCGGCAGGTACAGGAATGGATCCAGGTGCAGTATTCGTTGCTACAGCATTAGCAGCAGCGATTGGTTCATTAATTATGGGTATTTTTGCGAAGTATCCAATTGCTTTGGCACCGGGGATGGGAATTAACGCGTTCTTTGCTTATACGGCAGTGTTAACGATGGGGATTCCGTGGCAGACAGCAATTGCTGGAACGTTAATGTCAGGTATTATCTTTATTATTCTTACAGCTTCAGGTATTCGTGAAAAAATCATTAATGCAATTCCACCAGAGTTAAAGTTTGCAGTAGCGGCAGGTATCGGATTATTCATTGCTTTTCTTGGATTCCAAAATGCCGGAATTATCGTGAAAAATGATGCTGTTCTTGTTGGGTTGGGGGACTTAACAAAGGGCACAACGTTACTAGCAATCTTCGGGGTTGTTACTACGATCATCTTCATGATTAAGAAAATTAATGGTGCAGTATTTTACGGTATGATTCTTACAGCAATCTTAGGAGTAGCAACAGGATTAATTGATACTCCGAAAGCTGTAGTGGGAGCAATACCGAGTCTAGAACCAACGTTCGGTGCTGCGTTAACGCACTTCGGAGATATTTTCACAGTTCAAATGGGGATTGTTATTATAACGTTCTTCTTTATCGATTTCTTTGATACAGCGGGTACACTTGTAGCGGTTGCGAATCAAGCAGGATTAATGAAGAACAATAAATTACCACGTGCAGGGAAAGCATTATTTGCAGATGCGATTGCAACTGTAATTGGTGCAATCTTAGGTACATCAACAACAACGTCTTATATTGAATCTTCTGCAGGGGTAGCAGCGGGAGGACGTTCAGGATTTACAGCAGTTGTAACAGCAGGATTCTTCTTACTGGCACTATTCTTCTCGCCATTATTAAGTGTTGTAACGCCAGCTGTAACGGCACCAGCCTTGATTATTGTAGGAATCTTAATGGTTTCATCTTTAGGAGAAATTGATTGGAAGAAATTCGAGATTGCAGTACCGGCATTCTTTACTATCATTTCAATGCCGCTTACGTATAGTATCGCAACAGGAATTGCAATCGGGTTTATCTTTTATCCAATTACAATGGTAGTAAGTGGTCGTCGTAAAGAGATTCATCCAATTATGTATGTTATGGGAGTTTTATTCGTACTATATTTCATCTACGTTCGTAAATAAAAGGGGTTTTTTGAAAGGTCTAGACTTAAGGGGAGTCTAGACCTTTTTTTGCGTCTTCAGAAAATCTTAAGGATTTCGGAGCGTTTTTCTTCAGAAGTTTTTCTATAATAGAAGTTAGGGATTAAAAAAGTAATGGGGGAGATATTGTGGCAAACGAAACAATACTTGTGGTAGATGATGAAAAAGAAATTAGGAATCTTATTACAATCTATTTAAAGAATGAAGGATATAAAGTATTGCAAGCAGGGGACGGAGAAGAAGGATTACGTTTACTGGAAGAAAATGAAGTACATCTAGTCGTATTAGATATTATGATGCCGAAAGTAGATGGTATTCATATGTGTATGAAAGTAAGAGAATCGAAAGAAATGCCAATTATTATGCTTTCTGCGAAAACGCAAGATATGGATAAAATTTTAGGATTAACAACGGGTGCTGACGATTATGTAACGAAGCCGTTTAATCCTTTAGAGTTAATCGCAAGAATTAAATCTCAGTTACGCCGTTATATGAAAATGAATGGTTTCGCTATACAAAATGAGGACGAGCTAGAAATTGGAGAAATGAAAATTAACATTTCGACCCACAAAGTTATTGTGGATGGAGAAGAAGTGAAACTGACCCCGAGGGAATTTTCCATTTTAGAATTGCTAGCTCGTAATCCGGGTATGGTCTTTAGTGCGGAACAAATTTATGAAAAGGTTTGGAACGAACGATCTTTCCAGTCGGATAACACGGTAATGGTTCATATTCGGAAAGTACGTGAAAAGATTGAGGAGAATCCAAGGAAACCTAGATATATAAAAACAGTATGGGGAGTGGGGTATAAGATTGAAAAAGATATTTAATCCGTTTACTTATATAAGGAAAACAAGAGAGTTAATTGAGAAATTAGTAAAGAGCGTACGGAAGAGTATAAGAATTCAATTGATTACTACTTTTGCTGCTTGTGCGTTATTAGGAGTTTTGTCAGCAAAGGCAGCTGCGCCATTTTTTGAGAATGCGAATCGTCAAGCGACTATCGATTATCGGGCTGGTATGGAACGAATTAATCACCAAGCTCAAGGAGCGGCAAATAGTTCGGTTCATGAAAATAAATTAGAAGCTATATCCGATATGATCGAAATGGAGAATCAAAATTTAGAGCGAGGATCTAGAGCTTTAAAAATATTGGTTACTGATGAAAGTGGTAAAGTTTTATATAAAACGAAGCAGGCGCAAGAAGAGCAAATCGACTTGCATAATACGATTCGTAATGCAGCATCATTTGCAATTAACTATTCAAATGGTCGAGATGTATTTGAAAATACGAGAAAAGAATTTATAGCTTTTTCACCTATTACAATAGAAGATAAGAATTTATATATGTTCGTTAGTGGAATACCAGATGGTGTGGTAATGTATGATACGCAAGAAGGACCGTTTCCATTTTTAATTGGTGTACTCGTATTCATTTTCTCTTTCTTCTATATAACAAAGAGAAAGATGAAGCAAATTGAAGCGATGGCAGAAGGTGTAAAGGAAATAGAAAAAGGAAACTTAGCGCACCGTATTGAGAAGAAAGGTGAAGATGAGATTGCGTCTTTAACTGAGAATATTAATAATATGGCGGAAGAGCTTATGAATAATATAGAAAAGGAACGTAGATTAGAGAAGCAAAAGAACGAGCTTATTACGAATGTATCTCACGATTTACGTACACCACTGACTTCTATTATGGGTTACTTGCGATTACTTCGAGATTCTAAATATGAAAATAAAGAACAACATGATGAATATACGAGAATTGCTTTTGCAAAGTCGGAGCAGTTAAAGAATTTAATAGAAGATTTATTTGAGTATACGAAGTTAACAAATGAGCAAGTTGTGTTGGAAAAACAAGAGGTTTGTATAAATGAGTTATTGGAGCAATTAATAGAAGAGTTAGTACCGCAGGCGGAAGAGCATGGACTTACGTTTGTTAAGAAGTTTCTTGAGGAACGTACCTATGCAGCGATTGATTCGGAAAAGATGGTCCGTGTATTTGATAATCTATTAATGAACGCGATTAAGTATAGTAAAGATGATGGGGAGATAAAAGTTTCTCTGCAAAGGCAGCGCCGGGATATACAAATTGTAATTGCGAATCATAGTGAAGAGTTTACGAGAGAAGAGTTAGCGAGTTTGTTTGAACGCTTTTATAAGAAAGATCAATCTAGAACTAGAGTAACAGAAGGATCGGGTCTTGGATTGGCCATTGCGAAAAGTATTGTTGAATTACAAGGTGGTAGTATTCGAGCTGAATATGAGGATGGTATTATTCAGTTTATTGTCTCGTTACCAATTATAGAAAGATAATAAATGAATAGAATGATATATGATAAAAAGGCTTATTTTAAAAGAAATAAGTCTTTTTATATTTTTTTAGAAAAACATGTTGACGATTAGAGATTAGAGGTGTAATATAGAACAAGTCGCCGATGACAATAACGTCGAAAGCGGCAAACGAAATAAAAAACTTAGTTGACATTAACTAACGAAGATGTTAACATAAGGAAGTCGCAAGTGAGCGACCAAGTAGTTCTTTGAAAACTGAACGAAACAAACAACGTGAAACGTCAATTTTTATTTTAGATGCTAGACAAACTAACTTTATTGGAGAGTTTGATCCTGGCTCAGGATGAACGCTGGCGGCGTGCCTAATACATGCAAGTCGAGCGAATGGATTAAGAGCTTGCTCTTATGAAGTTAGCGG
>NZ_NWUW01000047.1 GCF_002746455.1 Bacillus fungorum | reverse complement strand
GGGATTTTATAATCGTAAGCGAATCCATAGTAGCATTGGTTATAAAACTCCCCAAGCAATAGAAGATCTAGCTACAAAAGTAGCTTAGATTTAACTTTTTTGTGTCCAAAATATTGACTCAAATCCAAGATGGCAGGAAGCCATCTTAATTGTTCGACATACAGAAAGTGTTACTTCACTACCCAACGAATATACGTTTGGTGGGTAATAGTCATATACTGAAATGGAGGTGAATCAAATGATAATTAATAAAGCCTTTAAGTTTCGTATCTATCCAAATCAAGCACAAGCAAGTCTAATTAATAAAACGATAGGTTGTTCTCGCTTTGTATTCAATCATTTCCTATCCTTATGGGATCACACATACAAAGAGACAGGAAAAGGCTTGACCTATGGTACATGCTCTGCCAAACTCCCTGCCATGAAGAAAGAGTTTGTTTGGCTCAAAGAAGTGGATAGTATTGCGATTCAGTCTTCTGTTCGCAACCTTGCGGATGCTTATACGCGCTTTTTCAAAAAACAAAACAGCGCACCGTGCTTTAAATCAAAGAAGAACAACGTACAATCTTACACCACAAAACAAACAAATCAAAATATTGCCGTTGTAGGGAACAAAATAAAGTTGCCGAAACTAGGCCTTGTTCGATTTGCCAAAAGTCGTGAAGTAGAGGGACGTATTGTAAATGCGACTGTTAGACGAAACCCTTCTGGCAGATATTTTGTGTCACTATTAGTTGAAACAGAAGTACAAGAACTTCCGAAAACACATTCTTACATTGGGATAGATGTAGGACTAAAAGATTTCGCTATTTTGTCAGATGGAACACCCTATGAAAATCCGAAGTTTTTCCGATCATTAGAAGATAAGTTGGCGAAAGCACAGCGTGTCCTTTCTAGAAGAATAAAAGGATTTTCTCGTTGGAATAAACAACGAGTAAAAGTAGCTAGAATTCATGAATACATATCAAATGCTAGAAAAGATTACTTAGACAAAATCTCAACTGAAATCATCAAAAGCCACGATGTTATCGGTATAGAGGATTTGCAAGTATCGAATATGTTAAAAAATCGTAAGTTAGCAAAAGCAATTAGTGAAGTATCTTGGTCACAGTTTCGAACCATGTTGGAATATAAAGCAAAATGGTATGGCAAACAAGTCATTGTCGTATCGAAAACATTTGCTTCCAGCCAATTATGTTCTTGTTGTGGATATCAAAACAAAGACGTTAAAAATCTAAACTTACGTAAATGGGACTGTCCTTCTTGTCGTACACACCATGATAGGGATATTAACGCAAGTATCAATATAAAGAATGAAGCAATAAGGCTTCTAACCGCAAGAACTGCGGGGTTAGCCTAATCAATTAAAGTTCGATAGAACTCTTTACTTAGGAATCCTCCACTTCTAAACGAAGTGAAAGTGGGGGTAGTTCAAGCCTTGGACACTGATACGAATCAAACCGTTACGTATCAATCAAATGAACGGTTTGCATACGCTTCTACCCACAAAGCTCTAGCCGTGGGAGTGCTTTTACAAAAGAAATCAATAGAAGATCTCAATCAAAGAATTTTGTATACTCGTGAAGATCTTGTTAATTACAATCCAATTACAGAAAAGTATGTTGATACAGGTATGACTCTGAAAGAGCTTGCAGATGCTTCCCTTCGATATAGTGATAATACTGCACAAAATCTTATTCTTAAACAATTAGGTGGGCCAAGTGAATTCAAAAAATCACTGATAGAAATAGGAGATACTGTTACAAACCCTGAACGTTTTGAACCAGAATTAAACGAAGTGCATCCAGGAGAGACTCATGATACTAGTACCCCAAAGGCATTAGCTACTAGTCTTCAGGCTTTCGCGCTAGGAGATGTACTTTCAACTGAGAAACGGGATTTATTAAAAGATTGGATGAAAAGGAATACTACGGGAGACAACTTAATTCGTGCTGGAGTTCCAGGAGAATGGGAAGTAGCTGATAAGACTGGCTCGGGATCTTATGGAACCAGAAATGATATCGCAATTATTTGGCCACCAAATAAAAAGCCAATTGTTCTTGCAATACTTTCTAATCATGATAAAGAGGATGCTAAATACGATGATAAGCTTATTGCAGAAGCAACCAAAATAGTGTTAGATACTTTAAAAACTCCAAATAAACAATAATAGTAGTAAGTCATCAGAATTTTTCTATTTTCCGTCACAATACTGTGACGGTCTTTTTGTGTATTTTACAAGAAATCTACCATTATCACTACAAATTCACCTCCATTTCAAACATAACTTTTAGTTTTTCCTTTTATTAGTATCCACGAGGATTCCATACTTAGAAATCTCCCACATAACGACCCTACAGCCTATAAGAAGTAAAAGTAGTTTAATTCTCAAACATGGATTGTGGAACAACTTTTTTTCCTACTACTTTAAATTCAATTTCCCCTTTTTCTCCATACATTAGTTCTATAATTGGAATAGTTACCATTAATTTTTCCTTCTTTTTTCTTTCTGTCTCTAAATCAATTATTTTCATGTCACAATCCCCTTTATTTATTATAAACAAGGAGAAAGCACTCAAATGAGTGCTTTCTCCTTGTTTATAAGTGGACCTTGTAGGACTCGAACCTACGACCGAACGGTTATGAGCCGTTTGCTCTAACCAGCTGAGCTAAAGGTCCAAAACATAAAATTTACTTCATAAGACGTATTCGCATAAATCATTTTACCATATAATGTATGAATTTACTTTACATTTTATTTAATATGCATATTTACATCATTTTAAAAGTGTTTATATTCTGCACTCCTTATCCTTTGTAGTTATTACTATCTTTTAATATCTTTACAGAGGTTTGGTTAACAGTAAAAAAATCGATATATCAATCATATTAAAAATAATATAATTACAACTATTAATTGTTTATATTTTCAAATACCCTTATACTATATTGTTTAATATCAGAAATAGTAACTAAATTATATGCCTGTTTCATTGTATTAAAACAATTATCTATCTCCTTTTTTCCCATGATAGGTTTACCAGAATTATTATCTTCTAATTCTAGGTCAGCTACTACCCATGATAAATCAAATAGAATCATTTTCTCCAAACTTTTCCCACTATAACAGCCTAAAATATTGGTTACACAATCTAATAGTTCCTTTTCTATTTGATTTAACTGATTTGTACTATCATAATTTACTTCAAAATTGTCATACTGATATACTTTGTATTTATCAAAAATAACTGGATATACCGGGCCGTGACTTCCTATTTCACAATCATCTTCAAATAAATATGCTCCAGTAAACACCTTACAAAACCCTTGCGCATAGTATAAAAGTCTTTGAAGAGCTAAAGGAGTAATATCATCATTTTTATATAGCAAATAATTAGCAACTGTCTCAATTTTTGTAGACTGTGTAGTAGTAAATTCTTCATTTTCCTGCAGCTTTACAATTGCCTCTTTAGAAACCCTATATGCTTTTTGAGTAATTAAATCTTTATTTCTTTCCAAAATATCTAGCATAAAAGATTGATCTCTACCTAATCTTTTCAATATATCCGAGTACTGCTTTGTCGGAATATCTCCATTTACATACCTTGTTAGGGTAACCTCTCCCCAACCTAAAAGTAAAGACAATGGACGTTTTCCAATTTTATATTTTTCTAAAACCTCTCTTATTTCAGAAATAGTAACTAACTGTTCCTGTTGTCTATAGGCATAATCTAATTGTTCTAAATTATAATCATGAATGTTAGGAACAAATATTTCAGATTTACACTCCTCGCAATTTGCTTCTTTACCTACGTAATGATATTGCTTCCCTCTAATGACTGTCACTTTTGGAACATCTTTAGTAGAATACTTTACCATATCCCGACAAAACTCACATAAAACCAACATAAAAATCCTCCCTCATTTTAAAACCATTAGTCACTTATCTTTACCTAAAAAGATAAGTGACTGGTTTATTCCTTTTATGAAAAGAAACAACTATCATGTATTTGTTCCTGTCCTTATTTTCAATTAGATTCATCTTAATATATATGTCTACAGATTTCTTTTGCCCCCAATTATCTAACTCATATTGTGGACAAAAGATATACAATTTTTCATGAGCAAAATTTGGATTTTTATTATCAACTGCATAACAAAAATCACGTACTCCTATATTAAGAAGAATCTTTTTCACTTTACTAGCGTTAATCTTATTAACCTCTAAAAATTCACTATTCTCTTTCCTTTTTTCATTTCGAGAAACCGTAAATTGATTATTTTTAATTAATTTTTTAAACTCTAATATGTACTGTTCAATCTCACCAATTGTAAAATTAGTGTGCTTTTTTGTCTCCTTATTTTGTAAGCTAATGCGCATTCAAGTTCTTTCCCCTTTCAAATCATACCTCATATTTACTCGAATAACAACAAAAAACGTATCAATTGATACGTTTTTTGTTGATTAACAGTAAACTTCCATTCTCTCCTCTTATAATCAGAACGTTTATGTCGTCTATGAAACTTCTATATGATTGTTTTTCTGTAATTTAATTCGTAAATCGTTTACGTATCTACTTTAGAATCACAGCTTCATTAAACTTCTGATGAATAAAATCTTTATGTAACATAAAGCATGTTTCTCTTGTATCATCAAAAAATCTCTCATAGCCCCCTGTACCACTCCCTTTTGTTGAAACAACCAATTTAAGCCCCTTTCCTAAATCATGTGAAGCTTTTGGAAGTTGACGAATATCCCCTGTCTCAATTGTCTCCTTTATCATGTTATAAGTTTTCTCAAACTCATCCACTTCTTCAGGAGTAAATGTAACCTTAAAAATTTTATCCAGAATCCTTTGACCATTACCTAGCTTCTTACCATCTTTCTCTCCTAGATAACCTACATATATGAAAGTTACTTCTTCAAAGAATGTTTTCCAGGAAGACTCTTCCCAAGAAGTTTCAAAATCTGCAAGTTGCAAGGTTCTGAACGTTGCTTTTTCTATAGGACTGTTATCTTCTCGAATTGGTATATTTTTAATTAGAAAATTAAATTTACTGAATACCTCATGCTTCTCTGGTAATTCCTTATCTGTACCTACTATCCTATTAGATACCATTTTACTAATACTGTTAGGTATTTTTTTAGCTGGATCACGCTTCTCAAAAAGATTTAATATATCTAATTGATTCATCCCCTTATAGGGTTTTAGTTGATTCCAAATGTATCCTTCAGGTGTGACAAATATATTAGATTTTTCACCTCTGTCCATTCTTTCTACATGGCTTCTCAAAACACCACGAAAGAAAGAATTTTTTAATGAAAATGCTCTTGTAGGTGCAGAGATTTCCGAATTAGGCTGTTCTGCTTTTTGTCCTTTCTGTCCTTTTGTGGCCGCCCCTAGAATAACGGTATCGCCCTCAGACAATTTATGAGCAAGTCCTTCTAGCACTTTTTGCTTTATTGTGTAAAAATCATTTCGAATTATTGCTTCATCTTGCGACATGTCATAGAGTTGAAAATCTCGAATAATAAAATCTCCATACGGAACACCTTTCATATATTCGTACCAAATAATTAGCAATTTTTTGTTCTTAGAAACAACTTTGCTAAACTCATATTCTTCATGAATAATATTCTTATAATTAATCATGCTTAAAGAAATTCTTTCCTTTGCCGACCATAATCCATTTCGAAGTTTATTAAAACCAGAAACTTTCAACTCAATTCCTAATTCTCCAAAGTCTGCCTCAGGACAATTATTTAATTCATAATCGTAAAATCCTGTCTCAACAACCTTACCTAGTATTCCTTTATCATTACTATTTCCTTGTAAGAGTCCTTTTGTATCAATTTCTTTAAAACTCTTCCCAATAATTCCTTCCGTAAATGCTAATAATTGTTCCTCTGTTTTAAATTTCATACTCATCCCCACCTATCTTTCATTATTATTTAATTAATAAAACTGTACAATGAACTATTCATACATTAAAAAAAACATATCCCCCTCCTAATTCCCTTATATACAAATAAATTATTTGTAATGGTTCTCCCCTTATATAAATTTCCTTTTTTAATCTGTTATTGTATACAGAAATACATTTTCATACTTGTTTCACCCAAAACAAAAAGGGCTTCCTCAAGTCGATTAATTGTGCACAGCAAAATAAGCTATTTACACTAATCGGCTCAAAGAAGCCCTTTCAAAATTAAAGTAAGAACAAAACTTACTTCTACAACTCAACCACAACACATCAGGTGTGGGAATAAACGGAATCAAATAAACTAACAATATACCTATATATTACAAAAAAAATATATTTATATCAAGATATTTTCAAAAACTATAATGCTACTATTTTTCTATTCATTTACAGATTTTCTGAACGGGAAAGCCCACTACGGTGCAATAGCACCCCCTTTAGGGGGGGATGAGAGTGAGGTCAAATGCGATGTACAGATAAAATACCGAAGGTATGTTCTATACATCAAGTATTTGAAATGGTATAATTTTCATAATAGACAAGTAAAAGTCTCTAAAACAATCTCGTTCTCTGAAAACAGAATACATATGAGGTTGGAGTAACAAATTCTTCTACTCCGTAAAATGTATTGAGTCGTCAAGCACAAGACGCTAAAACACATTTGAGAACTCACAATCTGACTCGTTTGGTAATAGAACGAGTGCCGTATCTGCTATATGCACTGGATACGGAGTGGTGATGGCACACCGCAATCTTGCACGTCAGCGATACTAGAAATTAGACTTCGCCTTTGGTAGCAAGAATCCCACTGACGTTAGTCAGCTTGTGGCTTTAGCCATGGGAGTGTCAATACAATGTTTTCCAATGTAATCATGGTTCTAAAATTTGTACTTTTATAGTTCTAGAATTCCCATAACTTCTTTCGTAAATAGTTTAAAGTCTTTTAGATGTTTTTCAATAATTTGACAAACAATATCTAAATTTACACTTTGATAATCATGAACAGCAATATTTCGAAACCCAACCATTGCTTTTAACTTACTTGCCAGTTCTGTACTAAGTAGATCTGCATCAACCAACAAATCAAATGCCTCTCTACTAGATTGAGGTAGTCCTAATTTTTTCCCAGCAACAATATGCATTGCTAAATCAATACTCGCTTCACAAGCTCTTTGTATGTTTAATATTATTGAATCCTGTTTTGTAAAGTCCTCTAAATTTTCAGGGTCATTTCCATACACATCTTGAATTCTTTTTATACAACGCTCTATTGTAGCAATTTTATTTAAAATAACCTCATTCTTCATATATAGAACCTCTTTTCTTTATATCATCAAATACTACCTGTCGTTCTTCATTCAATTTTGAATACATTTTTAAGGTTTTCATTTCAAAAATAACCTTACGTTTTTCATCCGAACAAAATATTGTCTTTCCTGTATGTATAATCTGAGCTTGAAAAACTGTAGAAGCTTCGGATAAATCAACTAAATCAACATCTCTATGAACAATGTTAGCTAACTCCTGTGCTAATAAAAAACGTTCATAATTTCCTAAAGTTATGTCACTTAAATATGCTATATCAATATCGCTATCTTCCCGTTCTCTATTCTCTGCTATAGATCCAAATACAATTATCCAATAGGGATTTACCGTCTCTTGTAATTTTTCTATAATAGCTGTAATCATGCTTTGAAAAATCATTTAATTAATCCCCCTAATTATTATTGAATTTTATTATATCATAACCATTTCTACCATGTTATCCTCTTCAGCAAGACAAAAAACTCCTAAATTAACTAGAAGTTTTTTATCTTGCTGCTTTATAAAATACTTACTAAATCTTCTAGAAACGTTTCTTCAATTCTTTCTATATAATCCACTCATTTTTCATTACTTTAAAATATAGATTTTCAAATTCACTAAAATACTTACTGTAAACGCCTAACGTTTCAATATATGTATTAATAACTTCGCTTACATCAAAATGAACACCATCTTTAGCTAAGTTATAGCTATCATCTAGACTATATAATTCAAAATATCCAGCTTCCCAAAACACCCCCCTGTTGACTAAAAGTCTGGTGGTGCATTTTATCGATTCTTCAATCGTCAATTCTTGCTCTTTTAGTTTTTTATAAATGACGGAAAGAGTTAATTTAACAATGCGTTCTTCATCAACTGTGCTACTAAACTCAAATAACTTCCCTTCAATATCGTCTATCTTTGCTTTAGTCATTAAGGATATCTCAATTATTTCATATGGCGGACTGTCACTTGCCTCAATCAATTTATCACACCATTGAATTACTTCATCTTTACTCCATAACCCACAGCAAAGCCCTAAACCATAAATTCGAGTCAATTTTCGAACTAAATCCAAAGATTTTCACCTGCAATTTCTCATATACATTTTATTTAATTTTAACAGAATCTAGCTCTAAATGTTGAGTTTATACAGCGAACAAGTAAGTATCGAGCACAAGATTTAGTAGCTTTATGCATATGGGTAAATGACCTCCGTCGATTCTTCTACGTACTTATCTTTGGCATTTTTCAGTTTTTCTATCAACTTGTAGCCTGGAATCTCTTTTGACTCTGTTTTTTTAATCATTTTCGACTTTATCTGTTGTACTTATTCCTTGAATTATCTCATTTCCATCCTTATCTACGTACTTTGTTACTACACTACCTTTTACCTCTGGTTTTAATTCTTCTATCTTTTCATATACATAGATTACTTCTTGCGTACCCTCTACATACTTACCTTCTGTGTTTTTTGGTTTCTCTACTAACTTATATCCTGGAATTTCTTTATTTTCTGTTGTGTACTCATTTCTAACCTTATCTGTGGTTGTATTACGTTGTGCAATTTCTTATTAAAGAAGGAATCGAAAAAAACAAAATTAAAGATGATATAGATATTGTGTCACTTGCTTCTTCGATGGAGGGAGCAAATATGGCTAGTCGAGTATCAAAAGATAATGTACACCATCATTATTTTATAGATTAAATAAGACATCTTCTGAATTCATATGCCAATTAAACCTTCTTAAATCGCGACTTGTATATAAAAACAAAAAGACACTTTGAGGTGTCTTTTTTCAATATGCCCATTGTAATGCTTTGTTAAGCAGGGTAAATATCTAAAGAAGTACTTTCCCTCTTATATAGTTAAAAGTACAACAGACAGGCTCTTATGCTATTATACATAAGAGCCTGTCTCACTAGTATTCTACTCAACTATTTATATAAAATTCCTTTATATTAAATAGAAGATATCCCTACAATTATTCTGGGAAAATGAAGTTAGAGTTCCCTTCACCATTAGCAGTGTCTTCCCTTGGGAATGTAATAGTAGAACCTTGATTCCCTTTATTTATTTCTTGCTCCTCAGGAAATACAATGGAAGAATCATTACCTAAGTTTGGCGAAAAACCAAGTTTAGATAAAATGGCTTTTAAGTCAGGTAAAACACCAATTTTATCAGAGTTTGGATCGTTAGATTTTGTTCCAGTACTAGGGTCACTTAAAATGTCCCTAAGCTGGCTTGGTGTATATACTTTTCCCTGATTATTTTTTGCAATTCCTTGAATTGATGCAGCAGCACCAGCAATAATAGGTGATGCGCTGGATGTTCCAGCAAAACTAGATGTATATAGATTTGTTATAAATTTACTTGGTTTAGCATCTGTAGTATCTACTGCATTCCCCCATCCATACACATCCACTCTACTACCGTAATTAGAGAAATATGAACGTTTATGAGGAACCCTTGCAGAAGCTGCCCCAACCATAATTGCCCCTGAATCTTTAAAATCAGGACTATTACGATTTAAAACTTGTTTACCATTACGGTCTCTAAATTGATCTAAATCATTTCCGCCGTTTGAACCTGCTTCAATAATAATAATTCCCTTATTTGTTCCCAGACGAATTGCATCAAATATATCCGGTTTTACTTCTACAGGAAAATAATTCTTATCTCCATATCCATCGTAAGTTGCTTGGGCTTCTAATAAAAGAATATCTCCAGCTTGCATATTGTTAACTGCACTTAATATAGCATCAGCTGTATTATAATTTCCGTTATCCCTAAACTGAGATACAACCTTTACCTTAGCTTTCGGTGCAATCCCAATTCCACCTATGTTGTTATCTTCTGCCGAAACAATCCCTAAGACTGAAGTACCATGATCATGGTGTTCACTCCTATTCTGTCCGGATATTAATTCAATCTTTTGATTCACTAAATCCTCATGACTAAATAACCACCCATACTCCATATCTACGAAAGTAGTTCCTTTTCCATCTCCACCTTTTATGCTCCAGGCATAAGGTGCATTAATTCCTAATGGTGCTGGTTCAAGGTAACCTTGTCTTGTAAGTCTAGGCTCATCATATGGATTAACAGATAAATTTGGCAAACGCTCTTCTGGTGGTGCCTCTTCTTCCTGTAAATACGCCGTTTCAACAAGAGATGATTTTTCAATTTTTGTAAGTAATGCTTGTACATCAATATCATCTTTAGTTTCTACAATATAATAGTTTAGCAAATTAGAAGAAATATGATCAGAATCTTTTATTTCTTTACCTAGATTTTTAATTTCTTTAGGATTTAAAGAATTAAAAAGTCGATTTATAGTTACATTTGGATATTCAGCTAAAATTCCAATTAATTCAGGATCTTGTTTTTCCTCTTTAATGAATTTTTCTATTCCATCCTGATATGGTAAATTCGCTTCATTTTTAAATTTCAAAATTAATTGTTTAGTAACTTGCTTATGTACAATAGAATTCAATTGCTTATTTGAATACTTGTAAGTAGCTGCGTAGGCAACTTCTGATTTTTCACTTGGAAGCAGTCCGCCCACTCCATTAAATGCTGTTAATGCAATTGAAGAAACTAGAATTCCCTTAAAAATTTTCAAAACGTGCACCTCTTTTTATTAATATATAATTATAAAAAAATGTATATTACCTAATTTCTTTCTATAAAAATGTTTTATATGTAGGTCTATATTTTCAACTCCATTCATTCTTAAATATTTGTTTATATATCATTAGTACAACGAATTCATGTCAATCCAATCTATTAATTCAGTTGTATAGCTGTAACTATTATAGTTACAGCTATAGTGAATAGTCAACCTTATATGCAATTTTGCATTGAAAATCATACATACTTCTATAAACTTAACCCTAATTATTTTAAGAGAGATTGAGCTTCTATCATTTTAAGTAACTGCATATATGTAATATAAAACATATATGGGGGGTTAAAACGTGGTAATTTCAAGACAAGATTCTTGGACTAATGATAACGATTTACTTCTCGCATCAACAGTACTTCAGTATATGCGTAACGGTGGAACACAGTTAGCTGCATTCAAAGAAGTAGCAAAACTACTAGCTAGAACACCCGCAGCTTGTGGATTTCGTTGGAATTCATATGTGAGAAAACAATACGAAGAAGAAATACAACAAGCAAAACAAAACCGAAAAGAGGGAAACAACATTCCTCTCTCCCAACCAGAAAAAAAAACAAACTCTTTGTCTATGACATTAGATGATATTATTCTCTTTTTACAAAATTATAAAGAAGCGGATGAATTGACAAATTTACAAAACCAAATTGAAAATTTAGAAGCAGAGAATCAATCTCTTCTACAACGTATAACTATGTATGAAGAAGAGTATCGTATGTTACTGAACCATATCGATAAGACAAGAAATTTAATTGTAGTGGATTAAACAGCATAACTATTTTGATTTTCCAGTAGGACCTTCGCCCTCCAAAATTACTTTTAATAAAAGAAATTTTGCCTCTTACAATTGGTAATAAGTAAAATACACATACATAATGTATGTGTATCTTTAATTGGACTATTATTAAAAGAAATATTTAGTCTATATTACATCTTTTCTAATATTTCTTGTCTTTCACACCATTTCGTTAGCTTTTCTAATGCCTTTTTAGATAAACGTTTTGTTTTATAATTACAAAACCTAGATAATGTAGACGGAGAAATACTAATTTCATCGGCTATTTCACGTATGCTTACTTTTTTTTCATTGTGTACTTTCAGTATTTGGTCACGGATCTTCTTCTCTATTTGTTCAACTGATTCCACAGTCTTCATTACCTCTTTAACAACTGTTACTTCAGATAATTGTTCTTGAGGTTCTTCTATACTTTTCTTTTCAATTACCCTATCCATTGATTGTAGCATTTCCTCAGGTGGTAAAATCGTTATTCCTAAGTTTGCATAATAATTTTTAAACCAGTTACGTTTTCCAATTTGTTGTTCATCAAGTGGATCACTATACTCCCAATGAGAGATTACTTTTTCATTTTCTAAATCCATTAGAACATTTTCTAACTGCTCTCTAATACGATTCGGCTTCCAATCCTTTGGGATATCCATTACTGCTAGTAACCCCTTGTCCCCTCCTATAGAATATGGCTTTTTCAATGATGAATACATTTGTCTAATTCTCCACTGCCATGTTAAGTATCGAATTAACCTTTTATGATATTTGTGTCTATAACTATTGTATTCAAGTGCTTTTTTAGACAATAATGCCGTTGTATTATTTGATCCGTATAAATAATTGGTTAAAAAGCTTCCTGGTTTAATACGACAAGATTCAATGCCCATATATTCATTTGTAACACTATGTCTCCACAACACAACCGAATCTAATACAAATAATCGTTTAACAACCTCACGCTTTAATTCTAGTCGTTCTCCTTCATCTTCACGGTCATTTAATACTACGACTTCATTATCATCATTTAAATAGATAAAAATACTGGCTAAAGCCGCAATTCTTTTTGCTATTTTAATTTTATCTTCCGCTCTATAATATTCTTTATTTTTCACTACCGTTTTTGGAATATTGCACATCTCTAAAACTTGCTCATAAGAAAAATCAATGAATTCGTCTGGAGATTTTGCTTCGTTTATCCATTGTATTGTAATTGCATCTAAACAATCTGCCGTTAAATCATCCATATTACTCATTACATCATCGACAAGGGTATTCCATCGAGCAGCTTCTTCTATATTTGTAAGTCTTAAATCTTCATCTTTGTGTGAAGAAAGCTGAGCTACACCATTAGAAGATTTTGTATCAATAGGATATTGTAAAACCTTACTTAACTCATCTTCTTCAAATTGATTTTTTGCAATCCCATCTCTTAGTTTATAATAAACAGCAGAGTTATTTACCTCGTAATAATCCTCATGGTTTACTACGTTTGTCTTATCTATATTTTGATCATTTTCTAATATTATTGAACTTGAAGGTGCTATATCTTGAAATTCTTTTTCTATGAACCCTTCAATTTCTTTATATATTTCTTCCTTATAGGAATCAATTTTCGCATAAATTTGTACCAATGTAATACCGGATTCTTGCTTTTTTTCTAACCAAGACACTAATGCAGTAAATGATGAAGAAGCATTGGGTGAGGTTAATACTTTATTATTGTTGTTTTCAACATCTTTAAAGTATGCATTCCACTTCTTCCATACTAGCTCATTCTTTTTATAAATTGGCTCAGAGATTAGTAATGCATCCCGAAACATTTGTATTAAGTTATCCACTTTATATTCCTCCCTAAACCATGGATCACAACAAAGTAGTTTTCATTATAAGATTTCTTACTACCATTATATTTAATTTATTGTAACAGATATTTACAAGATTTTGCGTCTTTCTTTCCTTAACTCCTTAACTTGCAACAGGTTGCCCTTTCTTTTACCTATTTTTCTTTACTTGCATTCCTTTTGCGCTTTGCTTTCCTTAAATCCTCAACTTGCAACACGTTTGCTCTTTCTCTTACCTATTTCTTTCAACTTGCACACTCTTTGCGCTTTGCTTTCCTTAACTCTCTAACTTGCAACACGTTTGCCCTTTCTCTTACCTATTTCTTTCAACTTGCACACTCTTTGCGCTTTGCTTTCCTTAACTCTTTAACTTGCAACACGTTTGCTCTTTCTCTTACCTATTTCTACTTACTTACATTCCTTTTGCGCTTTGTTTGCCTTAAATTCCTCAACTTGCAACAGGTTGCTCTTTCTCTTACCTATCTCTCCTTACTTACATTCCTTTTGCGCTTTGTTTGCCTTAAATTCCTCAACTTGCAACAGGTTGCTCTTTCTCTTACCTATCTCTCCTTACTTGCATTCCTTTTGCGCTTTGTTTACCTTAAATTCCTCAACTTGCAACACGGTCGCTCTTTCTTTTACCTATTCTTCTTTACTTGCATTCCTTTTGCGCTTTGTTTGCCTTAACTCTTTAACTTGCAACAGGTTGCTCTTTCTCTTACCTATCTCTCCTTACTTACATTCCTTTTGCGCTTTGTTTGCCTTAAATTCCTCAACTTGCAACAGGTTGCTCTTTCTCTTACCTATCTCTCCTTACTTGCATTCCTTTTGCGCTTTGTTTACCTTAAATTCCTCAACTTGCAACACGGTCGCTCTTTCTTTTACCTATTCTTCTTTACTTGCATTCCTTTTGCGCTTTGTTTGCCTTAACTCTTTAACTTGCAACAGGTTGCTCTTTCTCTTACCTATCTCTCCTTACTTACATTCCTTTGCGCTTTGTTTGCCTTAAACTCCTCAACTTGCAACACGTTTGCGGTATCCTTTCCCTATTTCTTTCAACTTGCAACAGTATAATTTATTTCTCAACCAAGTAATTTTAAAAAAATCATGTCATTTTAAAGTTTTTAAGCTATTTTTCTCATATTTTGAATAAGTTACATACATGAAATGCAACATGTTTGCGGTATCCTTTCCCTAACTTCCCTACCATTTTCACTCTAATCCTTTATATACCAAGAGTTTAGGTACTTTTCCACTTACTTTTATACATATCAACCAACTTGCAACACGTTTGCGGTATGCATGCCCTTATTTCTCTCACAAGATGCAACACTGTTTGCGGTATCCTTTCCCTAATTTCAATCTACAAATACCAACAATTCCTTTTATATCAAGGATAATCATTACATTTCAATGTAAATGATTGCGTTCACCAACTTGCAACACGTTTGCGGTATCCTTTCCCTAACTTCCCTACAGATTTTAATATAATCCTTTATATACCAAGGTATTAGGTACCTTTCCACTTACTTTTATACATATCAACCAACTTGCAACACGTTTGCGGTATCCTTAACACAAAAAAAATTAATAGAATTCTCCAATCCCTTGACACACTTGGCTTTAGAGGCTGTTGCAAGTTGCTAATTTTCTTCTTAAAGGACCACCTTTCAGCATTTTTCGTTTTGCTATAATCATAATTGGTATATTTTATAGTCTTTTGGCATATATTTCTGAATTTGTAGAACGGAGGTGAAAAAGATGGGAAAATCATTTGTAATACGAAATCAACGTAGCTTAAATGGGGAAACAACCAATGCTGTGTTAGTAACACTAAAATCTTGGCAAAGGTTTGTGGAAACATTTGAAGAGAAATACTACAGCTATAAAGATACATATTTAGAAGATATTCTACAACACATGACATACGAAGAGCGTATTGCGGATGTAGAAGGTTTTGTCGAAAAAGCCAAACCATCTTTTTCACGTCGGGCGATGTCTACACTTGCAGAAAAAACGGGAAGAAAACATAAATTATACGGCATTACGAATGCTGATCTCGAAGTTTTCTTATATCTACATAAGAAATGCTTTACTAATGGTGTCATTCCAAATGTAACAATACATATGATGTGGGAAGATTACAAGCAATACAAAGAAGAATTTGCTTATATCCAACACTCTCAATTCTATATTGCATTAAAGAAATTAAACTTACATAACATTATCTCCATTGAAAACGGAGTAGATGGCCGATATACAATCAAGCTGACTCATTTTATGAATGAGGAAACAGAAAAAGCAAATCCATATGTATATATTAGTCCTGTTGTATTTACAAAGGCTTTCTTTAAGCTATCTGTAGCGGCTAAGAAATTATTCTTAGACATCGCCATGCAGCAACATACAGAAATAACATTAAAGCGTTCATTGGACAAGCAGGACGAAAGAGGAAACAAAACTCACTTTGGCGGGATGTATCGTTTCTTACATAAAAAATATCCGCATCAGATCCGTGCGGTTATCGAGGAATTAACAACTGCGTTACCATGTACGGGGAATCCCCTATTCAAAATTTGCAAAATGCAAAAAGGGGTAAAGCATACAAAACGATATACAACATTATACCTTTCAATCCATTCAGACTTCTTATGTACGAAAGAAGCTGGTG
>NZ_NWUW01000046.1 GCF_002746455.1 Bacillus fungorum | reverse complement strand
CGTCTTTGTATATACTTCTGTCTTTTTTGCTGCTGCATTGATTCCCTGTTCGTTGATAGTAAAGCGGTTATCGATTAGAGTCATTTTTTGATTAAATTGCTCAGTTGCAAGCTTGTTGGCTAATTCACCTAATAAATCTTGTTTATTCTGATTAACTGTTTGCTTCAACTCTGGTATCTTAAACCCAGCAACATAATCTTCTACTTGTTTAAGCTCAACTTTGGCACCGATTGCGGTTGCCTGTTGTTCGAGTTTTGTATTTGCTTCAGTAAGTTTTTTACCTTGATCTGATACTACATTGTTTAGATTACTTACAGTAGAAGATAATCCAGTTGCTGTTTGTTCTATTGATGTAACTTTTTTATCAATGGTACCCTGATCGTTTCTCAAATCAACAATGGTACGTGAAAAGCCTTGAAGAGTTTCGTTCACTTCATTAAATTGACCAAAAACCTCATGTTTTACTGATTCAATATCAGGTACAACAGGCTCCCAAATACTATCTTTCCAGAGTTTTAAAATACCAGGCTTACCATTTGAAATATCTAACCATAATGTTTTTCTGTCTATAAGCCCTGTTGCGGGAGGATTCTTTGCTTCTATAATTTCAACAGTATTATTTTTAATATTCTCCTGTACTTTTTCAGCTAGTGTTTTTGCTGCTTCTGACTCCTTCTTTGCATTACTAGCGGTTTCATTAGCATCTTTCACTAATTTATCTAACTGATCTATCATATCTTGTTTATTGCCTAATGAACTGAGGATACGGTTATAAATCTTTCTTAATTCCTCATTTGGATCAACAATCTCACGATAGTCACCAAACACATATTTATCTTGTGTAGGATCAGTAAATGATTCATCACCAGCTATAACACGAGCTTCTAAGTACAACTTTGGTGTAAATCCAGTATCTTTAATTCGAATCGTATCACCCTCATTGATTAATTCATGGGACATTCCAAACACACGGCCGATTGATTGTGCTTCAACTTCATAAGAAACGGAAGTATCAACACGTTTTTTAAATTCAGTTTTCATAAGTGTCATAAGACGCTCTGGAGACATATTTTGATTTTCTGTTTCTGGTGTATAAAAACCAAATTTATGCATTCCATTCTCACTCCATCGCTGGAATGCATCGCTATCTGTAATATAAGGGAGTCCCTTGTTAATTTTTTCTACCGTAATAATGTTATCGCCTTCACCTTTTACGAAACCTATTAGGGCTGTGCAAATATTCCTTGAATGTTCAATACGCCTTACACCAACTAAATCTTTACCCAAAACAACTTCTTTACCGGTTTCCCTACCGCGTTTTCTTATCATATCAACGTACCAACCAGTGATTTGCGAACCTACAACCTCTACACGATATTGAATCTCTAAATCGAATAATGAAGCAATTTTCTTCAAGAAGGTAAGAGGATCTATAATTTCGTCGATAGTCATGGTATGAAATCCAGCGTATTCAGTTATACCGCGCTTCCATTTCATACCGACAAGAGCCATATCGATAAATTCATTAACAGTTTTACTTTCTATACGCTGCGGCATAATATAACCATCTTTTGCTATGTGGACCCAAGCGCCAGAAGCGTTCACTGTAATCGACCTATCACTAGAATCTCTTTCGACCTCATTGTTAATCACATAGGGCACCAGTCGCCCCTCACGAACTTCTTTAACAATTAAATTCTGTTGTTGTAAAACAATTGCATGTGATGTCCCATCGAATGTTTTAAATTCTAATGTATCTATATTATTTTTAATTTCCCAATGACGCTTATCGTCCCAATAGTCATGTGGTTGGATAGCTGATACGATTTGATTTGTTTTAAAATCGACGACATGAAGGATTCCGCTTGGTGTTCTCATCTATATCTCTCCCTATAACTGATTGTTGCATTAACATCAGGCGGCATTATATCGATACGATTTTCACCACGTATTATGATAGGAAAATTACTAAATATTTCTTTTATATTGATTGCATTCTTTCCGTTGATTGTGACAAGACTTTTCTCAGTATCGATAACAATCTTATCTCCAGTATCGAAGATATATGGTTGTGTATTAGACGGAACTTTGTTTACCTTCCAAATCTTTAAATCATCAATTTGTATTTCGTTAATAGGCTGGTGATTATCCCACTTACAAATCGCAATCATAACTTGTGCAATTTTACGCTCAGTCATCGGATTTCCTGTTTCATCAATCCAACGTTCTACTAGTGAAGCACCATCTTTTTCTGTACCATCTATAAACTTAGCTACATATACAGACCACACCTTACCCCGCCTAGCAATACGTACACGACCTCGGAATTGATTAAATGTAGTCGAATAAAATCCACTTGTATCAACTAGTTTTCGAAAACTATTGGGTGTTCCGCTATTTCCAATTGTCATATGCGCCCTTGTAATTTCAGCAGTCGCATATAGATCATTAATATTGATACGGGATACCACATTACTCGTCTCATCTAAAAGAAGCACTTCAACACGTCCCATTTCACCTATGTTTTTGGACTTTAAAGTCACCCATGCCTCCATTTCAAAATCTTGTAATGGTCCGTCCGGAATGTTTTTCTTGGCTATGGCACCGTAGAATCCTGTCTCTTTTCCGTAATCTTCACAATATAGTGCATGGCCATCTCTTGATTTAAAACTACCTGTTCCTTTCATCTCCTCGAATCGTCCAGTAACAGGTGTCCATCCTATAGGAGTAGCCATTTCATCCCACATGACCCTTTCACGCTCCTGTACTATGGTTTCTTCCACAGTCAGAGGGTAGCCTATTCTAAAGTAATCACGATTATGGGGATACTCTCCAAACCATACATCTAAAAAGGTACTTGGTTTTTTCACAATCATTTCAATTGTTGGTAGAGCTTCTACGCTTCCTTTATTCGTAAAATAAGAAGTAATTTCAGTAGACCAATCTTGTACAAATGGATAAGTTTGTACTTTTCCCAATTTATAAGGCATCGGACAAATGAAAGTAAGTACTCCTTCTCCTAAATTTACTAATTGTTCTGGGTCAAATGCCTCATCAATAACAGCTAAGTACGTACGATCTTTTTCGTCATCAAAAACAAGTTCCTGAGGTTGATCCGTAATAAGCCAATCAGCTATCTCTTCTTTTAATTTTTCTGCTTCTTCCATAGATTCATATAACAATGAAACTGGTACAATTATTTTTCTCATTTTCGTTTGCGTTCTTATCAAACGGCCTCCTGGATAGTGAGGGACTTCAAGAAATGTACGTTCCAAAGGAGACCATGCAGGGCGTTTTTTACCCTGCAATGGAATTACATTTGGATTCCTTTTCCCGTTAAAACTAAAGAAACTAATTCCGGTCATATCATCACCTACCTAAAATACTTTACGTCTTTCTTTTTCTTGTTCTTGAAACTCATTAACATCTGTGTATATTTCCCTTGCTATTTCTCTTCCGTTTAAATTAACTTGCAAAATAGTTGGACCTTGTGATGCATATTGTTGTGCCCCTACTTGTTGTGCTAATGGTAGTGACCCCATTATTCCATTAGCAATTGCATCAAAGGTTTGTTTGCGTAAAGGAAGAACTGTTTCGTCATATCCTTGAGCATCACCAACACCAATCAATGTTGGGTTACCAGGCTTAATTAAAGCGCCGTTTGCAGCCCACTTAACACTGAAAGATGGTAAACCTTCACTTGCCCAATTAACAGGATTTAGTGATCCATTTACACTAATTTTCGGGACAGGAATGTGAATACCACTAAACATATTTGCTACACCGTTTTTAATTTTATCAATCCATCCCATAATTCCACTCCAAGCTTCTTTAATAGGATTAATCAGTTTGTCTTTGATTTTCATAGCAGCTTCACCTATATCAATTGCCATACGAACTACAGAAGCGATTGGTTCCTTGATAAATGTCTTGAAATATCCAACAACAGTAGACCACATTCCCTTAATTGCTGAGCCGAATGACATCGCCAACCCCTTAGCTGCTCCTAAGATCTTAGTTACAAACGATAAATTAATAAGCCCCCAAATTAATTGGATAGCTCCACTAAAAATTTGTTTCGCTGCATCCCACATGCCGCGAAAATCACCTGTCAGTAGTGCAGCAAAGAATTTAATAATACCCATGATGATGTTAACTCCACCTTGGATAATATCTTTAATAGCATCCCAAGCGGATTTTACAATCATCATTACAGCTGGCATTACAAAAGCTATAATAGATTGAATGATTGAAAAGGCATTTTTTACAGCTTGAACAATTTGATCTCCGTTTTCTTTCCAAAATGAGGTGATTTGCGCTATAATCCCATTTACAAAGTTAAGGACATCCGTCAGCAAAGGCATCAAGTAAGGAGCTATTGTATTGAATACACCTTTAATAAAATCCCAAGTAGCCCCGATTATTCCCATAATTATAGGGGCTGCAGCTGAGATTAAATTTTGTACATTCATTATGAAATTACTTATCTGTAGTTGTACCTCTTGAACAAACATCTGTATATCAGCTATTTTTTCTGGAGAGAATCCTAATTTTTCTAGCAGATTATAAGCAGATCCCCAATCGCCAGAAACAAGACCTTTCATGGTTTCTACACCAAATCGTACAGCTTCAGTGATGCTCTGTATTGTTTGAATTGCATCAGCAGAGAAACCTAATTTAGTAAGAATATCGTAACCTTCCACCATGGCATTCCTATCGCCTGCTGCTGCTTGCCACATAGCTTGTAATGCTTGAGCTATCCTCTTTACTCCTTCAGTGTACGAGTCTAGTGGAATGATAGATTGAATGAACATATCTATTCCTTTTACCGCATTTATAGCACTTTGAAGAATTGCATATAAGGCAGGAGCAATAATGGTGAATATCGTAATACCTAAGCCTTCTAATTTAGATTTAAATTCATCCCATTTACCAGAAAGGTTGTTTGACATTGTGTCTGCCATTTTTTTAGCGGCGCCATCGGCATAAACGAGTCCATCTGTCATCCTTCCTAACTCTTCACCGCCAACTTTCATTAATGCAGCCCAGTTTTTAAATGCTTCTGCACCAAATAGTGTCGATAATGTCGCCGCTTTCTGTTGATTCGTCATCCCTGCTGTCTTCTGTTCTAATTCACTAACAAGTTGTGGCAATGGTTTAATTTTCCCTTGTAAATCAAAGAATTCTAAATTCAATTCACCCATAACTTTCTTCATCTCTTTTGTTGGCTTAGCTAAGCGGTTTAATGAAGTTCCCCACGCTTGCCCTGCAACAGATCCTTGTAATCCAGCATTCGCCATTGCCATCATTGCAGCAGATGTTTCTTCCATCGTAAAACCAACAGTTGAAGCTGAACCAGCAGCATACTTCATCGCTTCACCCATTTGTTCTACGTTTGTATTAGAACTAGAAGCAGCTTTTGCTAATACATCAGCAGAGTGAGTTGCTTGATCAGCTTTCAATCCAAATCCCGACATGATATTTGATGTAATATCAGCAGCTGTACCTAAATCTAACTGACCAGCTGCAGCTAATGACAGCATACCCGGCATAGCTTCCATGATTTCGTTCGTTTTAAACCCCGCCATACCAAGGTATTGCATCCCTTCTGCCGCTTGAGATGCACTGAATTTTGTTTCCGAACCCATTTTTTTAGCTAGTTCAGACATTTTTTTCATGTCCTCACCAGATGCGCCAGTTACAGCTTGCACTGCTGACATTGTTTTTTCAAAACCTGCCCCAGCTGATACGATACCTGCTAGAGCAGCACCAGCCCCTACCGCTATTCCTGCCATGCCTCCAATAGCCAAAGCAGAGGAACCAACAGAAGCACCCATAACTCCAGCTGCTTGTCCCATTCGGCTAAATCCTCTATTTAAAATTCCAGTGGTACGCTGACCTTGTTGTTCCGCTCGGTTCAATCCCCTTCGTAATTCATCATCACGCAAGAATATTGAACCAAACATACGAAACAGTTCCATTTATTCACCCGCCTTTCCGCGGATTTTAGCAACACGAGCAAACACTTCTTCTTTTGTGAGTTTCTTTTTCTGTGGTTGCTCTATCGAATCGTTATACTTTTTCACTTGTTCACTCGTTGGATTCATACGTTTATGTTTGAAAGCAGGGAATGTTTCCTCGCAATACGGTTGTAAAGCGCACCATTCTTCCCATAAAAGACGTTCCATTTCTTTCTCTTTGGCTTTTTTGAACATCTCCATACCTATTGCTATAGGAAGGTTCATAACGTACTCTACATCTCCATATCGGCTTGCAAACGTGTCGTGAAAATCTATTTCGTTAATCCAACGAGTTTCGAAAAAACTGGTGCAAAGCTTGTATCAACTCTTTTAATCTCCATTACGATTTCATATAAATCGCCTAAATCTAAATCTTTAATTACATCTACTTCAACACTAGATAAATCGGACAATAGTTGATATACATCTTCTTCTGCTTCACCTAATCCAGCGAAAACTTCTATAAATAAATTGATACCTAATGCCTTTTGCTGTAGTCCTAAGTTTTTTAACTCATCCAGCATTTTGAAGTCGGGTTTGATATCCATTTTCTTCACGATTCGTGATAACCGTGGGATATCTCTTGTTTTAATACCTCTTACTACATATTCTTTTCCTTGAACTGTTACTGCCATATTCATTCCTCCTTAAAATAAAAAGAGCAGGGGTTTTCCCTACTCTTTAACCTGCCGGTATTAATTTAGCTGCTTCCGTTGCAGTTAAAATACGCATTTTCCAAGGTACTTTTCGAATATCTGATGGATTCCGATGTCCAGTGAATGTAACTTCTGGTACTACTTCACTTTCATTCTCAAATCCTAATTCTAACGAGCCATCGGATAGAGCGTTATACACAATAACTTCCACTATATCTCCACCTAAAGTTTCGCCAACCCAAGCCACATTTTTCAAATAACTATCGTTAGTTAGTTTTTCAGTTGGCTCAATAACATCATATTTGATAGTCTTTCCATCTTTCGTGACTGATTCCTCAGACACTTTAAGACCAGCAATAAAATTTTTCACTTTGTTCTTGTCAATAAATTCAAGTGTTTTAAAAGCTAATTGCGTTTTAGATTTAGTAATACGTTTCATCCCCATAGTGTCACCAGGAGAACCATCATATTCAATTTCTTTGAATTCAGGTTCGTATTTGAATGAACCGCCGCCTTGCGTAGCTCCTACAGCTAGTTCATCAGTTTCTCCGTAATTAAAAAAGAATGCGCCCCAGTCTCCGAAGAGGACATTCTCAGGTTTTGGTTGTGGAGCTGCCATATAATCAACCCTTTCTATTATTTAAAATAAGTTCGTAAAATGAATCGTACTTCTTTACGTCTGATATTCGGGTCTGGATCAGGTACTTTCTGACTCGAAAGATAAGAAATAGCAGCACCAAATCCAGCGCTGCTTAATCTCTTTCTATGAAGATTACTTTCTAATTTCATAATTAGTTCATCTATTTTACTAAGATGAGCAGAAGTGCCATAGATATCAATTGTAATCATGATATTCTTTCTTCCCCAAGGTTCTTTATCATCGTTAACTGTATACACCAGATAAGGCATTACAGCGGTTGTTTTTGCAATCTCATAATACGATTCCTTATGAGTCTTTTTCAATTCACTGTGTAATACATTTATAAAGTCATTCATGGTATCTACCTCATTAATGACGAATAGGTACTTGTTCCTACCTGTATAATTTGCGGTTTGTTATTCTCTGCTGCTGGTCTAAGAAATGGTTGTGGTCGTTGCCCTTGAGTTTTAACCATTTTCCCTGTTTTAGGGTCACGGTACATCCATGGAGTTTGGCGTCCGTTATTGTCCTCGGCAAAAATCCCTGTCCCTTTTTCTACATAAATCCCATAATCAGCAGAAGTTCCGATAACAACCTTTTCTAGTTCCGCTTTAGAACTAATACTGTTTCTTAGATTACTAGTATCTACGGGAGATAATAGCCTAGCCTTAGAACTAACAAATTGACCAATAGCGGCATGAGCTGCTTTCTTAGCTCTCATATGTTTCGCCATCACTTGAGCTCTATTCGATTGAAATTTCATGCTCATAAGGCAACATCCCCAATTCTATTTGAAAAAATCTACCTGCATTCATTGGATCACCAGGATAAGTAACACTGTATACCTTCTTATCAATGACTAATCTGTCTTGAATCGTTACATCGAATGGTAAGCAGTAAAAGAAATGTGTACTCTTCTCTTCTACCTTCTTATTGCGAGCGTCCTTTGTTCCTTGTATAGCATCTAGTACACCTTTTACAGTGTTAATTTGT
The DNA here is from genome assembly GCF_002746455.1 of Bacillus fungorum. Taxonomy (GTDB): domain Bacteria; phylum Bacillota; class Bacilli; order Bacillales; family Bacillaceae_G; genus Bacillus_A; species Bacillus_A fungorum. The sequence continues at coordinate 9,714 of NZ_NWUW01000046.1, read as the reverse complement.
CCCCATTCTTCTGTTGGATATGGGCCATCATCAGAACCAGCATTACGAAGTACTGTAGCTTCTTTGCCAAACTTACGTATCATGGATTGAATCATAAGACACGCAACCTCACTTTCAGTCCTTTCGTAATACTTGCCGGATAATCTCCCACATCGTCATAAGTAACAGAATAGTTACCTAACGATTCGCTTTTCTTACCTTCTCTTTCCTGATCCTTATATTGATGAACCACCATTTTAGCAATAATACCAGGATAAGCAGGAGGAAATTCAGGAATAGTTCTATTCGTGTATTCAGCGACCATTAACATTGTATCTTCAATGCTTATTAATAAGTTTTCATCACTTATATTAGGTATTTGCAGTTTTACACGTTTTAGAATTTCTGCTTTCATATCCATTTACTCACTCGGCTTTGCAGGTGTTTGTCTTTTCTTTTTAACAACTTCTTGTTTTGGTTCGTCTACTTCTTCGTATATAGGGTCATTCTTGCAGCGCTTTACATGATCTGCATCCGTCACTTCCCATTTAACATCTGTTTGTGTGTTCAAAAACCAAGGCATACTATCTCTCCTTTCAAAAGAAAGAGGAAAGGCTTACGCCTGTCCCTCTGGTTTTTCTGGTGTAGTTGGTGCGATTGTAGCTGTAAGTACTGCTAACGCTTCTGGGCGAAGCACACCAGCCCCATAAACCATAAGACCACGAACGCCATCTGCAAATGAATTTTGAAGGCGTTGCGCTTCTGTTTCATTTAACTGTTTACCATGACCGATACCTGACTTATGAAGAGCAAGAATTTTATATTTACCGGATGTATTGTGAATCTCTTCTGATACAACGATTTGTGAACCATTGATTATTTGTCCTTCTACAACGCCGTTTTCTAAAATGACAGGTTGCTTTGTAAAACGGTCATCTTTAGATAGTAACCCGAGAAGTTGAGAATTGATGATTGTGAAACGTTCAGTTTTAGGTACTTTTTTCACGTTTAACTTTGTATTGAGATCAACAATGTAGTCGTATGCATTCTTAGGTGATAATTCGATTGCTGCGGAATCTGTACCGATTACATTATCTTTATGGGCACCAGTGTAAAGTCCTAATGTAAAAGTATCGACAGTTTCTTGAAGTACTGAACCTGCCTCTTGTGTATGTGGGTCAATTAAGTCTCCTGCTGCTTGCACAGCGTCTACATCATCTACTTTGAACGCAAAATACTTTTTCTGATCCATATTGATTTCTACTTTAGAAGGGTTTGTGTCATCCCATTCAACAGAACCAGAATAGTCTTTTACATTTACTGCACCGACACGGTTAAAAATAATTTTGTTACCTTCAATTTTTGCTGGCTTTGTTGTGATTAAATCCGCGATAGAACGCTTGTGGAAATTCGCCATTAAACGAGCTTCCCAAATTGTTGGAATAAAAGTTGCTACTGACATATATTAATTCCTCCTTAATGTTTTTCCATGACAAAAGAAACCACTAAAATAGCAATCTCTTTTGTTCGTTTTATAATTTTTTTAACTATACTACTTAACTTTTCTATTATTACTTACCCCAACTGCGCATATCTTTCTGAATTTGTGCCCAGTTCGCATTAATTTCATCCTGACTCATTGAATTTACTTGTTCTCTTGTAAATCCAGTCCCAGTTCCGCCACTAACATGAATTTCTCGGCCCGCAGCTTTAAATCTTTCAACTACTTTTGCTTCTAACGCCGAAGAGAACAAATCATTAAATTTTGATACTCTAGATTTTGTATCCTCCACATCTGAACCGATAACAAAATCTACAAACTTAAGATCTAATCCAATCGCTGATAATCCATCTGCAGCCGCACTTTGCATTTCTTTCTGATGAAGTATTCTTTCTCGCTCTTCTAGCTGTTCCTGAAGTTGCTTCATCTCATACTCAGCTTTTTCTTGAGCGGTCATAGAAGCGGTTTTGTAGTTTTCTAGTTCCTTCTTGGTTGCATTAAGTTCTTTCGAATATTTCGAACGAACTCTATCTTCTGCTGATTGCACCATTTTCTCAATAAATGTTTTTGTTGCATCATCTAATTTCGGCTCTTTCTGTCCGTCAATTGGCGCCTCCTCTTTATCATCCGCAGGTGGCGTTTGTTCAGTCGGTGGTGTATCTTCTGCTGGTGGTGTATTAGAATCAGAGAAGAATTGCATACCTTTCAATCGTAATGGCGCTTTTATTGTTTCTTTAACAAACTTTACTGGCAAATCTTTAACTAAATATTGTTTCATAATTTTTCCTCCTTTGAGTTCCTATGAATACGCCCTGTTTAGTTCGTAATCTATAAGCCCTCAAGTGTTTTATTTTTATTTGAGAGAGTCTTTCCACTCTTCATAACTAACTCCAGTAATGACTTCATTCCTGCCTGTTGTCGGGTTTCTAGCCCTCCTCTCAATAAATGGGCTAACTTCCGCTACTTCGGTAATAAAAGTACAGCGGCAGCGTACAACCTCTTTAGCTGGCAAATTACTATCATGTGGATATTTGCAGCTATAACCACCGACTTTAAATACCCCTTTAAACGGTACTTTTTGATGATCTGCAGCTTGGTGAGAAGGACGTGTACGTTTATCTAATGTAGAAATCCAAAACTTCTCCATTGATACGCCTTCATCGAAAGCATGAGAGGAACTGTCATAAGTACCTATGTTTTGCACCCTAGCACTTTCTGTCCATGCAACCATCATTGCTTTCTTCGCATCACCATCTAATACAGGCTTAATCCGATTAGCCATTACTGCATATTCTTCTCCTTTTCTAAGACCAATAGATAATTCTCTGCGTATTCGGTTAACTAGCTGTACTCGATGTGTACTTAATCTTTGATTGAGTGTCATTTTATCGATTGGCATTTGTACCGCGCGCTTAATGATGTTTGGGTCCAGAAGACCATATGAAAGGGTTACACTTACTTCTTGCTCAATAAGATAACTCGTATAATAAAAAGACTCCCCATACTGAGTGGAGAGTTTTTCGTTGAGAGTTTTCTTTTTCTCATATGTTATTTCATTAATAACTTGTTGCAGTTCGCTTTGCAGGTTCTTATATCGATTAAATCGGCGCATTTCCTGCATGTTTAGCCGCTCATTTACCGCATATTTGGCATAATAAAAAGCCAGTATTCCTCTGACTTCTTCTAAAGCATCTTTATACAGGTAGAGAATCGCCTTTTCCAGTTCGTCCTCTATCTTTTGGAGGTGTTTCTGTTTCTTGTCCCACTCCATCATCTTCACCGCCTCTATGTACGGTGTCTAAATCAATAGAATCAACCTCTTCTTCTTTCATCTTTTGTAATTCTGCCTTCGGGTCATGAACAGCAGAGAATAAAGATAAACGTGTCTCTTCACTTATTAAACCTTGTAATTTTCCCTGTACATCTGCTTCATCAGATAAATTAACAGGAAGGTTTCGCGTGAACTGGAACGTCATACAAAGGTAGTCTAATTCTTCTTTATTTGAGCGTAAATTCCAAGCACCAAATAACAGTTTAAATTGTTGGCGCAGCGACTTAGTGAACTTTACTTCCAGTGTCCCCGATTTCGTTTCTAAAGCTAATAGCTTATAACGAATAGCAACACCAGTAAGGTTAGAACCGAATGATTCATCAGTAAGATTAACATGCTTTGTAAAACGGCAAATGTTCTTCTCTAATCTGTCGAGATGATGTTCTAATATGTTGTCGTTGAGATCCTTAGTCAAGAAAGAAGCTTCACCATTTTCACCTACATCAAGCGCGCCAGTTTGCTTTAGTTTCTCGATAGTGTCATCATCTATATCAACACCTTTAAAAATCATATAAGCCAAACGAAACTGTTCTATTTCGCTATTAACATCCGAAAAAGCTCTGTCGTACCCTTCGATTAGTGCGATGGCTTTATCTACATCACCTTGTAATTCCTCATTGTTAGGAAATCCGATAAGTGGCACACCTTTGTATAAATTAGGGATTCGATTTGTTTCTTGCAGCTTATCTAAACCTTCACCAGTGTACTCAATGATATGAGTTTCGTTATAAAATTCCACCTTGTATCCATCTTTAAAATCGTCACCATCAATTACTTTGATTGGGTAGCAGCGAATAGCGTATTTAGGCTCTGCAATGCTTGAATTAGTAAGAAAAATAGCTTCATAAGGTTTGATATTCATAACCTTTTCAATACCTTCTTTGTCATGGTAAAGCAGTCTCGCCCCATATCCACAAATAGAAGCAAACTTACCTGTTTCCGCATCAGCATCTTCAGTATGATTCGCTTTTAAGAAGTCCTGGATTCGTTTTAACACTTCTTCATCTTCATGATCTAAGCTATATGAAATAGGTAATCCAAACATATAGCCAATCTTCGTATCGATAATTTCAGAAAAGAAGTCATTGTTTAGCTTATTATTTACCTTATCCTTATTTCCATCACCTTTAAACTCACGAGTAAAGATAGGTACGCCTTTCTCACTTGCTTTGTATCGTTCGTACCTATTAATCATGCGTTGTTTCATAGGCTCAAACTCATCAATAATCTTTTTGAGCAGTTTTGGTGTAGGCTCCCTATTGTTTTCATCCAGTAACGGAATGTAGTGTTCAAACATCGTCTCACCTCCTTAATAGATTGATTTAACAGCTCTTGCTTTGTTATTAGACATAATTACGGTATTTACAAAATAGCGATCAGCATCCATTTGATGGTCATTCTGCTTAATTGGTTTGTCTTCACCACGCTCCATTGCTTTCTCATCCCATACATAAGAAGAGAACTCACGCAGCGTTTCTTTACAACAATCGCAGAATTTAATTAATTCAGTTGTCAATGCAGTTGCTACATTACGTATTCCATCTAATACATCGTTCTTTGCTTTCTTTACTTTCCAACCTTTTTGTTTCAGTAAAATAATAAATGAGCTTGCGGACGGGTCTACGATAATACGCTTGGTTAGACCATTTGCAAACTCAACTAAATCCTCATAATATTGTTCATCTGACTTTTGTAAATTCTTCTTGCGAGCGTCATGATGGTATTCCTTCACCTTGTACCAAATGCCACCAGATAAGCCCCATAAGCCAAATGCCATCGGGTTTTGGGTACCGTAATCGCAGGAGATATAATACTGCTCATATTTCCTTGGATACGATGGAACAACATGTTCATCTTCATTAAACATACTATATATTAAACCTTCCGCCATTACCCATAAACCTAATATATAGCGTTGATAGAACACACCACTAAACATACGTTTAAAGCGGTCTTTCACTTTCTCAGAAAGAGATAAGTTGTCATCCATTGTGAATTTTAAATGGCAAACCAACTTCTCTTTTTTCTTATCGATAAGCTCTGTTTTTACAAAGTGATATGGAGAGCCTGGGTTACAGTTCATAAATATCTTTGCACCATCAACAGAACAACGCCCAATCATTTGATCTATAAATGATTTAGGAAATAAAGCCGCTTCATCCGCTAATGAACCAGCAGCAGTTAAACCTTGGAGTGTATCCTGCGAGTTCTCTTTATTAGCTCCAAACAAGTAGTACGTATTCCATCCAATTTGCAGATAGTTTTCGGAACGGTTGTAATCATATCTCCATCCCCATGCGGTAAGTATCTGTATCATCGGATTAATTACGTTACGTTTTAGTGAGCCAATTGATTTACCAGCAATGATAAATGACTCACCTTTAAACTTTTCCTGTGACCATTGTAAGAAGCTGCAGATCATCGAAATTGTTTTACCGGAACGAATTGCTCCATCTGCAATAACGATGTCATGATTCTCATATGGCGAACCATCTCGCCACCACCACAATAATTGTAATTGTTTATTTGAAAACGGCTGGAACTTAAACGATTTGGTTTTCCGCTTTTTAATCCTCGCCATCTTCATCACCAAATACTTCTTTCATCTTTTCTGGATCAGGAGCAGTTGCTTGTAAGAAATCTTGAATTGCTTGTACATTATCATCGTCTTCATCACCAGTTAAATTTGCAATTTCAGCATTAGCTTTCTTTATGTTCGCTTTCTGTACTTCCATATGCATTTTGTGACGCTCTTCTTCAATTTTTCGTTTGAAGTTGTCAGGCACTAAATCGAAGTACAGCGCCAGTTTATCAAGTGCTCTCATCTTATCAGCAAGCTTGATAGACACACCTTCTTTGCCCTTTTTCACTTCCGCAATGATAGAGCCATCAACCATGTCAGATTCATTAAAATCAACATAACTAATGGTTCTCATGACTGGTTTTCCGTCTTCATCTTTTACAGGTCCAAACGGGCCCATCACTTCTACATCTTTCTGGCCAAAATTTACGTAATTCGTAATATCTGCAAAAGCAATTTTGATGTACTCATTCAATACATCCATCGCTTCTACAAATATGTTTTCAACCATTTCGCCTTTAATCTCACGAATGTAAGATGCTACACGTTCTCTTCTCAGCAACCGGCTACTTGTAACATGTGCGCTACTCTTGGCATAACCGGCTTTCAGTGCAGCTTGTGTACCATTAAAATACTTTACATAATACAAACAAAAGAGCCGTTCTTGTTCCGTCAACTCTTCATCATCTAATATTTCTTTTAATTTCTTCTTTGTTTTAGGGTTTTCTACTTTGGTAATTACCTTTTTACCAGTGGTAATATTACCGGTAATATTATCGTCCCATTTGTCCTTGGATTTCCACTTTCTAACGAGAGAAATACTCTTCCCTAACTCTTCTGCAATCTGCTCAATAGGTTTTTCTCCTTTTGAGTCTTTATACATTTCAAACGCCTTATCTCGTTCTACGCTTCGTCTACTCACTTCATATCACCCACCACCTTCTAAATTAATAGGAAGAAACTCGTTTATTTCTCCCTTCGAATAACTTTTTTACAAAGAAAAAAGACCTTGTAAATTACAAAGTCTTTTTTCTTATATATAAACTTATAACTTTCATATTAGTATTAGTTAAATCCCTCCACCAGGTTCTGTGTTAGCAGGTGCCCCTCCATAATCTCCAACAGATTCTAACTTGGGTGCAGGTGTATCTCCTACGTTATAAGCTGGTGCTCCTGTATTTCCATGTGCATAACTCGTAGACCAGCCCTCTCCATGAGTATAAGATGGTGCCCCTCCATAATCCCCATGTGTATAAGATGGCGCTCCTCCATGATTTCCATGTGCATATGCAGGCGCTCCTCCTCCATCACCTACTGAAGCCGCTTGAACAACCTCTCCACTATTTCCATGAGTAAAACCAAAAATTCCAAATCCTAAAACAGATAAACCTACGACTGCTGTACCGATTTTTCTTTTCATAATCGCTCTCCTCTATGTGTATTTCATGTTAATTGAAATGAACATATTATGGATATCAGTCATGATGAAAATTCGACTCATTTCATTACCATATATTTATACTTCTATGTATTTTTTTGTAAAACCTTCTTGAAATCTGAAGAAAATGGTTGTTTTTCGTAAAATTTAAAATATAATAACAAATTATTCACTTCACAATTTAGGCTACGTTGCCTAGCCATATTCACCACCTCGCGGTAATCCCTAATTATTTCGTAGAAAATTCGAAATATATACTCACAAATATGTCCAAGTTGCTATAATAAAATTAACATTGCCATCTGGAAAAGTGATTCGCCCCCATGCGAGTTGCTTTTCCTTTTTTAAGGCTATTGTTTTAAGAATTCATCCATAGTTTTATCTAACAAACTAACCATTGCGTCTCTCTTTTGCTTTGGTGTTGTATTGTCTTCCAACTCATTAAAGATTGGAATTGCACTTTCTAATTTCTGTTTATCGATACGCTCATTTACAAGGTCCGTTCCTAACATTGAAATGAATGTTCCAATTACAACGGTTTGTTCTTGTTTACTTAGTTTCATTTGTTTTAATCCTCCTTATGGTAATTCCTTTTGAAAATCCTATTATTAAAATGTATAATTATATAAAAAGTTCTAAAAAAATTGAATCGAGGTGAAAATCATGAGAAGTTTTAGTTCATTATTGATCTCTACTATCTGTTCAACAATCCTATTAGTTTGGAATTCCCTTTCTTTTTATACTGAATTCACAACAGGACATACGTACTACTGGATTTACGGTATCATAGCCTTGGTTTTTCTTCTATTCTTTATCTTAAACATGCGAGATATTATCAAGAAAAACTACAGAACATCATAAGAATAGGGGTTGATACATATGTGGAAAAAAATCAACAATTACAAATACCATTTAAAAGATTTAAAATTTATGATTTGGCTATTCCCCATCATCGGGCTAATATATGCTTGTGACTTCTTCTATGGGCTAATGTTTCATCAAGAATTTCATTGGACTAAATTAGTATTGATAGCAATTATGCTTATAGGATTTTTAGATATAAAAAAGAAAATTAGAAACAATGATTATAGAACAGATTGAACTAACAAACGATTTTGAATTAATTTCCGGGTCTTACTTCATAAATCATTATCAGGAGAATCTGCATGTTTGCAGGTTCTTTTTTTATTCCTCTTCTTGTAAATCTATTTATTTAAATGTAAAATTGTAAATAAGTTCTAACATTTTGAATCGAGGTGAACACAATGAAAAGTTTTGGTATGTTAGTAATCTCCACTGTCTTTTCAGCTCTCTTAGTATTTTATAATGTCAATTCCTTTTATAATAAATTTACATCAGGGAATACATATTACTGGGTAAACGGTATCCTAGCTGCTGGATTTCTTATATCCTTAATTATTAACATAAAAGATATCATCAAGAAAAACTACACAACTTCCGAATCTAATTAAGGAGCCTACCATGGTTCCTTTTTCTATACAAAATAAAAAAGCAGCAGATTCGCTACTTTGATAATTATTTATTCCATTCATTTAAGTATTTATATCGTACTTTATACTCCTTTTCAATAACATTTCCATGCCAACGATTCTCTTTTTCCACTCTATTATCTTTAAAATTAAACTCGCTTATATCACCATTTACGTTTAGCCATTCCGGATTATTATGAGCATATTGATAAATGAACATCCTCGCCTCTTTTAATGAATTGAATTTTTCTTCAAACGGAATAGCTTCATCACTTTTATGTCTAATTACTTCATATAATACAACTTCCATTGCTCCTCTTGTTTCGAAATACGGTTTAGTAAAACGATCCACTTTTCTCATCTTAACATCCCCTTTTCAATTCACTATAGATTTATTATACAAAATAAAAATAGCTACTTTTGAAAAGTTTCATATTTTATTTGAAATTAAATGTAATAAAATACAGATCTCATAAATCGCAGTTTTTTCGTTCATTGAGTTCGTTTGTTTTGCGCAAAAGAAAAAGCACCTATTAAGGTCATAGCCATCAACTTTAAAGAAGTGTCTCCGATGCTAAAAGCATCGGAGGCATTTTTTTTACAATCTTTGAATACAATCCTGTATTTTGGACATACTCAAATAGAACTTCACTTGGTTCATATTTTATGAAGCCACTGGAAGTTGCTCCGTTGATATCTTTATTAAGCCTAGGATTTCAAACGGCGTTGTTTTTCGATACCGCCGCGCTTTTTTCCCATTCTTACTAATATCTTGAAAGAGCCTGCTGAGCACTGAAACAGGATGTTGGACAGTATAAAAAAGGGCGGCGTGTATTTTTTTTAGATAAATCTGCACCATATAAGCACATTTCAACTCACTCATTTCTTTTCTTT
>NZ_NWUW01000045.1 GCF_002746455.1 Bacillus fungorum | reverse complement strand
GACCAAACTTCTCTCGCTAAAGAAAGTTGGCCTATATTTAACTTACCAAATTACAGATGAAATAGAAAGTGAAAATGTCACCTTTTAGGTGACATTTTCATTGACAAAATCTTTTTTCAACAACGTGAATAACGATAAGAAAGAATTCATGTTTAAATGAATTCTTTCTTATCGTTATTCTTAACTTTCCATTTCATTCATTGCTATATGTAAAGCTGCCACAGCTTTGGGCCAACCAACATAAAAAGCCATATGTGTTATTAATGCAATCATTTCATTTTCTGCAATTCCATTTTGTTTGGCCAGCCGCAAATGAAATGGTAATTGTTCTGTATGACCAAGACTGATTAATGCCGACACTGTACATAAACTTCTTTCTCTTAATGTTAAAGTGTCATCTCGCCACACTTCCTCAAACAATATCTCCTCACTATAATGAGCAAATGCAGGTGCCATTTCTCTCATTTTCTCTTGAATACAATATTCAATTGATGCATTCATCATTTCACTCCACCTTCACTTTTACCAATTGTGCCAATCCTTGACCAAACGACCAATTTTCAGCAGATGTCTCATTTAGCGTAATAAAAATATCTGCACTTTTTACACTAGAACATTCAGAAACCTTCAAGGATATCGACTGATACAGATCCCTTTTCTGTTTTATCGTTCTTCCCGGTCCACATGTAATAGAAACATAAATCATATTCTCTGTTCTCTTTTCTCCTCTTTCCAACAAATAATTTGGATTATATAAAAAGTGATTTTGTTGATAAGGTAAAAATATTTGAAAAAAATCATTTTCAGGGATGTTGAAATATTCAATTAATGATAGGTGAATACATCCACCTATCTTTTTCAACTCTTCTTTATTTAATATATTTTCATGATAATAAATGTTCACAAAAGGCATACATTTTCATTCCTTTTTCTTAATTTAACATTCAACCCGTTTTCATTGTGAAATGTGCAAAATCTCATATACTGTAACACATTTATTCGTTGCCATGTCAGGCTTTACTTCATAAAATTCAAACTGACTATATCCCCACTTATCTGGGTTATACACTATCACAGTCCCTTTACACTCTTCTGTATTTTGGGCATTCTTATTAAAAATGTTAAATTGAGTCCCAATCAATGAATTCTTTTGAGGAATACTTCCCGTATATTCAACAACATATCTACATTTCTTAAAATCATCCTTTAAATTAACAACTAATGGAACACCTATATTTATTTGTTGCCATCCAAAAGATTGTAAAATATTATCGTAATACCCTTCAAATATAAATTTATTCATTCCTTCATGACCACTCCAAATATATAAAGGTGCATAACAGTTATAGAAATTCCCGTCCTTACCTGCCTCAGTAATTAAATAAGCTTTAAAATTCAGGTCTTGAAAACCATCCATTTTATACCCATTATCCTTTACCCTTTTTCTAATAATCTCCATGTCATAATCTTTCGGCAAAATGACCTTATATTGCATTCCAATCATGTTTATCACTCACTTTCTATCTTATATACACAATGATAAAGCGATGACTGGCTAACGTAAAATAGGTATAAATTATGTTTGGTATCATTTATAATGATATTGTATAAGGGGCTGTGATAAATGGAAATAAATGATCTTATTATATTCAAAACTGTAGCTAGCGAAGGTTCTATTAGTAGAGCTGCGAAAGAGTTAGGTTATGTTCAGCCGAACGTAACTGAGCGAATCAAAAAATTAGAACAAGAATTAGAAACACCTTTACTACATAGAGATAACAAAGGCGTTTCCTTGTTACCTTCTGGTGACATTTTATTAGACTACACGAATCAAATATTAACTCTATTAGAAGAAGCGAAAGATAAAATTAAAACGAGTGGGTCTTCTTATATAATAGCGACGTCACAATCGATTTTGACTAATTATTTAAGTAAGCGTATTAAAGAAAATTTCATGAATTATCAAATATATGTGGAAAATAGTAGTCATTTACAAAAATTACTGCAGCAACAAAAAGTTGATATGGTCATTACTTATGAGGATTACTTGAACACAGCGTTTAAAAAAGTATTTTCCACTTCAATTTCTATAGGCTTATTAAAAGCGAAAGATAAGTGTACCATTGACTATTCAAAGGAACTCTTTTTCGTTAGTAATGACAAAAAGTGTCCTTTTAGAAATAAGACGATACAATTTCTAAAAGAAAATAATTTATCTCAACGTCAACTTCAACAATTAGATTCTTATTCGCTTATTGAAGAGTTTATTCATGATGGAAAAGGAATAGCCTTTTTACCAATTAGAAATGATAAATTAGTACCAATTGAAGATATTCCAATTAAAAAATTAGCTGTTCATTTCTTTACGAATCAAAACTCTTTAAAACAAATCCCTGATGAACTATTTGATTAATATGATAGCTATAAACTAACTAAAATTACATACACCAATAAAAATCCCTCCTTTACGAATCTAAAAGAGGGATTTTCATATTCTATACAATTGATTTTTCACACATTTTGCTCCACTTCTGCACTTTTCTCCTTCTTATTCCTTTTCATATTCTTCAGTCCCTTAACCGTGCCAACTAATCCTTTCGGGAAAACTAGCAATACGATAATGTACAATAACCCAAGAATAATCGTCCATCGTTCAAAAATCGGATACGCTGTAGCTAGTTCTGATAAATAATATTTCAGTGATTCAATAATTCCTGCTCCAGCAATTGCTCCAATTAGTGTTCCAACTCCTCCAATCATCGTCATCAATAATGCATTTAATGTCATTTCAATTGAAAATACAGTCGTATTTACAAAGCGCAATGTGATAACAAATAAACCACCACTAATCGCTGCTACTACTCCTGCCACAATACTAGCAATAATTTTATAATGAAGAACTTTATACCCTAGCGCTTCCACACGTTGCTCATTTTGTGAAATTGCCTTTAATACTTTTCCAATAGAAGATTTGGTGAAAAGACGTAGTAGAATAAAAATGAAGAGTAAACATATAAGTGTTACATAATAAAAGGTAAAACGATCCCGGAATACATCTGGTACACCAAATGTAAAACCATCCCCTCCGTGAGTGAGCCCACGCCATTTTTCAGCAAGTACGAAAAACAACTGTGAAATAGCAAGTGTTAACATTGCATAAAAATGACTTTTCAGCCTTAATGAAAGCAAACCGATAATATAACTAACAATTGCTGAAATAATAATTGCAGCTACTATCCCTATTAAAAAGTTCGTTATGGATACTCCTTGCCGATCAAACAAAAGCGCTACGCCATATGCTCCTATTCCAAAGAACATACAATGGCCGAACGATACAATCCCTGTATATCCAAGCAATACATCAAAACTCATTGCAAAAATAGCAAAGATGAAGATTTGAGTGAACAAAATTAACAAGCTCCGTGAATCATTTACGAATGGAAATACACTTAAACAAATGAGCATAAATACTCCGAAGTATACTTTAATTCGATTTGATGTGCTGTTCACCATTTCACCCCTTTTCACCAACAAGTCCGTTTGGCTTCACGATTAAGAAAAATAGTAACATTAACATATTGATTGCAAGTGATAAATCCGGTATGAAATACGCAGTAAAAGCACCAGCTAATCCGACAATTAAAGAAGCGATTGCTGAACCTTGTACGCTTCCTAACCCTCCAATGATTACTACTATGAAAGCTAAAATCGCATACTGCATACCCATCTCAGCGAAAATAACGCCTGAATACGGTGCTAATAAAAAGCCTCCCAGCGCTGCCATTCCTGCTCCTAATAAAAAGACGAAAGAAAATATCGCTTTTACGTTAATACCGAGCGCTTGAACCATCTCTTTATCCATTACACCTGCACGTATCATAAGACCTATCCTAGTTTTTTTGAGCAATAATAGTAAGGCAATGTATATGATAATCCCAATTAAAATAACGAATAAACGATATTTAATTAATATAACGCCTCCGAATGTAAAACTTCCCTGTAGCCATAACGGTAATTTTGCACCAATTGGATTTGGTCCCCAAAATACTTTAATACATTCACTAAGTACAAGCATTCCTCCAAGCGTAACAAGAAGCTGGCGAACATGATTTCCATATACCGGTCTAATAAGGAATCTTTCTAAAATGAATCCAAGAAACATCCCCATAGCAATTGCTCCAACTAATGCTAATACATAACTACCTGTCATATTAAATAGCCAAACTCCTGTAAATGCTCCCCACGCAAATAAACCACCATGTGCGAAATTTAGCACGCTCATTAAACCGAAAATAAGTGAAAGACCTGCTGCTAATAAAAAAATGAGCATCCCTGTTGAAATCCCATTTACAAATAAATTGATTAACACATCCATCCTTCTCACCCCGGATTCATGTTAAGAGATTCCTAAATATTTGTGACACATTTCCTTATCCTCTTTTAATTCATGCATAAAACCGTTATGAACAATTCTGCCATTATCCATAATATAAAAGTAATCACCAATTTGACTAGCCATCATAAAATTTTGTTCAACGAGTAAAACTGTTGTTTTCTCCTTCATTTTTAAAATGTCTATCATTAATTTTTCTATCATAATGGGCGACAACCCTTTACTTGGCTCATCAATAAGTAATAAACCATCACTATTAATAAATGCTCTTGAAATTGCTAGCATTTGCTTTTGTCCTCCGCTTAAGAGTCCGCTTTTTTTATGCCAAAACTGCTTTAAATCTGGAAATAATTCAAGCATCCACTCGATTTTCTCTTCCGCTTCTTCGCCCTTCCCTCTGGCAAGAGCGAATGTTTCTTCTACTGTCAGATCGTGAAAAATACCTTGATTTTCTGGTACATACCCTATTCCTTTCCTTGAAATTAAATGTGTAGATAGTCCATTTACTTGTGTACTATCATAATAAATTTCACCATGTGCAATATGGTGAAATCCCATAACCGAACGTAACGTCGTCGTCTTCCCTGCCCCATTTCTTCCAAACAGTACAGTAATCGTTCCTTTCTCAACAGCAAGAGATACCCCTTGTAAAATATGAAACTGATCTAAATACGTCTCTATATTATTCACTTGTAATAGTGCCACTATATAATCCCCCTAAATAAGCACTTTGTACACGCTCATCTTTCATAATTTCTTCGGGCAAACCTTCAGCCAATAACTCTCCATGGAATAAAACGATAAGATGGTCTGACAAACCTAGTACCATATCCATTTTGTGTTCAATCAGTACAATTGTACTCTCTGGATGTTTCTTAATATTTTCAATCACTTGTAAAATAGCCGGCACTTCCTCAACTGATATACCTGCCGTCGGCTCATCAAGTAATAACACATCCGTTTTTAAAGCTAATAACATCGCAAGCTCTAACTTTCTTTTTTCCCCATGCGCTAAATCTTTCGCTAATACATGTTCTTTCTCCTGAAGTAATACTGTTTTTAAGAATCGTCTCGCCTCTCCGACTTGTTGCTTAAATTTTGCCGAACTCGGAAAAAAACTATAGTAATCTTGAACAAATGATTGAATACTTAAACGAACATTTTCCAGTACCGTTAACTCTGGGAATATATTTGTAAGTTGAAAAGAACGACCAATTCCTAATCGCGTTCGATCTGAAATTGATAACTTTGTAATCTCTTGTCCTTTAAAATATACTTCACCCTTTGTTGAAGAAATTTGTCCACTTAGTAAATTAAATAACGTTGTCTTTCCTGCACCATTTGGTCCAATAATGGAAATGAGCTTTCCTTTTTGTACTGTTAAATTCACATCCTTAATAACATGATGCTCGCCAAAAGATACGCTAAGATTTTTCGTTTCTAGCAAATGTGTCACGAAATCCCTCCCTTTAAAGCTTTAAGTATGAAAGAAATACGTATAAAGAGGGTGTGCCCCTCTTTATGCAAAAACAACAGAAAATTCAGTCTATTTATTTTGAACTGGTGGTTCTGTCTCTTTCATCGTTAATTCTCGCTCTAATACTGGCACCGGATAATCGACACCATCTTGCTTTTTCAATGTGATAGAATACAGTGTCTGCATCGCTTGGTGATCCTTCTCTCTAAACTTCATCTTTCCTTTCGGTGTATCAAATTCCATTCCTTCCATTTTCTTAATTAATGTATCTACATCTGTATCACCTTTTGTTTTCTTTAAAGCTTCTACAATGGAAATCGCCGCTGACATTCCCCCTGCTGTAAATAAATCTGGCACCGCACCATTAAATCGTTTTTTATGTTCTTCCACTAACCAATCATTCACCTTATTTTTCGGGAGTGTATGATAATAAACAGAAAAACCTTGCATTCCTACTAATGCATCCATCGTTTTTAACGCCGGTATATCTGGTGCACCTGTAGAAACTTTAATGCCTTGCGCTTCCACATTCATATCTTTTAACTGTTTCCAAGGTGAATTTGCCCCTGCCCAGACGATAAATAAATAATCTGGTTTTGAGCTAATTATATTTTGAATATTTGCAGTGAAGTCAGTTGAATTTGTATCGGCATATTGTTCGTTTACAATATTTGCACCTAATTTCTTCGCTCCAGCTTTAAATGCCACAATTCCTTCACGGCCAAATGCATTATCCGGGGCAAACGTCGCAATCTTTACATCTTTTTTTGCAATTGCAGCTGCTCCTGCAATCGCATCTTGTGAAGAACTTCTTCCTGTTCTAAAAATATATTTATTCCGATTTTTCCCAGTTACACTATCAGCAACTGCTGGTTCTACAACCATTATTTTTTCATATTCTTCAGCTAGTGGTAAAACCGCTAATGTATCACTTGAACTAGACGATCCGACTAAAAAATCGACTTTCTCTTCCTCTAATAACTTCGTAGCTTTTTTAACCGCTACCTCTGCTTTCGTTTCTGTATCTTCTACAACAAACTTAATCTTCTTCCCTTCCACTTTTCCAGTTCCACCCGTTGCATAGTCTAACCCTAATTCAAATCCGTTCACTGTTTGTTTTCCATATGATTCTAATGGACCTGTTAATGAAGCAAGAACCCCTACCTTAATCGTCTTTTCATCCTCTGTACTTGTTTTCTTTCCTGAACAAGCTGCCGTTATTAATAGCGAACCTAAAACACAACCAGTAGCCACCATTCTTAACCATTTACGTTTTTTCATCGACATTGTGATCCTCCCCATACTTTACTTTCTGATAGAATCAATCTCGCCAAAGTTATCCACCCATAATTATGACTTTTTCTTTTAATCATACAAACAAATCTGTTAAGAAATTTAATGAAGTACCTTTACATTCGCCACCTCTTTCCAAATACCTCCATTCTCCATATATTCATCTAAGATTTTCCACCACCTAATCACAGTCGCCGCCCACGTATATCCAGTCACTGCACTAACTACTATTGCAATATCTCCAACCTGTAATTTTCCTTGTTCATTTGCAAAGTGAAGACCAATGCAAGGATCAAGCGCTGACATATGTCCATAATGATCTAAATATACAACTTGTTCTTCTGCTAGCCCTAGCCCCTGTATCAATTCTATTAACATAGAACGTTTTGTATGCAGTGGTAACAATACTTTAATATCTTTAGGGGTTAATTCACTTTTTCTTAACGCCTCCCGAATAACCTTATCAAAATTAGGAGTTGAAATGGAATCTAAACGTTCTTTCATAATAGTTGTAAGAATGTTACTTTACTACTTATTATTTTTACACTTCCTTCATTCTCTCCCTTGTAACACCATATATATTTAAGCAGTACTACGAAAGCAATTAAAAAATTTACAAAATCTAAATATACTAATATAATATAAAAACAATATCCAATAAAATACAACGGGTATGAGTGAGAAAATATTGTTTTATATATTTAGGAGGAATCATAATGAATTTTAAACATGTACTTGCAACAGGCTTAATTACCGCCACATTATTCGGCGCAACGAATGCTCATGCACAAACCGAACGTTTCATCGATGTACCAAAGGGGCATTGGTCTGAAGATTCGATTGACCATTTAACTGAGCAAAAGGTCTTTAGTGGGTATGGTAACGGAAAATTTGGATTTGGGGACAATGTAACTCGTGGACAAGTAGCTGCGATTATTTCAAGATACTTAAAACTAGAAAATACCGGATCTACAAGTAAACATTTCTCAGATATTCATGGGCATATGTTTGAAAACAATATTAAAGCAGTTGCTCAAAAAGGACTCATGACAGGGGATAGTAGCACTGACAAATTTAGACCCGATGATACATTAACTCGATATGAAATGGCTGTTATCTTACAAAAAGCTTTTCATTTATCTGTAAAAACAAACGACCTTTTCCATGATGTTTCAAATAATCATTGGGCAAAAGACTCTGTTCGTTCATTGTATAGCAATGGCATCACAAACGGAATTGGAAACTATCAATATGGCGGAGAACTGAATGTAACAAGGGAGCAATTTGCAAAATTTATGTATAATGCAATTTTTGTAAACCCTAACTTTGTTCCTGATTCTATTCCTGAGAAAGATGGGGATGAGCATAATTATAAAGAAATTCATAATATATTGATTGATTCTGGGTTTGAAAAAACCCAATATAATTACCGATATGATAAAGATGGTAAAGCATATAATAACCTTATGACTTTTGAATTTTCTTCTGACGATGACAGAGCATATCAAATGTATATTTCTAGTGAAGATCCTGTATTAAACGAGCCTGTGAAAAAAATCCTAAAAAACCTCCTACCAACTAAAGGAGATTATCTGTACAATATAATGAAAAATCCTACTGCAAGCTCTCGTACAATAGAATTAGATGGTCGCAAAGTTACAACTTATAGGGATGGCTATCATATAAATGTTTTACTTGGAAAACGAAAATACTAAAAGAGTGACTATTTAAAATGAATACAAGTAGCTATATGCTTACTCATAAAAAATAAAAGGACTGTCCCATAAGTCGTTTTCACCAACTTATGGGACAGCTCCCTTTAACCTTAATTAGAATTAAGTTCCACTTTCTCTAGCCCTTCAGCCAATTGCTTCTTTTCTAACCCTTCCCCTATTACTACCAAGTTCGTTGGGAAACCGAAGTCTTGTTCCAGTAAAGTTGGTACCCCAAATGAATATTGGAATAGGTGAGGATATTTGTCCCCATGGAATTTCACAAATCCTTTTACACGATAAATACTATCTGGTAAATTCGAAAGCCATTCGTATAATTTATCTTGATCAATCGATTTCGTAAATTGATATGTCATCGTTTGTATATGTAAATGCTGTTTTACATGTAGTGTTTCATGTTCCCCATCATTCGTAAATTCAGCTTCTTCTATATCTTCTAAAGATATATTACAATATTTTGTTTCAAATAATTTCGCATGATTATTTATTGATTTCACTTCTTCAATTACTTTGTTCTTATCCGCATCTGTTAGTAAATCTAATTTATTAATTAAAATGTGGCTACCAAACTTCAGTTGCTCATGCAATAACTGCTGAACGTTTGCACTTAATACACTTCGATTTAACCATCTTACTGCATCTAAAACGACTACAATTGATTTCACTTCTAAGAAAGGTGCTAAAATTGGTGATACACATGCATCTAACACTTCAATTGGATGCGCAACACCTGTCGTTTCTATATAAATGACATCTGGTCTTTCTTGCTGATATAACGAATGCAATTGTATTTCAAGCTCTTCTTTTAACGTACAACAAATACATCCTTTCAGAAGTTCTCTTAAAACATTCTCTTTTCCAATAATATCGGTATCTACCGAGTACTCACCAATTTCATTCAATAATACTGCAACTTTTCTATTCTTCTTTTTCTCTGCTAACAATAAATTTTGTAATAATGTTGATTTTCCACTACCTAAAAAGCCACCTAATATATGAATTTCTACTTTATTCATGTGATCGACCATCCATTTCTTTATTTCAAACATATTCAAAGCGTAATAATTACGATTTATATTTATTATTTTATTAAAAGAGTAGTGATTTGTAAATATATCTTCACTGTTCGTTTACTTCATAAGCAACTCGAATTCCAGACTCTATTGCTCCTTGCATCCACCCATGTGTTAATGTCGTATGCTCTCCTGCAAAGTGCACTTTTCCAGCGCTAAATGGTTCACGAATCGTATATATTCTCCATCCTATTCGGTTATTCGCTTCTAAAATTGTTATTTTATGACCTGCTTCTTTTAATAACGATGCTGCAACTAAGCCTGAAATCCCTGCACCAGCAATAATAATCTGCTTTGGATTCTTCGTTTTAACGAGCCCCATCTTAATAATATGAAGCATTCTTTCCATCGTTAACTGCTGCCTCATACCCTTTTCCCCTTTTATAAAGGATTTTATTGCATTATATTCGGTTACCTTCATTCCTATGTTTTGTGCAAGAAATTGTACGGATACATTTTCAATTACTTGAATATCTTTTATAAAATGTAATAAACTAGATATGAATCTATAGAAGTAAGATGTATTATCTTACATAATAAAATCAATGAAATTGCGAGGAATTATGAAATGAAAAAAGGTATTAACCGTGTTGTATTAGTAGGAACAGGAGCGGTTGGATGTAGTTATGCTTACTGCATGATTAACCAAGCTGTAGCTGAAGAATTTGTTTTAGTTGATGTAAACGAGGCAAAAGCTGAAGGAGAAGCAATGGATTTAAGTCATGCTGTTCCATTCGCTCCAGCTCCAACTAGAGTGTGGAAAGGCAGCTACGAAGATTGTAAAGATGCCGATCTTGTAGTCATTACGGCTGGATTACCACAAAAACCAGGCGAAACACGTTTAGATTTAGTTGAGAAAAACGCTAAAATCTTTAAACAAATCGTTCGTAGTATTATGGATAGCGGATTTGATGGTATCTTCTTAATTGCAACTAACCCTGTCGATATTTTAACTTACGTGACTTGGAAAGAATCTGGCTTACCAAAAGAACGAGTAATCGGTTCTGGTACAACACTTGATTCTGCTCGTTTCCGCTATATGTTAGGTGAATACTTCAATATTGGTCCACACAACATTCATGCTTATATTATCGGTGAACACGGCGATACAGAACTTCCAGTTTGGAGTCACGTATCAATTGGTATTCAAAAACTACAAACGCTTCTTGAAAAAGACAACACATACACGCAAGAAGATTTAGACAAAATTTTCATAAACGTTCGTGATGCAGCTTACCATATTATTGAGCGAAAAGGTGCAACTTACTATGGTATCGGTATGTCACTTCTACGTGTTACTAAGGCGATTTTAAACGATGAAAATAGTGTATTAACTGTTTCGGCATATTTAGAAGGTCAATACGGTCAAAAAGATGTTTATATCGGTGTACCTGCTGTTTTAAATCGCGGCGGTGTTCGTGAAATTTTAGAAGTGGAATTAAGCGAAGAAGAAGAATTAAAATTCGATCACTCTGTTCAAGTACTGAAAGAAACTATGGCTCCAGTTCTTTAATATGTATAGTAAAAAGCAATCCAATTTATTTTGGATTGCTTTTTCATTTTGATTGTTCGCTCATTGAAACCATCAGTTATTTTCTATTTTTTAATTGATTCCTCATTATTCACATCAAGTACATCTAATAAAAAGATAAAGATTGGTATCCCGATAATAAGCCCCCATATTCCAAGGAAATGCTCTGAAAAGATGAGAATCATAAATGTATAAAAGATTGGTAAATTCGTTTTCGCAGACATGAACTTCGGGTTTAAAAAATAACTTTCAAGAGCATGGATTACTGTAATGAACACAAGTATGTATACAACGTACATAACTCCACCTACGTTATAAGCAATAATACAAAGTGGGAACAAGGAAATGATTACCCCGGCAACAGGAATTAATCCTAGTAAGAAAATCATGACAGCTAATACGAGAAGCTGCGGAAATCCTAAAACGATTAATGCAATGACAGTTAGAATACAATTTACAACTGCAATTAAAAACTGCGCTTCAATTACTTTACCGAACGACCTTGCAAACCTTTCACCAAAATATGCAATCTCCTCATAAAAAATTTTCAGCTTACTATCTTTAAATTTAGAGGTAAATGTAATAATACGCTCTTTTTCTAATAAGAAAAATAAGCTTAATATGAGAGACAATAATATTTGTAAACTTACTTTCCCTATATTTGCTATCGATTGATAGATGACATCTACACCCTGTTCTATATATTTTGATACTTCCATTCCGTTAATTGTCGAAAGTGCATATTTAACGATTTCATTATCAGGTGGGTTTTGAAAAAACAGCTTAAATTGATAAATCAGTTGAGAAATTTGTATCGTTAGCACAGGTAAATATTTATATAATGTTGTGCCAATAAAAGTAACCAATATTATATACAAACATGCGATAACAATTTTTCGATTCACATTCAATTTTTTTGATATAAAGCGTTGAAATCGATCCATTAAAAATGTCAGTATAAACGTAATTAATATTAAATTGATCATACTTTTTAGTCCATATAATACAAGCGCTACTATTATTAAAACGAGAAACCGTTGGAACCCTCTACTTCGAAAAAATTTTTTCACTTCATTCATTAAGATTTAACCTCCCCCTTCAATGGATGGAAATTGAATATATTACATTTTATGAACTTCTATAGACAATCTTTCTTACTAATTGAGAAGAATCCTGTTTTTCTTTTTATATTGTTAGATTCTTTTTATATTAGTCCATCTATATATTTCATTGGATCTCTTTTTTTCGTTTACCCTTTTACAATTTAGGTGATTTTCTATTTTTAGACTGCTGTTCATATGCATATCCAATATTAAACAGTTCTTTTTCACCAAATTGCTTCCCGACAAACACTACACCTACCGGTCCTCCATTGTTATCATATCCAGCCGGCACCGCTAATTCTGGATAGCCAGCTACAGCTGATAGAAGAACTTCATCGTTGTTAATCATAACTAAAGCATCTAAACCTTTTTCTACTAAATATCTATCTAGCTCTTTTCTTGCATTTTCTTGACTCGTTTGCACTACTTTTTCAAACTCATCTTTCGTTATAGCAGATTTTTCAGACCCCACAATTAATGTTTGTCCATATTTTATTCGTCTATTACTGTCCTTTTTGTTAAACGCAATAATCTCTTCTAACGATTTTACTGGTATATTTTTTTGCTTTGAAAGATACTCGTTAACATTATGCTTGAACTCATATTCTAATGTTTGCAGATTATCTACACCCTCAGCGTTTAACTGAATATCATCAGTCAATATTGCACCTGCATCTTGAAGGTCTTTTCTAATCTTTTCTGCTACTTCTTTTCTATTTTCATCTTGTCGATTTATTGAAAAAAGAACTCCTATTTTTTTCCCTTTCAATCCGTCTATTGATAAATCCTTCGTATAATCCATTCTTTCTTTATCTTTCATTTTTTCTGTCATAGCATCTTTTTCATCATAACTTACTATTGCGTTAAATAACGTTGCCGCATCCTTTACCGTTCTTGCCATCGGTCCTGCTGTATCAAGTGTTTCAGCTAACGGAATAATGCCTGATCTACTCACCATACCTAATGATGGACGTAATCCAACTACGGATTGCTGCGTCGCTGGTGCTACAATTGATCCAGTTGTTTCCGTACCAATTGCAAGTGGGGCAAAATCTGCCGCAACTACTGTAGCAGATCCAGAACTTGATCCTGATGTATCATACGTAATCGGACCGTATGGATTCAAATTTTGTCCTTTTTTTCCGCTATATCCGCTAGGCATTGTTAAGGATAAATAATTTGCCCACTCGGACATATTCGCTTTTCCTAAAACAAAAGCACCTTCTTCTTTCAACTTTTTCACGACCATCGCATCCTCATCTGCAATCCAATCTTTTAGCACATAAGTTCCTGCACTTGTCGGCATCACCTTTTCCGTTTGTACATTATCTTTTACGATAATTGGCATGCCGTATAAGTTTGATTTCTTATTTAAAGCCCTCTCTTTATCTAACTTTCGCGCTTCCTCCATTGCATTTGGATTAATCTCTGTAACAGCATTTAATGATATTCCATTTTGGTCATGTTCTCGTATTCTAAAAAGATAAATACTCGTTAATTCTTCATATGATAATTTCCCATCATCAATCATTTTTTGAAGCTCATCTACAGTCGCATTAATGACTTCTTTTTCTTTTACATTATCTATGTTGATCCCCTTCAGCTGATTATGTATCGGTTTTAACACTCTATCTTTATCATATACAATACGCTCAGGTTCCTTTGGAAAATAATTTTTATACACGTAATATCCGCCGGCACATGCCAACAGGACAATACCTCCAGCAATTGATAGCGTTATCTTTACCCATTTCTTCATGTTGCTTCCTCCACTCTAAAAGTTGCTAAATTATATTGAAAAAAAGAGTTATTCTTATAGCTCTCTTTCATTAAAATGCTAAATGAAAAAATGAAGGATTTCAATTTAATTATTTCTTTTTTGCATTTGCTTCGCTAATAATTCCTTCACTTGATTATATGTTAATCCTGAATCCTTATTTAAACGCTTTACTTCTTCAACATCAGTACCTACGACTGTATATTTTTTCTCATCATTCATTTTTCCACTTCCCTTTCTACTGCATTATTTCTTATATTTTTCCCCTAAACTCTTATAAATTAATACAAATAAGGAAACTGTACAAAATTCAATAACTAAAGGGAATTCAGTTACATAAGAGGAAAAGATAACAAAATGTCGAATTTATATACTTGTTGAATTTAAGGACTTGGAGGATTCATTTTGAAAACATATGAATTTAAACATAATATTCCAACATTAGAAGAGTATAAATATTTGTGTGATTCTGTTGGATGGACTAATTATATAAATTTTGAAGTAGCGGATACTTCACTGAAGCATTCTATTCATTGCATCATAGTCAAAGATAATGAACAAATTATCGGTATGGGGAGAATTGTTGGTGATGGATCTATCTATTTCTATATTCAAGATATAATAGTTCATCCGGATTATCAGAAACATGGTATTGGGAAAGAAATCATGCATCTTTTGGTTGCATACTTAAATGAGAATGCCCCTGATAAAGCGTTTGTTGGTTTGTTTGCATCACAAGGTAAAGAATCGTTCTATGAACAGTTTGATTTTAAAGATTACTCACCTAACATGACGGGAATGTTTATTGTCATTTCAAAAACATAATAGATTTTTAATTGTAAGGGAAGACAGCCATTCATATGGAGGAATTTGTTCTTGCAGTAACATTTTCCACAATCGAGTTTAAACATTACATGCGAAAGGACAGTACATATATGGCTAATATGTACTGTCCTTTCGCTTATCTAACTCTTTATATATAAAATTTCTTAATAAAATTTCACTACATCTTCAGTAGGTAAGAATGTTCTTTCTCCTGGTTGTTCATTTGGCTCACCAAATGGCATTTGTCCTACTAAGCTCCACTCTGCTGGAATGTTCCAAGTTTCTTTCACTTCAGCATCTACGATTGGATTGTAATGTTGTAATGATGCGCCAATTCCTTCAGCTGATAATAACATCCATACAGTATGTTGTAACATTGCATTTCCTTGATGAGACCAGAATGGGAACTGATCTTTATATAATGGTGCATTCTCTTGCATTTTTTCTACTGTTGCTTGATCTTCAAAGAATAACACAGTCCCAACACCTGCATGGAAACCTTTTAATCTTTCTACAGTCGCTTCAAAGTTTTCTGCTGGTACGCGAGCTCTTAGTGTTTCTTTAACAATATCCCAAAACTTTTCATGTTCTCCATCCATTAATACAACCATACGACCACTTTGCATATTGAAAGATGTTGGTGCGTGTAAAGCTGTTTTTAAAACTTCTTCAATTCTTTCTTTCGTAATTGCATCGTTTTTTGTTACTTTACGAATGGAACGACGGTTCACGATTGCTTCTTTTAAGTTTGTTGTAGTTGCTGACATTTTAATTCCTCCAAATGTATGTTTTTTATTTAAACAAATTAATTCGATTCTTTTATGCAAAACGAATTAGCAATATCCATCCGTATTACATTGCATACCTTCAAATGAATTTGTTTTTTCCTTTTCAATTTCTTTATCAATGACTCTTTGTAGGGTTTCTTTACTAGCAAGACCTTGAATGACTTCATCTCCAATCATGACAGTTGGAACAGCCATAATATTCGCTTCATCATATGCATGCTGAATTGCCGCTTCATGTTTTGCTTTATATTTTCGAGTTACTAAAGCATCTTTAAATTCAGCTTCAGGAAGTCCTACTTCTACAGCTAATTTTGTTAAAACATCAATATCTTCAATGTTTTGCTCTTCTTGGAAAAATGCTGTGAATACGCGGTGATGATATTCATTTCCAAGTCCACGTTCTTTCGCAAATTGACACCCTTCAAAAGCTAAATGTGTATATGGATGCGGAGAAACACGCGGCAAACGCATATTGATTCCTAACTTCTTCGCAGTTGGAAGAATGAAAGCATCCCATGAACCTAATTTTTCTGGCTCATTCCATGGATCTATTTTTGAATATGGACTTGGACGTAATTCAAATGGCATCCATTCGATCTCTACATCTTTCTCTTTCGCTACTTCATCTAATGGACCTTTTGCTAAAAAACAAAATGGACATATGAAATCTGAGTATACTTTCATTTTTACAGTCATAACTTTTACACCTTACCTTTATAGTTGCAATCAATTTAGTTACATCATTGATAAAAAAATATAACTATTATTTAAGCATTCATTTTTTCTTGCAAAGTTTCAAACAACTGCTCCATCGTAATATTTCTCAAAACTTCTTCCATCGCGGATTGCGCTTGTATTAATATAACTTCTAACACTGCTTGAATATTTGCGCCAATTGGACAATCTGGATTTGGTTGCTCATGAATATGAAATAGTTTATCCTCTTCCACTACATTTACTGCATGATACACATCTAACAACGTGATTTCATGTAAGTCCTTTAGTAACCCTGCGCCACCTGGACCTCGATTTACATAAACAAAACCAGCTTGTTTCAAATACGACATAATTTTACGAATCACTACTGGATTTGTATTGACACTCTCAGCCATATAGTCTGAAGTACAAAGTGAAGATGGATTGTTTTTCAAAATAGATAAAATATGAACAGCTATAGAAAAGCGGCTACTAATTTTCATTGTGATTACCACCCCGATGTAATCATTATAGTTACAACAAAAAGATAAGTCAATCCTTTTCATAGATTTTTTATGAGCAAATTAAAAAATGTCCCATTATGATATATGAGACACCTCTTTTTATTCTGTAATTAGCACTTGAAATTCTTCAATAAATAACTGAACAGCGATTGAAGCTTCCTTTAATGAAGGAACAGCTAAAGCAATTTCGCGCCACACTTTGGGCTCTAATTCTCGCGTTTGCACATTCTTTGGTACATTCGTTAAAGATAATTCAGCTAATATTGCGATGCCTAACCCTTCTTGAATCATATTTAAAGCTGTAGTAACTGTCGAAATTCTATACTCCGCCCGAAGTGGTACATTGGCTTGTTTAAACAGATCGATAATGGGTGGCTCGTATCCGCCCTTACATAATATAATCGGTTCATTCTTTAAATCATTAATCGTAATTGAGTTCTTCTTACAAAGAGGATGATCCTCTCTTAAGATAACAACCATTTTCCCCTTCGTTAATGGGACAATCTCCATCTCTTTATTAGGCAAAATAACAATTCCTATATCAACAACCCTCGATACTAACCAATCTTCAACTTCTTTAATCGTTCCTTCACAAAGAACGACTTCTAAGTTCGGATACTTCTCCTTAAAAAGATTTATCATTTTCGGTAAGAAATGTGCAGAAGCACTCGGAAAACTTCCTATACGAATTGTACCGACTTCATGGCCTTTCTCCATTGCCACTTCTTGCTCAATCTTCTCAACACCGTTCAAAATTTCTCTAATATGTACAAGAATTCTATTTCCTACATCGGTAACGATTAATCCTTTTCGTTTATCACGTATAAGAATCGTAACTCCTAATTCTGACTCAATACTTGAAATGGCATGACTTACGGCTGGCTGCGTCATATTTAACACCCGAGCAGCTTTCGTAAAACTACCTAACTCCACCGTTTTTATTAATACTTGCAGTTGTGTAATAGTCATAACTAATCACTTATACCCCTTATAAAAAAGATTCATTTTATTTATTACAATCGATATCATATCATAGTGAAATGAACAACAACAAGGAGGTCTTTCAGTGACACAGCTTTCTCGAACTAAGACGGCCATAATCCTTACCTTTCTCGTTTTCATGTGGGGAATCAATTGGCCTTTATCTAAGTTTGCCCTGCATTTTACACCACCCGTTTTATTTGCAGGCGTTCGAACTTTAATTGGAGGATTCATTTTACTTCTTTTCGCTTTACCGAAATACAAAGAATTACATTTAAAAGAAACTTGGCATTTATACGTTATTTCTTCTTTACTTAATATCATTATATTTTACGGATTACAAACTGTCGGCCTTCAATATATGCCTGCTGGGTTATTTTCCGCTATCGTATTTCTACAACCTGTTTTACTCGGCATTTTCTCATGGATTTGGCTTGAAGAATCTATGTACGGCTTGAAAATTTTCGGGCTTGTCCTTGGATTTATCGGCGTAGGTGTTATTAGCTCTAGTAGTTTAACTGGACATATTTCTATTATTGGAATCCTTCTCGCATTAGGTTGTGCGATTGGCTGGGCGCTCGGCACAGTATTTATTAAGAAGACTGGTCACCGCGTGAATGCCATTTGGATGGTAACACTACAGCTTATTATTGGTGGACTTTGCTTAATTGGATTTGGATCAGAGTTTGAAAGCTGGTCTAGTATTGCTTGGAGTATACCGTTTGTTAGTGTACTACTCTTTATTTCATTTTTTGTTATTGCAATGGGGTGGCTTGCTTACTTCACACTTGTTGGAGCTGGTGAGGCAAGTAAAGTTGGGGCCTATACATTCCTTATCCCCCTTATCGCTATTATTGTAAGTTCAATCTTCTTACATGAAGCCATTACAATGAGCTTGTTTATTGGTCTATTATTTATTGTTGTGAGTATTTGTTTTGTAAATATAAAGCCGAAAACACTTGCTGTAAGGCAGCAAGTTGAAGTGAAATAAACATAAGAAAGAGCCTACTGTTTGTAGGCTCTTTCTTCACGTTGTTGAAAAAAGATTTTGTCAATGAAAATGTCACCTAAAAGGTGACATTTTCACTTTCTATTTCATCTGTAATTTGGTAAGTTAAATATAGGCCAACTTTCTTTAGCGAGAGAAGTTTGGTC
>NZ_NWUW01000044.1 GCF_002746455.1 Bacillus fungorum | reverse complement strand
TATATATAGGTGGTATGGGATTAGCAGAAGGTTATTTAAATGATCAAGAAAAAACGAATACAGCATTTATAAATCATCCGCAGCTTGGAAGGATATATAAAACGGGTGATATGGGTAAAATGACCCCCGAAGGTTATATAGAATTTTTAGGTAGAGAGGATTCTCAAGTTAAAATTAGGGGATATCGTGTTGAAATAGGGGAGATTGAAAATATCTTAGTAAAAGCCTCTGAAAATGTAGTAAATGCTACCGTACTTGTAAAGAAAGATTCTAATAATAATGATGTGTTATGTGCTTTCTTAGTTAGTAGCTCAAACATTGATTATGAAAATGTATATAAGTACTTAAACGAAAATTTGCCGAAATATATGGTGCCAAATCAAATTTTACATATAGAAAAATTACCTCTCACTGAAAATGGGAAAATTGATAAATCACACCTATTAAGTCTAGATATGAATGCATGGAAAGATAAGGGGGAAAAACCTCGTACGATACAAGAAATCCAGATCAAGAAGATCTGGGAGGATATTTTAGAAATAAAAGAAATTGATATTAATGAAAACTTTTTTGATTTAGGTGGTAATTCCATTCTGATAATTAAAGTAATTAACGCGATAGAACAAGAGTTTAGCCATAAAATCAGTTTTAAAGATTTTATTACGAAGGGTACTATTAAAGAAATTGCTAAGTTAATTGGTAAGAAAAATCTAATTAAAAAAATAGATAGAGATGAAATTGTAATTGAAAAAGATTTATGGCATGAACCATTCAAGCTTACTAATGTGCAAATGGCATATTTAACAGGTCGGAGTACCAGTTTTGAACTGGGTGGAACATCAACTCATGCATATCTTGAGCTGAGAACTAAGTTGGATATTTATAAACTTGAAAAAAGTATTCAACATACGGTAAATAGGCATCCTATGCTAAGAACTGTATTTTTAGATAATGGTACTCAAAAGGTGTTAACTGAAGTACCTAATTATAAAATAGAAATAAAGGATATTACTGATCAAATTGAAGAGGAGCAAGCTATCTCTATTGGTCAGGAAAGGGACAAAGTCTCTAAACGAATTATGGATCCATATACTTGGCCACTGTTTGAATTTAAAGCATTTAAATTATCGGAGAGTGAATACAGAGTATTATTTGGTATCGATATGCTAATTGCTGATGGTGCGAGTATTCAAATGTTATTTAAAGAAATAGCTGATTACTATTTTAATAATAAAATAAAAAAGCCAATGGATATTTCATTCCGTGATTATATTCTACATTCTGAGAAAAAAGGTGAAGAGTATATTGCTGATAAAGAATATTGGATGAATAAGTTATCTGATTTTCCACAGCCACCTAATTTACCATTAAAAACGGAAGTATCTAAGGTAACAAAACCTACATTTAAAAGATTGGGCCATGTTATTAACGATGAGAATTGGAAAGTATTATCAAAAAAAGCTGCTTTACACAAAGTAACACCTGCAATAGTTCTTTTTACACTTTATGCAGAGGTTCTATCAAAGTGGTCAAATCAATCTAAATTGGCTATCAATACAACTGTCTTTAATAGACGACCGGTTCATAAAGAAATCGATGAAGTAATAGGAGACTTCACTTCGTTATTAATGCTAGACGTCGATTTTACAGAAACCGTAGACTTTTGGAGAAGAGCAAAAATAGTTCAAGAAAACTTTATGTTAGCTCTAGAACATCGACAATACGATGGCGTCGAGTTTTTAAGGGACTACATCAAATATAATAATTTGGATCCGAAGGCTGCAAATATGCCAGTGGTATTTACAAGCATGTTGTTTGGAAAGACATTTGATCTTGGAAATATAGATGATTTAGGTGAAAATGTCATGGCAGTAAGCCAAACATCTCAAGTATATCTAGACCATCAAGTTACGGAAACTGCCAATGGTATTAATTTAACTTGGGATTATGTTTTAGAATTATTTGATCAAAAAACCATTCATCAAATTTTTGAGGATTATATTAGTCGAATTCATTCATTAGTTCGAGAAGATAAATCTTATGGAACTATCGAAGACCATTCAATAGTTATTCAATACAATAATACCAAAAGGCAAATATCTAATGAAACGTTACATTCTCTATTTGAAAAACAGGCTATTAATATTCCAAATAAGATTGCAGTGGAAGAACAATTCCGTTCCATTTCATATGAAGAATTGAATGATAATGCCAATATTATTGGTGCATATTTAAAAGATAGAGGAATAGTTCCGGGAGATTATGTCGCGGTATTGGGAGAAAGAAAGATAGAAACAATATGTGCAATCCTTGGGATATTAAAAATCGGAGCTGCGTACATACCGTTGGCTGCAGATATTCCAAAAGAAAGAAAAGAAAAAATATTGGCGGAGTCTAATTGTAAAACAATTATAAACGCTGAAGTGATTGCAGATTTATTGAAAGTTAAAGAAGGTGCTGATTTAGAGCCAGTTAATGAGCCGAATTCTGTAGCTTATGCCATCTACACATCAGGAAGTACAGGAACACCAAAAGGTGTTGTGATTAAACATCAAGCTGCAGTGAATACAATTTTAGATATTAATTCTAAGTTTGATGTGACAGAAAGAGATAAGGTAATCGGGCTTTCTAATCTATCTTTTGATTTATCTGTATACGATATATTTGGAACGCTTGCAGCTGGAGCTACATTGGTATTAATCGAAGACCAACGGGATGTAAAGGTAGTGAGAGAAACAGTTTTACAAAAAGGAATTACTATTTGGAACTCTGTTCCGATGGTAATGGAAATGTTGGTAGATTATTGTGAATCTATTAATAATAATAATAAGATAATAGACTATAGTGACTTGCCTGATTTAAGGTTAGTACTACTAAGTGGAGATTGGATTCCACTATCATTACCAGAAAGAATTAAGGAGCAATTTTTAGGAAGTGAAGTAATTAGTTTAGGTGGAGCAACAGAGGCTTCAATTTGGTCCATTTATTATCCGATAGAAGAAGTATCAGAAGAGTGGAAGAGTATACCTTATGGTTATCCGTTAAGTAATCAAACATACTATGTTTTAAATTACGCGAATGAAATTTGTCCAATCGGCGTAAAGGGTGAATTATATATAGGTGGTATGGGATTAGCAGAATGCTATTTGAATGATCAAGAAAAAACGAATACAGCATTTATAAATCATCCGCAGCTTGGAAGAATATATAAAACGGGTGATATGGGTAAAATGACCCCCGAAGGTTATATAGAATTTTTAGGTAGAGAGGATTCTCAAGTTAAAATTAGAGGATATCGTGTTGAAATAGGGGAGATTGAGAAAACGATTCTTCAATATAAAGGTATGAAGAATGCTGTAGTTCTTAATAAAAGAAATAAAGAAGGCATGGAAGTACTTTATAGCTATTTTGTAAATGAAGAAAAGATAAGCATTGAAAATATTTTAAATTATATAAAAATGGTATTACCAAGTTATATGATACCTAGCTATATGACTCAAGTGGAAAATATTCCTTTAACCAATAATGGAAAAGTAGATAAAAAAGAATTATTAAAGGTGGATCTATTGAAAGTTCATACAATACAATCGCTTCCTGAATCGGTAACGGAAGAGAAAATTTTAGATATATGGAAAGAGCATTTGGAAATGTCAATTATAGGAATAGATGATAATTTCTTTGATGTTGGAGGAAATTCAATAGTTATTATTAAAATTATTACTGCAGTGGAAAGCTATTTTTCTATTAAATTGGCATTTAAAGATTTTATTAATAATCCTACTGTTCGAAAATTAGCATCTTATGTCGATGAATCTGAGCGTATCAATAATTATCGAGAAAATATTTTTGAAGTTGATACGAAGTCTTTATATCAACCATTCAAGTTAACTAATATTCAAATGGCATATTTAGCCGGAAGAAGTAAACAATTTGAATTAGGGGGTACATCGACGCATGCTTACCTTGAATTGAAAACGGATATTGACATTGATAAATTTAATGAAAGTCTTCAATATGTAATCGAAAGACATCCAATGTTAAGAGCGGTAATTCTTCCTGACGGAAGACAACAAATCTTGGATTGTGTCCCAAAATATTTTGTTGATGTAGTAGATGTGAGCCGCATGGATAGCCAAGAAAAGATTGGATCGATTGGGAAAATGAGGGGAATGGTTTCGCAGAGAGTATTTAATCCTGAAATTTGGCCTTTATTTGAATTTAAAGCTATAAAAATATCAGATACAGAATATAGGCTGTTATTTGGTATTGACATGTTAATTGCAGATGGAGCAAGTATTCTTATTCTTTTCAAAGAAATTTCTGATTATTATATAACCGGGAAAGAAAAGCCACTAATTGAGATGTCATATAGAGATTATATAGAAAATATGAGTGTGAGAAACAAACAGTATGAAATTGATAGAGAATTTTGGACTAACAAGTTAAAAGATTTCCCATCATCACCTAAATTACCATTAAAGGGGAAAATAGGAGAAGTTAAAAATCCTGTTTTTAAAAGGATGGATCATTTATTATCATTTGATAAATGGAAAAATCTATCGGATTTGGCGGCTGCTAATCAAGTAACGCCAGCAATTGCTTTGTTTACTGCATACGCAAAAACATTATCTAAGTGGTCCAATCAGGCTAAGCTTGCAATAAATACAACTGTATTCAATAGACAATCGGTTCACAAGGATGTTGATAAAATTATTGGTGATTTTACCTCATTACTAATGGTTGATGTAGATTTTTCGAAAGAAAATGACTTCTGGACTCAAGCGAAGCAAATCCAAGAGAATTTCATGTCTGCCCTAGAACATAGGCAATATGATGGAGTAGAGTTTTTACGTGATTATATTAAGTATAATGATTTAGATCCTAAAGCTGCAAATATGCCTATAGTATTTACAAGTATGTTATTTGGAAATAATACTAATATAGATGGCTTTGATAATTTTGGAAGCCTTGAGAATGCAGTGAGTCAAACATCTCAAGTAATTTTAGACCAT
The DNA here is from genome assembly GCF_002746455.1 of Bacillus fungorum. GTDB lineage: Bacteria > Bacillota > Bacilli > Bacillales > Bacillaceae_G > Bacillus_A > Bacillus_A fungorum. The sequence continues at coordinate 17,139 of NZ_NWUW01000044.1, read as the reverse complement.
CAAATACTAGAATTGGATAATGGGATTCTTTTAAGTTGGGATTATGTTGCGCAATTGTTTGAGCAAGATCAATTACAAGAAATGTTTGATTATTATTTAAGTATTATATATACAAATGGAAATAGTATTAACGAAACTTATAAGAAACTTGAAAATGAATATTTTGAATATAATTCTGGATTTATTGAATTTACAAAAGGGTCCTTACATTCTTTATTTATGGATCAAGTAAATAAGAATCCTAATAATATTGCTATTGAAGAAGGCGAACGTACTATATTATATTCTGAATTAGATAAGCAATCCGATTGTATTGGGGCTTACTTAATCCAAAATGGAGTGCAGCGAGGCGACTACGTTGCGGTTCTTGGGGAAAGAAAGATAGAAACGGTAAGTGCAATTCTTGGGATATTAAAAATTGGAGCCGCATATATACCTTTATCTCCAGATATCCCAAAGGAAAGAAAAGATAAAATTATTGCAGATTCTAAATGTGAAAAAATCCTAGATATAGATCTTATTTCGAAAATGTTGAAAGAAGAGTCTACACGTGATATTGAAATAATAAATCATCCAGGTGATGTAGCCTATACAATTTATACGTCGGGTAGTACAGGTATGCCAAAGGGTGTTGTCATTAAGCATCAGGCTGTAGTCAATACAATTTTAGATGTTAATTCTAAATTTAATGTAACGGAAGAAGATAAAGTAATTGGACTGTCTAATTTATCATTTGATTTATCTGTATATGATATATTTGGAACGTTTGCAGCAGGCGCGACATTAGTGTTAATTGAAGATCAAAGAGATGTAAAAACTGTACGTGAAATAGTATTGCAAAAAGGCATTACAATCTGGAACTCAGTTCCAAAAGTGATGGAAATGCTTATAGATTATAGTGAATCAATTCAGAGCGAAATCATAGACTACAGTAACTTACCTAATTTAAGATTGGTGTTACTAAGTGGAGATTGGATTCCACTATCATTACCAGAAAGAATTAAAGAGCAATTTGTAGGAAGCGAAGTAATTAGTTTAGGTGGAGCAACAGAGGCTTCAATTTGGTCAATCTATTACCCGATAGAACAAATACTAGAAGAATGGAATAGTATCCCATATGGATATCCGTTAAGTAATCAAAAATATTATGTATTAAATTTTGCTCAAGAACTTTGTCCATTAGGAGTAAAAGGAGATTTGTATATTGGAGGTTCTGGTTTAGCCGAAGGATATTTAAATGATTCGAAAAAAACAGAAATGATATTTATTGAACACCCTAAGTATGGGCGTTTATATAAAACAGGAGACATTGGAAAGATGACTTCTAAAGGATACATTGAGTTTCTTGGAAGAGATGACTCTCAGATAAAAATAAGAGGGTATCGAGTTGAATTAAGTGAAATAGAGAATACAATTATGAAATATCCTGGTATTAAGGCGGTTAAAGTATTAAATGTAGTTAAGGAAAACAAAAGTTCTAGTTTGCAAGCTTATATTGTTGGAGACAAGAAATGGAATTCAAACAATATGACACAATTTTTAGGGGATAAATTACCAAGTTACATGATTCCATCAAGCTTTATACAAGTGAATACAATTCCTTTAACTAATAATGGAAAAGTAAACGTTAAACTATTGAAAGAGCTTAAAGTTACAACTCCTGTATTAGAGAAGAAGAAACCTAAAACACGTACTGAAGAGAAGTTAATAGAAAAATGGAAAGAAATTTTCAAAAGTGAAAGTATTGGGGTTGAAGATAACTTTTTCGATCTAGGTGGAGATTCAGTAACGTTAATAAACCTTTTTTCAACACTACAAAAGGAATCACCGGTGTTAACTGTAACAGATTTATTTAAGTATCAAACAATAGAAGAATTAGGGGAGTTTTTAGATGGTTTGAAAAATTCCAATCTTAATGAGCAGAAAGTAATAAGAATTAAACCAAATTATTCAAAGCAATCTTTATCTGAACTTAATGGAGAGCACAAAAATTCAAGATTTACTTTCTCCATAAGTAAAAATTTTGAAGATAATTTAGAGATAATACAGGGGCAGATTGAGACTGCTTTTGGATATGTATTAGGTGGGGTAATAAATTCTGATCATGTACTATTTGCATCCGAAAACTCTACTTCAAATTTAATTTTTTATAGGGGTTATAAATTAACAGAATATATGAATTGGAAAGATATTCTAAGTTTAATTAAGAGAAAAAATATCAAGAAAACTTATGAAATAAGCTATTATCGAGAATTAGAAGTTATTGTTGAAAAATTAGGAATGGATAATCCACTGACAGCTTGTATACACCATGGGAAAAATACTAATGTATATAATGATCTTGAAATTTATGACATTTATTTTGAATATGAAATAGTGGAAGAAAAAATGATGATGAAATTAGAGTGTTCTAACGGAACGATAGGGGATAATCTAGTAGAGAAAATGTTTAATTTACTGATTAATATTATTAAGGCTATGTAAAAAGATAGAATTTAGCTCTTCTATGTGACAAGGAGAGCTGAATCCTAAAAATAGGAGATGAAACTATGGAGAATATTTTTGATTTGAATAGTGAAAAAAATGATTTCCGAAAAGAGTTTAAAGATAAAAGGGTTGCAGTTGTTGGGGTTGCAGCTAAATTACCTAATGCAACTAATCATAGAATATTTTGGAGAAATCTGATTAATGGTATAGAAAGTATTAGTGTTCTAGGTGATGAACGTCAAAAAGATGCTCAGTATGTGATGTCAAAATTTACACATAGAAACAATGGTTTTCAAAAAATGGGGTTTATAGAGAGCATAGATAAATTTGATTTCAAATATTTTAATATTTCGCATCAAAATGCTGTATTAATGGACCCGAGACAAAGATTATTTTTGGAAACGAGCGTAAAGGCTTTATTGGATGCTGGATACCCTCAATCGAAAATCAATGGTTCTAATACTGGAGTGTATGTTGGTGCCAGTAATAATGATTCAATTTTTACGTATGAAAAAATATTATATGATTTAGGAATGAGTGATCCTGCAGGAATTGTAAATAATTTACCTTCAATGATTGCTAGTAGAGTATCATATGAGCTTAATCTAAAAGGGCCTAGTATGGTGATAGATACATCATGTTCTTCATCTTTGGTAGCAATACATCAAGCTTGTAAAGCGATTGATAATGAAGAGTGTGAAATAGCTATTGCTGGTGGTGTTAGCATTAATATTTTGCCGATAGAAACGGATATTAGATTAGGAATTGAATCGAAAAGTGGTTCTACTCGGGCATTTGATGAAAATTCTGATGGTACAGTTTTTGCTGAGGGTGTTGTATCTGTAATATTAAAACCGGTTTATAAGGCAAAGTTAGATAATGATAACATTTATTGTATAGTAGATTCTTCAGAAATTAATAATAATGGAAATACCATTGGTCTTGCAGCTCCTAGTATGGAAGGACAGCGTCACGTAATGACCGAGTGTATAAAAAAGTCGCAAGTTAATATTAACAATTTGAAGTTTATCGAAGCACATGGCACAGGAACCAACTTAGGGGATGTTATTGAAATTGAGACGATAAAGCAATCTATTGGGAAATTTTCAACAACGATAAAAAATATTGCTGTGGGAAGTGTGAAGAATAATATCGGACATGCATTAAGCGCATCTGGGTCCGTTGGTTTTTTAAAGGGTGTATTATCTATGACACATAGAATTTTTCCTAGAAACGCTAATTTTAGTACTCCAAATAAAAAAATTAATTTTAATAATTCTCCAGTATACGTTAATACGGAAAATGATTTTTTTGATTTAGAAAATGGTAATAATACCGGATTGGTAAGTTCTTACGGAATGAGTGGAACTAATTGTAATATATTACTGGCAGAGTATAATAATCCAAATGATGAATATAAAATAGGCAAAGTTCACTATTTCACGTTCTCTGCAAAAACAATAAATTCCTTGAAAAACTTGATAGAAGAGTATGTAGATTTTATACAAAAAGATAAAGAGATTAACCTGCAAAATCTATCTTATACTTTAAATAATAGAAGAGATCACTATGAATTTAAAATAGTATTTAAGGCTTCTAACATTGATGAGGTAATCGAGTGTTTAAAAGCTAGTAGTCATTTTTTAAGTCGGGACGAAAAAAATGATATTAAAAGAGGCGGAATTTATTATAGTAAAAATATATTATCGGAATTGAATATGGAAAATTCCTTTTCAGGTGACGATAAATACTGCCTTGATTATGTAAATGGGAAAAAAGTAGATTGGAATATACTATCCCAAGGAAAAGTAGTCTCATTACCAACATATCATTTTGAAAAATTGAGATGTTGGTTTAGCGATGGATCATTAGAGTATAAGCTTATTGAAGATATTGAATTAGAGGATTATGAAGATAAAGTTGTAAAGGTATGGGCTGAAACGTTTGGATTGACTGAGGTTTCTTTAAAACAAGATATCTATAGCGTTGGAGGGGACTCTCTAAGTTTAATTAGTATGTTTAATGAATTGAAAAAAGAAGTTAAAAGCCTGGAACTTGAAGACTTTATTGAAAATGAAACATTGTTAGATATACTTGAATATGTTAGAAATACGAAAAAACATATTTCAAAAAGCAGTATAGTTAATATGATTTTTAAAACGGATTATATGGTAGTTTATCAACTGCAAAATGGTGTTAATAATTCTAACGCATATTTAATAAATAAAAAAGATGGGTGTATAATGATTGATGCAGGAATAAAAATTGAAAATCTAAAAGAAATTCTTTTAGAACTTTCAATAAATAGTATTGATTACTTAATTCTAACCCATGGACATTTTGATCATATTTTTTCTGCTGAGGAGATAGTAGCGCTATTTGGATCAAAAGTGATAATTAGTCATGATGAACTATCTTTTGCTAATGATATAGTTAGTAATGGATTGGCAGTTATGAATAAAAGTTTTATTAGTGATATAAGTAATATTATTCAGGTGGAAGATACTCAAAAAATAGATATAAATGGATTGGCATTTGAATTTTACAGTTGTCCAGGACATACAGAGGGAAGTATAGGAATAATGTGCGATAAATTATTATTCACTGGGGATACATTATTTAAAGAAATTACTCCTCAACCAGATAAAAAAGTTGGAAATAAAGCAATACTTGAAACATCAATTTTAAAATTAAAGCAGCTATGTAATTCAGATACTATAATTTGTCCTGGACATGAAGAAATTGCTACTATTGAAACAATAAAATTATAATAGATGAAAAGTGGAGGGGAAGCATTTGCAGAATATTCGATTCGGGATACCGCTTGATTATTACGATAAAAAAGCAGCTATATTATTTTTTAGGCACAATGAATTTTATAGAGACTTATTCCAAAAAATGGGGCAAGATTTAGATTTTCAATACATTAATTTATTAAACAGAATAAAAAAAATTAAATCATTAGACAATGAATTTCTAGATTTTTATTTCTCTAGTTTAACTTCTTATGAGGAAGTAATAAACGGAAATATATATTGTATTGCAACAACTATTATAAAAACCAAAGATATATTTGATAAAGATTCGAGTGAAATATATTGTTTAATGAACAGCATGGACGAAGATTCAATTCGTTTAAATATTATTGATACAATCAAACATTTAACGAAGAGAAAAGAAAGATTTGAAGCTAACCAATATTATTTAGAAGAGAATCATTTTTACGAATTATTATCTAATTCATCTGTAACATCAAATAACAAGTGGGGTATTTTGAAAACTTTCAAAAATCCTCACAGTACAGTTGTGAAATATATTAATACAATGCAGAAAATAGACAGTGATTTGACCAATGCATTTTCTGAGCTTAAAAATGGGGACTACGTATGGTTTGAGAAGATAAAAGAACTCCCTATAGCATATTTTATAAAGATAATTGAGATGTTGAAAGGAACGGAATACCATAAAAATCAAATTATCAATATATTCCCAACCATAACACCGTATCTGTTATCTATTTCGAAAGAGGAAAATAATATTTATTTAGGAATTGGGATAAAATCTGATCAGTTTTTTTTAGAGAATGGGTCGGATGATGATTTAGACAACCTGCAAGAAATATTAAAAACTTTAGCTGATGGTAGCAAATTAGCAATATTATTACTTTTAAAAGATAAAAAGCTTTATGCAGGTGAGTTGGCAAAAGAATTGAGCTTATCTAATGCTACTATTTCACATCATATGAGAATTATGTCAATACAAGGGTTAGTTGAAAGCGAACGAATACAAAATAAAACTTATTATTATTTAAATAAGAAGTGTTTATCGGAATTACTAAAAAAATTGAATAGTCTTCTTTTACTATAATTATTGATGGAGAGATAGAAATGGAAACACTTAGAGATATATTAATGAATACTTCCACAGAATTGAATCGCGGCATAACATTTATAGAAAAAAAAGAAGAGGTGTATTATTCTTATGCAGATATTTTCAAGAGGTCATTACGCCTCTTGAAATTCTTGCAAAAGAGAGGAATAAAAAAAGGTGATTACATCATTTTTCAGTGTGACGACAATATCGTTTCCATACATTTGCTATGGGCATGTATTTTAGGTGGAGCAATTCCTGTCCCTTATACAAGAGGTTTTAATTCTGAACATTTTTTTTCTTTAGAGAAAGTAATAAATTCATTAAATGCTTCTTATGTTATAACTGATGAAAAGTATAATAAATTTATGAAAAAGGTAATGGTGCGGAATAATCAACGTGAAATAATAGAAAGAAAGATAATTATCGATAATTTGGATTTTCTGGAATATGAAGGAGAAGGGGAAATAATTGATAGTTTTTCTATTGATGAAGTGCTTGTATTATTTTCATCAGGAACTACTGGTGAACCTAAAGGAATTTCATTGAGTAATGAAAATGTTGTTTCTAGTATTAAAGGGTTAACAAGAAAGTTTGGAATAAGTAGTGATGATGCGGCATTAAATTGGACGCCTTTTACCCATGTGTTTGGTCTAATTATCTTTCATTTAACTTCAACATATAATAAAGTAAAGCAATATGTTATGCCTATTGTTGAATTTGTTCAAAATCCAGAATTATGGATACATTACGCTAGTAAGTTTGAAATTACTCAACTGTATTCACCAAACTTTGGGTATAAATTGTTTATCGATAATCATTCGTCTGAAAAATCTTTCGATTGGGATCTAAGTAAAATTAGGCTAATTATTAATGGATCTGAACTAATTTCAACTGAAATAGCTAATAATTTTTGGGGGATTTTAAAATCAAGTGGTTTGAAGCATAAAAGCATGAGTGCAGCATATGGTCTAACTGAAGCAACTTCCATTGTTAGCATATCTGAATTAGAAAAACCCCTAGAGGAGATTTTTGTTACTAGGGATAAAATGGAGGTTGGAGACGAGATTCAATTAGTTTCTAAAGATGATGAACGTGCAGTCCCCGTAGTAAATGTAGGAACAATGATTGAGAACTGTACTTTAGCAGTATTAGATGATGTAGGAAATATTCTTAAAGAGGGGTTAGTTGGTAATATAAATTTAAAAGGAAAAGTTTTATCAGAAAGAATTTATACTACAAAAGGTGTTGTAGAAAAGGTATTTGATTCTGAATATTTAGATACAGGGGATGTGGGGTTTGTTTATCAGAATAATTTGTATATATCCGGAAGAAAAAAAGATATGTTTATTATAAATGGAAAAAATTATTATGCTTATGATGTTGAGAGAGCGGTAGACAAATTAGAAATATTTGAATTAGGTTCGAGTGTAGCTGTTAATCGATATAATCGGCATAAATCTACTGAAGAATTAATTATCTTAATAGAATGTGATGTTTCAACTAGCAGATTTAAACAACTAGAAGGTATGGTTGCAAAGGAAATAAATCGTCAACTAGGGATTGAGGTTACAAATGTAGTCCAAATTAATAAAATAGAGAGGACACAAAGTGGGAAAGTGCAAAGGCCAAAAATGAAAGTATATTACGAGAAATTATTACAAAATAATTCTTAAATAGTAGTAAATCTGTCATTTACTTTTAACAAATTATAATTATTGATAAATTTTTATATATGGTTATTTAAATTTTATTGGTTTATTCTATGTACAGGAACAGAAGTAAAGGAGAGTTGCACTATGAAAAAAATAAAACTCTTTTGTTTACCATATGCGGGCGGATCTGCTATGGCCTATAACAAATTAAGAAGTTATGTAAATGTTAATATTGATTTAATACCATTAGAATTGGCAGGTAGAGGTAGTAGATTTAATGAACCTTTTTATGAGTCCTTTGAAAATGCAGTTTCAGATATTTGTAGTATTATTGCAAAGCATCAGGATAGTCCAATTGCTATTTTAGGACATAGTATGGGAGCTTGGCTAGTTTTTGAAACTTATCATCAATTGAAAAAAAAATATTCTATTGAACCTTTACACTTATTTTTCTCAGGTAATTACCCTCCTACTGAATATTATCTTGAAGAGAAAATTTCTTTTCTAAATGACGAAAACTTTAAAGATAAAATATTGGGGCTTGGAGGTACTCCAAAGGAAATATTTGATAACGAAGAAATATGTAATGCTTTTTTACCAATAATAAGAAGCGATTATCAGATGGTTGAGAGCTATGAATATGAAAGTCATGAAAAAATGGCTTGTGATATATCAATTTTTTATGGAGATAAAGAAGGGGTAAATCAAAATCAACTTGAGAAGTGGAAGGATTTATCATTTGAGAAATGTGAATTTTATGAATTTAATGGAGATCATTTTTTCTTGTTTCAAGAATTTAGAAAAATCGCGACAATAATTAACAATAATTTAGTATAAGGCTAAGTTTTCATTTAGAAGTATTATACATGTATAAGGAAACATCGTGATTGTTTAGAAAAAGATTTTATTATTATGAATTATGAGGTGAAGATATGAAATTAGCATTTGTTTATAGTGGCCAAGGAGATCAGTATGTTGGCATGGGAAAGGAAATGTATGAAAATGAAAAAATTGTAAAAGAAACTTTTGAAGAAGCAAGCGATTTACTAGGATATGATATGGCGAGACTTTGTTTTATAAAAAATGATTTAATAAATCAAACTGAGTATACACAACCTGCTATTCTTACTGTTAGTGTCGCTTTAAATAGATTAATTGAATCCAAAGAAATTATTCCCGATGTGGTTGCAGGATTAAGCTTAGGAGAATACTCAGCACTTGTGGCTAGTAAAGCTTTATCTTTTGAGAAAGCAATAAAATTGGTTTCCCAAAGAGGAAAATTTATGGGGGAATCGGCAGCTAAAGGGACTGGGAAAATGATAGCAGTCATGAGTGGAAATATACAAATAATTGAAGCAGCTTGCAAAGAGGCAAGTTTTGTTGGAGTTGTTTCTCCTACTAATTATAATACACCGAATCAAACAGTAATTGGTGGTGAAGTTGAAGCGGTTGATTACGCTTGTAATTTATTGGAAAGTTCAGGGATAGATGCCCTAGTACCTTTAAAGGTGAGCGGTCCCTTCCATACATCTTTATTAGAGAATGCTGCCGAAAAATTTGGGGCTTTATTAGAAACAATACATTTTGAAAGTATGAAAATCCCTGTGATTAGTAATGTAAGCGCAGAAATTATGAAAGATGAAGAGGTAAAGTGTTTATTGAAAAATCAAGTGAAGTTACCTGTTCTTTGGAATAAGACCATTAATAAAATGAATGAGCTTGGAGTAGAGACGATTATTCAAATTGGCCCTGGGAAAACGATTGAAAGATTTATCAAACAAATTGATTCGAAATACAAAGTTGGGAGAATTGAGGATTCTAAAACATTATTCAATTCCTTGGAACTCTTAAATACTCACAATTTTTCCGAATTAATTTAAATAATATTAAATTTCCGTATAAAGTTAAAAAATGATTAGTTAAGAGGGATAATTAGTTTTAAACAAGATTTTTAAATATAATAACTTGCTTAAAATGCCGGATTGGAAAGATACATCACTAATGATATAGTGGTGTATTTTTTATCGAATCCGTTTGTTTTGTTACTAAAGAAATTTAATTATGTATTCGAATATTGAACGTTTAATTGATTCACCTGAGAAACGTAGTTTATTTATAGTTGGTGCGTCTCATTATTCTATCGTTTCTCGTTTTTTGGAAGAAGGAGAAAATTGCGAAGTAGCATCACCAGAAAAATATCTTTATGAAAAACATATATTGAAATAAAAAGATATCCAAAATATTAAAATGTACCCTATAGAATAGACACTTAAAAAAAGTCTATTCTATAGGGTATTTCTTGTATAATGAGAGAAAAATGAGAATCGGAGAAATGTCAAAATGACGAAAAAACTATTTACAGAAAAAAATTCAAATACTATCAAAAAACCAATACGTAAAATCGGTCAGCCAAAAAGGCATTACCTATACGGATGAATTCAAACGTATTTTTATGGAAGAAAACGAAAAAGGAAAATCTCCTCGTATTATTTTTGAAGAATCTGGATTTGATGTAGAGATCATTGGCATACAACGTGTTATATCATCAGGAAATAGATGGCGTACTTCCTATAAGAAAAATGGTGTATTTGGCCTAAGAGATACACGAAAGGAAAACTCAGGAAGAAAGCTAGAGAGAGAACTTACATTAGAAGAGAAATACGCACGTTTGGAAGCGGAACGAAACTTATTAAAAGCTGAAAGTGAACTGTTAAAAAAGATCAAACTTATGGAAGGGAGGGTGGGAAAGAAATAGCGTTACAACCTAGTCAAAAATATGTGTTGATTCGTTCTATTATTGAAAAATACAACCTCAAAAACATGGTGAGATGTTTGTGTGGAATCGCTGGTGTTTCACGTTCGGGATACTATAATTATTTTACTGTTTCCTCGCAAAGTCAGCGAAAGAACCGAATGGATCAGGATGAAATAACGAAAGAATTGGTATTAAAGGCATTCCGATTCAAAAACCGAAAAAAAGGAGCTCGTCAAATCAAAATGACATTGGCGGGGCAATTTCAAGTTATCTACAATTTGAAGCGCATTCGTAGAATTATGAAGAAATACGGGATTATCTGCCCGATTCGTAAGGCGAATCCTTACAAAAGAATGATGAAAGCGACGAAAGAACATTTCGTGGTACCAAATCGATTGAAGAGAGAATTTAGGCAAGGTACTCCTGGAAAAGTACTTCTGACAGATATCACCTACCTATTTTATGGTAAGAATCAGAAAGCATATTTATCCACCATTTTAGATGGTTCCACGAATGAAATTTTAGCCTATCACGTTTCCGAACAACTCACGTTAGACATTGTAACGACGACTCTTCATAACTTAAAGAAGAATAGAAAAATTCGATTGACTGAAGATGCCTATATTCATTCTGATCAAGGAGCTCACTACACAAGTCCGACCTATCAAAAGTTAGTTGAAAAATTTAAATTAGGGCAATCCATGTCAAGACGAGGAAACTGTTGGGACAATGCCCCTCAAGAATCTTTTTTCGGGCATTTTAAAGATGAAACGCATATAAAAACTTGTACCTCTTTCGCCCAGCTAAAACAAGAAATTAAAGCTTATATGAAATACTATAACCAGCATAGATATCAGTGGAATTTAAAGAAGATGACTCTTGTTGAATACAGAAATCACCTTCTTATGGCTGCCTAACTTTTTTTAAAATGTCCTTTACAAAGGGTACGGATTATATAATCCGTACCCTTTTTATATTTAAAATGAACGCCCTCTTCTCATCTTATAAAATCCAAAACTAACAAGTGTAGAAAGACAAGAGAACAGCAGAGCCACACTAGAAAACGCAATGAGGTACATATTATACTTCATCACTTTTCCAATGAGCTGGTTACTGTCGTACTGAAATAGTCCTGCTATTATGTTGAATAAAAATAACACGATAAACATGACGATAACACCGTCTATTGATCCTTTAATATCTGGTTTACTTAAAGCGATATGTGCAGAAATACAAATGGCGATAAATAAAAATAGCCAAAAGGAAGGATTCAATAAATTGCTTATTGTAAATAAGCTTTTCAACAATACAAACGTCGACAAGAGCATGTTTTGAACCATTTCTATATTAATAGAAGTAGAAGCGATTGTTTTTTCGAGAGTTGTATTAAATAAGAAATATGAATCTGGTACGAAATAGCGCATTAAAAGTATTAATACCGTAATACCAGAAATAATAGGCCCGATGCCGATAAAGAAGTTCCCAATTCTTTGATATACACTTTTTTGATTGTATTGATGTTGTACGTAACCTAAAGCACCTTGACTTGTATCTGTTGGGAAAAACTGCGTTGCTACAATTTTATGACGGAATAATACGCACATAATGGCATGTCCAAGTTCGTGAATAGGGACACCAATCCACGCAGTTAAAAGGAATCCTTTTCTTCCGAAAGCTCTCGACCAATACATTCGTGTGAGAGATTCTAAATAGCCTAATAGAAATCCAATTACAATGATAACGCCAATTAAAGAAAATAATTGGATTACGCTTGTAAGGAGTGTTTGAAAAAGTGAGTTTACAAATTCCATTGTTTTTCATCCAATCTGTTAAAAATATTATTTATTCTGTTTCATAATAGCATTATTTTTCAAGATTGCTAGCATATATATTTTCTTTTGAAAGAAGGATTTCAGAATCTTTTTCTTGTAGTCATGTTTTATGTACAAAGTCATATATTGAATTTGTAACACCCTATACGGTATATGCTTAAGGAGGGATGAGAGAATGAAATGTCCGGCGTGTCATACGGAGAATGCAGCAGAGGCAAAGTTTTGCGGAAATTGTGGACATTCGTTAACGGAAGAAGTAGTGGCAAGTAGTGTCCAAGAAGAAGGGCCGGAACAAGCACGTGTAGCACAAGCAAAGGAAACTCGACCAAATGAAACGGTAGAGCAAGCGAAGCGGTTTGCAAGTGGCTATTTTCAGTTTTTTAAACAAGCATTACAAGCACCAACAGCGATTATAAAAAGCGGCAATATCGAAGTACGAAATGGAATTACAAGCCTTGTACTTATTTGTTTTTTAGGAGCATGTATTTTTTATAGAATAATGAGCGCTGGGGCAGCGCTTACGAGAACATTAGCCCCAGATTTATCTACGCCTTCTTTCTTTGGAGAGTCTATAAAGGTCTTTTTATTTTTACTAATCTTAACTTTATTTGTCGGATTTATTATTTTTGTAAGTGGAAAGATGATGAAATCATCTTTTTCATTTCTTGAAGTATTTGGTATATGGGGAACAATAGCGACGCCAGCCATTGCTATATTAGTACTTTCTTTTCTTTTTAGTTTTTTATTAATCTTTTTCTTACCGATATTACTATCGGTAGCTGTAAGTTATATGGGGATTAGTGTAATTGTAGCTATAGCAAAATTAGATAACGGTGGGCTAGATCTTGTTTACACTCTTCTTATCGCAAATGTTTTAAACGGAATCGCAATATGGATTATATTTTGGTCTTATTTTAACATGATCATTCAAACATTTACTGGAGGATTAACTAGCTTCTAACGAAAAGGTGGTTAAATGGATGAATGTTTGTACAAATTTACAATGGAAGTAGGTGTTATTTCTGTAAAATATGGAAAATGTAAAGAGTATGTAAAAAAGAAGGAGTGGTAAAGTGAAATATGTCATTATTGGCGGAGATGCTGCTGGTATGAGTGCAGCTATGCAAATTGTTAGAAACGATGAAAATGCAAATGTTGTAACATTAGAAAAAGGTGAAATTTATTCGTATGCTCAGTGTGGGTTGCCGTATGTCATTAGTGGTGCTATCGCTTCAACGGCAAAATTAATCGCGCGTAATGTAAAGACGTTTCGTGATAAATATGGAATTGATGCGAAAGTACGACATGAAGTAACGAAAGTAGATACGGAAAAGAAAATGGTGTACGCAGAGCATACGAAGACGAAAGATGTTTTTGAATTTCCGTATGATCGATTATTAATTGCGACTGGAGTACGCCCTGTTATGCCAGAGTGGGAAGGACGAGAGTTACAAGGCGTTCACCTTTTAAAAACAATTCCTGATGCTGAGCGCATATTAAAAATGCTAGAAACGAATAAAGTTGAGGACGTAACCATTATTGGCGGCGGTGCAATCGGACTTGAGATGGCAGAAACATTTGTCGAACTTGGTAAGAAAGTAAGAATGATTGAGCGAAATGATCATATCGGTACGATTTATGATGCAGATATGGCTGAATATATACATAAAGAAGCAGGTAAACATCATATTGAAATTTTAACGAATGCAAATGTAAAAGCATTTAAAGGAAATGAAAGAGTGGAACAAATTGAAACGGATAAAGGAACGTATAGAGCAGATCTTGTTTTAGTGTCGGTTGGAGTGAAGCCAAATACTGATTTTCTTGAAGGAACGAATATACGTACAAATCATAAAGGAGCAATCGAAGTAAATGCATATATGCAAACGAATGTGCAGGACGTATATGCAGCTGGTGATTGCGCAACACATTACCACGTTATAAAGGAAATTCATGATCATATCCCGCTTGGAACAACTGCTAATAAACAAGGACGACTCGCTGGACTGAATATGCTGGATAAACGAAGAGCCTTTAAAGGTACGTTAGGTACAGGTATTATTAAATTTATGAATCTGACGCTCGCAAGAACAGGCTTAAATGAAAAAGAAGCAAAAGGGCTACATATCCCGTATAAAACAGTTAAAGTAGATTCGACAAATATGGCGGGCTATTATCCAAATGTGAAACCACTTTATTTGAAATTACTGTATCGTTCTGATACGAAACAATTATTAGGCGGACAAGTAATTGGAGAAGAAGGTGTGGATAAACGAATTGACGTAATCGCAATGGCACTTTTCAATAAAATGAGCATTCACGATTTAGAAGATGTGGACTTAAGTTACGCACCACCATATAACAGCGTTTGGGATCCAATTCAGCAAGCGGCAAGAAGAGCAGAATAGCACTATTTAAGTGCTATTTTTTCGTTAAAGGGGAATAATCATCTTTGTCGAATGAAGAGGATTGGGAAATAGTTACATACAGGGAAGGGGATCATTAAAAATGTTTGTAACACTTCAAACCGTTCAAGAATCAGAAAAAGAGATATTACGTAATTTGTATGCACTATATCTTCATGACCTCTCTACATTCACTCCTAATATAACAATTGGAGCAAATGGATTTTTTGAATACGAAGATTTGCATATGTTTTGGGGAAATGATGGAATCACTCCGTATTTTATAAAAGCTGAAAATAGCATTGTAGGATTTTTATTATTGTTGGAACGTCCATTTTTGAAGAAGGAAAACGACTTTAGTATTCATGACATTTTCTTATTGAATCAGTACAAAGGAAAAGGAATCGGTAAACAAGTTATTGAGAATTTACTAAAAGAGAAACGAGGACAGTATTTTGTTATCGAACTTGTAAAAAATGTACCAGCTATTTCTTTTTGGAAGGGATTATATAGTGAGCTAAACATCGAATTTGATGAGAAAACACAGTTAATCGATGATGAAGAATGTCTCGTTCAAACATTTAAAATATAATGAAATAGATTCTCCTAATAGATTACTTTGAAATTTAACTTTATCCCGCTATTTGCGGGCAGTAAGAGCCCGATTGGTGAGGGCTGATAATCAGTGGGAATGAAGAAAACCCCCACTGATTAAAGTTTCACTTTATTTCGAATATACCGTTCACCCTTGAAAACATAGTACGTATCGCTTATATTTTCATATAGTATTTATTTTTAAATAAAGAAATGAACGAACCAGGGGGCACAGTATGGCAATTAACATGAAAGTAATCGAAGAATGGATTGCTGAATCAAACGCAAGACAAGAAGAAGACTTTGGCCACGTTGTGGAAGAGATGAAAGAAGTATGTGTCGGACTTGATAATGCGACATTAATTTATACGAAAAATGTATTTTGTTTCGGTAAAAAAGTAGAAGTATTATTTTTCTTCCAAGACCATGTCGTGATCGGACAGGAAAAAGATGAATATATTGAAATTGAAAAATTAAAGTATGATGCCATTACAAATAGTAACTTAAAAACAAATGACAAAAATACAACGTTAGAATTAAAGTTTGCTAACGGACAATCTATCAATTTAGATAGTTTAAATGATAACTACGGTACGAAAAATTGGTTATTTGCGAGACAAATTAAGAGTATCTTTAAATTAATCTAGTAAAAAAGCAGACCTCAAAGGGTCTGCTTTTTTACTTAATTCCTATTACACAAAGGCATCCTCTTTCTTCATAACATTTCACATTTGTAAATCCTGTCTCATAAAATAGTTTTATTAATTCTTCATTCGTTTTCCATTTCTTCATATGATATTGAATTTTAAAAGTTTCAGCCACTAATAAAAAAGAACCGTCCGGTTTTAATATGCGAAATACTTCTTTTATATCTTGTTCAACATGTGGCCAAAAGTAGTGCGTTTGAAAGGCGGTAATGAGATCGAAGAAGTTCGTATTGTAAGGAATAGAGGAGACACTAGCTTGCTGAATGATTACTTTCCCTGTTTTTACATCTTTCATATTGGCTTTCTTCGAGTTTTCAACTGCTTGTTCTGAATAGTCAATTCCGTATATTTTCCCAAACTTAATTCGTCTTGAAAGAGTATGTATTGTTTTACCGCCGCCACAACCAATATCTAAAGTAATCGCATCTTCACGTATATGTATTTTTTGTAAAGCCCAATTTGTTAGTCTTGTATGTGTAGCATTCATAATACAAAGCATGGAAGAACCAATTGTCCCGCGAGGATTTTTTGCTTGCTGGATTAATCGTTGTAAAATGCTCAAGTTAAAATCTCCTTTTATGTAAGAATATATACTCATTTCGCTTTTTATAAATTAAGTCCTTTAAAAAAGAGGTTGTCCCAAAAGGTCGTTAAAAACGAACTTTTGGAGACAACTTCTTATATTTTACCTTTATATGGATAAAAATCCCGATCATAAGTAGAAAACCAATAGGTTTTCTATTTATGATCGGGGTTTTTCGCTTTTGATTGAGCTGTTGTTGTCCATTTCCGTAAATTATGGGCAACACAAATAAGACCCCATTCCAATCTGTT
>NZ_NWUW01000043.1 GCF_002746455.1 Bacillus fungorum | reverse complement strand
GGTAAAATGAGAATAGCTCATACTCGTCCTCCGTGTTAAGTAAGTGGTGTGGTAACTTCTACTTTACACGAAGCGAGGTGAGCTTTTTGTTTTTTTTAGGTGTCGCACTTAATAATACAATGTGTCAATAACTAAAATTATATAGACCAACAAGAAACCCGTACAACATTTAAATGTTTATTTACATACAATGCAAAAAACAGTTACCGTCCCATGCATAGTTTTGAAGATTTGTCCCCCCCTTCCTTTAAGAATATTTTAAACCTCGGATAGATTATCTTATATCAACATCTTATGTATGCAGAATTACATATCAAACTTAATTGAAAAACATTCTCACTGTAACTATAATGGTTTCAAGGAGTGGTATTTTCACTTCCTTTTCAAATCTCACAATATATTAAAGGAGGAACTAGCATTATGAAAAAAGTTATTTTAGCAGGTGCATTAGGAATTACAGTACTATCAGGTGTGAATTTACCAGGAGCAGAAGCACCAAAAGCAAGTGCGGCAACTACAAACTTAGACATTCAAGAAGTTACAAAATATTACTCTATGAATTCCTATGAAGTTTCTCAAAAAGAATCATTTAATCTTAATAAAGGGGAAGAACTTACGGTCTTTGTACAAAATTCCGGTTTCCCAATTTCTTATACAGTCTTTGATGCAGATGATCAAGTAATTGGCACATACAACGCTAATTCACCATACGGTCGCGTATTCAAAGCACAAAAAGACGGTAATATTTCTGTTCAATTTCAAGCAGGAGTACATTCTTCTTACATGAAGAAGATGAATTTCACAGCCAAATTTGCGGTGTCTAAATTTAACTAACAATAAAAAATTTCACTATCCTCTTTAAAAACAAATTAAAAAGGTATATCCCTTCACTGGGATATACCTTTAACTTTAGTGAATTTTATATTGTCCTGATAACTGTTCTTGCGCCATACGAACTAATCGTTTTTTGACACTCCCATGGCTAAAGCCACAAGCTGACTAACGTCAGTGGGATTCTTGCTACCAAAGGCGAAGTCTAATTTCTAGTATCGCTGACGTGCAAGATTGCGGTGTGCCATCACCACTCCGTATCCAGTGCATATAGCAGATACGGCACTCGTTCTATTACCAAACGAGTCAGATTGTGAGTTCTCAAATGTGTTTTAGCGTCTTGTGCTTGACGACTCAATACATTTTACGGAGTAGAAGAATTTGTTACTCCAACCTCATGTATTCTGTTTTCAGAGAACAAGATTGTTTTAGAGACTTTTACTTGTCTATTATGAAAATTATACCATTTCAAATACTTGATGCACAGAACATACCTTCGGTATTTTATCTGTACATCGCATTTGACCTCACTCTCATCCCCCCTAAAGGGGGTGCTATCGCACCGTAGTGGGCTTTCCCGTTCAGAAAATCTGTAAGGATAAGCACTCTGAACTGTACCCTATAAAATGGACAGTTCACATCATGAAGGGACTTTTTTATTTAATGAATGAGTTTTACAAAAGGTACACTTTTTGAAGTGTAACAAAGCTACTAAAGTTTATGTTTTAAAAAGTACGAAAAATATTTTTGGTACGCTTCAAAAGTTACGTATACCTTTTGGCTTTTTCTAATATTATATCATTTTCATCTACTATTAAATAATAGCCCGAAGCTCCATCAAAACTATAAATGACCAAGTCACTAATTCCCATAGGGCTGAGCAGTTAGTTCATTCTAACGACTTTTTTATTTTTTATCGTCACCTTTCCATAGTACCTCCATATGTTGCATAAAGGTATCTCCTTCTAATTTTTCGTTGATACCATTTTCAAGTACTAATGCACATCTTAAAAAGAGCGCTTTGCAAGCCACTGACCCTATAATGAAGTGAGATTTTAACTTATGAATAATTTATATAATCTTTGCTAATAATACAAATAAATTGGTAACAGCCAATCTGTATCCATAATGAGTCTCTGATTTTCTTGAATTCTCCCTGAGGTAAGGTAGCTATTTTATAGCTACCTTCTTGTATGAACTGCAAATATAAGCACATACTATTAACGGAATGCTTGAATCATTGTCATTGAAAATGTTTAGCACTTCCGCTCCTTAAGAGAACAGTCTACGCAACTGTTCTCTTTTTCATAAATGTAATAAGACAACCATTATTAACTCCTCAACGATCAATAGCATTGCAACATTCTCAACGTTTCCTCAACAATTTCTCAATATTTTTTATGGACAATAGCACACTTTCTCAACAGCTTTAATATCTTAATATTAGATACTGAAAGGAGATGTTGAAAAATGACTTGGTTCATTGTTTTAGGATTTATGCTTATTTTAAGTATAAGCGGTTTTTATGCACATAGTATTCATATCATTTTCAAAATAGGTTCAGATAAAAAAGTTGTGTCAAGTTGGGCTTTCGTTAATAGAATAAACTTCCAAACATTTAAAGAGTTAATAAAAAGATTAAATAAGAATAAACTAAAAACCCTTACAATAGGAGAACTTGTTATACCTTTAAGTTCATTTAATAGATTATTTGGCAAAACGTTAATTTTTCTATTACTATTCTTTTATTCTCAATACTTAAACTAAACGTAATATAAGATGGGTTACAATATAACAATTACAAAGTTGAGCAAAAAACAGACCGCTTTATATAGGCGGTCTGTTTAAAATCAAATCCAACTAAACTATATTGATAAAAGTAAACAACGGTTTCATCTGAAGATTATTTAGGGAAAATGAGTGTAATTTACTATTTTCTCCTTCCTTCTCATTATTTTCAAGGATTTTTTTAATCTATTTCTACTACATTCCTGCTAGATAATATGTCCACTAATCATTAACAATTTGTATAACTGCATAAAGACTCTACCAAATTACTAAAGGAATCTCCCTTCCACTATCGAATTATTTATAGAGGAAAGGAGAGGAATATATGGAAATTCTAGGATTAGACCCTCGCGCATTAGCGACTTTAGGTGCACTTGAATACACCAATCGTCGCAATAAATTAATCGAAGACTCAGAGAATAACATATACGAGTGTATAGAAATAAAAAAAATACTTCAATCACACCCTAAAGAGAAGCAGATTGAGGTTCTTGAGAACCAGGCTTATTTTGAAGCAGTGGCAAAGATGATTGAACAAAACAATTTAATTCTTTTAGAACAGATGAAAGCTCTACAGCTAATTCAGAAGTAACAAACTTATGGTTAATTAATTCTACATATGCTTCCATAAATAATGTGTCTTTATCTATACTACCAGCCTCTGTTTTTACAGGGGCTTTTGTTATGCTCTTGTTCATATTTTGAATTTGAATGGTTTCTTTCACATGTATGAATAGATCCTCTAATAAACCGAGGGTATACTCTAATTCTTGTTTTTCAATTTCTTCTGTAACGGCACTGATAAATTCCCACAATACTTTTGCTCCTAATAGTTCTGCTAAGCGTTTTTCACTCATCTCAAATGTTTTCATGTTCATATTCGACACTTCCTTTTCTATATTATTTACTGTGAATTAAATTATCTAGATTGTGATGTAACTGATATATATAGTAATTAAATTCTCATTCAACTTATTGTAAACTATAGTTTACAATAAGACCCAAAAATAGATTCCACGTTTGTTTCTAAAATCCCAGCTATTTTTATTGCTAACTTAACATTAGGTTGTTTTTTATTATTCTCTATTTCAGAAATATAAGTACGTGATAAACCTACAAGTTCTGCTAATGTTTCTTGTGACATTAGCTTTTCTTTCCTCAACTCAGCTACCTTATTCATTTCTCCAATCCCCTTCATTATTGTATTCATTTGATTACAAAACAATCGTAAACCATAGTTTACTTTATTGTCAACAATGTTTTACATATTTTTTCTCTATTTTAGTTTCTTTTTGTAAATTATTGTTTACAATTGTACTAGGAGGATTACACATGAAGAAAACTCTTGGTGAAATTATTAAAAATTATCGTTTAACAAATAAACTATCCTTGCGCGATTTTGCTCAAAAATGTGATGTTAGTCATACTTATATAGACAAACTTGAAAAAGGCGTAGATTCCAGAACTGGAAAACCTGTAGAACCAACACTATTAGTAATAGAAAAGATATCAAACGCCATGAATATAAGTACTAAATCCTTATTAGAAGAGATAGGATTCATTGCAAATGATAGTGCCGAAGTACCTGATACAGAATTAGAGAAATGGTTTAAAGCTATTAAAAGTGCCTCTCCCCAAAAGCGAGAGGAATTAAAGAAGTTTTGGGAGTTTATAACACAGAAGAAAGATTAATATATCAAAAAGACCTCCACCTTGACAGGGTGGAGGTCGCTGGTTCGAGGCCAGTCGGGATCATATGAAAAACCCCTTGATAGTCAAGGGGTTTTCTTTATGTAGCGAATCAATGTACTTTTTTAAAGAGTAAATTTTTTGTCTACTGGTCAAGATTTGGTCAATAACAGTTTCTTTTGGTCAATCATTAAAGATTTTGTCCCACTACCATTAATCCTAAGATTAATTTCTATCTAAAATTTCGGACCAGGATATCCCCCAATATAAGCATGGATTACCTTTATTTGATTATAGGACTTTCTGCCTCTTTATTTTTTCCAATACCATTCCAAAAAGCAAAAAGTATATTCTATTCTCTTCTTCTACCAGAGAATAAATATTGACATTATTAATAATGTCAATATTTAAAATTTAATTAACACTATACTTTTTAAAATTCTCTGCTTGTTCAAAGATTTCTTTAAATATTTCGTCTTGAGGAACAGGAGGGTATCCGTTTTCGGCCAACGCCAAAATTATATCTACTTTTAACTCTGCCTTAATGTCATCACGATTCGACCAGTCTGTGTATTTGGCTTTGTCATCAACGATTTTTTTAATTTCCTGCGAGAGTTTTAAAAGTTTATCGTGTGCATATTCAAATTCATATTTCTCAGAAATTGCTTTCAAAATATCGTAAAACGCTTTTTCTTCGAAATCAATCCCTAAATCCTTAAAAGAGTTTCGCTCGCTTACAAGTTCGGCAAACAAATCTGCTAACTTGTCTGCAACATCATCCAGTACATCACTTTGCATTGCTTGAAAGTCTTTTCTTTCATTGTAAAGTTCGATTAACTTCTTTAATCTCTTTGAAAAATCTACTCCTTGTACTCTATTAGTCTTCTTGAACTCATCTATCGCCCTTGCCAATAACTTTTGTAAAAGCTTAATCTTGATATTAGGCAATTTAATCTTATCAATCTTTGCCATGTACTCATCACTGAATAAGTCCTCATTATTCTTTTGATTATTTTTATCCAGCTTAAATACCTCTTCAACACCTTCACTTACCAATGCTTCTTGTATCATCTGTCTTACTTTTTCATTCATCTGAGCTGTATCAGGTGCTTCTCCTACAGTTAATTTATGAATGATGGATTTAATAGCAAAATAAAAATGGATATAGTCTCTCTCCGTTTGACTTATATCTTCACTAGAGCAACACAAATTATAAGCAGAACGAAGTTTCTTTACAATCGCCATAAACCGCTTTTCTAATTCATCGGTTTGTTGTGCAAATTCTGCTGCTTGGTTTAAGCATTGTAATTGTTGTAAGGGGCTTCCTTTAAAATAAGCAGTACTATCAAACTTGTGGAAGATTCTTGCCAGCAAGTCCAATTGGTCTTTTACAATGATGACCGCCTTATCAACACCATCAAAATTGTCGTTTCCTACTGCACCATATTTCTTCAATGCTACATTCATATTACTCTTAATACCGAAATAATCAATCACCAAGCCTCTTTCTTTCCCTTGATACACACGATTTACCCTTGATATAGTTTGAATTAACGAATGTTGTTGAATAGGTTTATCAATATAAATGGTATCCAAGAAAGGTACATCAAAACCAGTTAGCCACATATCAACAACTATTGCAATCTTAAAGTTTGATTTTTCGTTTTTATATTGTCTGTCCAATTCTTTACGATATTCTTTTGTACCTAATAAATCATACAACTCTTTTGGATCATCCTGGTTTCGAGTCATTACCATCTTGATCTTTTCAATAGGCTTTATTTCCTGCTTTTCTTTTTCCGAAAGGTTTACCCCTTCATCACACTCTCTAACCTCTGCCCAGTGTGGGCGTAAGGCAATAATTTGTTTGTATAATTCGTAAGCAATCTGACGGTTGGCAGCTACAAACATTACCTTGCCTTTTACGGTTGCACCTTCTTCAATTCGTTTCTCATAATGTTCTACAAAATCACTTGCTACTAATTTCAAGCGCTTAGGATTTCCTAGAATAACATCCATTTGAGTGACCGCTCTTTTACTTTCTTCTATCTGGTGTTCGTTTGCGCCGTCTGCTTCACATTTCTTATAATACTCTTCAATTTCTTTTAATTTTGCTTCATTTAAATTAACTTTAGCAGCTCTGCCTTCATACACAATCCTTACTGTAATCTCATCATAGACTGCTTCTGTCATTGTGTAAGAATCTACTATTTCTCCAAAAACGTCCATCGTGGCATCAATTGGAGTACCTGTAAAGCCTACATAAGTGGCATTTGGTAAAGAATTATGTAAATGCTTAGCGAATCCGTATTTCTTTTCCACACCATCTTTTGTAATTTTTATTTTTTGATCAAGGTTAATTTGAGAGCGATGTGCTTCATCTGAAATACAAATTACATTCGTTCTTTCAGTAAGCAGATCGGTGTCCTCGTTAAACTTGTGAATGGTAGTTAAGAATACCCCACCGCTCTTTCTATTTTGCAAATAAGTTTTTAATTCCGCACGGCTTTCTACACTTATTATTTGATCATCACCAATAAAACCTTTAGCATTTGTAAATTGCGCCGAAAGTTGGGCATCTAAATCTGTTCTGTCTGTTATTAGAACAATAGTTGGGCTTTGTAAGTGTACACTTCGCATTAAAAGCCTTGTCAGATAAAGCATCGTAAAGCTCTTACCGCAACCTGTGGCTCCAAAATAAGTACCACCTTTACCAGTTCCATCTGGTTTCATATTCTGTTTAATACTTCCCAACAATTTGTTGGCAGCGTAGTATTGCGGATAACGGGGAACAATCTTTTCTTCTTTAGCACTTGTATCTGGAAAATATACAAAGTGGCGAACTACATCAAGTAAACGGTTTTGGTTAAACAAACCTTTTACCATTGTAAAGAGTGAGTCAATTCCATCTTTTTCTAAAGTTTCGTTACCCTCTATTTTACGCCACGAATAAAAGAAATTATAAGGAGCAAATAGAGAACCCACTTTGTTATTTACGCCATCACTAATGACACAAAAAGCATTATATTTAAAAAGTTCAGGAATATCTCTGCGATAGCGAACAGTCAGCTGTGTAAAGGCATCTTTAATTGTAGTATTTTCTTTAATAGCACTCTTAAATTCTAGTACAACCAAAGGCAAACCGTTCACATACACGATACCATCAGGAATACGTTTTTCATATTCCTGTATTTCTAGCTGGTTGACTATTTTGAATAGATTGTTCTCTAAAATTTCAAAATCGATCAATTGAATAAATAAGTCTTTCTTGCTACGGTCTTCTCGTTTAAAAACAAAGCCATCTGAAATCATTTTAATAATTGTTTTGTTACTATCATACAAGGCAGAGGAGGGCAAAGCCTCCATCTGCCGTATGATACTTTCTATTTCATTCTCTGTAATCCCGACATTAGAATATCTAGCACGTAAAAATACTCTCATATCGTTACGGAGAAGCACATCAGTCATTTCTCTATGAATGTGTGCACCATTTTGATGCTGATACTGTTCAGCTTCAAATAACTCTATAATAGCTTGCTCTAAGGATGGTTCTGTAAATTTCATTGGCTAATCCTCCACCTTTGTGAGTTTAGATAATAAAATACGTTTCAACTCAGTTAATCTTCTATTTTGATTAAAGACTAGTTCTTTATGATGTTCTATAGGAGTAACCACTTTAGAAAATAAACTTTGAATATTAATCGCTGGAATCGTTATAAGTAACTTCGAAAAAGAACTATGAGTTAAATCAAGTTGTGCAGAACCCGATGCAAGTTCAATCATCGCACAACGAGTACTTTCTTTTTTCAAGAACCAGAACAAGTAATCTTTATTAAGTAACGAAGGATTCGGAGTTATCTTAAAACAATTATTATGAATAACTCCTTTTTTATTTCTAAAAACTAAACCAACTTGCCCAGTTCGTGTAATTATTATCTCATCTTCTTTTACAAGATTTTTTTCAGGGACTGATATGTCAATAAAAATTTCCTGTGTATTATTAATTAAATCTTTAATCCTTAATAACGGAATTCCTTTATCTTTTATCAAATGATTAGTTTTTCCATTTAACACTAGTCCTTGACTTAAACTCACATAACCACCTATAACTTTATTGCTCCACCCTTTCGGAATTTCCATTCCAGTTTCTTCCTCAATCTTCATCTCACCGCCATTTGTTTTATAAGGGTTGCCGTTTTCATCAGGGAAATCAAAATCAACAAACCATTGCTTGTGAATAGCCTGTGCAGTTTCTTCTAATTTTTGAATGAGTCGGTTATTCAGATTTATTCTATCTACCAACACATTGTACTCTTTTAAAATTTCCTTTTGCTTAGCAATAGATGGGACAGGCAGTTGCATATTACAAAAATCTTCCCATTCAATGCTTCCTCGAACACCACCAATGGCATGAAAACATGCTTCCCTATCAAATTCTGTTCTACGAAACCACATCATTAAATATTCGGGCAAGATATACTCCATGTCTACAACTTCAAAAACAGGATATGCCGCCGAAATAATAGCTTCATCATTATCTGTATATAGAGCAATAGGCATCTTCTTATCCCGTCTTACCTGCATTGTACTACATGCAAACTGATTTTTTCTAATAACTTTATAGTTCTTCATATTTGTTCCAACAATATTTGCAACAGATGGAATAAATTCCTTCGAAATACTAAGCCCTAACAACTGCTTCACACTGCCATCAATATTCCGTTCATCAACTAATCGTATGCAATCACCAATCCTCTTATAATTTAATTTCATAACCTAGCTCCTTAAAAACAGTTAGTAAATCTTTTTTAGAATTTTCTTCGGCTTTTAGCAAGTCGATAAATTCAGCTTGTAGTGCACTCATTTTTTCATCAAAATCAATATTTTCATCACGATTTATAAACTCAATGTATTTACTTGGTACTAATGAAAAGTCTTTTTTAGCAACTTCTTCAAGCGTTGCACTGTAACAAAACTCTTCAATATTTTGGTAGTTTTCTTCATAATCACTTTGTTGCCAGTTGTGATAGGTACTGCAAATTTTTGTAATGTCATCTTCTGAAAACTGAATAAACTTTTTTTCAAATGGAATACCCATTTCTCTTAAATCCATAAACAGAATTTCGTTTATACGGTTTCGATATTTTTTTATCCTTCCATTTTGCTCTATAGTACGGGCTTTTTTATTTTTGTTGAGTATCCAAAGAGTAACACTTATATTAGTTGTATAAAACATATTTTGTGGCAATACCAATATGGCTTCTACTAAGTTATTTTCAATTAACTTTCTGCGTATTTTATATTCATCACCGCCGCCGCTTAATGCACCATTCGCTAATAAAAATCCAGCCACACCATTCTCAGACAACTTTGAAACAATATTTAAAATCCAAGCATAATTCGCATTTCCTGTAGGCGGCACATCATAACCTGCCCAACGAGGATCATCTGTCAATTCATTATCTGCTCTCCATTGCTTTTGATTAAATGGAGGATTTGCCATTATAAAATCCGCTTTTAAATCCTTGTGCTGGTCTTTAAAAAAAGTATTCTCAGCCGTATCACCAAGGTTGGCAGAAATACCTCTTATAGCAAGATTCATCTTAGCCAGTTTGTAAGTAGTGGTAGTGTATTCCTGTCCGTAAATAGAAATGTCTTTTGTATTCCCATGGTGTGCTTCAATAAACTTTATAGACTGAACAAACATACCACCCGATCCACAAGCAGGATCATAGATTTTACCTTTGTACGGCTCAATCATTTCTGTAATAAGATTTACGATGCTTTTTGGGGTATAGAATTCTCCCTTGCCTTTTCCTTCTGCCAATGCAAACTTGCTAAGAAAATATTCATAAACACGCCCAACAAGGTCCTGCTGTTTGTCTTTTAGGGTGTCAATATTATTGATTGTATCAATTAAGGAGGCTAGTTTACTTACATCAAGCCCCAATCGAGAATAATAATTATCAGGTAAAGCACCTTTGAGAGAGGGATTATTTTTTTCTACAGTAAAAAGCGCAGTATCAATTTTTAGGGCAATATCTTCTTGCTTGGCATTCTCTACTAAAAAACTCCAACGAGAAATTTCAGGCAAGTAAAACACATTTTTCATGGTGTAGAATTCTACCATATCTAAGTACTTTTCTTTACCCTCGGAGATCAGCGTTTCTTTGCGTTCTTCAAATTTATCACTGGCGAATTTTAAAAATATAAGTCCCAATACGACGTGTTTGTATTCTGATGCTTCAACCGATCCACGTAGCTTATTAGCAGAATCCCAAAGGGTTTCTTCAATACTAATTTGTTTTGTTTGTTTCTTTTTAGCCATTTTATTCTCTCCTCTATAACCTGCGTATATCGTAATTTTCAATCTAAAAAAGTTAATATTGTATATATTATACCAAAAAAATTACAGTTAAATGGACAGTTATTAAAAACAAGAGGCTAGCGTTATATTAAAACAGCTTTTGTTTTAATATAACACTAGCGCTATATAAATTTAATCTAAATTGATTTCTATACGATACTTATCATCCTCACCAAACAACATTTCACCAAATTTAATTGCTGTATCTTTCTGCATACTCGGCAAAAGATGACTATATGTGTCCAATGTAATCCTAACATCAGCATGTCCCAACCGCTCCGATACAATTTTAGGATTTACCCCCTGTAGCAGCAACAATGTCGCATGAGTATGCCTCATATCGTGAAATCGAATTTTAGGGATATCCGCTTTTTTAATGATAGATTTAAAGACTCTGCGAATATTACTTTTATGAGTAGGTGTACCAAATTCTGTACATACTACTAAATCTAAATTCTTATAAGAACAATTTTTTTCTCTTTCTCCCCTTATAAATAGCCAATGCTTTTTTAAAGCTGTAGCCGTTTCTTCTGGTAAATCAATTGTTCGTGAACCTGATTTTGTTTTTGTATAAGGCAACAAGTCTTTCCCATCACTACTAAGCGTTTGAGTAATACGCACACACCCATTTTCAAAATCCACATATTTCCAACGAAGTCCCAATATTTCTCCTTGTCTCATTCCTGTTGTTAAAGCTAGTAGAAATGCTATATAGTATCTTCCACTCTTTTTAGCATACTTCAAGAACTGCCTTACCTCTTCTACATTCCATACTGTTATCTCTTTCTTTACTGCTTTTGGCCGATCTACAAGAGCAGCAGGATTACGAGCTATTAGTCCCCATCTTTCAGCTTTTTTCAATGAATCGTTGATTAACGTATGTACTTTTTGAATATTTTCATCCGATAAAACCTTTTCTTTCGTTAGCTTGTTATATAACCCTTGTATAATCATCGGACTAAGTTTTGTTAATTCCACATCCCCTATTGCTGGAATAATGTGTTTCTCAACAATCCATCTATACGTATTTAAAGTTTGCTTCTTAACCTTTGTCATTTTATCTTCTAAAAATCGCTCTAACAAATACTCTTTATAGAGAATTTTATTTGGCTGTATATATGTTCCCAATGTTAGTGATTGTTCTAACTCTAACATTGCTTTGTGCGCTTCTTGCTTTGTTTTAAATCCTCTCTTTTTAAATTGTCTTGGTTTGCCGTCTTCTTTTTTTCCATGTGTTAAAATAAAATACCATTTCTTTGTATTTTGATCTTTCTTTACTGTTCTGCCTGCCATTTCATACCCCTCCTGTTTTACAACAAATTAAAAACAGCGACTATGGGCCGCTGTTTATTAACGCAAAGATATTAATTCTGTTGCTTGTATGCTTCTATCTGAATTTGCACTTTAGCAAGGACATAATTCTGAATACATATCTTTGGTATCCTGTATGATTTTCCGACCTTGAAGGATTTAATTTGTCCAGATTGTAGTAATTCATAGGCCTTATTTCGGCCTATATCTAACATTTCCATCAGGTCCTCAATAGTGACCACATCATCAAAACGTTGAAACATATGTCCTCCCCCTCCTCTTTAATGTTAAAATACAATAATATATAGATTTTCATTTACTATTACTTTATTGTTTATAGTTAATTATTTTTTATTATATTGTACCCTTCTTCTTTATTTTGCTTTATATTTTACACAACAAAATAAATGAAAATGTGAACAATAATAACTAAAAACTCCATATTTCGAATAGATATTGTTACCTGAACCATATTGAATGTGTTTGGTGTATTCAGGGTTTAAAGAATCAATTTCCATCTCAGTATCTCCCTTTTCCACATCACAAGTATGTCTAGCGGCTCCCTTATCTTCGTTACCTGGACAGGCTAAGAATAGATTATCATATACCAATACTCTATGTTTTCTAGGCTTGTAAAGCTAGTTCATTCATCATTAAACGTCCCTGTGCAGTTGTTATATCAAAGTGTTCTAAACAACTTTCAAATTTAAGGTTACAACTGTTTAATTCTTAAACTATCTTTTGAAAATCTAAACGATTCCTAGCTAATCCATTAGTTTTCCATACCCATACTTCATCAAACTGCTTTTCTTCTGCATCTTTCAGGAGTTGCTGGAGAAATAACCTTTTCTTTATTCCCCCCTACTCCACGATCAACATAGTAAGATGTAACTTGCTTGACATCTTACTCAAAATTTTTTAAACAGTATCCATTTGTGCATCAATAGAGTATCCTATTTCACCGTTGATGCCCTTGCATAAATAACTGCTCTAATCAATTTCTTCACCAACCTTTAATTATGGTATATCCATAAGAACCTTGCACATTAAAGCAATCAGTATCTCGTATGAGTTGTAATGTTCTAACTAGTTTTCCTTATTATCCCCTTAGAAGGGCATAAACCATTTATCTTTATATCCCTCTTAAATTAATAATATATAAATATATATTCCTTAAATACTAAGCTTCTTTATATATTATTCTTATGTTTTTACTAAGAATTATAAATATTTCACTCTATTTACTCTACCTATTAGATACTTCCCCTTAACTTTAAGCCGATATATCCATTTAGATTTTCACCGTTCATTCGAAATCTTCCATGATTAATCCCCTTAATTTGTTTCAGGCTCTTGTGAAACATTTTATCTTCAACAGGAATAATCCCTTTGTCATAGCAATACTCCCTATAGGCTTCCTCCAAATAAACAGTGTGAACTTTATCTCTTGGATCTTTTATACACTGCTCGTCAATAAAGGTCTGTACACTGTTATTTACTCGTAAGTAATCACTATATATTTCTTCGACTTCCTCACAGCTAGTAAAAACATAATTATTTTTAATTAATCTTTTTAGACCATCTACAGCCCACTTTACTATATATGACTTTTCTTCAATCAACTTATTTACTAGATCTATATCTTGTTTACTTTTTTCTGTGGGAAAATTAAATGGAACTATAATCAACCTGTCTGAAAAAGCTCTTGTTTTATCTATACCTACTATTTTAGGTAAGTCATTTCCAGCAAATAAAAGAGCAGCTTCATTGGTAAAACTAAAGGGACTTATATTTTTTTCCTCAGCAAGTATTGTGTCATTACCAGACACCGCCTTAATAATGTCAGTTCTTTTAAGATTGATTTCGCCTGTTTCGCCACAACAATTTAACTTCTTTTTATATAATTTTCCTAATCTAAATTTCTCATTTAAGTCATGTAAACTTAGATTAGTAGAAAATTGTTTTCCTACTAATTCCTCAAGGAGATTTATTATTACTGATTTACCGCTATCCTTCGGACCTACAAAATAGAGAATTATTTTTAAGTCCCTAATATCTGAAAGTATATAGCCAAATATCTCCTGAAGCCGATCATATAAATACGGATTATTTCCAGTTATTTTCCTCATAAACTTTTCAAAGTTTTTTCCTCTAGGAGTAAAACTCTCTGGATACTCTGCATTAACAAAATTGGTAAAGCAATAATCTAACGATTTTTCGTATATTACTCCATCTCTTGCATCCACTACACAGTTTATAAAATTTATAAAAGTCTTCTTATTGTTTAAAACCTCTTCCTCTACCGTTAACTCTTCAAAAGACTGGAGCCAATTTACAATTTCCCTAATTCTTCTACTTGTTATTGACGGCTTATACTTTAGTGGTGTAATTTTTCTAATAACTAATTCCGCCAGCTGAGGTGTAACACCCTGATAATAACCAAGTTCCTTATCTCCATAGTATAGGTTACCTTCCATAAGCAAGAAGTTATTCTCATCTGATAATAGCCGAGCAATGTTGTAATCTGAAATGTTTTCATTTTTACCTTTATGAACTTGGGCGCGTACATCCTTATCTGAAAATTCTTCTAGAATTTCTTTGTTAATCAATTTACCTTTGTTAACACTTTCTTCAGCCTCAGCCTGTTTTTTTTCTTGATATTTAACTATTCTGACACAACTATCCTTATTATTTTCTTTCTGAATAGCAATAAAATTTCCTCTAAGACCATCTATACTTTCCCCTATGGAATAGTTTTTATCATTATTTATATATCCAGAAATCCCACCCTCCAATGAATGCTCTAACAGTGGAATATTACTAAACTTAGATTTCTTACCCAATTATATTCCCCCTATAAAAATCTATTTATTTATTTTGAAGTACGGAGAGATAAATTCACGAGTAATACCTCTTAGTAGTCGTTTGACTGGTTCATTATTTGCTGTGATAACCTCCCTTATATTTTCGTCTCTTTCACTATCAAAACTACAAAATGTAAGACAGGACATCTGCATATCTTCCCAAAAAATCAGTATTAAATCATCGGTTGATAATTGGGGTTTCGTTGTAATTTTTTCAAAATCCTCATCATTTTTATTTATTTGATAAAACACCTTGTAGTTATTATCTTTTCTACAGTCAACAGCGATCACAACCTCATCGGTAAAAACAAAATCCTCCAAACTAGAGTATTTAATGGGTTTGTTATCAAAGAATCCAATTATTGAGATGCCTTTCTGTTCTTTTTTCATAATTACTGCTGAAAATGGATTTATTTGTGCTTGAGTAATACCTAATAAATTAGAGCCTGTCTCATTTATTTTTAAAGCAAAGTATTTGTCTGATTTTGTTTGGCATTCATTTAATAACTCATGTATTTTCTTTAAGTTCTTCATATGTTAATTTTTGTACTATTTGCAGTTTCTTAAAAAGCCTCTTAAGCCAATTCATTACAATTCCCCCTGTTATATACTGCTTCGATAAGAGTAACTAACCACACATAAATCTGTCAATTTATACAATCCAAAAAAGGACCCAATTATTTGAGTCCTTTATCAATGTAGATTTAGAATAAAATTTAATTAAAAATGTAAATTAAACACATGTCTTGCACCAAATAAGGAAGTTTGATTATTCTCTATCATGAAGATAAAACATTATTAACCCAAATTTCATCCTACACTAAATCTCTACAATCCCACAGGTCCTTCCAAAAGTTTATACTGTTCTGATTTTACATCAATAGTTTCTTTTGTATAAGATTGAAAGGTTATATGTGAGAATTCTGATTCTCTTAAATCTAATTTTGAAGCAATTAATTTTGAAAAATCTTGATGGTGTGTACTAATAAATATTTGTTTCTGTTCTTCTGCAACAAGGTAGCTGATAACATCTATGAATGAATAAATATTGATATCATCCAAGTTTTGGAACGGATCATCAATACCTAAGATTTTCAAATCGCTCCAGTTTTGAGATAAGTTTAATGCCAAGAAGATACTCATTGCAAGAACCGTGGATTGGGCAGCGCTAAAAGTCAAACTTGCATTAACATTATCTTTTAAAACCTGTTCATCCGCTTCGGAAAAATCTATCTCTTCCTCTGAAAGTAATATAAATAACTCATTTTTATTAACTAAAAGTCTAATAAATTTATAATAAGCATGGGGTGAGATTTGCCTATAAAAACTACTAATTCTCCCTGCAAGTTCATCTAAATACTGGTTTAATAACTTATTCTGGACTTGCCGATGTTTCCCCATAAAAGTATCCAATTGTTCGTATACTGCACTATGTTTCTGAATCGCTCCCTTTACAACTTGCAATTCTCTGTTATATTCACTTATTTTTTGTCCTAAAATTAGTAATTCAGTTTCATTTAAGTACGATGCGATCGCTACAATCAGTTCATCCACTTTATTCTTAATTATTTCTAATGATTTTAAGTTTTCTTCCACAATCTCACTAATAACTTTTCCATCCACAGTTATAAAATCCATTTTCAACATGTCCTTTAATTTAGATGCCAGGGCTATCAAAAGATCATGTCTTCGATTTTCTTCTACAATTTGAAGTTCAAGCAATTTTATTGCTTTTTCTAATTCATTAGTGTTTAACTCTGCAGCCGAAATATATTCATTCAATCTATCTTGTCTACGCTGTATTTTTAAAGAATCCTTGAAGTAGTCTTTATATTTGATATATCTATCTATTATTGTATTTATTTCATCTTCTAAGAACTTTTTTTCTTTATATAGGCTTTGCTCTTTATTTTGTTGTACTTGATGTTCCTTAGAAGAATTGTATTTTAACCTGTAATGTTCTGTAAATGATTTCAACTTGTTTATTTTTTCAATTAATAAACCTTTTTCCAAATTAACAATTTCAGGATTTACAAGAACTATATTCTTATTTATTTTTTCTTTTAAACTATTAATTTTTCCACTTAATTCTTTAAATTCCAGTTCATTTTTTTCAATTTCTTTATCACATTCTTCAATTTTAATAACAATTTTACTTTTTTCTAATTCAACCCTTCGAATTTTCTTCTCGATTTCACTTAAAATACTATGAGAAATGCTTAATTGATCTCGAATTGCACTTTTTAAGTTTTCCTCATTAAAGTAGTTCATACCACAAACGATACAAGACTTATCGTTTGAATCTAACATATATTCTTGTATTTGATTAACCATTCTACTGATGTATGATTCAGTTCTTTCTGTTTGTTCATTAGCAAAACCCTTAATTACATTATCTAATTCTTCAATTTTTTGCTTATCTATGTCTCTTTTCACTATACTATTTTCAATATACTTACTAACAGTGTGACGTTTTATCTCAAATTCATTTAACTTTTCTTCATCATTTATTATATTTAGCCTTTTTTCACACTGTTCTAATAAACTAATATTACCTTTATATGTTACTTCAAATTCTTCTAAATCATTTAAATCTATTTGAGGATAATAATTACCTAAATTACTTAGTATATTATTTTTAGTGGTGCTAATTTCTCTTAGTTCTAATTTTATATTATTTATTCTATCTCTATGCAAATCTAATTGTTTTTTTCTGTTAACAACTTGAGATAAATCTCTTTGTTGCTCTTTAGCTTTATTTAAACTAATACTTCTATTATTTCTTTTATTTTTTAATAATGAGATCCTTTTTCCCATCTCATCATTGAATACTTCTATTAACTTGACACTAGAATTTTTAAGTTCATTTTTTTCAACCGTTCGCTTTATTTCTTCTAAGCCATTAATCAAGTCTAAAAGTTCTTTTTTATAAGTTTTTATTACATTGTGCTCTTCTTCCGAGATTGTCTTAAAAACAGTATTAAAACTATTCAAGTTTAACTTTCCATTATTTAACCATAAATTTAAATCCCTTAATATATCCTCCTTATTGACTTTTCCCATTCTAGTGTTATGTAGAATTTTTTGGTTATACTCAGCATCCAAAATATCTTTCTCATGTTTCAATTTTTCCTCATTATTTTTCAGTTGATTATATCTTTCATCAACCTGCCTTTTAATTTCAACTAAATAGTCTCTAAAGTCGTTACCATAACGAGTTAAACCCAAAATTTTCTCCAACTTCAAATATCTTTCTATTGGCTTATTGCCTCTTACAAACTCCTCTAAATTTTCTTGGGATAATATTGTAGTGGCAGATAAAAAAGAGGGTAAGTCTGTTAAATTATTCCCAATATCTTGTTCTGTAAAAATTTCTCCTCGTTTTTTATTTGCGATGAGATTCGTGATTATTTGTTGCCCCTCTTTTACTCCGTATAGAACCCCATTAATATATAGTTTTACTGCACTATTATTCTTTAATCGCCGTTTAATCTTAATAATCTCTCCGTTATTTTTGAACTCTATCTCTACACTGGCATCGTAATTTCCAGATTGATACTCATAATTATTAACAATATAATTAAATTGTTTATATTCACTCGAACCTACATACCGTGTTATCTTCCCCGATAATACCCAGTTTATAGCATCAAATATTGTACTTTTCCCATGGCCATTAGGACCATCAATTACAATAACCTTACTATTTGAAAAGTCAAATTCATGAGTACCCCTAAAAATCCTGAAGTTTTTCAAAATTATTTTATTTATAAACATTTTTGTCACCTATCTCTAAAATATTTAAAACATCGTTATCCATAATTTTATTATTCTCAAGATATCCGTTAAAATAGTAATTCAAAATTTTTTCTATATTTACATTTAAATTATCCATTCCATTATTTTTTTTAAGTATTTCTTTATTTTCATTTAATTTAATCATAGACGTTTTAAATTTTTCATCAAAATTAAAGCTATCAACTTTTTCAATTTTGTCATTTAAAAACGGTATTTTTTCTAAATCCTTACTGTTTACCAACACATGCTTTTTGCAAACATAATCGTTTTTTTCCGCCCTATTTATCTCTAAACGAACTCCTAAACTATCCACCTTAAAATTTAGTGCAATTAAAAAATATAAGTTATTTTTATAAATAGACTCTAAGTATGTGTACACCTCACCAATAATTGGTTGATCACACTTTAACCACTCTAAAAAGGCACTTTCTGTTCTATATTCTTTCAGCATTAATATTCTCTTACCATCAGACCAACTTTGTATATTAGCCTCTTCTAATTCGTTAGCTAACATTTCAAATTCATATACATTGAAATTTTTTTCTTTTAACTTTCTTATTACTTCCTCAATTCTCAATGGTTTCTCCTCACTTTTTCTTTCCAATTTCTTTTACAAAATCATTCCACTCATCTAATAGCTCTTCATTTTGAAAACTATAAAGTTCAATTCCTTCTTGTTTAAAATCCTCAAAATAACCCTCGAATTCTTCTGTATCAACAAAATATATATTATCTGGTATATCAATAATTTTTGGTTGTACTTGGTCCACATTATTTGTCTTGAATTTTGCCGCTATTCGAGATGCCCGAGTTTTACTTTTTTTACTCCCTATAACTAAACAGTATAAATCCAAAGTTATTTTTTTTGATACCTCACAGTCATTAATAGAAGTTACTACCCTATTCTGTGCCTCAATAAGACTGGATTTATTTCTAGCATGATAAAGCGTAAACAACACACTGTCTATGATGTCTGATTCTCCTGAATGAAATATCATTCTTGCTTCCTCATAATCGGATGTTTTTCGCGAATAAAATATAAGAAAATAAACAATATGCCTTATAGAATTTTTCAGAAACACTTCATTTTCAGCTTGATCCAAATCCCATATCGTAAGGCTATTGCTTGTATTAAATAACCTATTTAAAAACAAAATACAGTATGTAGATTTTATTTTTAATTTTTCTAGTATACTATTACTAACCCAATTTAAATTTTCAATAAGCTCATCTTTTAAATATGTATTCGCAAAGTCTTCATTGAATTCCATTTTCAAACTAAGTATTGCTCTATTAAATAAGTCAAATGCAGTATCATAGTAGGAAGATTCACTAAGCAATTCTTTAGCTTCCACTGTCCATAACTCAATTAACTGTTTTATTTCATCCCTATGTATAATTAAATCTTCTTTCTTTAGTCTTTCTTCATTATCATCATTTCCTTTTTTAATTACATAAGCAAATAACTTCTCAAATATATAATCAGCTACGGAAGCTCTCCTTAAATCTTTTATTCCAATAGTTTCAGATATCATCTCTAAAATATTATCGCGCATTTCGATAGAAGAACCAAATTTATTAACATAGAGTTTCTGTAAATAAAAATCTAAACTTTTTAGTGCAATATCTGAAAAAGCGACCTCAATTCCTTTATCAATCTTTACTGGTATCAAAATTCCTTTCTTGAATTTATCTTCATCACTAATTTTTTCAGTAATATTGAAATTTGTATTAAGAGTATAAATTTCGAGGCCTTGAAGACTAGATGAGGCCGTATTTGTAACTATCTCAAATTGAACCTCAAAAGAATCTTTATTATTTCCCCAGTTGATATTATCACTTAAAAAATAATCATAGTTTAATATATTCTTTTCTACCCAGCTATTAAATCTTTCTTTATTAGAATTTGGATCCTTTAATATCTTCCTTTTTATAAAATCTCCCGGTTGATGTCTATTACTAGAGCTTTCTTTCACAGTTTTCACCTGTATAAAGCGGATTTTATTCTCTCCTACTAAAGCTACATCATCGAAATATTCCAATATTACGGAGTCCCACCAATTATTGTGTTTACTATACAACATGGAAACAATATAATACATAGCTACATAATACTGATAAACAAACCCCCGCATTGCTGTTAGGCCTCCTAGATCCCTAAACTTACCTAACATTAGCATGCTTACAATTTCCTCTTTTTGTTTTTCTATAGTATCTTTATCCTCTTCTTCTAAGGATCCATCTGCATATTTCTCTAACTTTTCCAGTAGAGAACCTTTTATTTTTTCTTCTACAACAATACCCATAATTAACCTCCATAAGATTCATATCTTACATTATAAACCATTTTTATATATTCAATATACTAATTTTATATATTCAAACTTGGAGTTAGCATAGTCATATGGACACAACTTAATTGACTTTCACACGTAGCATATTTTTAACAAATACGCGTGCCTGTTTCATTATTTTTTATGTTTTAATCCAGTACTTCTATAAAATTATACTTTTATGTATTTCTCATTAATCCAATTTGATATAAAGGCGTGTATGTTCAATACCTCTTCGGTTTATATCTTTATCATATTCCTCCTTTAAAGTCTTTCTCTTCCTAAGCGTTCCTTCTTTATAATAATCTTTTTCTATAAGTACTTTCCCAAATATATTCAACTAAGAATTCATAACCCTTTACCTTTTCCATATATATATACCAACTCTAACTGATGTTACTCCAATAAACCCTCTATACTTTAAGGCTTATTTAAACTTCACATTAATAGCATTAAGCAGGTATAATCACAACATCTTAGAACAAACCTTTCTTTAAACTCATAGGAAACTAGTTAAAAACTGGTCAACATTCTGGTCAAGAAATTTCATTTTTCTGCGTTACAGGATTTGCATAAGAAAATGTAGAATACCCTGTAAACCCTTGATACAACTAGCTTTTCGTTCGATATTCCCGAAACGTAAAACATACGTTTCTTATCTTGACAGGGTGGCGGTCACTGGTTCGAGGCCAGTCGCGATCATACTGAAACCCCTTGATATTCAAGGGGTTTTCTTATGTATAACAGTTCAACTAAAAGGATGAAACAGCAATTTTGGGGCAGAATATTTTATTTCTATCTTTATAGCTCTGACTATGAATCTTTACATAATTTATACGTTCCCACTTAAAAATTAATATAATTAGGAATTCGTCTCTATTAAATTAATTGACTCTTCTACTCTCCTTCATATCATATAGTAGGTAGATTATTAACCATAAATCGCACTGCATTTATTTTCCAAATCATCCAATGAAAGGTTATTGAGATTCTTCTCCTCATACTTTACTACTCCAATGAAGAATATATTTTTTAACATTACTGCCTTTAATGAAAATAATTCATCCATATAAAATTTTAATCTCTCATGTTCTCGCTTCTCTTTAGGAGAACTATCACTTTTCCCATCTAAAAATATAATTAAACTTTTTTTAGTATCATCTTCACTATTAATTACATATTCAATGAATTGTGTTAATTCTCCTATATGAACCTTTCTATCACCCGTCGAAGAATGTTCTAATATCACCGTGTTATCACTATCTTTTAGAATTAAATCTGGGTTATAAAATTCTCCTATACGAGTATTCTCTTGAACTTCCATTCCTTTTATTCTAAAATTCTCTTTGAAAGCTACATCTCTCCCCTTATCTTTATCCTCTTCTTCTTTATTCTCTTCCAATTGATTTCCCAAAACAAAATTTTTCTTCATATTATCCACCCTCCTTATAGAATTACATACAAATAACACTATTAATTAATATATATTGT
Source organism: Bacillus fungorum (assembly GCF_002746455.1). Lineage (GTDB taxonomy): Bacteria > Bacillota > Bacilli > Bacillales > Bacillaceae_G > Bacillus_A > Bacillus_A fungorum. The sequence goes on along the minus strand of NZ_NWUW01000043.1, from coordinate 3,559 downwards.
GTTCCTTTGTTTTGTAAAATCTAATGGAGTACTACAAAAAAAGTGTGCAGTACTATAACGAAATACTGCATACAATCCCCTGTCTTATATGGTTTAAAAGTAACTCATTCGTATTTGAGTTTGTTTTGCAAAAGAAGCGAATGGTAACGCTTTTTTTAGTAATAGTAATCCTTTAAAATATTCTACATTCTAACGGAGTACTTTTATAGAGTAATCCGTTCACTTTCCCATAATATCAAGTCTTTAAAATTGGTCAAAAGGCCGAAATTCTTTATATACATTGTGTGTCTTCCCTTTTATTCCATCTATGTACGAAATCTTTTAATCATCAAGGAGGTTTTAATTTGACCGAGACCATTACTCTCAATCTTATATCGAATTTTATATATAGTATCTTATAACTATCTTTCGACATTTTTTTAAAATTAATAAAAGCGAATCAGGTGGTACAGAATCACCTTATAAATATAATACTACTGTACTACTAATAAAATTACCTCATCCAATACGTACAACCTCTACAAGTGGATTGCATCCGCTTATACTATTCTTAGGAGCACTTTTGATAATATGTCTATTTATCCTACATCAAAATGATTTCTTTCAAATAGGATGTTTAGTAGCCATTACTAGAATTTCACTTTCTATGTTAATTATTATCGGGATAACAATTACTATTGGTTTCTCCTCATTAAAGATTACCGATAAATGTATCCTGCTTTTTCTCCTTGTATTTTGGGCACTTTTTTTCGCTTCTAATTATGCTTTGGTAGATCCTATCATAAATAACTTTAATATTGTTAATATTGAACAATCTATTATAAAAAATGGTACAAACAACTTGATTCAAAGAGTTACAACACTTTTTGAATCAAATCCTGTCGAAATGATGATTATTATTTCGACAGGATTTGGTATTGGAGGGGGGCATTTTTAATAGATATATGGTGATACGGCAAGACCCTTAGAATTGTAATTTGCTTGACGTCTCTACATAATTCTATTAATGTTATATAACGAAAAAAAGATATAAAGTAAAGGAGGGATTTGATGAAGAAACATTTGTCATATTTATTAATTATTATGCTTGTGTTTGGGTTACTACTTGATGTTTTTTCTACTACAGCATATGCAAGTGAAGTAGATAATAATGTTTGGAAGGTGAAAGATACGCTTTTCGAAGGAAAAGCCGGTGCTGGGGTAGCTGAGGTAAATGGGAAATTTTACGTTATTGGTGGTAATGTCGGTTCAGCCATATCTAACACCGTGCAAGAATATGATCCTAAAACAAATAAATGGTCCAATAAAGCAAATATGCCAACAGCACGAACTGATTTAAGTGTAGCTGTAGTGAATCATAAAATATATGCTATTGGTGGTTACTACGGAAATGTATTTACATATGCAGGATGGGGCAACTTCTTTAATACAGTAGAAGTGTACGATCCCGAGACAGATTCTTGGTCAACTGCAACATCTATGCCTGTTGCTCTCTCGGGAGGATCGGCAGTAACGTTTAACAATAAAATTTATGTAGTCGGTGGTTTAGATTCTCAAATGCACCCACTAAGTACAGTTCAAGAGTTTGATCCGGCGACTCATACATGGTCTATGAAAAAGGATATGCCTTATGCATTGCATGGGGTTGGAGTAACTGTGCTGAATGATAAAATTTACGCTGTAGGTGGAGGTTACCATTCAAATAGATACAACTATCTACAAGAGTTTGATCCGAATACAAATACCTGGACTAATAAAGCAGGTATGACGACTGCACGCAATGCTGCAAGCGTATCTGTGTTAAATGGGAAGATATACGTTATAGGTGGATCAGGTGTGGGAGGCAGATTAGTAAAAACTGTTGAAACATATAATCCATCTACGGGTACATGGTCGCAAATAGCAGATTTGAATACGGAAAGATGGGGAAATAATTCCGTTACACTAAACAATAAAATTTATGTAATTGGTGGAGGTGCTTCTCAATCTGGAGAGCCTGTTAACAGTATAGAAGTTTACTCTGCTCTCCCGAATGTTCCAACCAATCTTTCAGGGATATCTGGTGACAGAAAAAATACCCTGAACTGGAAAGCTGTTAATAGTGAGACAACCTATAATATAAAACGTTCTACTAATAAAGGCGGACCATACATAACTATTGCAACAAATGTTACAGGGACTTCTTATACAGATTTAGATGTAGAGAATGGTTCAACTTACTTCTATACTGTCTCGGCTCAAAATACAGCTGGCGAAAGTGAAAACTCAAATGAAATTAGCTTGACGCTTTTCCAGGGAAGAGCCGGTGCTGGGGTAGCTGAGGTAAATGGGAAATTTTACGTTATTGGTGGCAATGTCGGTTCAACCATATCTAACACCGTGCAAGAATATGATCCTAAAACAAATAAATGGTCTAATAAAGCAAATATGCCAACAGCACGAACTGATTTAAGTGTAGCTGTAGTGAATCATAAAATATATGCTATTGGTGGTTACTACGGAAATGTATTTACATATGCAGGATGGGGCAACTTCTTTAATACAGTAGAAGTGTACGATCCCGAGACAGATTCTTGGTCAACTGCAACATCTATGCCTGTTGCTCTCTCGGGAGGATCGGCAGTAACGTTTAACAATAAAATTTATGTAGTCGGTGGTTTAGATTCTCAAATGCACCCACTAAGTACAGTTCAAGAGTTTGATCCGGCGACTCATACATGGTCTATGAAAAAGGATATGCCTTATGCATTGCATGGGGTTGGAGTAACTGTGCTGAATGATAAAATTTACGCTGTAGGTGGAGGTTACCATTCAAATAGATACAACTATCTACAAGAGTTTGATCCGAATACAAATACCTGGACTAATAAAGCAGGTATGACGACTGCACGCAATGCTGCAAGCGTATCTGTGTTAAATGGGAAGATATACGCTATAGGTGGATCAGGTGTGGGAGGCGGATTAGTAAAAACTGTCGAAACATATAATCCATCTACGGGTACATGGTCGCAAATAGCAGATTTGAATACAAAAAGATGGGGAAATAATTCCGTTACACTAAACAATAAAATTTATGTAATTGGTGGAGGTGCTTCTCAATCTGGAGAGCCTGTTAATAGTATCGAAGTTTACTCAGAAACATTTTCTCCAACTTGGAAATTCGTTAGTGATGGAGAAGCTATATCGGAAAGTTCTACTAACTAAGGAAAGCATATCTATATACTGAATAAGATATTTGATAAAGATTCAATTAAAAGATGGGCAACAAATAATAAAGTTTATGAAGCCACACTTGAAGTTGATTTTGGAAAATCATTTGTATTTAATTAGTAAATTTATTTAAAACATAAACAAACGCTATCCTTTCAGTAGAATTATAGTAAAGGATAGCGTTTTTGTTTTTTCTTCTCCGTACATTTATAAACCACAATATGGATAGGCTACACTGAACTAGACAAAAAAATTAAGGTCAAGTAGACTACAACTAATCTATTTGAGGAGAATCTACTATGACGAAAAATAAAAGAGAAAGAAGAACCTTTACAGCGGAATTTAAGCA
>NZ_NWUW01000042.1 GCF_002746455.1 Bacillus fungorum | reverse complement strand
CTTCCTCAAACAAGCGGAAAAGAACCGCTCGTTTGAGGAAGAAAATCGAAAAAATAACAAAAGCCACGAAGAAAATAAATTTTCTCTGTGGCTTTTAGTCATTTAAAGGAGCTTTTGGGACAACTCCGTTTTTTGTTTTTATCTAAAGTCTTTTCCTCTTTTTATACAATAGTGATTAAATAAAATAATACTAAATATGGATTAGAAAAATGAATGATTATTATTTTTTGAACTACCCTAATATTAAATCTGTTTGATTACGAATAATATGTGCTTCAGGAGTAACAATGTTGGCTCTTTCAGTATTAATGTTAGCATGAAAACGTAGCGGATTCGTCCCATAAAGATGTTCATCAAATATTATTCCTGTAACTTCAGTTATAGTTGTTAAAGGAACTTGGTATGTTGTTAGTACATCCATTCTTTCTAACAAGTGATATTTTGTAGAAGACCGACTTTCCTCATGCAGGTTAAGTAGCCAGTAATCATCCTGTATTATTTTGAATGCTACTGAATGAAGATTATCATCAATACCAATATAAAAAGCAACTTTCCAAAAGCCAGCTGGTATCTTAATCCCACAACCTAAAGGTTTTTGGTATCCACAGTACTCTCTATCATTTTCTGTAAAGATAGGTCCTGTAAAAATTGAAAATTTCTTGTCTCTACTCTTGCTTCTACTAATAATCCAATTTTCTATATCGCCCCATTTTGTATGATGAAATTCCTTATGTTGAGGAGCAATATTTGCAAAGCAAAATGAATCACAATTTGCTTTTTTTGCCTCATCTGAATTTCCCCAGTCTACATCGTCTCTTCTAACAAGGTGACCTCTATCCCATAAGTCTGCTTGTCCTCCAGCATATAGCCATTTTCCTACTTGATTTTCATTTTTAATCCGCTCATCCAGATGCCAGTTATCGCATCTATCAAGATGCATATTTCTTTCTACATCGGTATTATTTGCTCCATAAATAGCAAATTTCCTTTCTTTATTCATAACAATTGAAAAATGTGTAAATGGATAAATTTTACCTCCTTCTAATGCAACTTGACTTATATCCTCACGTAAACGCGGAAATGAAATTGGGAACTCTTCTCCTAAAAAAATAGTATCAAAGCCTTCATTTAAACCCATTATTAAAAAGCCTCCTTATCTGTAAATTTTATGTGGGTCATTTTTTCTTCCTGTTGCAAAAAATCTAAGAAATAAACCTCTACGCAACATCCATCAGCTGTAGACATGTTGGCACCTCATCACTTTTTCAATTGAAGCAAATTTTCCGCTCTGTTTAGATTCTCCTAATATTTACGGTATTTATGCATATTAAAGTAAACACTATAATCTAGCGATTACGCCAATTATTATCGAATCTATAAGATAGTTCTTTAATCTATTAGCTGTCACATAGATATTATTTTTTCTATAATAAAAAACCAAATAATAGTTAATACTATACTTTAGTTTGGAGTTTTTTTAAGTGATAAGGCATTCAAACCCTCCCAATTGGACTAAAAGGAAAATGGAAATGCGCAAGCTAGAAATGAAACCTTCTCTTAAATCGGTAGAGTAACACCGGTAAATAGAGGAAGAATCATGAGGATCATTTGCATGTTCAGGGCTTTCTCTGTCATTTTGGCTATTTTCGGAAGAATTCCTATGATTCTCAGGTATTAGAAGAAAATACATCTGAGAATTTTCCCGAAATTCAAAGGTTTTATGGATTGACTGAGATGAAGACGTTTACTGAGCAGACTCGTGAGCTAATGACAAAATCCAGATGCTTAGTACCAGATATACTAGCGGATACAGCAATAGACTTTACAGCATTATGTCCCTGAGATGTGAAACAGATAACCTATGCATTTGATATTGGAACAAATGATATTTCTGAAAAAAGAGGTAAAGCGATACGAATTGCTTTCGAGACGTGAGAAAACGCAACTCCATTAACATTAATGTTCCGGGAGCGTTTATGTTTCCTTCGATTCCTCCAAACTTCATTAAGCGTTCCCTGACACTAGATGATATTGCAAGAGCAGAAAGACTTTATCAAATCCATTAAACGGAAAACACAACTTCCTCATTCGAGGATACTGTTCTAGTGAAAATTTGGAGACTAATTGTTAATGCAATAGTATCGTCAGGAATCAAGAGAATCAGATGTTTAAATAAGTCTACTGTTTATCAATTAAAATCAACTAAGAGAGGAATAATCATAATGACAATTGTAGGACGTTTTCATTCTCCAGGTAACTTAAAGGACTTTGACTCTATCCCTAATCAGGTCGAGGCTTGGCATGAAATCATCTCCACCTTTTTCGATCTTAACATCCAGGACGTTCAACAGGAATTGGTCACATTAGGAGGCACCCCCCAATTTTATAACCCGTCTGTTACCGAAACATCATCAGACATGCAAACGCTTGACATTACGTGGAACGCCTTTCCGCGAGTGATTCAAATCCGTAATCACAACAATCCAGATCTATATCTGCCAGCGGCAGAAAAACTGAATCCTAACGGGATTCGGCAGCATGATGAGTATTGCGAGTGGCATACAGAAAGAGACCAAGAAAATAAAGTGTTACGAGTAACCTTTACTTGTGAGGGACCTGAGTATTGGCAATCATTAGCGGATGGATATCCTGTAGGATATAGTGGGCCAAGAACAGCAGGCGCTCAGGGTAGCAAAGACTTGCTCTTGGCACTGTATCAAAAATACATTAGTAATGAGGTAAGCTTGACGGATCTCCTGAATCCGGATGGAACCTATAACCCGAACAACAAGTGGAATACCACGCATGGCGCGATGCATCTGATTCAACCAAACAACACCCTATTCGCTGAAATTAACATTGCAGCTCGTGCAACGATATTACGTAAGGATGCCCAGGGGGAAATGATCAATGAGCCGACTGCTCTGATCAATTGTTCTCTTTTCGGTGAACCTCAGCGATTCAGCGATCCGACTATCGGATTTCAGGTAAACAAATTGGCTCAACAAGGTTCAATGATTACGCTGCAAGATCCCGTGGGACTCTATATTTCCGACTTAGATACAAGTGGTTTTGAAGCGCCTGATGGTAGTGATCCCGCTCAATACTGGACCATTTTACGCGGTCAGACAGGGCAGATTTTACGAGCCGTCTATGAAGTTCCTGCATCTGCAAATTTCAAAGTAGGTGATATGACAATCGATGGTCGTCCTATCGAATTCGGTGGACAAATTGCTGAAAGTATTACAATGAAATTGACTGGAGTAGCCAGTAAGCATCATTCTATACAAAACCCTTTACTTCCTTGTCTTGGCTCCTCGGATGAAGCAGTTAGACCAGCGGGGCTTGTCGCTGGAGACAATGAAATATTACCAACGCGTGGCACCAAGTAAAAAGGAGGAAAGTTGCTATGGCATCCTTTGAAAATGAAGAACCCAATAGAGATAATATAGCCTCTCTAGAGCAAGAACCTTTATTACATGTAGATCAGATTCAAGGTAATATATTGGGTGGATTTAACAAAGATTTTCAGCAGTTTCTCTTTTTCGAAATTGTTGACCCTAATTTGACAAAACAGTGGATTCAGTCCATCAGTTCACAAATTTCCACCACACAAGAGGTCGTGATGTTCAACCGCTTGTATCAAATGATGTGGGCCCGAAGAGGATCGGAACCAACTGGCTTAATTGCTACTTGGATGAATATTGCCTTTTCATATGCTGGACTAAAAAAGCTAGTTTCGGAAGAATCGCTTAAGGATTTTTCCAAGAGTGGACCGTTTGCATTTGGAATGAAAAAGCGTTCGGGAAAACTCGGCGATCCTAGGGACCAAACTTCGGAAGGGAACCCTAAAAACTGGGTGATTGGTGGAGACGCTAACTCTCCGGATATTCTTCTCGTTATTGCCAGTGACTCGGAGTTGGAGCTCACGAAAAAGGTGCAGGACATAAAGACGAATTCAACCGTCGAAAGCGGATTGAAATTAGTTTATGAAGAAGCTGGAAGAGATCGTAACGACCTGCCAGGACGTGAACATTTTGGATTTCGGGACGGCATTTCACAACCGGCCGTACGGGGGCGTTTCTCCACTGCACCAGGAGATATGCTCACAAAACGTTGGGTTGATCCATCAGATGAAGCTTTTCTCACTGATGCGGAACTTGGTGAAAAATTAGTATGGCCAGGGGAGTTCGTTTTCGGATATCCAGCCCAAAGCGATGCATCTCTAGATCCGGTTCCGATGGAGGACAAAGACTTGCCTATAAATTATGGTGTTCCCGTTTGGGCAAAAAATGGTTCCTTTCTCGTTGTGCGTAGACTTCGCCAGGATGTGGCTGGCTTTTGGGAATTCCTTACAGAAAAGGGCAAAGAGTTAAATATGTGCCCAACACTTATGGGGACGAAAATGGTAGGACGCTGGCCAAGCGGGGCACCGCTTATGCGTTCTTCTGAGGCGGACAACCATGAGCTAGCTAAAGATGATCATGCAAATAACCATTTCTTGTATGAATCTAACACTCCTGATGTAAAGTTGAGCCCCGACTTGAATTATACCGATCCTTTCCCAAAAGCAAAAGAAGACTTTTTTGGAAAGTTGTGCCCTATATCGGCACATATCCGAAAGGTCAACCCAAGGGACTCAGCTACGGATATTGTAGGTGCCTTTTCCGCCCTAACCCGACGGATACTCAGACGTGGGATCCCTTTTGGCAGCCCACTAAATGTGGATATGTCGATGCCTCCATACAGTGATACTGAAAATGGAAACCGGGGATTGATGTTTTTGTGTTATCAAACCAGAATCGAATTTCAATTCGAATTTCTAACCCAAAGATGGGCAAATTCACCAGAATTCCCTACTGGATCGAGATGCACGAGCTCAGGCGATGTTTGTCCGACACCCGGAGAGGACCCGATTATTGGACAAAACGGTAATGACAGTAACGGCAATAGGAGCCGCAGTTTCACGTATGCGCCGAACCAATCAATGAATATTATGAAGGAATTTGTTATTCCCACAGGCGGAGAGTATTATTTCCAGCCCTCAATCGATGCGTTGAAAACTGTCATAGGGAATCAGGCTTAAACCTAGATACAAACCAATGTTGATAAAAATCAAATCAAAACCCCGATCCTCCGTTACCGGACTTGATCGGGGTCTTTTTACACAAGTGATATGTTCAGTAAGCAAACTCATCTAGAACCCTCGGAAACTTGGAATAAGCGCGTAGAGCTTCTTTAATTTTTCTACATCATGCTCAAACCAATTGCGGATCCATTTGCAGTATCCAAGAATTATATTGTCCTCTTTTTGTCCCGTTTTCACGATTTTTTCAATTGAGTGTGCCGCCATCATCCCTGACATGATAGCTTTGAGGACACCATGAGCAGAAGCTGGGTCTAGTACAGCAGCAGCGTCTCCAACTAAAAAGTAACCAGGTCCCCCAGGTTGAGTAATTATCCGCCATGTAACATCAGCGCCATTCGGTTTACCCATAGGCTTCAGTCCTTGGAATTCTTCAGGAATCCAATCGCTTTTCAATACTACATTGTCAAAAGACAATTGAGTCCATTGGTAGACATCCGAACGTATTTTAGCAGTCCATGTCCATCCCATATCGTCTGCAACAATAGCTGGCGCATCATCATGAAGAGGACATTTTCCTTGCACATACCCAAAACGTGCAATCAATTGAGGCGAATACTTGTCAACCTTTAACTTCAACTTCCGAGCTAACCACTGCCTTCTTCCTGTAGCATCAATCAAAAAAGGAGAATATATCTCACCCATGGAAGTTAAGACACCTATGATTTGATTTTTATGAACAATAGGTTGCAAAGCATGACATGGTTGACGTACCTCCACGCCTAAAGAAATCGCTCGTTCAAGTAGAATCATGTCAAAATCGGCACGCCAAGCTTGAAATCCATACCATGAACCATTCTCATCTGAACCAAAAGGTACAAAGTGTCTCTCTCCATCCCATTTCACCCAATTTCCTTTATGACGAAGAAATCCTGCTTTCTGGACTTTATCTGCAACACCTAATTCCTTTAGTAGGGGCTCAATTCCAGGGTGGAGTGTTTCTCCGGGACGATAGCGTGGGAAAGACTCGCCATCAATAATAACTACACGAAGCCCTCTACTAGCACAGGAGATTGCAGCAGCGGTTCCAGATGGCCCACTGCCAACAACAACGACATCAAAATTATAACTCTTTGACATTTTTACATACCCATTTACCCACTTCATTTTTTTCATTTGTATATTTCGCTAAAATATGTAATAAATCAATGAAAAGGATTACTCTTTCTTTAATTTTAAATTGAACTTTTTGAACATCCTCAGGGTATATCGTAGCTCCCGACTTATAAACCTCAAATCTATAAACTGGACCTGACAAAGTAGTACAAGTCTGAGATTGAGCATCATCCAACTCATCATTTAGGGCTGTAACCACCTGAAACGATAAAACTTTCCATTCTGCTTTTTGTTTATATAAGCTTTTACCAGAAAGTCCTAAAGCCTTATAAACATAAGCCATCGCTAACAGTCTTTGTTTATATTCGCTAATATCAATTTTCCCAGTAATTGATAATGAGAACTTATTTTTTATAGCATTCTGAACATAGTCGGCATGGGATATTCGAGTGTACTCAACTATACCTATCTCTTTATCTTCTCGAGGTCCAGTAACACCATCCCAAGCAACCATTCCCACCATGCCAATTTCTTCATCAGTAAGAGGAGCAACAGTAGGCCAGCTTGTCTCAAAGGTTCTTGCAGCGTCTGGAGCTACTGCAGGCCAAAATGTACTTAAAGCTGCACAGAGTTTAGCATCTTCTGGGAATGGACTTCCAAGACCATAAGCAGCGATGAACTCTTTTCCATCCTTATCAATGTCAAAACTGACATCCCAACCCGGAGCAAATACCCCAGATGCAGCGTCTGGGAGATATGAGTGTCTAGTTGTCATAGCAACTCTGGATTTTATCCCTTGAGGGACTTTTTCATAGGGCAAAGATACGATCGCAGTCATGGTATCATCATTTATACTAAATAAACGAGCTTCTTCGTTTTTTAATTCAATATTAACAGGGTACCGCGCATCAGATAACGTTAAGGGCAGACTCTCTTTATCTTCCCATATATAGAGTTTGATTGAATCATCAACTTCATTTTCATACCATTCCATCAACTCTCTTTGATCACAGTTAGGAAAAAAGTCAGGTGCTGTTATTATGGAGTAAGCCGCATGATTACCAGATAACCTAAATTTTGTTTCTGGACATATGAAATTTAAATTAGTTAATTCTGGACAAAAGGCTTCTATCCATCCATCACCTGTATAATCTACATAATGCAACGCTTCATATCCACCTTTACTAATTTTCTTTATCATATCTTCAAATTTCATTTTGTTAAGATTGTTTGGAGGTAATGTATTATTCAAAATTTCATCGCGTACATAAACGTATTCGGGTACTGGCCTTCCATATATTACATTTCCCTTCTTCTCATCACCTTGAATTTCTTTATAAAAGCGAAATTGTAAACTGGAGGAAAAAGGCCGAATGTCTAAACCAGGCTGCTCCCCTTCTTTTGTTTTATTACTCTCAGGAACTGTAAATGATAGTGGTATATCTTGATACATTGCTGGTTCAATAAGAGTAGCGTGTGGAAACGGAATAAGTACATTAGATCCAAAATCAGGGTTGTTAGACCAATCTGCAATTCCCTCTGTAAAACAGAATGGTGGTTTGTTGATGTTCAGCTCTTCTCGACTAGTATTATCTTCTCTATCTCCAACATAGTCTTTATCACTTAATATAAGATGTAAGCGACGAATTTTTTCGTTAATATGATGAGATTTGAGCTCTATATGTAAATCAAGAGCATTTCCCTTATTATCAAATAGACACTCAGTACCACTAAAAAGTTTATGAATAGGAACCCAGAACTTTCTATTTTTATCGTCCTCCGATATTTCACCAATACTCATTGGTCCAAAATTACCTTTATTCCCTTGTCTTTGTATTGCTATATAAGCTGAGTAACAAGCAGGCAGGACTCGAAAGGCAGATTCATTATCTTTAACAAAGGGAAGAAATCCGCGGTATTGAGGTTCATAGAGTGGTTCAGAAGTTCCAACTCTCGCAACCCCTGTGCGTGAAAAACATACATCAGCATGTTTTTGATGAACAGTCTCCGGTGCAGGACGATATTCAGTAGCAAAGACTACAATTGCTAAGTCACCTCCTGCACGGTGAAATAGTTCTGATAAAGTAGGAGGTTTGAAACCATAAACATAATTTTCTACTACATCAAGTTCTGCTAAAGTTGGAAACATACTTAACCGCGAACCATCAATAGCTTTATTAACATTTGGAGAAGCCAAAGCGTGATAAAGTAGACTTCTAGCCGGTTGACCTGGTTCAATCCCTTTTTTCCCCTCAAGCGCGAAATCTTCAAATCCTGCAATCGTTCGATCAATTTTCAGCTCTTTTTGAAGTTCAGACTCTAAGTCAGAAGCACCTATGTCCAAGCCATGTTTATAAAGTAACTCTCCCCATCCATGCGGAGCAAGTCGATTACATATTTGTTTGACTTGTTCTTTTAATGATGACATATTTTTCTTCCTTTCTTGTAATTGATAAAGTATAGGACTACATACTATTATTACCAAGATGTGAAGTGTTTTAATCCTGAATAACAAACTTAATGATTCAAATATATCTCATTTTTAGCCTCCGAAAAGCTATCAGTTAAATGAATTACTAAGGAAAACGGTTGATGGTTCTATTAAAATTATTAATTCCATATAAATTTATTTTTAAATATTATTTGTAATGTTCTCAAAACCAAGTGTTATTCGCTATTTCTTCACCTAAAATTTTTCATTTTTATTATGAATAAATATATAATTTAACAAATTATATATTTAGAATAAACAATTTTATTAAGGTGAAATGCGTGATAAATCCATTTCGAATATTTATCAGGAAATGTGGGATGCAGATATGCTTGGAAATGGGATACAACCTACATTTTCTAAAGATATGGAGATAAAAACAAGGGATACGTATTGGTTGAACCTATTAAAGTTGATACGAAAGAAGAAAAACAAGACCATATGTTATTAAAAGAAGTACACTTACCAAATAGTAAAATAAAATCATATAATTTAGTTGAGAAATTATTCAATAATTTCTTTTTAGATCCACACTTAAGAGAAGATAATACTGTAGAAGTACAAAAAGAAGTAGATGAACTTTTAAAGCACGCTATACAATCTGATCCTATGAAGGTTTGTAGAACTTTTGTTAAAAAAAGAAAAGGTAAGAGTTTATCTGATGAACAATGGTGTACGTATTTACATAACATATGGTTTTTACAGTTCAGCAGTAGCTCTGGTGTAAACTTAAGTGGATTGAACATGTATTCGTTGGAGAAAAACAGAAAAAAGGCAGTAGCTTAAATGGATATCATTTCTGGTATAAATATTATCTGGAAGATCAACTTGGAGAAAATGATAAAATTACTTATTTAGGGTCGCGTGGAGATAACACGAGTCCATGATATTCATAAATTCATCCTGCTGTATTCGTATTGTCACGGTCACTCCTAATACCGCGTAATATTAACCCGTCAACTAATCCTCCGTCTTCAATTAATCCAGCACCCATTCTTCTCCAAAGTTTAATTTAGCAAATTACTTATTTGCTCCTTTCGAAGCGAAGATTAGTTTCCCCTCATCAAATAATATCAAGCGCATTTTGAGAATCATTATTTATTTTTTCAGTATTGTTGAGAAAATATCTGTAAACTTTTTACCTGCTTTCCAGAAATCATTCTTATTATGTTACAGATAAATATAAATAAACTTTCAACAAGGATATAAAAAATCCAGTTTTTTACATGCGAATTGTTGCTAAAAACTACATCTTGAACAACAATCAAAACCCTTACTTTTTGATAGAATAACGAAAATGTTTATTTTTATTCCATTTGAATAGTAGGTCAATTATTCGTACAACATAAAGTTGGCGCTGCTCTAGTGATGTAAATAAACAATCCAGACTTTAAAGTAAGTAATATTTTTATCACTAACAGCAATGTCTATAGTTGTTTACTGTGTTAACAACATGATGTGAACTACTCGCCACTTAGCAAAGCTTGAAGTGGGAGCTTCTCAATTCCTCGACGAAAGCAACCTTTCGTCTCCCTGAGCGTTGCTTTGGGGTGTTTAACGCTTGAACGCTCTTTTGGTACGGTTGATATTTTACGCAGGAACCGAATGGCTTGGTTTTCGCACTTTATTTTCTTCCTGCAACCTCATATATCAAGTTATCAAAGAACTTCATATAGCCAGTTGATCAAATGTTTTTGGCTATGCCAAGCCGAAATGCATCTCACGCCTACCGTTGGACAATCGCCCTTCAAACGCTCGAGGAAAGAGAAGTCTTTCGGATAATTCGTTAAATATGAGACAGAATAAGTTGAAAGGAAAGTATAAATAATGAGTGAATTGTATTATTGGTATGAGGGACAGAAAATCCCTCTTCATTTGTCAATGACTAAACGTGCTGTTAAGTTTGATAGCCCCCCTTCTCCTTCAGAAAGTCGAAGAGAGATTTCCAACACCATAGAGGCGTTTTCTCCCGATTCAAATGTGGTTGATTTGGCTAACGGAATATTTCTATTCAATGTAGTTTCTCAGGAAAACGAAAGAGTAACTTCTTCTTCAGCTTCCGCCCCACAAGGTGCAAAGCCTTTAATGGTCTTTGAAGCTGAAGATAAAACACCGATGATTTTGACTGAGGAGTTTATTGCACAATTTAGGCCCGAAATTACACGAAAAAAAATTGATAAATTCAATGAAAAAAATAATGTGGTCATTGTTGCGGAAAACGAATGGGAGCCAAATTCTTTTGTGCTTGCAGTTGTCAACGGCAAAGAAGGTGATGCCCTTGAAATGGCTAACAAGTATCAACAAAACGAAATAATAGTTGTCCATGCTCATCCAAATTTTATCCGGTTACTAAAACCTAGTTTTGTTCCCAATGACTCCCTGTTCCCAAAACAGTGGGCACTTCGAAATACCGGACAAGGCGGTGGTATAGCAGGACAAGATATTCATGCAACAGATGCATGGGATATTACAAAAGGTAGTTCAAATGTTATCATCTCCATTATTGACGAAGGCGTTGATTATTCCCATGAGGACTTTAATTGCTCAGGAAAATTAGTAACCGGATATGACGCTGTGCGACGAATTGACGACCCAACACCTAACCGACCAGATGCTCACGGAACTGCTTGTGCGGGAATAGCGGCTGCATGTGGAAACAACGGACGGGGAGTTAGTGGTGTTGCTCCAGGATGCAAAATTATGGGAGTACGAATCGGTTATGGTGCGGTAGTTAATGGAGAAGACATATGGATAACAACTGATTCCCAAACAGCTGATGGTATCACCAAGGCTGTGAACCGTGGGGCTGATATACTTAGCAATAGTTGGGGCGGTGGTCCACCTTCAACTATTATTACTAGCGCCATCCGTCGAGCTAAAACCGTAGGACGTGGCGGTAAAGGTTGCGTGGTATGCTTTGCTGCGGGTAATGATAATCGAGCAGTATCATATCCTGGAACTCTTAATGAAGTAATTACCGTTGCAGCTTGCAACGAATATGGCGAACGAAAAAGTCCTACTAGCCGCGATGGAGAAACGTGGTGGGGCAGTAACTTTGGACCTGAAGTGGATGTCTGTGCCCCTGGTGTACACATTGTTACTACGGATATTATGGGAAATGGTGGTTATAATCCGTCGAGTAATTATGTTGCCACTTTTAATGGAACTTCAGCAGCTACACCACATGTTGCAGGGGTAGCTGCACTTATATTATCAGTTAATCCATCTTTGACTGCACAACAAGTAGAAGGTATTCTTCGTCAATCAACTGATGATCTTGGACAAGTTGGTCGTGATGATTTCACTGGATTTGGACGTATCAATGCTCGTAAAGCAGCTGAAATTGCACAGAGGATACTACCGGTACCGGAATCATCAATCCTAACTTAGTTTTATTACATTCAAAATACAGATAGGGTCGCTACATAGCGAGAAACTCTAGAAATTCTTTTATAAGTTTTACTAAGCCTATTGCTCTGTTGAGCAATAGGCTTTATTTTTGGGTTTGTGAAGTAAAATAACAAAAAAGCATATCAGAGGTCATCATATCCAGTAAACTAAAGTTAAATTAATGCCCTATAACGAAAAAACAATCATTCCCTATTTCGGTAACGTGCTAACAGCTAAAGAGTTTGTGAATCAATAAGGTTACTGAGGACATCTGCCTCATTACTGGTAAGGCAGCGATTAAATTATCTAAAAGAAAAAGCTATCATCCTAGTAGTCCATTCAGGTAAACATAGATTAGTGCCTTGATTTTTCTACAAACAGTTAGAATGGTGAGAAAAATTAATAAAGTTAACCTCTCCACTCTCTACAATTTTTCTATATAAAAAGCAGCAACTATACAGTTGCTGCTTCTAACATTTCTTTTCGTATTTCAACACGCTTAATTTGGTGAGAGTCTTTCGAAAGAATTTTAAATACATATCTTTCACTAAATAATGTTTGTCCTTTCTGGACATCATAATTCTTCATTAGAATCCACCCACCAATTGTATCAACATCACTATCATTCATATGTAATCCTAGTACATAATTTTATTCACTAATAAGTACTTTACCTTCTACTACAACATGTTCTTTATTCATTTGCTGAATTGGTGACAGCTCATCTCCATAATATTCATCACGGATTTCACCTACAATTTCTTCTAAAATATCCTCAATTTTAATGATAGATTATGTATTGGTATGGTTTCATTTACTTCAATACCTCGTAAGTGTATGGCTGTGTGAGGTCGCTTACTCAGGCACTCACCCAATTATACATAGACAATCAGCTAAAAGGTATACAGTCAAATATAATATTGTAAAAACTAAGTTTAAGATAAGGAGTGATTGTCTTTGTATTATCGTCAATATCAACTTGAATATCCACCTGAATATTATGAATGTATGACAAAATGCCAAAATCCACCTTATTCATATCCTTCTTATGAATGTGACATGCATTGTGCCCCTAAATACCTACCAAGACCTAGCTACTTGTCCATTCCATACTCA
Organism: Bacillus fungorum; assembly: GCF_002746455.1. Lineage (GTDB taxonomy): Bacteria > Bacillota > Bacilli > Bacillales > Bacillaceae_G > Bacillus_A > Bacillus_A fungorum. The sequence goes on along the minus strand of NZ_NWUW01000042.1, from coordinate 13,467 downwards.
ATGCAGACCTCACAAACACCTACAGCACTCTATGGATATACCCCTTACTCAATACTAGTAACTCGGCCTCCTTGGGAAAATGATCCTTGTTATATAGAATGCAGAAGTTTGGGAGTGGATGATTACCACTGTCGAATTAGATGCGGGTGGTTGTAGCAACAAACTTAGAACAAAAATTAAAAAATCCATCTTATCTGAGGTTTAATTTCTTCGTAATGTTTTAAGTAACGTTTGCCTTAGATTGTAAGAACGCTTCATCACTCTGTAGTTGTCTAAACGTTCCCCGTCGATGTTTAACAAAGGTTTTTCACCAAATTAATGAAGTCCACGGTTTCGCAAATTCAATGTTTTAAACGCTGAATAATTTTTCCGACTAACTTTTTCGTAGCTAATCTCATTTGCATCAGTATGTTTGAGTACTTCCAACAAATCTTGAAGACAGTACCCGATCATACCATCTTTTCGGCCTATTGCTTCACTGAACAATAGAATATATCTCCGTATTTCATAAAATAGTCAAAGAGATGCTCGACTTTATCAGATAATACTTTTGATATTTCTATATCAACGAAATAATTGGAGCGCTCTGGTGATAAGCCCTTTGTAATACGTTCCCGTCTGTACGCCTCATTTCTCGCCTGTAGTTCTTCAATCTTTTTATCTTAATAGTCGTAATCGATTATTGATGCTCCCATTAAGTTACCCTTTTTCTGGTAAAATAAAAACGGATACTCCCATCGTTGGAGCGTCCGCTATAAATATACTTTATAAATGGTTAATATTTTTCTACACTAAAAATTCCTAAAAAGAATCTATTATTATATCCTCGATACCTCTTACCTGACTCTGAAAACTCCTAAAAGGGAGTTTTATTATTGATATTATTTTAAATAAAATACGTCTGTGTTAAACGTTCCTAAATATACAGAACCTGAAGATGTTGTTTTGTACGTATCAACTTTCAAACGATATTTGCCTTTTTCATAAATGCCTACGCCATCATAATTGACTCTACCAATATCAATGTTCATTCCTACATATTCTCCAGGTACAAACCAAGAAATTAAAGGTTTGTTCACATTTTCCCACGTGCCATTTGCGCGCTGAATTTGTGGTTGCATACGAAGCTCCACTTCATAAGCTTTGTTGTCATTTTTAATTTTAATATTTATATATGAATCTGTACCAACATAATGATTCGCTTTTGTTGTATTTACGCTAGCTCCGTAACCTGAAGCCGCAGCTGCTTTTGATACGGGGTTAACAAATTCTAGAGTAGCTACACCTCCTAATGCGATTGCTGAAGCTAACATTGTCATACCCATTTTCTTTTTCCATGGTTTCATGTGAAATTCCTCCCAATTTTCAATTATTTTATCGTGTTAATTTAACTGACGCTGTGTACATTGTATTAATTGAACCCGCAGCATTTTCAACTTTCACACGGAAAGTACCTGTTTCTGCGATTGATTCACCATTGCCTGTTGAAACGATAATTTCTTCATTTGTACCAGCTGGTAACATAGAACCCCAGTTGAAATCAACATCATAATACCCCCCAGCCAGTTGCGTATTGCTTTTCAATAAAAGCTTTGTAATACACATCATAATCTTTATCATTTGTAGCTTTTACAATGAGGTTTTGTCCCATGTAAAGTTGTGTGGCATGTAATTGGATTGTGAAATTGTTCAACATTACGCTAGGGCCACAAATGTAACGGTAATTTTCATCTGCATGTGCTTTCGGTGTTTCTAAATTCATTACTGTTACACCGCCAATTGCTAAAGCTCCTGCTAACGCTACTGATTTGAATCTGTTGATGTGAATGTCATTTGTGCTTCCCCCAGGATTTAAAAGTAAATCAACAATCTAATTCATTAACAGAACAATAATAGTTCACCTAGTGAATTATAACACATAACACCTTCAAAAAATACATAATATTAACATTTATGGGATATTTGTGACAAATTTGTTAAACATCTTAATATTAAAAGGCCTTATATGTGCACAACTAGAAATTCGATAGTGTAGGGATTAAATATAAGGGGGATATATATTATGTTTAACAAAAAACAAACATTCGTAACAACCGTAACAGCTTTAACATTAGGATGTGGATTTACCTTCGGATTAACACCAGCCCTTGCAGATTCTAATAAGAATTCTGCCAACAATACTCCTGTTCATTCTATTCAGAATCAAGAACAAGAACCTTTTACTGGATATGTCATTTCAGTAGATGACAATTATTTAGTGGTTGCTGCTACTTCTACAAAAGATGAAGCGCTCGCTTATCAACACGATTGGTGGGATCTAGTTTCTCAAAATAAGATTTTAAGAGTTCCTATTTCCAATAACGAAGACTACCAATTAGGTGAAAAATTAAACGTATATGCAGTTGGTTGGACTGCATCATTACCACCAATTGCTGTTATGCCTACAATTGAAAAAGTATTTCAGTAGGTAATATTTTCGATAATAAAGCTATCCCATATAAAAAGGAGTCGAATAACGACTCCTTTTTATATTCACTTTTCTTTTTACGTTTTCCAGAATTCCTAAGTTGATGGGACACATACCCATCAACTTAGGAATTTTATAACGCCCCCAAAACAAAAAAATGTATATTTTCACCTAGAGATGTCAAATTTCTCATTTTGGGGTATTTGCTTTTCTTAACTTGATGGTGATAGGGTATGCGTAGTTTATCTTGAATTGATAAATTCATAAAAAACGTTATCCTTTCTAATCTAGATTGTTTAGAGAGGATAACGTTTTGTTTGTATTTAAAGGTATTAAAATCTCTTACTTTGTATTTTCTTCATTACCAACGAATTTCCAGGTTGGGGAAGCTGTTTCAGAATAGACCTCTATACTGTTGACAGGTGTTGTTTTAGCTTGGAAGGCACCCCCACCAATTATATAAATTTGATTATCCATCGTAACTGAGATAGAACCCCATCTTGCTTTATTTAAATCTGCTATTTGCGACCAAGTATTCGTAGTTGGATCGTATGTCTCGACAGTTTTTACAATTTCCCCCGTAGCCGATCCACCTATGGCATATATTTTTCCATTCAATACAGATGCACTTAAGGTATTTCGCGCAACCTTCATACCTGCTTTATTAGTCCAAGTATTAGTGTTAGGATCATATTCTTGTAAATAATTATATCTAGCTGAATTCTGCCCTCCACCTACAGCATAAATTTTATCATTCAGCACCGTTACTCCAACATGATGTAACGCATACGGCATATTTTTTTTCATAGACCATGTATGAGTTGCTGGATCATATTCTTGCACTGTACTTATCGCTTGCAACTGTCCGGTTAAACCACCAACTACATATATTTTATTATTAAGCGCTACTGTTCCCCCGCCTGAAAGAGCAACAGGCATAGACATTGTAGTTAACCAGGAGTCCGTTGTAGGATCATATACTTCTACAATATTGGTAGCTCCTCCATATGCAAATGCATTTCCACGGTAACCACCAATCGCATAAATTTTATTGTCCACTACCGCTACACCTAAATCTGTACGCGCTGTTGGCATATTTGCTTTATTTGACCATTTATTAGTTTCCGGATCATATTCTTGCACTACATTAGATGCAGTTGAACCTAAAGCTCCACCAATCACATAAAACTTCCCATTCACCTTAGCTACCCCAGCGCCTACTCTTCCTTCAAACAAGGTCAAGCTAATTTCATTTGAGTTTTCACTTTCACCAGCTGTATTTTTAGCTGAGACGGTATAAAAATAAGTTTTGCCATTCTCTACATACAAATCTGTATAAGAAGTATCTGTAACATCCGTTGCAATAGTTGTATATGGTCCTCCTTTATTAGTAGAACGTTTCACATTATAACTTGTTGCATTATTAACGGATGTCCAAGTCAAAATATTTTTTCTATCACCAGATCTCCCTGACAGATTGGTCGGTACATTCGGAAGAGCAGAATAAACCTCTATACTGTTGACAGGTGTTGTTTTACCTTGGAAGGCACCTCCACCAATTACATAAATTTGATTATCCATCGTAACTGAGATAGAACCCCATCTTGCTTTATTTAAATCTGCTATTTGCGACCAAGTATTCGTAGTTGGATCGTATGTCTCGACAGTTTTTACAATTTCCCCCGTAACCGATCCACCTATGGCGTATATTTTCCCATTCAATACAGATGCACTTAAGGTATTTCGTGCAACCTTCATTCCTGCTTTATTAGTCCAAGTATTAGTATTAGGATCAAATTCTTGTAAATAATTATATCTAGCTGAATTCTGTCCTCCACCTACAGCATAAATTTTATCATTCAGCACCGTTACTCCAACATGATGTAACGCATACGGCATATTTTTTTTCATGGACCATGTATGAGTCGTTGGATCATATTCTTGCACTGTACTTATTGCTTGCAATTGTCCGGTTAAACCACCAACTACATATATTTTATTATTACACGCTACTGTCCCTCCGCCTGAAAGAGCAACAGGCATAGACGTTGTAGTTGACCAAGAGTTCGTTGTAGGATCGTACACCTCTACAATATTGGTAGCCCCTCTATATGTAAATGCATTTCCACGGTAACCACCAATCGCATAAATTTTATTGTCCACTACCGCTACACCTAAATCTGTACGCGCTGTTGGCATATTTGCTTTATTTGACCATTTATTAGTTTCCGGATCATATTCTTGCACTACATTAGATACAGTTGAACCTAAAGCTCCACCAATCACATAAAACTTTCCATTTACCTCAGCTACCCCAGCACCCGCTCTTCCTTCAAAAAGCGTATCTTTCAACTTCCAAACATTATTATCCGCTTCACTCGCATATGATACGGAAGAAAAAACATTAGGCAGTAACCCAAACATAAGCGTAATAATTAATAAATATGACAAATATTTTTTCATCAAATCTCTCCTCGATTTATTATATCATTATATCACTATATCAAATTTAATGGAACTAAATAGAAGCGTCAAGGTAATTGTGGTATTATTTCAGGGATTTTATCGTATCTCCATCAATCTACAAAAACAAACTAACTCAAAGCAATAAAATTAAGTAAGTTATACAAAATATTCCTTCTTGAATCCGTATAAAATTTTAAATTGATAGGGATAGGGTCACCTTACATACCCATCATTTTAATACCCTCAAATACTTAAAAGCGTTATCCTTTCTAAGCAAGATAAATTAGAAAGGATGACGTTTTCTTATGAATCTCTCGATTCAAGATGAACTACTACCATTTGCAGAAAAATTACAACGATATGTTACCCCTGTATTCTTAGAAGAACTTGCAAGAGAAATCGGATTTATAAAACGAAAACGTAAGTTTTCTGGATCAGACTTAGCTACCATTTGTATTTGGATCAGCCAACGGGTAGGAAGTGATCCCTTAGTCCGATTATGTAGCAGGCTTCATGCAGCTACTGGTACTTTACTCAGCCCTGAGGGCTTAAATAAACGTTTAAATGCTAAAGCAGTTTTGTTTTTACAACATATTTTTTCTTTACTGTTACAACAAAAAGTATGTGAACAAACGCAAATCTCTAACCATCTCTTCTCTTATTTTCAGCGAATCCGTATCCTAGATGCTACCTTATTTCAAGTGCCAAATGATTTAGAGAATGTATATCCAGGCTCTGGAGGATGTGCCCAGACAGCCGGAATCAAAATTCAATTAGAATACGATCTACACAGTGGGGAATTTCTTAACTTTCAAGTTGGACCAGGAAAAAATAATGACAAAACATTTGGGACAGAGTGCTTAGATACCTTACGACCAGGAGATTTATGTATTCGTGATTTGGGTTATTTTTCATTGGAGGACTTAGATAAAATGGATCAACGAGGTACATACTATATTTCTCGTTTAAAATTAAACACGAATGTATATGTCAAAAATCCAAATCCAGAATACTTTAAAAATGGTGCAATTAAGAAACAATCGGAATACATACAAATCGATGTAAAACAGATTTTGAAACAATTACAACCTGAAGAAACATTTGAATTAGAAAGTGCTTATATTGGTGATAAACAACAACTGTTTGCACACGTCATTTTTAATAGATTAACAGAAAAACGACGAGCGAAGATTGCTGAAAAAGAAAAATCAAAAAATAGAACGTACTCAGAGAAAAGTAAAATGGTAGCGGGATTAAACGTGTATGTGACGAATACACCTTGGGAGTGGGTTCCGATGGAACAAGTACATGAGTTATATACTTTACGTTGGCAAATAGAGATTATCTTTAAAACGTGGAAATCACTCTTCAAAATAGACCATTATCGTCATGTAAAACAGGAACGATTAGAGTGCCAATTATACGGAAAGCTAATCGCTATTTTCCTATGCTCCTCTACTATGTTTAAAATGCGCCAACTTCTTTTACAAAAAAAGAAAAGAGAATTAAGTGAATATAAAGCAATTGGAATAATTCAAGATCATTTATATCTAATGTATCAAGCTATACAACAAAACACTCAAGAAATAGCAAAGATTCTAATCCGCCTATTCCACCTACTACAGAAAAACGGACGGAAATCTCATAGGTATGAGAAGAAAACAGTCTTTGATATTATGCGTGTTATCTATAAATATAGTGGATTTAGAAAACAAAAGAAAACTGCATAATCTTTAAAAATAATACCTATTTAGGTTTATTTGGCATGCTCATTTTTAAGGAGAAAAAGTGTTTTAAGAGTTTTTTATTTTATTTGAACGAAAGTTCATTTTATTTCCGTTCTTAAGTTGATGGGGATGGGACAGTAAAAAACAATTTTTGTATGTTTTACTTAATCTTAAAGACATTATGCATTAGATAAAGCTAGGAAATACTTATAAACTTCAAAATGTCTATATCCAACAACAAGAATTATCCTTGTGAATTTTAATATACATAATTACAACAACTCAAGTTTATAAACTTAGGAAACAGCAAACCTATGTTGAAAAGAAGAAATAAGTTACACACTCTGAAAAAGTAAACGATTAACATAAATCAACGTTAATAGATTAGCTTTTAATCAAATATTTTCATAAAACAACAAATCTACTATCATCCATAGTCTTCATATATTTGCAACAGAACCCAAGATACTAAAATAAATGAAAGTTTTTTCATATATTAACAAAAAATTCAGTTAATGTTTTTTTATTCCTATAAATGTATATAAACCTTAAATTAAGCTTCTTATATACATAAAATTTGTTTATTTATGAATTTTTATTATTTTTTTACTATTAACAATTTAATATGTTTTCCATTAAATTGTTTGCCTCTCTTGTATAAGAAATATATACTTTGAAGTGTAAGGGTTAATACCTTATAAAAATTTAAAGGAGGTTTTTTTATGAAAAAAATGAAAAAGTTAGTGAACGTTGCTTTAGCTGGAGCTATCGGTATAGGAGGATTGGGGGCGTTTGCACCAACAGATGCAAGTGCAGCTGAAATCTCTCCTTCTAAATCAAGTATTCCTACTAACTTATCTACTGAATTACCCACTAATTTTGTAGAGTCTAAGTTACCAAACGCAGCGAAAGCTAGTGCAAATTTAGATGTAAGTATAGATGTATTAGGTATCGCTAATTTGATTAGAAATGCCATCAATAGTCAAACTAATCGTTCAGGATTTGTAAAAGGCGTAATGGAATCAACATTTTATTCTGCTGGTCAACGCTATAATGTTATGGTTTTTAATTTAAACCAAAACTATGATGATCGTTTTAACGGTGTTAAATTCTTTGGAACAACAGTATATGATGGAATCACTTTTGGAATTTGGGTATTTGAAGATGGGGAATTCACGAATAAAGGTGATGGTGGATGGATTAACTGGGCATTTAGAGGTTGGTTCGATCGCGATGGTGGCCATGTTAAATTTTATCGTCCATAAAAATAAACCACAAAATCAGCCAATTTTGCGGTTTATTAAATAAAAAGTATTATTAAGCCTAGGAGATCATATTCTAAAATCAACTCCTAGTAAAAACAGTATAGATGATATTTATTAAAAAGAAAAGCACTCCGAGGAGTGTTTTTCTTTTTTGTTTAAAATTAAAAACTTGAAATTTTTAGTAATAAAAACTAATCCCCCCTCTATCTTATTGATTAACATAATTTTCGACATTAAACACTTAGATTGTTAGTATTTTTGGTTCTGGTGCAAATAAAGGATACATTCCAAAAATCAATGAGGATTCCTACCGGAATCGTTCTTTACGCTTTTAATCCAAATAATTGATGAATGAATTGTTTTTGATTTTGAACAGACTGATCCCGTAAATCAATCTGTTCTTTTTTTATCATATGCATGGCTTCTACTCCTGCAAGAATAAATGTAGCTGTGCGAAAAGATTTAAGTCCTACCATAGAGCGTATACGTTTTTTAATGAAACGATGGCCTTGCTCTACGATGTTATTTAGATATTTTATCTGTCTGATTTGAATGCCTAACGGCATTTTTTTCTCTTTCTTCAATCCGCTGATAGCAATGGGATAGGCGGGATTTTTATCAACTGTGATTGCACGAGGTTTTGAAACATGAAAAGACCGCAAAGCCTTATGGTTTCTAGATTTACTGAGATAAAAATCAATCGTGTTCCCTTCAGAATCAACGGCACGATATAGGTACATCCATTGTCCTTTTACTTTTATGTACGTTTCATCTACTCTCCAAGAGTCATTCGTTTGTTTGAGATGACGTCGAATTCGTTTATCTAACTCCGGCCCATATTGATGGACCCACCGCATAATCGTTGTACGAGCCAAGGATAGTCCTCTTTCCTCCATCATTTCTACCAAATCACGAAAACTAAGATTGTACCGTAGGTACCAACGTACAGTTAATAGAATAATATCTGGCTGATAGTGCTTCCATTTAAACAAAGTTTCCTTTTTCATACTGATTACACACCCTTATGTAGAGTAATAGTATCAGTATGTCCAAGATTTATAGATTCATTGCACAAGTGTTATATTTTTTGCACCAGAACCAGAAAGCTCTTAATTTGTTTAAATAATTTATAATCATATTTTATTTAAAATAAAATCTTCAAATTCAGACTCTGTAAACTTATTAACAACCTGATGAATAACTCCATCTCTTAATAATAAAATTTCATCACCAATTTTATTAGCTATTGGTAACATATGTGTTGAAATAAATACAATATTTCCGTTAATCGCATAATCCTCTAATTTTTTACGCATAACAGCAATATTTATAGGATCTAAAGAAACTAATGGTTCATCCAATAACAAAACTTTTGGCTTAACTAAAAAAGCAGTAGCTAAAGCTAATTGATGTTTCATTCCATGAGAATAATTAACAACTAATTCTTTTGAAAAAGACTGCATGCCTGCATTTTGAATATATGTTTCTAATTCAATTTTAGTCATATTCATATTATGTAATTTTTGAATAAAATCTAAATTGTCAACACCAGATAAAAAATCTAAGAAAACTGGATTTTCAGAAACATAATGGAAAATTTCATCTTGATTTTGTTTTTGATTAAACTTTATAGTGCCAGAATCGTAATTAAGCATACCAGCTAATATTTTCATTAATGTAGTTTTTCCAGCCCCATTTCTACCTAACAAACAATAAATTTTCCCGGATTCTAAATTTAAACTTACTTCTTTTAATATTTCTTGCTTATATATTTTCTTTAAATTTTGTACTATAACTTTCATAAAATCTCACTCCACAATTATTTTTAAAAGATTCGGAGTTATAAATCCTTCAATTAAAGAAGCAATAAGAAAAATAATTAACATTAAAAACATTATCTGGATTATACTTTTAAAATCTTCAACATAAAATATATTTCTTTTGTATAGTTTGTTGATTAAATATCTAAAACTCATTGTAGATAAATAAAAGTTTAAAGCAATTCCAATTATTTCTACGAAACCATGTGTCATTAATACAGCAAAAGAATACAAAAATGAACCACTATGTACATAAGCGCTATATGCAGCATATGAAATTAAATAAAAATCATACAAAAAAAATATTGTTGATATTACACCAAAAGATAATAAACCTAAAAAAATGAAAGTAAAAGCAGAAGAAATGTTATGAATAAATATATCTTGCCAATTTACATACTGTATTAATTCTTGATTATCTATTTTTTGAACTTCAGGGTTACCAAACGCTATAAAGCAATATACGGACATAAACAAAATGGTATAAACCGCCAAAATACAAACCACAGTTTTATTTAAAATTTTTCTAAAGTTAATTAAACTTATCATAAAAAACCTCTTATTTTATCAGTTTTATTTAAAATTAAAACTTTTAAAAGATATACACATATAATAGGAGTTAGATAGCCAAAAATAATATGATTGAAATTAAAATAATTTAGTAACAACTCAATACCTATAATAACTATAAAATAAATGAGCATAATAACTTTTCCGATTTCCTTGAAAATCTTGTCGTCAAATTGAGACTCTAACATATAAACACATGCACAATAAATATAAATCCCACAAAAAACTAATAAAAATCCAGATAATAAAAAACTAATTATAAACACATTAAATTTCAGTACTTGTGAAATACATAAAATAGTAATCATTAATGCAAATTGTATAAATAAAAATATTGAAACCATTAGAGTAGCATTAAATAAAGACAATCTATTTCTTTTACAAAGCAAAACTATTTGAGAAATATCATTATTCAAAAATAAAGTTAATAGCATATAACTAGAAAAAAACGCTATATTTTCTACTTTATTGCTAAAGAATATTAATATAAGAAAGGTTCCTATATACGCAATAAAAAAATTTGTATTAATGATCCCATAACTTCTAAGGAAATTCATATATATATACGTATATTTTTCTTTAAAGAAATTATAATCAGTAAAATGAAATTTATATGTCTTTTCAATACATAGTTTGTTAGTCAAAAAAATTAAAATAATAGTTAAAAAAATTAATATGATTAATCCGGAAATATAACTAATCATACTAATTCTATAATCATAAAAATTAATTTTAGATGTAACTGTATTTGTTAATAACTTAACTAGATTCCCATTAAACATGTTATCAAATAAAAGGCTTATAAAATTACTAATCTGATTCTTATTTAAAGATATAATTAGACAAACACTTAAATAAAAAACAGGAAGAAAAAATTTATTAACTCCATTAATATAAATATAATCGAATATATAAAATAAAAATTTTACAAAGCCTATCACAAACCCTAGATATAATAAAAGTAATAGAATTTGTACCATAAATATAAATCCATTAATACCATTAAGAATTGCCTGCATTAACAAAAAAGGAAAAGAAAAAAAAGAAACCCCAAACCAAGTTAATATAACACCTAAATATTCATTAGTTAAAATCAATTTTCTTTTTTGTTTTATAGCTAGATTACTTTTTATAGCATAATTACGAATGTCGTGACTAATACCATAATTAATAATAAATAACGAACATAAAACAATATAAAGGATAATTAAGAGGTTTGTTTTTTCTACTGACATTGGAATATAGTGAAATAAAATTTGAAATAAAGAAGCTAATATAAGCCAAAAAATATACAGAATAACAAGAGCAGATTTTATATAAGGCTTCAAATTCAAAAAGAATCGATTTATCATATTTGATTTCAAACCAACTCCATCACTAACATATAAAATATTATTTAAAATTATTTTTGAAATTTTATTAGTTAACAAATAAATTAATTTTAAATCCAACCTAAATCACACTTTCTTAACATAAAATATCTTAAATACAAGAAACTAATTGTAAACTAAATATTTAAAACCCTCTTTTCACAATCAAGATCTTTAATAATTTTAGTGCTTAGCTAACATTTCAACATGATTGTCTAATAAATACGTAATAGCCGCATCACCTAAAACGCTTACAACAATACCCAAAACATTCCAACTCATAAATACAGTTAACGCTTTTTTAATATCTTTACCAGCTTTCCATGCTCTACGAGCTCTATAACATCCTGTAAGAGCTGCTGCATAAGATATACTTGGAACAAGATTAGAAATATTAAATGAAATTCCCATATTTGCAATTAAAAGAATTGCTCCCATAATAGATCCTAAAGCCAATATACCTAATACTTCTTTTTTATTTTGCGAACTTTTAACAACTAAAGTATTCAATTAATTTACCTCCCAAAATGAAATTTTAGAAAAAACAAGATAACTTATAAAAATAAAAATTGTGAAAAGAAGAGGTTTTAGCGAATTAATATTTGCAAGTACTTTTAAAAGTACGAACATAACAATGAGACTTAAAATTAAAAACGGATTACTCATTAAGAGAATTAAATCAGAATGCCCTTTAAATACTAATAGTTCCCATATAACAATTAACGAAAGAAAAGAAGAAAAAATTAAAAATACTCTATAAAAGATTTTAAATTCAATGGGAATTTTAAAAATGAATTTTGCAATTAAATGTGTAATTAAAGCACCAAAAAAAAGCTGTACAATAACATAAAATAACATAATCACAAAAATAATCCCTATTATGGCAATAGCAGGTGCACCTTCTGTATTGATCATATTAATTACATCTTGAACTTCCTTAAGACCTATACTCTTATATATAGATATAAATATAGATATCATAGATAAAATAAAAGATATCCCAAATAAAATATAAGTAGCAAATTTATTATTTTTAATCCAATTAATCATTTTTCAAACCGCCTTTTAAAAATTTATAAAATGAATATAAATATACTCACACTACATAAATATTGAACTAACCTTATTTTATAATTAAGGGTTGAGCTGGATACATGTATTTTGGAATCATAGGTTGTATTTTATTTTTATCCCGTATTAACGACCAGTAAAACTCCCACCTCAAAATTCGGTTGGAGCAAGGGAGTTTGGTGGGAGATCAACTGCCCGTAAACGCCCGATTGGTTCAACTAATAATCAGTGGGTGATGAACAAAACCTCCACTGATTAAAGTTTCAGTTTATTATCAGATTTCTGTGAAATAAAAAGGTGTTTTACTAAGAATGTTTTGAATTATTTTTGATATAGTATTTTGTTAGATTTAGTTTAAAGGTTAGGATATTTCATATTTTCAAATACAAAACGGAATATCAATGAAAAATAACTATTGGGGAAAAAACGTACCAATGTTTAATTCATAGAAGAAAATTTAGATATTTTATAAATTTAATTTAATTATAAACAGAACTTTATATAAATGGAATATTTTACTAACAATTCTAATATGATGCTAATTTAGAAAATCTTGATACATTCATTTTTTTACTTGAAAAAAATGAAAAACAACTCTGTCAATACAATTTTTAAATAAAACACTTTAAAAATGTCTCCTTTTCTAGAAGAATAAAAAGAAAGGAGGCGTTTTTATGTTTTATAATCAACAAAATCTTGAGATTACACAAA
>NZ_NWUW01000041.1 GCF_002746455.1 Bacillus fungorum | reverse complement strand
ATCTTTAAAACCGAGTTCGTTCGCGGTCGTCATTTCGCAAGTTTAGAAGAATTGACCTTAGAATTGAACGACTACGTAAACTGGTTTAACAATGTCAGAATCCATGGAACACTGGGCTATTTGAGTCCTGTTCAGTACAGGCAGGAACACCTTAAAAAAATTGTCTAGTTTCGTGTTGACATACCAATCCACACCCTAAACATATAAAAGAGATTATAGAAGGCCTTTTAAGAACTTAGGGTAAAAAGAGCTGACATATCGTTGCTCTTTTGTCAAAATCTTAACGTTATTACTATAAATATGGTAAATGAATTCTTCCCCTCCTTCCAATAAGCTAATACTGTTACTACAATTTATTAAGTAACTGAAAAAAGAGTAAAAAATCTCCTTAATAACGATGTTATTCAATCATTATCTTCTGCTGTTTTCGGATTTCATATGCCACCATTATGAACTGTTTAGACAAATATAAGGGAATCCTTGTGAATTTTGTTTTCGTCACTTCTCACAATACAAGTGTGTCATGTTAAGTTAATATTTACTAACCCAAAGTGTTCACCGTTCTCCCAAGTTTTATTCATCATAAATCTTATGCTAATTTTTTCTCTCTTCCCTTATCTCTCTAACTTTAGTCGGAAGTCCTGTTTCTAGTTCTTTCTCATCATATTTTAGCTTTAGTTCTTTTCTTAATTGTTGATATTCTTTCACAATTACCTTAACTAAATTTTCCAATTCTATATACTTATACCGCTCCTCACTTACGTTACGAATATGAATATCTAGTACAGACAACAGTTCATTGCTAGCATATGAAGAATTTTTCAAAACAAATTCAATCATATAATTGTCATTAATAATTCCAGGTGCTCCCGCATTGTTAAAGTATAATTGTTCCGCCCCATATTTTCGTCCATACATTACCAATGAACCTAATCTAGCGTTAATTATCATATATAATGGTGCATATAATTCTTTGAATTGTTCACTCTTCTTCCGTTTCTTTTCTTTACGAGGTTCAATAACATAATGTAATAACAAAAATAATCCTAATGTAACTATCGATGTCGCCATTGCTGCAACACTTAACGTTGGATCAAATTTCATTTTTTCAGCCTCCATCCATTAATCCTATTAGATAATATATCAAATATTAATTTATTAAACCAGTTACCCACATATTATATGTCAAATGCTAGATTTCTTGATATTCATAGCTTCATGACACTTTCCTTTTTAAGTTACACAGCAAAAAAAGTGTATAAATTGCGGTTACACTTAAATACCTAAAAAATTAAATATTTAAAGACGTGCATTTGCACTCTTAGCTTATTCTACTAGGTATTTTGTAGACTGAACATTTGTCTTTTGAAAATGCTCACGTTTCTCCGTAGTGTCTAACTTCTCCACCACAATGCATGATTGACTCTCCGTTATTCTTTAAATAATTCACTTTCTTTGAATCCAGACCTACATTTATCAAAGGTAAAACTCCCTCAATTATATATTAAAATGTATACTCTAATTTATATCCTGAAAACAAATTCAAGAATATTCCAACTGGTCGCTATATATATTTCTAATAATATAAACTGAAAAGGAGGAATTCGTACATAATGGAATATAGATTATTAGGCAACACGGGATTAATAGTTTCAGAGATAGGATTTGGTTCTTGGGCGATTGGTGGAGATGAATGGGGCGCAGTAAAAGATAACGAATCAATTGATGCAATTGAGAAAGCGATTGACCTAGGAGTTAATTTTATTGACACTGCTGATGTTTATGGACTAGGTCATAGCGAAACACTCGTTACAAAAGCTATAAATAAACGTAGGCAGGATATCATTCTTTCTACAAAAGGTGGATTAATTGGTCATCATTATGATCCAAATCAACCAGCGGTTTATGGAGACCCTCAAAAAATCATTGATGCGTTTGATGCTAGTTTACTGCGGCTTAAAACTGATTATATAGATGTGTACTTTTGTCATATTTGGTGGGATAAACCTGAAGAAACAGAAGTCTTTCTACAAGCTTTCCAAACCTTAAAAAAATCTGGCAAAGTGAGAGCAGTTGGCGTTTCTACTAATGATTTAGATTATATTAAACATTTTAATCAGAATGATGATTTAGATGTTGTACAATTCGATTATAGTATTTTAAATAAAGAACCTGAAAAAGACATCCTTCCTTATATTGAACAACATAATTTAGGCGCTGTGATAAGAGGTCCACTTAAGATGGGAATTTTAACTGGGAAATTTAATCATGAAACTCAATTTCCAGACGATGATTTAAGAAAAGATTGGCCCCAAGAAAAGTGGTTTAAAGAAAACTTAAATAAGGTAGAAAAATTAGATTCACTTGTACGATCAAATCGAAGTCTAGCGCAAATTGCCTTACGTTATGTTTTAAGCCATCCAGCCGTTTCAGTTGCGATTCCTGGTGCAAAAAATTCTACTCAGGTTGAAGAAAATTCTTCACACTTAACTCGTCCATTATTATTAGATAATGAAATTGAATTCATTAAAAAACTTTAACTATACTATTATTCTTCCATAAAAATCATACTAATTTAACTGCTAATTCATCCTCTATTCCATATGTCTATCTACTCTTCATCAAAGAATCTAATTAAAAATTTATCATAAAAGTAAATATCCATTTCATATGAAGATTACTTAGGGAAAGGAGTTTAATTTACTGGCTTCTCCTTTCTTCTCATTATCTTTAAGGAATTTTTAAAGTCTATTTCTACTACATTCCTACTAGATAAGACATCCACTAATCATTAACAATTTGTATAACTGTATATAGACTCTACCAAATTACTAAAGGAATCTCCTTTCCTCTATCGAATTATTTGTAGAGGAAAGGAGAGGAATACATGGAAATTCTAGGATTAGATCCTCGCGCATTAGCGACTTTAGGTGCACTTGAATACACCAACCGTCGCAATCAATTAATCGAAGACTCGGAGAATAACATATACGAGTGTAAAGAAATTAAAGAAATACTTCAATCACTCCCTAAAGAGAAGCAGATTGAGGTTCTTGAGAATCAAGCTTACTTTGAAGCTGTGGCAAAGATGATTGAACAAAACAATTTAATTCTTTTAGAACAGATGAAAGCTCTACAGCTAATTCAGAAATAACAAACTTATGATTGATTAATTCTACATATGCTTCCATAAATAATGTATCTTTATTTATACCATCGGCCTCTGCTTCTACAGGGGCTTTTGTTTTGTCTTGATTCATATTTTGAATTTGAACAGTTTCTTTCACATGTATGAATAGATCTTCTAATAAACCTGGTGTAGACTCTAATTCCTGCTTTTCAATTTCCTCTGTTACAGCACTTATAAATTCCCATAGTACTTTTGCACCTAATAGTTCCGCTAATCTTTTTTCACGCATTTCAAATGTTTTCATGTTCATGCAAACACACTCCTATAATTTATATATAAAGATAAAAATATTATCCATTTATGTAAAATTGCCTAAAACACCTTCTAAACTTACATTTTAAAAAATCACTACATCATCTTAAAAATCTATCATTATTCAACACACTTCGTGTTGTTCTGAGTCAAAAAAAATTGTTTGGACTGTAACACCATAGAAATTCGCTAATTTTATTTTTATATTATCTCGTGGGATTCTCTGTCCATTTTCATACATCTGTAATGTACTAATACTTATTCCCACCGCTTTTGCCACCTCTTCTCTAGATCTCCCATTTCTTAAATTAATTAAATTTTCAGCCACTCTTTTATAATTCATACCTTCTCACCCCCAAAAACCACATTTCGTGTTGTTACTTAGAATATAAACCGCACAAAATGTGTTGTCAATAGATTTTAATTATCAATTTTTAAAAATTTTAATATATTAACACATATTGTGTTAATATATTATCAGGTGATAGAATGAAAACGTTTGGAAATATAATTCGTAATTTAAGAAAACAAAAAGGAATTACACAAAAAGAACTTGCTCAATCGCTTCTACTAAGTGAAAGTACAATTGGTATGTATGAGCGTAATGAACGCCAACCTGATTACAATACCTTGATTCGTATAGCAGATTACTTTAATGTATCTACTGATTTTCTTCTTGGGCGAGATTCTAATGTTAAAGAGGACGGAAATAATATAGAACTAGATCAATGGTTAAATGATATAAAGTTTGCACCATCTCAAAAGCGTGAAGAATTAAAACGTTTTTGGAAATTTTTAATGCAGGAAGAAAAATAATAAAATAAACCTCCACCATGACAGGTTGGAAATCGTGAATTCGAACTTCTCTGGGGTCACAAAATACGATAAAATGGCGTTCTATCAACGGATAGAGCGTTATTTTTATGCGATGATTTACTCGTTGATTTGGCCGACAGAATTGCGGTACACCGCCAAACTGTATGTCGATATGGAAACATCCTATTTCGTTACTTAACGAAAAGTTTTTTTGTTTGTCTTCTAAACGTTTGAAAGGTAAACGTATAAAACAGACGCGTGCTACTCGTAGTACCTCAGACCATTTACACGTTCTATTTACTAACATTCACCAACGTATAAAAAGCCGAAGAACGAGCGCATGGTACCCTCTGAAGGAAATCGATAAGAATCACTTTAACAAACGTTTAAAAATATTTGCCAAGAAAACCGGTATAAATAAAAGTAGATAGAACGTGTTTATCCGTGATTTTATAGGCTTTCTCAGCGAACGTTGCTTTCAATCCATCCCCGTTCTCTACTATGATATTTATATTTACCTTTTTGATATTTTGTAAAGATAATTATTGATGTCCTAAGTGAGAAAGGTATTTCTAAAAATAAACATCTTACTGAAAAACTTGGATGGGGACATGAATTAGAAAAACAGTATAGCGAAAATACTTTAGTAAAAATTCGTAATGTAACTAATAAAAGTTATACAATTGAAGTTAACACCAAAAACAGCATATCTATTGAAAATGGCTTTTCTGACCAAGAAACGCAACAAGAACTAGCTAAAAGAGAAAAAGAATGCGAGCAACGAGAAGTACAGCAACCTAAACAAAATAAAGTTCAGACTACAACTGTTGATGCAAACAGTAAAGGTGAAGTGTGGCTAAAATTATCCGAAGCAGAGAAACGAACATTAACAAATAAGCTAATTAGTAACTGGAAGTATAATGGATATACAGTCACAGTAGGTGCTGGTTGGTTTATCGGAGATTTAGATTCATTCTATGGAACCCCAGAAACAAACGTAAATACTATCGCGGATGTTATGACTCTATCCGGTGTCGCTAGCGGAGTAGTAAAAAAATAAAAAATTCGACCGCCTGTAATAGGCGGTCTTTTTACGTACATATTAACGCACGTCCACATAAGTCGGGCTAACCATGATGTAGTACGTATTCCCTTTCGAATTGTGCACCCGGTATTGCGGCAAACCGTTTACGTCGACTTTGGCGTCGATAGTTCCCCTTTTAATATCTTTGCCATACGAGAGAATTATATATTTCAGCCAGTTCTGCATCTGTTAAGTTAAATTCCCGTATATCCTCTCTGTATATATTAACAACTCCATCGGTTGATACTTTAGCATATTTACCGGATGCTAGTTTAAGGTCGATATCCTTATCCACCCTAACACTATGTATATGCAGTAAGGTATTCTCCACTGTGTAATTCTCGTTTAAACCTCGAATAGCATCACCTGGTCCCCATGGTGTATTTTTAAAAATATTTAATTCATCCAAATCCGCTAGTAAGGTATCTTCTTGAATTTCAACCTCAAAAATATAAAATTCCTTTACTCGCGTAGTCTTTTTATGCCCCTAACTCATTGCAGAGGTAATACGATCTGATAAATAAACAAAGTTTGGATCTGTTACACCATCGTATGGTTGCTGGTTCTTCTTTATTAACCCTGTTTTTAAAATCTCATTTCCAAAGTCTAGTGATGTTCCGTGGAATAATTTCATACTTAATTAACTCCCTATCACTTATATATTTTTCTATTTCTCTTATTCTGTTTTTCTCAAACTTTCTTAATTATTATTCTAACACAATAATTATTCCCTTCACCAGATTTGCGCTTATAAATATAAGCACAAACCAAATAATAATAAGCTAGCGATATATGATAGCAATATATTAAAATGTAAAATGAAAGCTAGAGTATTATTTCGTCATTTAGACCCGAAGTTATTTTTAATACGCGGATTTCTCTCGCACCTGGCGACCGCATGTACAAAATGACGCCCCCGCCCCTTATTCAATTCCGCATATTCTATACATTTTTCCGAATATTCAATGTAACAGAATTATCTTTTGTTACATTCATTATCGATTCAAAACGTTATTATATCAACATTTGTAGCGGCTTACATATCGATATATATTGCATAATATACTGTATAAATAGCACGAAAAATTTCGAGGGTGTGTCCGTCTAGAGCGAGCGACTGACCTATGGTAAACCGATGTAAACTCCCGAATCCATTTCCTTCTATATATAGCGGAAAAAATAGACCGCTTTACATGTCCGTTAAAAGTTTCGGATGGATATCCACCTGACCCCTTCGCCTGGTAAAAGACGTAAATTACTATACTGTACTACAGTCGATATAATCCAATTCCTCCTTTTATGGCGCGGATTATCTGCATTATAGTTCCCTATTGAAATTTCGTTAGAGGGCCTATGTATGGGCCGGAAAGCTGACGAAACGGGAACGATTGAGACACCGATAATATAATCGCTTCTATATATACGAAGAAAAAACGATACTTCTCATTACAAGATATTTCGTCGGTTACGATGCACGGTTTCCGTGCGAGAGAGAGATTATCGAAGAATGAGGTTTAGAAGGTGGGCGTGCGGCTGGTAATACGTGCCGCAATGTATAATGGTGAGAATGCGCTTATTTGTTCAGTTTTGTTAATTATACAAGATGTGATGTGAATTTGTTTCTATTGTTCATCTTGTAAAATTAATCATGTTAACACACTATGTGATAGACTTTATATTGACATATGAGTTAAGGAGGAAGAGTAATGACAACAGAAATACAACACCTACCATTAAAAAATATAGACACGGATAAACTCGGATTTAAAGAGAAAGCACAAGAAATTGCTGATTTTATTAACAAGACTTCTCCTCAACTACCCTACTCAGTTTCTATTAACGGGTCATGGGGAGCAGGTAAGTCTACAATGTTAAATTTTATAGAATCTAAATTAGAAAAAGGAAAATGTAAAGTTGTAAGATTTAATCCATGGATGATCTCTGACAGTGACGAACTTATAAAGAACTTATTTGAAGAAATATATTTTGCAATGGGTGAAGGAGCTTTTAAAAAAGCTAAAGATAAATTCTATGCATATGCACAAAAATTAATACCTTCAGCAACAAAGGCTTTAACATTTGCTGGGGCATATGTGCACGGCATCCCACCGGCAGCTGCTACCACTGTAAGCACAATTGCAGGCGATACCGTAAAAGTAGTTAGCGACTCATTATTTGACGAAAAGCCTTTATCAAAGAGAAAACAGGATTTAAATAATATGTTGGATGAGACCCTCAGAGAAGACGAGCAAAAAATAGTAATTATGATCGACGAGTTAGATAGGTTATTTCCTGATGAGGTTGTTACCGTCTTTCAAATGATTAAATCTAACTTGGACTTACCAGGTCTCTTTTTTGTAGTAGCTATGGATGATGAAGTTATATTTGACGCCTTATCCAAAAAGGGCATTAGTAAGCCTGAATATTACTTGCAAAAGATTTTCCAAAGAAAATATATGATTAGTAGTAAATATCAACTTATGACATTAACCGATAAATTCGTTCTTAATAACCTTAATAAAGACACATTAGAATCTGAAAAAACATTAGAAAAGTGTCTAAAAGCATATTTTTATTTAGAAGAAAAATATTACGCATTAAACAGCGTCATAAAAACAAATGAGTATGATAGCCTGACCCCTCCAAACGGTTGGATAGCTGTTGTGAATGATGATGCCCTAATAAAAGAATCCTATCTACTTGTTTTTGATGCTCTCATGAGGGAAATAAATTTACATAACCCTAGAACATTTTTAAACTTTAAAGAGTTACTTTTAGAGCGTTGGTCAGATTACTATAATCATATATTTAATAATAATAAGGAAAAGAAGATCCCTTGTTTTATTCATACAGCTTTTTTGATTTTTATTGCTCACTATTTTTATCCTAACTTTGTGGAAATTAAAACTTTTACTGAAACAACACATAAAAATAAGGAAGTGCCCAATTTTTTAAATATCATATCCGAACACATACATGTAATAACACCTTATTTCGAAGAAGATACTAATAGTCCATATGATCGCGGTGGTAAAAGATTGTTTCCTAAATCTATAATAAAGACTGCAATTCTTTATTTATATAAATTCCCTGATGATATAAAAATTTTAGATGTCTAATAGTAACTTTAGCATTCATGATATAGATAAAAAATGAAAGAGGTTGATCTGTTATCAATAACACATTTGACAAAACTAGCATTGCAATTGTTTTTATGATACGGATCGTCTCTTTTTCTCAACTACCCTATATTTTTTCTACTCCCCAAACATCTCGTCCAATTTATCCGCCACCTCACGTTGCATTGTCGGTAGCACATGACTGTAGGTATTCAAAGTCGTTTGAATATCGGTGTGGCCTAGACGCTCTGATATCAGCTTTACATTAACGTTTTGCTGAATTAACATCGTTGCGTGTGTATGGCGTAGGTCGTGGAAACGTATTTTAGGTAGTCCGAGTTTTTCGATTAAGTTATAGAATTCTATACGGCCATTTGTAGGTATTAACAGATTTCCTTTACGTGCACATATTACTAGATCGTTATTCTCGTAATCTCTACCGTGATATAAGCGTTCTTTCTTTATCGTTTCACGATGTAACTCTAACTCTCCGATTAGTTTTATCGGAAAATGTATATTACATATACTTGCGTTATTTTTAGCGCCTACTTTAATTTCCCCCGTCTGGGTTAACGTCTGTCTTATGAAAATTATCCTATTTTCGAAGTCGATGTCACTCCAACGTAGTCCCATTATTTCGCCTTGACGCATACCCGTCAGTAATGCGATGACACAGGCAATATAAAAACGAGTAGGGCGATAAACATTTTTTCTCTCATTTATAAAATGATTAACTTGCTCTAACGTCCACACATTTATTTCCGAGGTCCTTCTTAACTTAGGTAGTGTAATCCCTATCGCGGGATTCTCTTCTATGTTCACGAGTGAAGTTCTTGTCAGTACCACAGCAAGCACATTTTTTCATGTATCAAACCTCCTCATTTTAAATGTTTATTTACCTATGAATTTAAGTGGAATTTAAGTGAATTTTCTCACTTTCCTTTTATTTTTTTCAAACATACTTTTTATAACAGCATGTAGTTCATCTATCTCTTTTCCTTTTAATATCTCCGATACATCATTACTACTAAGTATTCTTGGCCCTTTCACCCCCTGTGCTCTATAACCTTTTTCATTTAATTTAAAAGCTACTTTGGAAACATTATTCTCTAAAGCATATTCATATATTGCAGCTGTCTCTAAAGAAGTCACTTTATAATTTGAAACTAATTCTATAAAAACATTTAATTCTTTAATCTGCTCTTCTGCTTGGTATAAATTCATTTTCTTACTTCCTCCTTATTCGCTATAAAATATAAATATATGGCATAAAATCTGACATAGCATATTCATGCTTACCAGAAACAGTCGAGTTAAAAACATTCATTATAAAAACGTTAAGCAAACCATAAGGAAAGTAGATTTAAAAATTCTACTTTGTATAAAGAAATTTTTAGAAACCCCTTCTAATTTACAACAAAATCTTAAAGAGTCAGAATTAGTTCCATAAACAAACTAATTAAAGCAAGAGCCTAGTATTAAACTACACCCCTGCCCCTAAAAACTTCTAATGACTTAAACTATAAATTTCTTTATTTCAATTCATTTCTCATTTTTATATCTTTATAAATTTCTCATAATCCTTAATTTTATTCGATTGTAAACATATATTTTTTATATACTTTTTATAGTGCTTTTCATATAAATGAACTGGTAAAGGCATATTTATAAAACCGTCATATGTTAAAGAGATAAAGCGCAAAGCATGTATTGCAGAATAAATTATCCACCTATTTTCTTTATTCATATCATTTGTTTTATACCTTGTTGTTGCTCTAACTGAAAATGGCTTATTATTGGTTTGTTTAGATTGAGATTGAACAATCTGCACTTTGGATGATTTAGGTGGAACAGAAAGGCATTCTCCATTAGATTCAATCATAAATGCCCCGGAACTAGCCATATTATCTTTATTCAAATTAGTAATATGAGGTAAATCATCTGATACTAAGTAAGTGGCTACTCGAAATGGTACTCTTTTCATTTTCATCAAAAATGACGGTATCTGTTTTTCCTGAAAGACAACAACGGCATTTTGCTCTTTACATTCTTTAAGAATCATAGATGAAAATTCATAATCATTATGTTTTGATGTAAAAACATTATGCCTTTCTGATTCTTTCAATTTTAGAATTGCCTCATCTATACACATCCAGTTTTCTGATATAGTTGAATATTTAACCTGAACAATTCCGTTTTTAACTCGAAAAACTGTAAAAATATAACCTTCCTCACCCGAAATAAGAGTAACTGGCTCCTTAAAAGGAAAATAATATACGAATGGTTGAGACACCTTTTTACATTCCTCAATCATTTGATTAACAAATCCTTTTCTTATAAATAGATCTGCAATGCAAGATGATAGTTTATTTTCCAATTCTTTATCTGTCATATCTTTTTTATGAAAACACTGTGTTAACCATCCGAGCTCTAACATTCCTCTCTCTGTAGCAACTTTATTGTCATTTACTTCACCTTTTAAATTTTCCAACTCTAATATTGCTAATCCCGGTGATTGCAATTTAATTTGCTCTTCTTTTAAAAATTCATTCTTAATTAGTTCCATACGTTTATAAAATGCATCCTGTAGTAAATCTACACTTGTATCTAACCCTCTCATCAGATACATATATTTACTTGCATTAACTAATCGAACGTAAAAAGCTTTTTCCATCATTCTTTTTCTATCATAAAATTGAAAAACACCACCCCCTATATTTTCCATCTTATATCTTGCATGGTTATTATATGGATTGGGTTTTGTTTCCCCATTACTAATCGTTTCTTTTACTACAAAACTACGTAGGGCCTTTTCAAACCTCTCTTCAAAAATTGAGCTATCAATTGTAGTTGCATACGTAAGAACAATCTCTTCATTATCTCTAGATTCAAGTGGATCATCTATGAATACCGATCCACCTTTTAATGAGCTACTAAGACCACTTTTAATAAGTTCAGGTTTTGAATGATATAACTCTAAATAATTCAAAATTTCACTGAAATTTTTTACTAAATAGTATTTATCATTATAATGTAAACCTCTTTGTGCTGGCTTTACTCTATCATTACTATTCTGGGGTACTGTAGAAATGAAATATTTTCCATTATGTATACTAGGATCTTTACAAATTTGATTTATATTAGGCAACTCTCCACCCAATTCCTGCGTGTAAATATTACTTGAGGTAGCATACATTCCGCCATATCCTGGTGATATACGCAATTTTAATTGTTGAATTCTTGAAGTTTCTTCATTCCAAATATACAAGGAGCGTGTCTTGTTTCCCTTTGGTATATTAATAAATCCAGTAACAGGATTTATTAAAGGAGTCATTAACCATGGTTTAGTTGAAGTGCTTATATCAATTAATAAATCGCTCTCCCTTCGCTCAAAATTTAATGTGTATGCATAGCTTGTACGTTTATTATTTACTAAGAAATCTTTTGACATTAAAACGTATTCACTATCTTTAACACAAATCCCCCATTCTTCTGGGAAAGACCAATAATTCTCACTATTTCTAGCTTGAAGTAAGACAGTTGTATTATTATTTTCTAAATATGAGTCTTTTCTGCTCATAAAATCAAAGAAAATCCAACTCGAGAGATATTGTTTATAGTTTTCTAGTAATAATAACTTAGAAAGAGAGACATTTTGTAAAAGTGGTTTTATTTTTGCAGACACAAGATGCGGTTCGTATTGGAGTAAAGTTTCATATTTTTTAGTCTTTTCATATTGCTTTGCTATTTCAATTCTTTTATGAAGGAAACGTTGATATCTATTTAAAAGAAAATTTGCTGTATATACGCTATTTTCATAATCTATATGTGGATCAAGTAGTAACCAAGGCTCTTTTCCCATTAGTGCCTTATCATCCATACTCATACAAATGACATCTTTATGATGATGGTAATGGTAATCACGAAAGGTGGCTATTTTAAATCCAAATGCTCGATCAACTGAAATCACTTTTTCCCAGTAACTTGAGATTTCACTCGGCATATATACAGCTATCACTTCTTCATTTTCTAGTTTTTCAGCTTTCATTAAAAAAGAGTGAACAAAGTATTTGTTTGACATGTTTCTTCCTCTTTCCATCTTTTATTAATTTTTCTTAATCCATCTAGGAAATAACCATATAAGCTATCCTTTGCTTGCTCATTTATCCAATTGGCGCTCAATAGTTCTTCCCAGATTTTAATCATACTATCTTGAATAGTATCTTCTTCAAACGAATGAATTGCATGTTGTTTTGCAAATGCTGCATCAAGATAATAAACTCTCACATCTGTTTGTCCTCTTTGAAGCCTTCCAATCATTTGAATAATATTAATTAGCATAAACCACGATATAACATTCCTATCCTCTTGTTCTTCCAATTGACTCCAATTTTCTTCTACAGATAATAGATGATACATTTGGGCATTTGTTTTAGTTCTTATTTCTTTAATTCCGTTATAAAACATATAAAATGGGTTGTTATCTTCCACCGATTGTTTCATATATCTTTCTTGCTTTTTGTAAATACCATTTAATATCTTAATAATATTATCTATAGAATCTGATGGAATTAATGGCCTAACCATAAAAAATATACTTCCAAAATAGGATTCGGACTGATATTTTCTTGTACCTTGGTTGTATTTCAAAATATTGTAACCTCTGTTAATTGACAATAAAGGCGTTATTAAAATATCAATTCCACGTTTTGCGATTCTTTCTATTTCTCCAAGTACCACATGATTTTCATCACCTTTTTTAGGATCATTCGTTAGGGCCGCAACCTTTTCTTTAAAAATAGGACGCAAAGCCTTCAATACCCAATCAGTCTGTTCATAAGAGTTAACAACTAGTATAACCTTACGATCTTCTCCTCTTTTATTCCAAAACTCTAGCTCTTCTCGAATTAACAATTCTAATTCTACAGCCATTTTTGTTAAAGCTTGTTCCTTATCCTTAATACCTGATACACGAATGGGAAGCATCAATCCATCATTATCCCGGGCATCTTCGTCCTCATATACAGGATATAAGAACTGCTCCACCTTTGAAGATGGATTAACAGAGGTCATTAAATAACTAAGTGGTACATCCAAATGAAAATGTAAAGATTTTTCTGCATACATAGTTGCTGACATAAATACCATTGCTGGCCCTTTACTATATGTAGCACTATATTCTTCTTGATATTTATCTGTCACCGGTACCCTATCTTCATAAGTAACAGTGGAAACATGTTCATATAATGAAGAAAAGTTCGTTAAAAAATCTCTTCCTACTCCTAGATAGTCATAAGTTTGTAGTACACCAATATGATTTCCTGCTTCTCCTTTTCTCTTCTCCCTAAAATAGTATTGAAAATGTTTACCTGTAGGTGAGCTAGGTAAAAACGGCAAATATCTTTTAGTATGTCGATAATAACTATTAATATCTTCTATATTTGTATTTAACAACAATTCCATGCTAGATTTTTTTGTGATTAACATTTTAAAATGAAAATCAAACATAATAAGAGTCAACATAAAATAAAAATATTTCATTAATTGTTTCTTCAATTTCAAATCAGTCAGTTGCCTAATTTCCACATGATTATTCATATGTTTAAGATGCACAACAACTTTTTCAAAAAAACTATATAATGCTTCATTTTCCATTTGTGTAATTTCCCTAGGGTTATCATCTAAAGTTTTTATTTCCTCAAGATCATTAAAAAAATTACGAATTTCTCGTTCAATAATAAAACCTTTTTCATTTCGTAAAGTACGATTTAAGATTTTTTTCATATCTAATGTAACAAACAAGTCAAAAAACGGATGATTTTTCGTTAGCATTGTATGAGGTACTTCAAATAAAGACTCTGTTAATTGCTTACAAATTTGATGAATACCAAATGTCTTATTATGAACTTTCTTCCTAACAAATAAATTATTCTTAAGTATCTCATGCATTAAATGTGAAAAGTCACTCGCTTTTTTCGTATGGAATCTCCAGGATCCATGTATTGGTACGCCCGCCAATGGATATTGGACATCTAAATTATGACCTACGGATAAGAAATTCTTCTCAAATAATGTATCCTCACTTCCAAGTAAATGATTTTCTGACAGCAATAGACTATCAGAATTAACCTGTAAACTATCTGCTTCATCATTAAATATTACATCCAACTCAAAGTGAGCAATTTCTGCATATGTCATATCATATGGATTGGCAAGGGGCATTGGTTTAGAATAAAAAAAAGCCTCTTCTGTACCTATCCAAACTGGACTTTCAGATAATAACCTTTCCGTTACATACATACCGCAATTATTAAATAGTGGACAAGAACAATTACACTCTTTCTTTCTCACCATTTCTTTATTTTGCACTTCATAAGGATCTAACAAAGATGAAGTATCAGAATCCACTTCACTATCTTCATTAATATGAGGCTTGTATGCTAACTTTAAAGACATACAAGGTTTCTTTCTCATCTCTTCAATACCCGTATATGATTCTATGGAGCACGTCCCCTTGAAAAATTGCAATACATACTCCTGGGCTAACTGTGCTAATGGATTGATTGTATGATTTCCAGCATTCTCATGTTTGACCTGTTTAACAAAATTCTTAAGATGCTTTTTGGCATTTGCATTACCAATTATAGGGACTGCTTTTACTCCTATTTGATGTAATCTATACACTAACATTAGTGCTTCAGTCACATTAACAGTCCAGACACCTACCTTTGCCCCTTTACCTTTTGGTAAGTCTTTTTGAAATTTCCATAAGTTTGTTAATCGAACAATTTCTAAGAGCATTAATGTACTTTTTCCTATCCCTACTCCTGCAGCAATGCCAACTTTATCATCATATCTAAAAAAATCATTTCCTATTAAATTCATAGAATGTAAATTAAAATCTTCTTGTGCCTTTCTAAAATCCCGACCATTTACTATATTCATGCTTTTATAATGCTCTTCAATAAGAGGAATAGAATTATTCGTCCAATGACCATTTTTAAAATCAAGAGGCAAATGCAATTGGTCCCTACGAATTTTTTTTCTTCCCGAAGGCAATTTTATTTTCATTAAATCCCCACCAAGTTCTTCCTTCTCTGGAACAAGAAATTTAGGAAATCCCTTCTTTGTCTGTTTACCCTTTTGATGAACAATATCTATTTTAAATTGTTCCTTGTCATTTTTGTTTAGTCTGCCTGTGGTATCTTGTTTATAAAAATAAACCGATTCTGCTGGTTGAACAAATGTATCCAAAATTTTCTTTTCATGTGCAATACATTCTTTCAATAATAATTTTTCATAATTATTTTTTCTATTTTCGAAATACTTAGGATTGATTTCTATTAAAATTTCTTCGTCTTCATCTTCATTTTCATTGGATACCATATTATATAAACGTAAATCCTTAGGTTTACTTTGATACTCAACTATCTCATCTTCCCATGTCGGCTGTGTCATGAAATTAGAAAAATAGACTCTAATAACATCCATTTCTTCTAGAGATTTTAACCTATGTGGTTTGGGCAATAAAAATTTATAATTAGGTAAATAAGACCAAACATTTTTTACAGTTGGCTGTCCCTTTCCTTCAAACGCGCGAAAAAATGTTAAAATTATAATTTCAACAACAACAATTTTACGGAGATAATATTCAAATGCTCTTTTTCGAAAGTTTCTTTTTTTAAATTCTGGCCATGTATAAAAGACCTCTTCTCTTACCTTCTTCATAGTCATATAGTTCTCAATAATCTCCTGAGAGATCATATCCCGTTTTTCAAAAAAAACTTCGTTCGTTCATAAAATTCTGAAATTACATCTTGTGATGCTGTAGTAAAGTTTTTACGCATTTTTATTCTCCTTTTTTAGAGTCTGCAAACATGTTAATTATTTCTCTAAAAGAATAAACTTCTATATCATTAGCCTCTTTTTCTAAAAGAAGTCTCTTAACAGCCTTTAAATATTTTTTATTGGCTTTTTTATCTGGTACTGCAATTAATACATCTTTTAATATTCCAGCCTCCTTCTCCATTATTAAACGTTCTGCCAACATATACTCACTAGAGTAATCCTTAACATCTATATACAAGGAAATACGCTTATCATGTATTATTTTTTCTGCTCTAATATCACCCTGTGCTTCAATTTCAGGATACATACTTACAGTTACCCCTTTTTTTCTTAACCTTTGTGCTAGCTCTACTTCTTTTTTGCCTGGAATTACAGTAGTTCTTTGAATGGCTTCTTTTGTACGATGTGTAACCTTTAAATTAATTAAATTTTGATCCTGCAATAAACTAGTTTTATCATAGCCTTCTCTACAATCATTTGATAAACAATAAAAATAGTCTAATGTCTTTTGTTGTAATGTCCATCCACAACTAGGACATATATATTCATACTCCCCAATAATCGGCTCATAGCACTCTTCTAATAGTTTATTAATAAGAAAACTATCATTATCTAATCCTTCAGCTATTTCATTTTCAGCATAATATGGATGTATAAGTGGATGCTCAATCAAATAATTTCGAAAAAACTCATATTTTTGTTGTATTGTTTTATCCACTAAAGATTTTTCCCTACAATATCTAATGACATCTTCTATTGCCTTTGTTTGCGCCTCATATGCATTCTTATGCTCATTGTAAATATCTAAAGCTTCCGACGTAACCCCAACTCTTTCCCCTAATAATATAAGATTCTCATTAATTCTTCTTTCTTTAATAGAGTTCATATTAAAATATCCCCATTCTTTTATGGGTGTTCGTAATAAAGTTAGAAATTCATATAAATTGCATGGATATTTAGATCCTTTGGATCTTAAAAATTCACCTTGTAACTTTTTAAAAAATCTTTCAAATTCAATTGCTTCTTCTGAGTCATCCAAAACATAAACTATTCTTGTTATATCTTCTTCTAGCTTTTTAGCTTGTTCAATAATTTCGATAAGTCTATCGTAGGTTGCTAATCCCAATATCACTACCTCCTTATTCTTCTATATTTTAGCTATAATACGCATGTACAATCAACAGAAAATGGAAATTTTTTATAAAAAGCTTAATGGAATACTAAATTCCCTATAAATAACAATTTGTTTTAATGAGCGAATTCAAAAAGTACTTAATCACTTTTATTTCTTTAGTATTTTTACTAATAAAAAAAGAGCATTCTAGGTATGAACCCAAAAGCTCTTTTAACTGTCAATAATTATATTTATTATTCTATAAAAAAATACTTACTTCGAAGTCATTCCATTTAATAAACCTGTTCTGTTCAACCAATTTTTCATGTCTTCTTCAGAAACAACATAATACCGTTCACCATTTGAATTGTAACATTCTTCAACTTCTACTTGTAATGGCATTGTCGAAATTATTATATTCTTACGCTTTTCTGTCAAACGTCCCACCGTATCCTTAAAATAACGGTCAATCCAAGAATAACCAATATTTCCTTCTACATGTAAATGTAAGATAAGTCGAGACGGTTTGTAATTATTTGCCCAACCATTCCCTCTAGGAGCACGAATATAGCCATTTTTATATGTGGTTTTATCGCCCTTCCTACTTTTTTGGGTTAAATAAAAATCTCCCTTTTCATATCTTACTTCTAAACATCTTGCTAACATAACAATCTGCTCCTCTCAATATTATATTATGAGTTACCTCATAGTTAAAATATATACAAGTTCAGATTAATTTTCTTGGAAACAGTTTTTAAAAATTTCTTATAAAGGCTTATTGATTTGATTCAATTCATTTCATATTGAAGTGCATCAAGAATTCCCTTATTAATTGAGTAAATAAACTCAACACTATCCATAAAGTCATAAAACAAATATGTTCTAAGTAGAAGGTTATACAATTCCTTATGAATACTGGCTTTGGCAACATAGAGATCCAACAACCCTTTTTCTCGAAAATATCCTCTACTTATCTTTTCTCTAAAAAACATATAATGAGACGTTCTTTCAAAGGGCTGGATATCTTTATTCTCAATGGTTTTTAGATAATTTCTTACGATATTCATTGTCTTTTTATTCTTATAGGTCACCTTACTCATATAAATTTCTCGAAAATATACTTTGATATCCTGTAAACAATTTGAAAAACATTGTCTACCACCAGCAGAACCCATGACACCTATAATCCTACGAGTTTCCTCTAATTTTTTTTCAAACTCATAGATAGCATGGCCTTCCGTTATTATATCTTTTGACATCTTAATTTTTTCTTCAGACAAAATTATTTTATTTGTGCTAAATTTTTCATCTACCTTGCAAAATAAATCTGTATTTTCCTCTATCTCTGACGTCAGAATATCTAAAATGTGTAATTCCTCATGAAATCTACTGTAATGACTTCTATAAGACACAAAAAAGCCAGTAAGGGTTTCTGCCTTCAATGTAGTAGACTTTTTCTGTGCTATCCCTTTTTTTTGCAATTGAAAATTTATTAAGTTAAACAATTTATTAAGTTGATTCAATAAATTATTAATAATTTCTTTCTTATCGATTTTACTCGAACTTACAATAACTCTATATACTAAAAATTGAAGGGTTGAATCAGCTACATAATCTATATAATCCCTAATAAAATTAAGATTCCTATAGTTTAACCTATTGTCTTTAAAAAAACGTAATTCATTGAAAATCGCCCTTATAATATTTTCATTACTATTACTCAATTCATGTAAGACATTTTGTGTTGAAACTTTATGATTCCTTATCATTAGACGGTTTTGATTACACTCTAATGATAACTCTGACTGATTATAATTTGGATATTTACGGATGAATTCAATTGAAAATTCCCCAACCATATCTTCCAAATAAAGAAAGTTTTCAAAGCTTCTATCAACATCGTTTTTCCCTATATTAGATACAACCTGTCTTTCCTTTGTAGTATTTAACAGAAAATTTAGCAGTTTCGCTTTTTCTTCCATCGCCAACATCTCGTAAGGGAAATCCCTAAATACGCTCCCCTTATCATTTAAATTCTTTATTAAATGTTTTAATCTATTTTCTTGCCCCTTCTTTAAATCTGCCTCATTACATTCAGGCATGTATTCCGTAATATAATAATCAAGTAATTCCTTATCCAAATAATCACCATATTTCCCACATAAAATTTAAGGTAAATTCCAAAATTCTAATGTTAACGATTTTACAATTAGATTACAAATAAATCCAGATACTTTTACCTATTATTTCATTAAAAACAAGCAATTCAATATATCTAGATGACCTTATATAAAGAGATATCTATAAAAATTAATCATTCTTTTTCTTATCTTTGCTTTTTGTCAAATCTCTGGCAATTAATATCTCTGGTATATAGCCTAACATCCTTATTTTAGTTAGCCAATCTATAATCTCTATCTTCAGGTAAATAGAATTATTTTTAGAAAAATCTACCAATCCATCTTTGCCAATTAAATTTTTTGTTTGTAATACTAACAGCATTGCTACTTTTTTAACTCGATTAACACCATATACTTTCAAAACATCACTTTGCGTATTAAATATTTCTGCACTATGAAGAGACTGTTGAATACAATAGCGTATATCAGGGGTGGACCCTATTTTAACATGAATAAGAGCTTGCTCTTGTTCATCATAAAGATCCGCAAATTCAACATTTTTAAAATATTCATGATCATTTTTCCTATCCAGAAGTATAAAATTATATGTATCTCTTAAATAGAGATTAAAGGGATATTCAGCATATTTAACTTGGTCATACTCATTTTTATTTGAGTTCTGAATCTTCCTACCCTTTTTTAAAACTTTCTCAGTAAGATTATATTCGCTATAAAAAGAAGTACATTTATTAACCTGAACTATTCCTTTCTCAATAAAATCAATATACGACTGATTAAAACTAGCCCATTTCCCTCGATATAAACAAAATTCTTTACCACGGTAATTGATACTGTAATCTAAAATTTTTAATAATTTCACTTTCCTATTTCTATTTGAAACTGGTTTTATTGAAACCTTTGTAATATCTGTACATTTAAGCTCTTTAAGCATTTCTCCTATTGACTCTATTGAATAGGAATCTAACTTTCTTGTTTTTTTATCATAAATAATCTCTACCTGATCATCTTTTGCCGGGTTTATAAATATAGTACCATCCTCTTCAATATAGTATGAGAGACTTACACTGACGGACCCCATTTTAATTGCTTCTAATAAGCCTTTATTTAAATCAGAAAACATAGGCTGGTTATCTTCATTATTTTTCAAAAAGGTCATTCTAGGTAGTGTCCCTGATTTTTTCTCATTCTTATAGATGTAATGTAGCTCGTGTATGATATCAATTATATTTTGAGGTTTATAGGAGTTAACAGAAATTTTCACAGATGAACTAAAATTCATTTTATCTTCATATTTTGATAATAAAAATTTAGAGTACTTTTCATCTATATTAATTTTACTTACTAACAGTTCATTACTTTCCCCAATTTCTGGTGTAACATATGAATTTACATTATACTGAGTAAGTGATTTACTTTTAGATTGTTTAAAGAACTTTGCGGACTTAACTTCAATAGATTTCTCATTATATATTATCTCCGCAATATCGAAACCAAAATCCATATCTGCATAACTATTGGCATAACTATATCCTCTTCCTAAAGAAATAGTATATAAACTATTATCTAACCAAAGCAGTATCATACCAAAAGCGGATTCCACTGTTTTTGTCCTTTTAGAAGCATCTTTAAAGAAACCAGACCAATAATTGGCCCATTCTATTTCTACTACCTCATCATTATCTAGCTTAAAGAAAAAATCTATTGTAATATTTTCAACTTTTTTTTCATTTTTTATTATTAGCTGACTAGTATATTTTTGAGTTTTACCAATCCTCTCCATATTTTTTCTCTTTAAGTAATCTATAAAATCCTCTCTATTCATAACTTGCTTATATATACTTAATTCCATCTTCATTCCACCTTCTAAAAACACTTATACTATTTTTTTAATCAGAAAAGGATAGACTTACAACTTTGTTTTATAGATTATATTAGTCATCCTTAATTCATTTTATAATTATATATTTATAAATAGAATTTATGATTATATAATTTCTATTTATAAAATCTCTTTTATCATAATTCTATCATAGCTTGATTAAAATCTATTTCTGAACTTTCTATTACAAATCCAATTTTCAAACGCCGTGCTCATGATAGATGCGTTTTTCATTCTAAAAATAGGATTTACTCTTTATTTTTAATCAAGTTTTGCAAGTCCCATCTTTTATTCCTCTACGAATGCATTATTGTTTAATATCACTATTAATACGGGTCGTCAAAATGATATTAGATAAACTTCTCTTCTATTATTCCCACCTCCATATTTTCCAATTACAAAAAAATTTTTATATTCATTTTTCAAGTTATAAAATTAAAAAGGATTAATACTCCTTATTCAGTGAATATTAACCCATATACCACTTTAATGTGAAATTTGTAAATTTAAAGGAATGAACTTTTTTCATCATGTTTATATACCAGGTAATATTCAGTAAATGGGTTTATTTTATATCTCTATTTATCAAGAGGTAATATATGGAAAATACATAACTAATCATCGCCATAAAATTTTACTTTTTACATTAAATATCTGAGGTGTACTCATGTAAGTATTAACTATTAAAACTATTCCTTTCACAAAGGAAGCAACTGACAGAATTAAACTAAATTATAAGGTCTTTAATGACTATCCTATTGTTTTTATTCTACAAAAAGAGACGGAAGGCTATATATAAATGCTTTTAATGCAACCTGGAAAAATTTAATTGATAGATTCCTCAATCTTCCCACTATATTATATGTAATATACTTTAATTAAAGCTAAATCTAAAATTAGTAAAATTTATAATTCTTCAAACTGTATATTAAATATTTTGTTAAAATTTTGATGTTCATAACAATAAATATGACCTTGAAATTTGTCTATATTTGAAAGGCAATATGTTTTAACCTTTTCTGAAACATCTTTTTCACAAAAATCACAAGTTGCATCTACACTAATGATCGGAGTGTTTGGATATACCTTTCGTACTTGCTGAGCTAGTAGAAATGGTATTAAATGAATGTGAGCTTGAACATAATCCCTTTCACGATACATTGTTAAGAATATATTGACGTATTGATTAAAGCTATTTGCTTTTCGATCTTTTTTCATATAGGAACCTATAATAGAGCCTAATCCTGGTGGATTATTAGGGCACTTTAGCCTTTTTCTAGGAACATATATATCTGGAATGGCAAATGGTAATTCTTTTGATCCAACTAGGTCTCCATACACCCATTGTTCTCTCTTTAATTTTTCTTGATAAACTAATGAATTAATCCCTGTTATTGTTATATCATTGTCCCCTCCAATTAAAATATTATAGCCAAAGGCTGCTTCATTTGTCTTTAATTGGCTAATATAGAAAACCTCTAAATAATTTATAGTTTGGTTTAAAGCATCATTCATAGTTGAGCCTTCATCAACAATTGCAAATTTATCTAGTATAAAAAATTCGAAATTTTCTTCACCGTAATTATTAAAATCGCTTTGTAACTGCTTATTATGCATATTCCCTTCTCTTAATGCATATAACCGTACAGTACGAAGATAATGAAATATTTTTTTTGTAGTTTTTCCAATATACACTTTACCATTTATTTTATTGAAAATAGCGTATATTCCACATACCCTATGTGAATTATGAAATATACAAGAACATTTCTCATCCAACATCTGCAAATATTGTCTTTTTAGTTTAATGTCTTTAATGATTTCCACTCTTTTTCCTCCATATTATTTTTCCGAATTAAGATACACTATATTTTTCAATTAAAATATTATAACAATTATACCTTATATTATAATTAATAAATTTATGTGATTAGAAATATAATTATATTTTAGACTTATTGTAAAAACACACTAAAAACTCCCCTTTTTTAAAAAGCTGCTAACATCACCAAAGAAGGAAGCATTTGCTTTAAATCATGAACGAAATAGAATTGTTCGTAACAATATTGTCATCACAATGCATCTAAAAATAAAAAGGATAGACATTTCTATCCTTTTTATAAAATCTTTTAACTGAATTAAAGTTCTATAAGGTGAAACTCTTATAGAACTCTGAATCTAATTCCTTAACCAATCTTAACGTATCACCATAAGTGAATAATTGTAAATGTCTACAAGCACGTGTAATAGAAACATACAGCAAACGTCTTTCAATTTCCCAATAATTCTCTTCTTTATCCTCATCCGGTATTCTAGTAGGTTCAATTAAATCAATAATATATACAAAATCAAACTCTAAACCTTTCGCTGAGTGGAAGGTACAAAGTTTTACACCAGGAGTATGTGGATTTCCCTTCTCCCTAATATCTTCCGATGGAATCCCAGCATCGTTTAATGCACGTTGCATTCTAAATTTTGCTGAGTTTCTTGAAGATCCCTCACGATATAAAATACCAATTGTACGATTTGGTGCTTGTTCAATAATTTGTTTTACTGATTTAATCACTTCTCTATCTTGCGATTCAGCATTTTTACAATTCATTAAATACGGAATAGGGCCTTCCCTCTCCGGTAAATTAGGAATTACGTATTCCTCATCATGAATAATCATATCATTTTGTTGAAGACTTGCTGCTAGCTGAATAATTTGTTTTGTCGAACGGTAGGATTCCTTTAATATTTTCGTACGATTACCCGTGACATTTAGACCAATCTCTTTCCATGTAAAGGATGTTTTATAGATTTTTTGTCCCTTGTCTGCAGCAACAATAAATGATTTTCTAGCAATATGCTTTAATGCTTGCAGTTGAACCTGTTGTAAATCTTGAGCCTCGTCAACAAAGATGTGATCATATTTAATCGAATCAGGAAATATATCTGGATTCTTCATGAGAACAACAGCTAGATCATCAAAATCAAGCAAATAATTTTTCTTCTTATTATATTGATCAAAGACTTGATAAATAATCTCACGATCATTCATGGTAACACGCGTATTGGTACCGCGCCCTCTTCGATCAGCTTTCAAATAATCATGTAAAGTAGAAATGTTCTTTCCTTTAATCCATTGTATTTCATCCTTCAGGAAATCGAAGTAATCATCATTGTTTACAAAACGATGATTAAGACTTGATAAGCTTTTTATAGCCTCTTTTAAAAAGCCATCCTGTTTAATCCCTTGTATAATCACGGGCTTCTTTTTCATGATTTTCCAATATGCACCATATGCCCATGAATGGAAAGTTTTCACTTCTAGGTTAAGAAAGTTGAACTTCTCAATTAAAAATTTAGTTGCATTAGAAAGAGTTGCTGCGTAAGTGAATATTACAACTTTTTCATCCGGGTATTTCATCGCCGTTTTTTTCGCTTTTCTTAATAATACAAGCGTTTTTCCACTACCAGCAATCCCTCTAATCAAAATTTCATTCCCTGTGTAATCAACTATATCCTGTTGTTGCTTAGTTAATATTAGTTCAGTACTCTCTAGTTGATTTTCCATACACATACAAAGGGGAGTCTCTCCCCTTCTCCTACACCTCTCTTAATATATTACGGCCAATCGTCGTCATCATCATTTTCTTCTTCATCTAAGTATTCCAATGCACTTTTAAAGGAGTCTTCTACTAGAACCATATTCAATGCATCATTTGTTAGTTCTTCTATCAAAACTTCTGAATCACTATCGTTTTCAAATGTTCTCCAGTTAGTAGCTATTTGCCTCCAAATATTATTCATCCTGTTCCCTCCTAACCAATCAGATGTCGTCCTTCACTACAAATATCTACATGAGGGCAGTAACGACAATTTTCTCCTGGTTTAGCATGGAATATATTCTCATTCATTACATCTTCCTTCAAATCAATCAACAAGGAAGGCCTATTCTTAACAGTTTCTTCTATCCATTCATTTCTTTTAGCATTTGTAAGACCTGGAAGCTGAAAATTCCTCCTTGCTTTACTGATACTAATATTTCCACTAACTTGCTCTAGCTCTTCATCCTGCCTCGCAATTTTTATAAACGTTTCGGCCATTACTTCTTTTTTATAGTTCGTCCAGTGAGGGAATAATTCGCTTACCGTTTTAATAACCTTTTCATCCGTTAAAGTGGTATTACGTTTGACCAATCGAATTAATTCCGTAAACATAAATTGATGGATAAATTCATCAGTAAAAACAGGTGAATGACCTAGGATATAACTAAAGTAAAATCTCCTTTTACATTGGTTATATTCTATTAGAAAATCTGTAAATGTTAGTTCTGTTAGATCCCCATCATTTATATCTACCGCTATATCTTCAAAATCAACTGGATTAGGACATGTTTTCACTACAAGGTGATTTTCCTTCTCCTTATAATCTATTACTTTTAATCCTAATTGATGGACATACACAGCAGGTTGCAGATCTTCCTTATCTAAAAAGTTTTGCATCCAAGACAATTCAGTATTTTTATCTAATAAGAATTCCAAAGCAATAAATAGTAAATACCTTGAGATCTGCTTGATAGATTGATTTCTCAATGTATGTAATTCAAGTACCTCATGACGAATGGAGAGTTTTTCAAACGTAACCTCCTGTAATGGCCATGGTGTACTGAATTCATCAAGAGGTAGACCTTTTTCATCTAACCCTGTTAGATAAAAGGTATGAATATTTGGTTTAAAAGCTTCCCCATCAACCTCAATAAACGGTTTTATAAAGGATTCATCTGTGTTTGATAATTTCCCACTCAAATAAACATTGATAGCTTCCCCAACATCATCATATAGAAAGAAATTATCATCCTGAATTTTCTTTAATTATTCATTCAATGAATGAATAATATCCGTTTCATCTTGAAGTAATTTAAAATGCTGCATTGGATTATGTTTATCTAATATCGCTAACAATTTATTAAAATGCTCACTTATAGAAGCTTCCTTAGCTTCTATATCAAACAATTCTTCCGCAATGAAAACGAGTTGCTTCACAAAATAGTGAACTTCTTCAACTTGCTTCTTGCTTAGTGAAAAATGAGCAAATTTAGAAAAAGGACTATGCACACTCGTTACAACCCTATCATCATCTGGTCCCTCAAAGGCTGGTAATATTTCTTTGTAATGCTTCATTAAATCAGAAAACCTTGGCAACCAATCCCCATGAATTGTACGACAATTACCGAAGAACGGTAACAGTTTCTTTAGCAAGTATGTGTAATCTCTAGCGTTTTTCTTCGTGATAGGATTATATAACCACCCTGATGAAAAAGATGAAATTAAAATATCTTCATTTAAAATCAATGTATTATCATCAATCATCTGATGGATCTTACTAATGAATTGACCAATCGGATATTGTAAAAAGTTTCTGTTTTCCGCAAATTTATTTGGATAATATTGAACAAGAATCTCATTCAACATATCAGCTGGAGTTAGTATAGTCATATGGACACAACTTAGTTAAGTCCATACAATGGATTTCAAGGAGGAAGTGTCCGTATGACAAACAAAAAATTTAATGAAGAGTTCAAAAAAATGGTGGTTGAATTATATCGTTCGGGACAACCAGTAAAAGAATTAAGCAGCGAGTATGGCGTATCAGAAGTAACCGTTTACAAATGGATTAAAGCATATTCTACTATCACATCAGTTGATGAGGATGAAATGACACTAGAAGATCTAAAACGAATGAAAAAAGAAATGCTTCGTCTAAAAGAGGAGAATGAAATTTTAAAAAAGGCTATGGCCATATTCGCGAGAAAATAAATGATATAGAATTACACCAATTAATCGACTGTCAAAAAGAAACGCACTCTATTCATATCATGTGCCAAACCCTTGGGATAGCGAGAAGTTCGTATTACCAATCTCAGCACAAAACAGAGTCAAAGCGTAGTCGTGAAAATGAAGAGTTAACCACAAAAATTATACAAATCCATCAAGAGAGTAGAGGGCGTTATGGTGCACCGAAAATTCATAAAACCCTATTGAAACAAGGGTTTCAAGTAAGTATAAAGCGCGTGCAACGACTCATGAAAAAAGAAAATATCCGTTCCATCATCGTAAAGAAATATAAACCCCATTCATCAAAATCAACTGTAGAAAAACGCATTAATCTACTGGAACAGGATTTCTCTACAACGACAATAAATGAAAGATGGGTAGCGGATATCACTTATATTCACACGCGAAAAGATGACTGGTGTTATCTTGCATCAGTGATGGATTTGTATTCTAAGAAAATTATTGGGTATTCATTTTCACGAAATATGACAACGAACCTTGTGGTAAAAGCGCTAGAAAACGCTTACGATATACAGAAACCACAAAAAGGTCTCATTCTACATACTGATTTAGGAACACAATATACAAGTCAGGAATTTCAAACCTTACTCGCGAATTACAACATAAAGCCCTCTTTC
>NZ_NWUW01000040.1 GCF_002746455.1 Bacillus fungorum | reverse complement strand
TCGATAACTTTCATTTCCGTTCAAATAACGTAGAACGATTTGTATTTTTTCATCAGCTGTAAATTTAGCCATAGAAAAACTGCACCTCCAATTGTTAGACTGTGTCTAACAATTGGGGTGCAGTTCATTCAAGCATGCTCTTTTATTAAAGGGAATCTATTTAATATTATTAGCCTAATCCCTTCCAATAAAAAGAAATGATTTCTTGTGCTAATTCATCTATATTTGCAAGAATAGGATTGTGATTTTCATCTTTAAAGTTCCCAATTGATAATAAAGATACGAATGCATGAGCCGTAAATTTAGCGTTTCCTTTCGGGATTTCTCCAATTTTCATTGCATTATCGAGTGCCTTTTCTAATACTTCATACATGCTATCTTCAGCGTTTTTTAATTGTTTCAATTGTTCTTCAGATAACGACAGTTTTGCATCTTTCATAAAATTTTTCATATCGATATCCATTGTTGCGTGTAAGTAGACTTTAGCGAAGTCCAATAACCTTTCTTTTAAAGTCTTATTTGTAGAAAGGATTTGAGACATATTCTCTCGTATACGTACCATCATTTGAATCATAGTAGCGGTAAATAAATCTGCTTTTGTTGAATAGTAATAGTAGACGGTTGCTTTCGTAACACCACAAACTTTTGCGACTTCATCCATGGAAACGACTTGATAATTTTGAGTAAGAAATAGCCGAGTTGCAACTTTCAAAATGGTTTCTTTTGTAGATTTTGTATTTTTATTTTGGCGAGGCCTTCCGAGAGGACGTTGTTTTTGTTCCAAATCCATTCGCTCCTGACATGTATTGTTGAGATAATTATAACACAAATTTTTATTCATTCTTGATTAATTAACCGACCAGTATATATAATTAATGAGGTAGGAAAAAAGGAAGGTGGGTTTTTATGAAAAAGCATCCGTTACATATGTTAGGGAGGCTTGTAGCAGGGAAGAATACACAATGGATAACTTTATCGGTATGGATTCTTATTACATTATTACTTTCATTTATGTTACCACAAGTAAATAGTACGAAAGAACCGAATCCGAAAAACTTACCCGAAACAGCTATGTCGCAGCAAGCAGAAGCACTTATGAAAAAAGAGTTTCCGAATAATGCAGGAAATCCGTTATTAGTAGTATGGCATAGAGATGGTGGATTACAGTCACAGGATTATAAACTCATACAAGACGTTTATAAAGAATTAAAGGCTAGTCCTTTAAAGGAACAATCAACGTTACCACCATTTGATACAATCCCGGAACAAGTATTATCAAAAAGTGCATCAAAAGATGGTACATCATTTGTCACACCAGTATTTTTTAATAAATCAGCTGGTACAGATATATTAAAAGGAAATCTTGAAGATTTAAGAAAGATAGTAAATAGTAAAGTGGATGAAGATCCATTCAAACAAAAAATAAATGACTCTGGTTTACATGTCCGATTATCTGGACCTGTGGGTATTCAATCGGATGCAGTTAGTTTATTTAGTCAAGCAGATGTGAAATTGTTAGTTGCTACTGTATTACTCGTATTGGTTTTATTAATCTTATTGTATCGCTCACCAATATTAGCGATTTTACCTTTACTTGTTGTTGGCTTTGCATACGGTATTATTAGTCCGACGCTTGGTTTTTTA
The DNA here is from genome assembly GCF_002746455.1 of Bacillus fungorum. GTDB lineage: Bacteria > Bacillota > Bacilli > Bacillales > Bacillaceae_G > Bacillus_A > Bacillus_A fungorum. The sequence goes on along the minus strand of NZ_NWUW01000040.1, from coordinate 28,691 downwards.
GCTGATCACGGATGGATTAAAGTAGATGCACAGGCGATATCAATTATGACTGTATTATTATTTGGTGCTGGAACAGACTATTGTTTATTTTTAATTTCGAGATATCGAGAGTACTTGTTAGAAGAAGAAAGTAAATATAAGGCGCTGCAACTTGCAATTAAAGCTTCTGGCGGAGCAATAATAATGAGTGCGTTAACTGTTGTACTTGGACTAGGAACATTATTACTTGCTCATTATGGTGCCTTTCATCGATTTGCAGTACCATTTAGTGTTGCTGTATTCATTATGGGAATTGCTGCTTTAACGATTTTACCAGCATTATTATTAATTTTTGGTAGAGCTGCATTCTTCCCATTTATACCGAGAACAACTTCGATGAATGAGGAATTAGCAAGAAGGAAAAAGAAAGTCGTAAAAGTTAAAAAATCAAAAGGCGCCTTTAGTAAAAAGCTTGGAGATGTTGTAGTACGAAGACCGTGGACAATAATTATGCTCACTGTATTTGTATTAGGTGGATTGGCATCATTTGTACCACGTATTCAATACACATATGACCTATTAGAATCGTTTCCTAAAGATATGCCTTCACGCGAAGGGTTTACGTTAATTAGTGATCATTTTTCAGCTGGTGAACTAGCACCAGTAAAAGTTGTTGTTGATACGAAAGGAAAAGAGCTAGCTATTAAACAAGAACTAGAGAAATTCTCTTTCGTAAAAACAGTGAAAGACCCAAAAGAGGGGAAAGAAAATAAGAAAATTAAAATGTATGAGGTTTCTTTAGCTGAAAATCCATACTCAATTGAAGCATTAGATCAAATTCCTAAATTGAAAAATAGTGTAGAAAAAGTATTAAAAGATGCTGGGATTAGTAATGCGAAAGATCAATTATGGATTGGCGGAGAAACAGCTTCATTGTATGATACAAAGCAAATTACGGAACGTGATGAAGCGGTTATTATTCCAGTAATGATTAGTATTATAGCTTTATTATTACTTGTTTACTTACGATCAATTGTCGCGATGATTTATTTAATTGTAACTGTTGTTTTATCATTTTTCTCTGCATTAGGAGCAGGATGGATATTACTTCACTTTGGTATGGGAGCACCCGCCATTCAAGGCGCAATACCGTTATACGCATTCGTATTTCTAGTTGCTTTAGGTGAAGATTATAATATCTTTATGGTTTCAGAAATATGGAAAAACAGAAAGACACAAAATCATTTGGATGCAGTAAAAAATGGTGTTATACAAACAGGTAGTGTCATTACATCGGCAGGTTTAATTTTAGCAGGAACTTTTGCGGTATTAGGTACGCTTCCAATTCAAGTTCTCGTTCAATTTGGTATTGTAACTGCAATTGGTGTATTACTAGATACTTTTATTGTTAGACCATTACTTGTACCGGCAATTACAGTTGTACTAGGGCGTTTTGCTTTTTGGCCAGGAAGGCTTTCAAGAAAGAGTGAAGAAGTACAAAAGGTGGATGCATAGTTAAGAAAGCCAAGGATATTTCCCTTGGCTTTTTTCAATGTAGGTAATTAATTTTTTGAAGTTAAATCATCAGTTGCAGCGTGATCAGCATCTTCAATAGCGGTTTCTGGCATTCCATATAAGCCGTTCATTGCTTGTTCTTCGATAGTAAGGTTTGCAGTATTATTATTTGGAATAGGTGTAGCGTTTTTAGTGGCATTTTCTTTTTTGTTATTCATGTATGAATCCTCCAAATTTCATTTGATTTATTTATAGTATGTGGATGGATTTCTGTAAATATGTGAATTGATTCTTACAGATGGTATATAATTAAATAAAAAATTAGGGTGAAATGTAAACCGTTAGGAGTGAACAATTATGGTGAAAGCAAGGAAATTAGCCTTCTAAAATAAAAAGAAAATTTTAGGAGGCATCTAAATGAAATTTCATGTAATTGATAGAGAAAATTGGAATAGAAAGCAGTATTTTGAACATTATTTAGAATTAAAATGTACGTTTAGTATGACAGTAAATGTGGATATTACGCTGCTGATAGAGAAAGTACATCAAAAGGGAATTAAATTTTATCCGACTTTTATTTATATAATTTCGAGAATAATAAATAAACATAAAGAATTTCGAACATGTTTTAATAATGAAGAAGTTTTAGGCTATTGGGAGGAAATGATACCGAGTTATACAATCTTCCATAAAGATGATAAGTCTTTTTCAAGTATATGGACGGATTATTCTAGTGATTTCCACATTTTCTATAAAAATTATGAAGAAGATATGAGATGCTATGCTAGTGTTCATGGTCTTTTCACGAAAGAAAATATTCCGCCAAATGTTTTTCCGATTTCTAGCATACCTTGGACTAGTTTTACTGGATTTAATCTTAATATTAATAATGATGCTGATTTTCTATTACCAATTATAACTTGTGGGAAATATTTTAATGAAGAAAATAAGATTATGCTACCAGTTTCATTACAAGTTCATCATTCGGTTTGTGATGGATATCATGCGAGTCAATTTATAGGAAATTTACAGGAGTTAAGTAATACCTGCAACGAGTGGCTTAAGTAACAACTAATTTTTAATTATATACAATTGAAAATGAATAATAGAAGAGAACGTGTTTATATTGCATGGTCTCTTTTTTATTCATTAATACTAAGCAACAGTGGAAAATATAGGTTTATTTATAGTTTAATAGTAAAGAGAGGTATTGTTTTTTTATTTTTAATCATCTGAAATTTTAAATTATTTAATAAGGAGTCGTAAAGTGAAATTCTTAAGTATTGAAAAAGAAGAGATCCTAATTGAGAATATGGCAAAACTGTATTGTAAAACATTTGAGAAAACAAATTTCAATGAAATAATAGAGCGAATGAAAAGACATATAGAATATGCAGATTTTAAAGGTATAGTAGCAATAAATGATGAAAATGAAGTGGTTGGTTTTACTTATGGTTATCGCTCATTAGAAGGACAGTACTATAATCAATTAATGAGAGAAGCGTTAAATCTAGAGCAAGTAGAAGAGTGGTTACAAGATTGTTTTGAATTTGTAGAGTTAGCAGTTCATCCACAATATCAAAATGAAGGTCTTGGAACGAAATTACATAATGAATTACTAAAAGGGATTTCAAATGGAACAAGTGTTTTGACAACACAAATAAACAATGAAAAAGCGCGTTCGTTATATGAAAGATTAGAGTGGGTAAATATATTGGAGCCATTCCATCCAAGTAAAAATGATGTTCCATATATAATAATGGGAAAAACATTAAAAACAAAATTGAATTGATAATTATTTCGTTCGCAAAGGTTATTAGCTTGTAACAATAAAGGGGAAAACAAAAATGACAATAATATCTATAGAAAAAGCTACTATTTTAGATGCTGAAAAGTTAACAGAAATAATGGCAAGAACATTTGATGAAGAAGCAAAACAATGGCTATGTGGTCAAGGTGATGTTATTGACTATAACATCCAACCACCGGGTTATTCTTCAGTTGAAATGATGAAATATTCGATTAAAGAATTGGATTGTTACAAAGTGATGATGGATGAAAAGATAATCGGGGGAATTATAGTTACGATTTCTGGTAAGTCATACGGTCGAATTGATCGTATTTTTGTAGATCCTGTTTATCAAGGAAAAGGAATTGGATCATATGTTATTAAATTAATAGAAAAGGAATATCCGAACATAAGGATTTGGGATCTCGAAACATCTAGTAGACAAATTAATAATCATCATTTTTATAAAAAAATGGGATATGAAATAATTTTTAAATCTGAGAATGAGTATTGTTATGTAAAAAGAATACATGTAGGTTCAGCTGAAGAGAATCTAATTAAAAATATAGATATGAAAATGAGGCAATATGAGAACTGTAATTTGGTTAATACAGAATATTATCAAGTGAATTTGAAAAATAGTGCATTTGTTGGTAGTAATATAATGCATATGAATATGAGTAATTGTAATGTAAGTCAATCAAAGTTTAGAAATATCAATTTTAGAAAGTCCTCATATGCAGATTTAAATCTTTCTGGTAGTAAATTTAATCTGGTAACATTAGGTGGAGTGCAATTCAAAAATACAAGTCTTGGAGATGAGAAGGAACCTATTTTATTCGATAATTGTGATTTGGAGGTAGTGTAATACATAATAGCAATTTGAAAAATATTGAAATAGAAAATTGTGATATAACCGGTATGAAAATAAATGGTATTCTAATTGAAAAGCTGCTTGAGTTATATAATAAAGTAAAAAGTTAACCCGTATATAAATGTAGATAAGCTGTTCGTAAATTGAATGTTATATCGAAATAATTATGTGAAAATAACATAAAGAAATAAAGAAGAGAAGGGGTTTTGTGTAGGAGTCTAGAATAAATTATTATGAATATGGAGGGAAGAAAATATGACGATCAAAGTAAGAGCGGTAGAAATACAAGATGCTAGGGCAATTCATCTTATATGCATACAAGATGACGTTTTACCTTATATGGTTTTCTTACCTAGCATGCGTGTAGATGCGATGGAAAATAGAATTCGAAATTTAGCACCAAACCAATTTGAATTTGTTGCAGAGTATGATGGAGAAGTTGTTGGATTTGTTGGGTTAGCTCAAAGTCCAGGACGTAGATCTCATTCGGGTGATTTGTTTATCGGGGTAGATAGTGAATATCATAATAAAGGCATTGGAAAAGCTCTTCTTACAAAAATGCTTGATTTGGCTGATAATTGGTTAATGTTAGAGAGAGTAGAACTAGGTGTTTTAGAAACGAATTCTAAAGCGAAATCTCTATATGAAAAATTCGGATTTGTAGAAGAGGGAGTAAAGATAGGGAATTTGAAGGCTCATGGAAAGTTTATGAATGAAATTATGATGAGTCGTTTTAGACCGGATGGTTTAATCGTACATAATGGATAGTGAAAGCATGACAGTATAATGTCATGCTTTCTTACTAGAATTTGGCTGTAATAAAAATAATGCAAGACCAATAAAAATAACTGTAATGCCTAGTCCTTGTTGTAAAGAAATAGTCTCATTTAATATAAAGTACGCTAGTATACAAGTCCCAATCGTTTCTCCTAAAATGCTCATGGAGATTACAGTAGCACTCATCCATTTTAATAACCAATTAAAAATTGTTTGCCCTAAAATCGTAGCAAGAAACGCTAATCCAATAAAGCATAGCCAAGTTTGTATAGAGTAATGGATGAAAGATTCGTGTTGCATGTAAGTAAATATACCAAGAAAACAGGCGCTACTTCCATAACTAATTACCGAATACGGTATAAGCGATAAATCTTTACGAACATGTTGACTAATGAAAAAGTAAGCTGTAATAATTCCGGCCGCAATAAATGCTAAAATATCCCCGTATAAAGCTTCTCCGCTAATTTGGAAATCTTTCCATCCAATGATGATACTTCCTGAAATGGCGATGAGACAACCGATAACCGCACCTCTCGTAAACCTTTCCTTGAATAAAAAATAACCACCAATCATTGAGAATAAAGGTTGTAACGTTACGATAACTGTAGAACTTGCTACAGAAGTATATTGTAACGATTCAAACCATAGTACATAATGTGCAGCTAAAAATAGACCAGAAATGAATCCGAATCCCCATTGTCTTCTTGTTATTGTTTTTAGCTCGCTTCGATTGTTTTGATTAAAAAGTAATAATGGTAACAAAATTAATGCAGCGAAAAATAATCGATAAAAAGCGATGATAGCTGCAGGAGCATCGGCCAATTTTACAAAAATTGCTGAAGTTGATAAGGCGAATACACCAAAAAATAAGATGCAATATGAAAGAATAGGTGATTTCACAGTTTGTTCCTCCGATACAATGTTTATTATAATGAACTTTATACGATATAATGTACAAAGGTAAGTATATAAGTCCCTGAGACGATAGGAAAGGGTTATTTGCCTTTGTTTAGTATGTCAGCACAAAGACAACGAAAGATACAATATGATGGACGAAAGGAAGTTTTTACAATGATACATGATAGACTCGGCCAAACTGTATTAAGTTATCGTAAGAAAAATAAGATGACAATTCGGGAATTTGCTGATTATGCAGGGATTAGTACTTCATTAATTAGTCAAATTGAAAGGGGACATGGGAATCCTTCGTTAAGTGTATTGGAATTAATAGCGAAAGCATTAAATGTACCGCTATTTACACTGTTTATTAATGAGATTGATACAGATTCACTCATTTCTAAGAAGAAAGATAGAAAGAAAGTATATCGAGAAAATAGCGATCATATAGTATACGATGTATTAACACCTGATTTTATGAAAGCACGTATTGAAATGTTAATGATGGACCTAAATAAACAAGCAAATACAACGGAAAGGCACTATTCACATGAAGATAAAGAAGAAATTGCTGTTGTCATGAAAGGAGAAGTATATGTGGAGTTAGAAGGAAAAGAGTACTTCTTAGAAGAAGGGGATGTTGTACGTATCCCACCAAACGTGAAGCATCGTTTTTTAAATAAAGGTGATGAATCTAATCATATTTTATTTGTATTAACGCCATCATTAGGCTGAGTATAAAGGGGCTAAATCTAAAATTTCTTTATTGAGAGTATATTGTTTTTATATTTGTAAGATTTTACATACTTATTTTACTTTTACTAATTATGTAAATAGGCTATACTAAAATACATACATTTTAGTATTAGAGAGAGAAGTAAAACGACATGGAACTAGTGAAATTGGAAAAGGTAATTGAAATAAAGAAAGAAGAACTTTTATATTTAGTATCGGATTATGGAATTCAACATGAAAAAGTATTGGCATTAAGCCAAGAAATAGACAAATTGATTAATTACTTTATGTTTTTAAAATAGGAAGAACTATGACATGATGTGAAAATGTTATAGTTCTTTTTTATTTGGAAATTTAGATGTAAATTCTATATACTAGTAATTGATAGAATATTCGGTTTTAAAGGAGAGGGATATATGATATTGCATACGTACAGTTCGGGCGAAGGGGAACCTATTGTACTTTTACACTCTGGTGGTATGACAGGTTTAGTAGAATATGAAGAGCAGGTAGCATTTTTTCGAGAACAAAATTATCAAATCATTCGCCCTGATTTAAGAGGGCATGGAAGATCAGGAGGAACATTGGAGAATTATTTCTTATGTTCTGTAAAGGATTTACATGATACGTTAGAGCATTTACAAATTGATAGATGTCATATAGCTGGTGTTTCACTAGGAGGATTAGTTGCTTTATTATTTACAAAAAAATATCCAGATAAAGTGAGGACATTAACTTTTTCAGGTATATTTCCGGTTAAGAGGGATAATTGGGAAGAGTCTCGGGAGTATGAAGCGAAGTGCCATCAGCAATTGATGGAAAATGAAGAAGTTGTAACTTATATGAATCAAATTCACGAAAAAAGTGATTGGAAAGCATTGCTTGAATCGTGGCAAGTTAAAGAGTGGTACCCTTTCGATGAAACTGGTGATGTAGCGAATCTTCAAGTACCTACACTTTGTATTGCTGGGGGAGATTCAGAAGATGAAGTTACAGCTGCTACAACATTTAAACAATTAAACGACAATATTCATATTGCGGTTATTCCGTTTGCTGGTCATTTAGTTCACAATGATCAACCGGAAATATATTCGAATATATTGTCTAATTTCTTACAGAATGCGCAACTTGCTAGTCGAATATAAGGACTTTTGGGTATAATAATAAAGGAATTATTAATTGTATCGGTTAGGAGCGCAGCACATATGAAAACGGTTGTTGTTATCGGTGGAGGTATTACAGGGCTTTCTACTATGTTTTATTTAGAGAAATTAAAAAAGGATTATAATATTGATTTGAATTTAATTCTTGTAGAAAAAGAAGAGTACTTAGGTGGTAAAATCCATAGTGTAGAAGAAAAGGATTTTATTATGGAATCAGGAGCGGATTCTATCGTTGCACGTAATGAACATGTTATGCCACTTGTAAAAGATTTAAATTTAGAAGAGGAAATGGTATACAATGAAACGGGTATTTCTTACATATATTCTGAGAATATGTTACATCCAATTCCTTCTGACTCTATATTTGGGATACCGATGAGTGCCCAATCGTTGTTTAGCAGTACGCTAGTCTCAACGAAGGGGAAAATTGTTGCTTTAAAAGATTTTATAACGAAGAATAAAGAGTTTACGAAAGATACATCACTTGCTGTATTTTTAGAAAGCTTCTTAGGGAAAGAGTTAGTGGAAAGACAAATTGCACCTGTACTCTCAGGTGTATATTCTGGTAAATTAAATGAGCTTACAATGGCATCTACATTACCATATTTACTGGAGTATAAAAATAAGTATGGAAGTATTATTAAAGGTTTTGAAGAGAATAAAAAACAATTTCAATCAGCAGGAAACAAAAAGTTCGTATCATTTAAAGGTGGATTATCTACGATTATTGATCGTTTAGAAGAAGTGCTGACTGAGACAGTTGTTAAGAAAAGCGCTGTAACGACAGCTGTAAGTAAACAAGGTGATCGCTATGGAATCTCCTTTGCAAATCACGAATCAATCCAAGCTGATTATGTTGTTTTAGCAGCTCCGCATGATATCGCACAAACTTTATTACAGTCTAATGAGTTAAACGAGCAGTTTCATACATTTAAAAACTCATCTCTTATAAGTATTTACTTAGGATTTGACATACTAGATGAACAACTACCAGCGGACGGCACAGGATTTATCGTAACAGAAAACAGCGATTTACATTGTGATGCTTGTACATGGACAAGCCGGAAGTGGAAACATACATCGGGAAAACAAAAGCTATTAGTAAGAATGTTTTATAAGAGTACCAATCCAGTATATGAAACGATTAAAAATTATAGTGAAGAAGAATTAGTGCGAGTCGCTCTATATGATATTGAAAAGAGTCTCGGAATTAAAGGTGAACCAGAAGTAGTTGAAGTTACAAATTGGAAAGATTTAATGCCGAAATATCATTTAGAACATAATCAAGCAGTTCAAACATTACAAGAAAAAATGACGGATCTTTATCCTAACGTATATTTAGCTGGTGCTTCTTATTACGGTGTCGGAATTGGTGCGTGTATTGGAAATGGAAAGAAAACTGCAAATGAAATAATTGCAACATTACATGAATCGTCAAATTAATATAGCATACATATATAAATAAAATGTCCCTCCATTATGTTGGAGGGACATTTTATTTATTTCACTTGAATTGAGACCTTTTTATTATTTGTATTATTCTCAGTAATTGTTAACGCTATGTTCCCAGATTCTTTAAATGAATATGATGAGAGTTGATAAAGCTCTTTTATATTATGTTTGTCTTTTAATTTATTGGTAGGAATTAATGTTATGTTCGGTTTCCATGTTTCCTGTTTACCTGAAGGATAATTTACTATTATTTCTGGATTATTTAATTGCATTGGTTCCCAAGAGGCGAAATGTAGTTTAACTTCTGTATCTTTTTTTAGTAATTCTTCTGAGAAATATCCAAGCTTTCCAACATTACCGAAAACTGTAAAGTTTTGATTTTGTAATGTGATATCTAAATGTTTAGGTTGATATGTTGCTGCGTGATAGATTCCATATGAAAGAGAAAGAGTGGCAGCGATTAACATGCTGATTGAAAATGTCTTAAAGTTATTGCCTTTAAAATTAGTCATCATGAATGAGTTTGGGGCGAATTTTTTTGCAAATAAAAAAATGAATAATATGAGTAAAAGGGATAAGCCGATGAATATATACATAGAAACTTTACACCTCCACAATAAAATAAGGCATCAACTATATTTTACCATAAATGTATGGGGTAGGGTGTTTATTTAGAAGGAGAAATAGAAAAAACAAAGAGATGATTAGCTCTTTGTTTTTTCTAAATTCCAAGAGCCAATAACTAATAGGCTACCAATAATAAAACAATTTAACATATAGGTCGTTAATAAAACATCGGACATCGGGGATTGGTTTTGAATTGCTTTTCCTGTAATGGTTACAAATATGGCATTTAACGGTATGTGGTGAATAAAACTAAGTGCTAAAATGAAAAAGATTAATAAGATTTGATTTATGATACTTCCTAATTTAGACCATCGATTACGGAGCAATAAACTAGAATCTTTATTAAAGTTTGTAGTGTCGTATGCATATTGATTTAATTTTCTCGTTTGTAAAGACGAGAAGAAACCAATTAATAACCCACCAAATGGTAATGACCATGAAAAAATCATACATAGAGTACCTAATAAGGCTCCAGCATTCGTTACTGTTATCGGATGGTAAGAACTATAGCGTTGTAATAGTTTGGGTCCTAAAAATAAGGATAAAATAATTCCAATTCCATAAGGTGAGTAAACACCATAAATCATGAATTTGCTATTTTTCTGGGACAATGCGAAAAAAGTTCCGTATAGTAAATAAAAGTTAACAATCATTCCTTGCGTAAATCCAAAATAGTAAATAAATTTTGGGAGCTGGAAGTTAAATTTTATTTTAGTAATGTATGCGGTTAGTAATGCGACTGCGACTAAAATGGTGATGATTAATAGTACAAGTAACAGTTGTAAATTTATTTCACGAGTCGCTTTCATAAGGAAAAGTAGTATGGTAAAGGCGATAAATATTAAAAAAGACGATTTTGAAAAATAAAATGAGTTCTGTACTGTAGATTCGTATTTCGGCATTTTTTTTAGTGATAAGTAACATCTGAATAGAGCGATACCATAAATTAAAAAAGCTAAACTCGGAAGATTAGAATTAGCCGTAAATAAAATAAGTGGCACGATCAATATAACTGTTAGTAGTGCAAATAGATATTGTTTCATATTCATTTTACTGCCAAACAAGTATTTTTTATGGTATTGGGTAGTTGTGTAAAGTGGCAATAAAACACTCGATGCAATTCCCATAAAAAGAGCAGAGAGCTCAATCAAAATGCTTGAAAAATTTGCTAACGCACCACATGAAGTTCCTATAATTGCTAGTACAAGAAAGTGTAATAATTGATCCCGTGTGTTAAATTTTGTTTTAAATGAATGAATAAGAAATGCGCCTGTATATTTAAAAGTGTAGAAAATAATGAGAGGAAACCAACCGTTTAAAATTGTATTGTAAGAATTTCCAATAATGATAAAAAGAAAATAGGGTAAAAAAATAATAGTGTTCATGAGGGCGTATGGGAAATAATTGTATTTTGTCATAATAACAACCTCTTCACAGTTCTTGGTAATTTGAATTTCAATTTATAGCAATTATAGCATGATGTTAGAATGGTAATCAAAAAGCAAGAAGCAAGAAGGTATACAATATAATCGTATAGAATAAAAGAATAAGTATCGCTAGAAATATTTGATTAATGGGACATTGAGGACTTTCCTAATTATAAATATTTTTTCTGCTATAATGAATGAGTAGAAAGAAAGGAGTGATCCTATGGCATTTCCTATATTAGAAACAGAACGTTTGCGTTTAGTTGAAATAGAACAATCTTATTGTCAAAAAATATATGAAATTTTTTCATTAGATGAGGTAACATGTTATTATGGTATGAATTCTTTTACGGAGTTTGGACAAGCTTCACGTATGATTGAATCTTTTTCAAAAAATTACTTCGAGAAAAAGGCAATACGATGGGGGATTGTATTAAAAGAAACAAATATTTTAATAGGTACAATTGGATTAAATAATTTACAACTATGGAGTAAACGATCTGAAATTGGATATGACTTACATCCTCGTTATTGGGGGAATGGTTATGCGTCAGAAGCGGCCGGGGAAATTATTCATTATGGATTTCAAGAGTTAGGCTTATTTAGAATTGGAGCTATTACATACCCGGAAAATATTACTTCTTGTAAAATGTTATCTAAAATAGGCTTTCATAAGGAAGGATTATTACGTGGATATATTCATCAAGGAAATAAGCAACATGATGCACTACTGTATTCTATCGTTCGAACGGATGTAGAGTATAATAAAAAACCCCTCTTATAAAAGAGGGGTTAAGTAAAAATTAACCTATCTTAGGTAATAAACGTTCTCCGCTTTTCATGCTACTTTTACATAAAGGGCATTTAGGCTCTTCTTCAAATGAAAAGTTCTTTCTCATCCATCCTAAACAATCCTCTGCTTCACATTCCCAGACAGGGGTTTGTTCTGGTGGTACTTCTGCTACATCGTTCTTTCGATTGCGATACATATAACCACTCCTTTTATGTAAAAAATTTTAGTTATATATTAAAAAGGTTGTTAACCAAGCTGGTAACAACCTTTTTATTGTTTGAATTATAGCTTTACAACGTTTTTAGCTTGAGGTCCACGGTTACCGTCTTCAACTTCGAAACTAACTTCTTGACCTTCGTCAAGAGATTTGAAGCCGTCGCCAGTGATAGCTGAGAAGTGAACGAATACGTCGTTACCGTCTGCAACTTCGATGAAACCGAAACCTTTTTCGCTGTTAAACCATTTTACTTTACCTGTTAATGTCATGGTAATGCCTCCTAAAATTTAAAAAGATTACAATATGATCGGCCTTATTTGAATGAAAAATAAAAGTTCACATATTATCAAAAACCAATAAGGCATACAAAATGTTCCTGATTGATACTTGATAATATGCAAAGTAAATATAGTATTAAATTGACCTTAATTACTATCTTACAACAAATGGTGGGAAATAGCAAGTGCTGGTAATACCAGTGGATAATCTAGGTGATAATAGTAAAAGACACAAAGACATCTCTTTTATTTATATATTATTCCTAATTTGAATTTATGCCAAAAAATTGATGTGAGAGAAAATCAAAACAAATATTAATAACTTATTCTTTGTGGTAAAATATGGTTTGTTTATTGTGGTAATTAAATATTATAAAAGGAGGAAAGAGTGTGAAATATGGTCCATTTAAGATAATTGAGGCAGCAAAAATAGGGAGGAAAAAAGTACACCCTATTTTTGCTGTAATATTAGCTATTATATTTTTGACTTTAGGCGAACTATTTGTGTTGTTTATGCTATTTTTACCGAAATCTGAAACAACATTCATGAAAGGGATTTATGATAATATTAGAATGCTGTTAACATTTGGAGGAGCTATACTCATTTTATTTATATGGGTTCGTTTTGTAGAAAAAAGGCCATTTTCGTCCATTGGTTTTTGGAAAGAGAAATGGATGAGAAAGTATTTAAAAGGTGCGTTAATAGGGTTTGTATTTATTTCAATACCAGTTATTCTGCTGTTAATAATGGGAAGTGTAAAATTACAAGTACAACATATTACCTCGCCAGTAATAGTAGGTATATTAGGATCCTTAGTTGCATTTTTAATACAAGGGGCAACTGAAGAAATTATTGTGCGAGGTTGGTTATTTCCTGTTCTTTCTATTAGAAGTCGTATATGGGGTGGAATAATTGTTACTTCTTTTTTATTTGGATTTCTTCATTTGCTTAATCCAGGAATTACAATATTATCTATATCGAATATAATATTAGTTGGGGTATATGCAGCTTTATACGTATTGAAAGAGGATGGCCTGTGGGGAATATGTGCATGGCACTCAATTTGGAACTGGGCGCAATATAATGTATATGGTTTCGCCGTTAGTGGTACAAATGTATATTCCACTCCGATTTTTAAGTCTATAACAAATGGACCAGAAATATTGCATGGAGGCTCATTCGGAATTGAGGGTAGTATCATTACAACAATAATGCTTTCTATCGCTTCAATTGTTTTATGGAGACAGTTATGGGGGAGAAAAGCGAAACAACGAAATCAAAGTTAATGAAAGTGGGAGAAACAATGGGGATTATAGCGTTCGAGGGAGCTAGTGCGGTTGGTAAGAGTAGCACGTGTCGTGAATTAGAAAAAAATCATGGTGCTTATATTATACCTGAAGTGAATTTTTTATTTGAAAGACCAAAAAACGAACATACAACATGGTATTTTGAAAAACAAGTAGAGCGCTGGAAAATAGCAGTGCAGAAGTCAGATCAATATGAATTAGTAATACTTGATGGTGACATTTATCAGCCACTTAGTTATAATTGGTGTTTCCATTTTGAAATATTTAATCAACCGTTATCTTTAATAGAAAACTTTTATAAAGAAAAGCTGTTACATAGGGAAATTGGTTTTCCCGATCAATATTTTTATTTATATACGAATGATGGAGAACTTAGAAAACGGAAAGAATCTGACGAGACGAAAAAAAGAAGAAATTTTGAAAAACATTTACATATATCCAAATCGTTTCAACGTTATTATGAAAATGTAAATACCGTTACAGACGGGTACTGCAAAATGATTGATGCGAAAAGTGTAAAATCGAATGAATTAGAAATTGTGAAAAGTCTAAACAGTTTAAATGTGTGTGAAGAGAGACGTTTTGATGTTTCGAGGTTAGATGCGATTACGAAGTGGTTAAAAGAACATCGTGCATAAAAACAACGAGTGCCTTATAAGGTACTCGTTGTTTTTTATGTATTATATATTGATTTTAAAATTTGTAAGTTTGCTTTTTCGTTTTTCTTAATAGCATTTGTATATTTAGCTAGAAAGAGTTGAGACGGATAAACCGGTAGTTCACCACAAATATCGATACCATAGACATCTTTATTCCTAATAAGAGAATGAATACATTTTAATAGTGTAGAGAGTTTCATATGTCCTTGATCCCAATTAGTAATAGTTACTTTTGAATCTAAAACATCTTTATCAACGCTTACATATATCTTATCTGTCTGAATATGCGAAAGTATCGTATGTACAGATACTTCATGTGATATATCTATCGGGAACACTTCTACGCGTGAATAATCATTAGAATGTATTGTTAAAGAAGAAGGTCCAATAATAATTACTTTCTTTAATTTCGGGTTATTTTGAAGAGCAAATGATACCCATGACCCGCAAGAAATAAGAGTATGTTCATTTTCTTTTTTTAAGTTCATGTCAGTGTGATGATCAAATAAAATAAGACTAAAAGGCTCATCTATTTCTTTCAGTAGTAAATAAGACACATAATGATAATTTCCAGAACCGATAAAAGTGATTCCTTTTTGCTTTCTACGGTATAACTCCCGTTTAATACGCATTAAAGAAGGAGTCTCGCAATACAGGTTTGAGTGCTCTAAATGAGTAAAATCAATATCTTCATGTGAATAAGAATGAAGTTTATTTTGTAATAAATATGTATCATCAAAGTTTAAAAAAGTTAAACCGCTATACAATAAACTCATATTTATTCATCTCCTTTATATGTAGGCTAGCATATATTTTTATAAATTTAAAACGAAATGCTTAGAGGGGGATTTGCATTTGAAAAAGATGGATGTTTTGACAGAATAATCTTTCAATTCATAAAGAAAAGAAATATAATATAAGGAAATATATATGTGGCTCAGGAAATAAAAACTATGTAATAAATGAAAATGAGACTTGAAATGGGATTGAGAAAAAAAGTAGGTAAAGATTAACTACCCGCAAAAGCTCAGTTGATTCAACAAATAATCAATATTTCGAGTTGTTATTTGTGAAAGGAGAATAAAGATACGTATGAAAAAGCTTCTAAAGCAATTATTTGTACTAAAGGCTCAATAAACAATGAATTTATTAAAGAATTGCCTGATGAATGCAGGGCAGTCATTACAGATGACGGAACATTGTGTCAAATTATGCATGCAGAAGTTTCAAAATGGAATAGTATTCAATATGTTCTACAGCACTTAAATCGAGACGTATCTGAAGTAATTGCCTTTGGGGATGACTACAATGATATGGAAATGATAGAGAAATGTGGGATTGGTGTAGCAATGAGTAATGCTGTTGAGGAATTGAAGTCAGTCGCTAAATATATTGCTAAAAGTAACGATGAGGATGGAGTTGCTATATTTCTAGAGAGTAAAAGTTATGTTTATGTTAATTAGTATGAAAAAATAAATTGTAGTAAGCTGCGAAAAAAGAGATGATACATCTGTTTTTTATAAGTAGATATTATGAATGGGATATGTGGGAGGAAACAAGCAAGATGAAAACATTCTTTAAAATAATTGGAATTATAGCTGGCATGGCGGTAATCGGAGTAGGTTTAACATATGGTATGCTGTATTATTTGAATAATAGTAAACCAGCTGCGAAAAAGGCATCACCAGCCGCTCCAGCAGTAGAAGTGTTAGCTGATAGTAATGTAAAAGCTGAAGATGCAAAGCTTTTAGAAAATGGTAATTATTCATTACCAAATAGCGGATTTAATAAAAGTTTTAAATGGACAGATGAGAACATACAGACAGCATTACATGAAATGGCACATCAAAAAACGAAAGCTGATCAAAAGTGGGGCTATATTTTTATCACACAAGAACGTATTGAAAGCTTACTTGATATTGTAAAGAGCAATGATCTTGTGCAAGGAAATACATATGCAGACATTTTAGAGAGATGGAAACAAGGTAAATATGAAAAGATTGATTCGGATCACAACAAGATTTGGAAATTACAAAGCGGGAATTTAGGTGAAGGAAAAGGAGTAATGTCAGAAGCGGAACAAAAAGAGTTAATTAATCAAGTGTTTATGCAAAAGGGTACATATTCGGGTAGTCAATTAATTGCAGGCGGGGGACAGACTAATAAATAAGATAATATTAGAAGAGAGTAAGTGCTTATTAGGCAGTTACTCTCTTTTTGCACTTTTTAGTCTTTTTCTAGTAAGGAAAGAAACGATTGTAAAACGGGTGAAATCCATCTAGATTTATGAACATTTAAATCGAAATGAACTAGTGAGTCTGGAGTCTTTAAAAGGATTAGTAGAAAAAGAGTATCCTACTGGGCTGACAGTACATAATTATGAAGAATGGTTTGGAACTTTACATTCCGTATTATTTGATTTACATGAATGCACAATGAATATTTGTTTCGGATCACCACTTTTAAATGACTGGTACTCGTTGGAGGCTGGAGAGAGTCTTCCTTTTTCTGAGGTGAATGTAAACTTCGAAAATAAAACTTATACTGATTTTTGGAGAGAAGAGAATAATAAATTGATTCCAAAGGGATAAATGGGATAAGATGGTAGTACCGAAGGGGTTATTTATACTGGAGGAATTACCGATGCTAAAAATTTTGTTAACGATTGTTCTTATCATTTTTCTAGCCGTTTCCATGTATATCGCGTATCAAAAAAGAAAAAAAGCAGAAATAAAAGGATTGAAGAGTGCATTAACTTCAATTTGTTTCTTTTCACTTATAATTTTTAATTCGTTCGCATATTGGTTTCACTTTGGCGGTATTTTGACAGTTTTATTTTCAATTGTTTAATGAATTCTTGAGTTGCAGCGCACATATATTTATCTTTGCGATAAATAAGTCCTATATCTATAGTTGGAGTAGGATTTTCTATTTTAATAGCTTGAATATTTTTATTTTGTAAAAAGTCTATATACGGTTTTGGTAATACTGTAATTCCCATTCCTTTTGAGACCATTTGGATTAAAGATTCCATCGTACTAATTTCTAAAATTGGTTTTGGTTTAAAGTTGAATTTTTGACAATGAGATGTAATTAATTCAGTTAAAAGGAGGAAATAGAATGACAAATGAATATCAATTATTATCTTTAAATATAGGATTACCAAAAGAGATTACATACGGTGGAAAGGTAATTCAAACAGGCATTAATAAAAAACAAGTAAAGGAACCAGTATTTTTATCCTTTGTAAAATTTAATGGAGATGGACAAGCGGACTTAGTTCATCATGGAGGAGTAGATAAAGCAGTTTGTGTTTATACTGGTGATCACTATCCATACTGGGAAAAAGAATTGAATCAGGCTCTTGTGTATGGAGCCTTTGGAGAAAATATAACAATTAAAGGTATGCGTGAAGAGGATGTTTGTATTGGTGATACATTTCAAATGGGAGAAGCAATTGTACAAGTAACGCAGCCAAGACAACCTTGTTTTAAATTAGCGAAGAAATATAATATCCCTAAGTTACCACTATATTTTCAAGAAACAGGATATACAGGGTTTTATTTTCGCGTATTAAAAGAAGGGTGGGTATCACCTGTTGATACGTTAAAGTTACTGAAGTTTGATCCGAAAGGTGTTACAGTAGCATTTGCTAATCGTATCATGCATAAGGAAAAACAAAATATGGAAGGGTTAAAAATGATCTTAGAAGTACAGGCGCTTTCTACTAGTTGGAGAAATACATTTGAAAAGCGAATGAGAGGAGAAGAAATGAATACGAAGGAAAGACTAGAAGGAAAAAAATATTATTTATAAATGGTGCATTTCTATTAGTAAAAACGAATTAGAAAGCACTATTTTCATATAATAAACTTATTAATATTCAAAAATCCTAATATTGATTTATTCGACTTATTTTCGAATAGTCAAAACATAAAATTAATTAGACTATTTTTTTATATTTTATGATAGTATATTGATTGGTAAGACCTATTACTTTAAGAGCAGGTTATATAACTACATCTAATTTGATGGAATTTACATATGGAGGGACAACATGGGGAATGTTGAAAATTTTGAAAAACTTCTATTAGAAGAACCGAAAAGAGAGCAGTTATTTCCTTTATTTGAAGAAGTGTTTGGGATTACAAGTCAAACATTGAAGGATTTTTCAGAGAGAGGTTATTGGGATGATACATATAAAGCTTTATCATTTTTACAAGAAGATAAAGCCATTGCAAATGTTGCAGCATTTTCACTACCATTGATAATCAATGGTGAAAGAATAAATGCAGCGGGCATTCAATCCGTAATGACACATCCTAATTTTCGTAGACAAGGACTCATGAAACAATTAATGAGTAAAATGATAGAAGAAATCGATAAGAAATGTGAATGTACATTATTGTTTACGGAAAAACCTGAACTATATGCATCATTTGGTTTTAAAGTTGTGCAGGAGTATTTGATGACTATTCCATATGATAAAAAGAATAATAATAATTCCTTACTTAGAAAGTTAGATTATTATATGGAAGATGATAGAAAGTTAATACATGAAACTATAGATAGTAGCCAAAGACTTTCAAATAATTTTTCAACATTAAACTTCCATCCTTCGTTTTATTTGAATATGTATGACTCGGAATGGAATGCGAAATTGTATTATTCAGAGAAACTAGATGCTCTAATTGTGTATGAAGTAGATAATGAAAAGTTGAAATTATATGGAGTGTTTGCACCAGTAATTCCAGTTTTAGATGAAATATGCGGGGAAATTGCTGAAAGATTTACAGAAATCGAATTTTATTTTTCTCCAGATCAATTAGGAATTGAGGATGTACAATTTACAGAATTACAGTCTACTAAGTATTTAATGGTTCGAAGTAAAAGAGAGTTGGATTTGAAAGGTTATAAATTCCCAGTATTAGTAGAATTTTAAATATGCATATAGATGCTTTATTATGGAGGAACTATGAAAATATCACATATACCAGAACATATTGAGCAACTTACTATAATGAATGCACCTGAATATTATAAGCTTAATGACAATCATGCGTTTATTGTCCGCTCGAAAGCTGAAACAGATTTTTGGCTTAAAACACATTATGGTTTTGAAGTAATGAATGGTCATGTTTTTTATACTGAGATGATGACAAACTTTCAAGCTGAAGTTCAATTGCGTATGAATCCAAATTCAAAATTCGATCAAGCAGGTCTTTTTGTTATGATTTCGGAAAAGTGTTGGTTGAAAACTTCATTAGAATATATTCCAGATGGTCCATCTCATTTAGGAGCTGTCGTAACGAATAATGGATATTCCGATTGGTCAACACAAGACTTTCCAACAGAATTAGCCACCCAACGACTTCGTTTTCGAATTGTTCGTAAACGTGGTGATTATACAATATATGTGAAAAAGAGCCATCAATGGGAACAAATAAGAATCGCTCATTTGATGGAGGATATAGGAAATAAACCTGTTAAAATAGGTTTTTACACGTGTAGTCCTTCTAAAAACAATGGATTTGAGACTGAGTTTTTAGATTTTATAATTGAAGAAATATAGATAATAAACCGTATTCTTTTCATTAAGAATGCGGTTTTTGTATTTATATAATACAAAGCACATTTATTGACCGAAAAGTCATTAATGCTTATCATTTAATAATGTTAAATATTAATTTACATAATATAATGGAAGTAATAAAAAAATAATAAATTATATGGCTTAAGTAAGGAGGGTATGAATTATTAATTGGTAATTTTATAGGAAAAAGGAGATTATGTATGAAATCATTTCGTAAATTATTACAGTATTTAAAACCATACATGTTCTTCGCTATTATTGGACCACTATTTATGGTACTTGAGGTTGCGATGGACTTAATTCAACCGACTATTATGCAACATATTATTGATGTTGGGATAGCAAATCGGGATATGCATTATGTAATAAAAATGGGGCTTCTAATGATAGGCGCAGCAGCACTCGGTTTAGTTGGAGGACTTGGGTGCATGATGTATTCTACAAAAGCAGCTGTTAATTTCGCTACAGACATACGAAAAGATGTATTTGCGAAAATAGAAACATTTTCTAGTGAAAATCGTGATTCATTTGGAACTGGGAAATTATTAACGATTGTGACAAATGATATTACTTCTATTCAATCGGCGATGACGATGACATTACGTGTTCTTGTTCGTGGTCCTTTGTTATTTATCGGAAGTATAATAATTGTTTTTGTGACAGCGCGCGAGTTATTTCCTATATTACTCGTAGTCGTTCCAATTTTATTACTTGCGATTATATTTATTGCAAGTAAAGCGAGCGGGACGTTCAAAAAGGTGCAAGAAGCATTAGATAAAGTGAATACAAAGTTACAAGAAAATTTATCTGGAGTACGTGTTATTAAAGCGTATGTAAGACAAAAATATGAAATCACTCAGTTTGGAAAAGTTAATACAAATTTAACGAAGATAAATATTCGAGCGGTGCAGCTTATTTCCATAATGATGCCAATCATTATGTTAGTCGTAAGCGCCGGGATTGTCGCAACATTATGGATTGGTGGAGAAAAAGTATTTAATGGAACTCTTCAAGTAGGAGCTATATTAGCGTTTATAAACTATTTGAATATTATTTTAATGTCACTTATGTCTATAAGTATGGTATTTATGCAGATCGCGCGAGCATTTCCGTCTGCGGACCGTGTACAGCAAGTTTTAAATACTGAGGTTGATATTATGAGCGAAACAAATGCTCTTCTACCTAAGCAAGTCGAGGGACATATTGACTTTAAAAATGTTAGCTTTAGTTACACGAAAAATAACGAATATGTATTAAAAGATATTTCATTTAGCATATGTAAAGGTGAAAAAGTAGGGATTATCGGTTCTACAGGAAGTGGTAAATCCACGTTAGCAAAACTGTTACCACGTTTATACGATGTTGACCAAGGTGAAATATGCATAGATGGAATAAATGTTAAGGCGTATGATTTACAAAAACTTCGTGCTTCAATCGGTTTTGTACCTCAAAAGGCATTGTTGTTTTCAGGTAGTATAGAAGAGAACTTACGTTATGGTAAAGAAGATGCAACGAAGGACGAACTGGAAGTAGCGGCTTCATCAGCTTGTGCAACTGAGTTTATTAACAAGCTGGAAGATTCGTATCAATATCATTTAACACAAGGTGCGACGAATTTATCGGGTGGACAAAAACAACGTGTATCAATTGCAAGAGCGCTTGTAAGAAAGCCATCTATTCTTGTATTAGATGATTCTACATCAGCAGTTGATGCTAAATCAGAATCTAACATTCAATCGGCATTAAGAACAGAATATAAAGGAACAACAACATTATTAATTGCCTCTAAAATCTCATCAATAATAGATGCTGATAAAATTCTCGTTTTAGATAACGGTGAATTAGTTGGTGATGGTACACATGAAGAACTGTTAGAACAATGTGAGGTATATCAAGAAATTTATCTTTCCCAAGGTGGTAATTTATATAAAGAAGGTGGGAAAGAACATGCGTAATTTTCAAGGGCAATTTGCTAATAAAGGTGGACGTAATGCGGCAAAGATGGGGAAAGCTAAAAATACGAAAGGAACTGTAATGAGAGTATGGAACTATATGGGGTATCAAAAGGCTGCTCTTACGTTCGTTATATTTTTAGTATTTGTTACGACGTTACTTGGGCTATTAGGTCCGTATTTAATGGGAGTAATTATAGATCAATATATTGTACCGAAAGATTTAAACGGTACGGCGAGAATGTGTTTATTACTTATCGCGATTTACGGTGTAACAGTATTGTTAACATGGTTACAAACATTCGTCATGGTTAACGTTGCATTAAAAACAATACAAAAAATACGCCAAGATATTTTTGAGAAAATCCAAACGCTTTCTTTACGGTTCTTTGATGTACGTTCCCAAGGGGATTTAATGAGCCGTGTGACAAATGATATAGATAATTTGAATCAAGCGTTGACACAAAGTGTCGTACAAATTATTTCATCAGCATTAACTTTTATAGGTGTAACGATTGCGATGTTCGCATTAGATTGGATTTTAGCAATTGTTACTTTAATTACAGTACCTATTATGTTTTTCGTTACAAAAAAACTAGTTGCTTATAGTGGTAAAAACTTTGCAAAGCGTCAAAAAGATTTAGGAGAATTAAATGGATTTATTGAGGAAGCTATAACAGGAGCGGATGTTACAACGTTATACGGGAAAGAAAAAGAAACCGTACAAAATTTCAATAAAATTAATGAACAACTAAGAATATCAGCTACGAAGGCGGATACATTTTCAGCTTTTATTTTTCCGAGTATGAACTTTATTAACAACTTAGGTATGGGACTGGTAATTGGGACTGGATCAGTAATGGTTTTAAATGGAATGACAACAGTAGGTGTTATTGCGGCTTTTATTAATTATTCTCGTCAATTCTCAAGACCACTCAGTCAATTCGCAACTTTAATGAATACGATTCAATCGGCAGTTGCTGGTGGAGAACGTGTCTTTGAAATTATGGATGAAGTACCGGAAATCAAAAATAAAAAAGATGCATTCATTGTACAAAATTTACAAGGGCACGTTGCACTCGAGAATGTTTCATTTGGCTATGAGGAAAATAAAACGATTTTAAAAGATGTGAGTCTTAAGGCGCAGCCAGGGGAGACAATTGCTTTAGTTGGTCCAACTGGATCGGGCAAAACAACAATCATTAATTTGCTAACGCGCTTTTACGATATACAGCAAGGACAAATTCATATCGATGGAAAAAATATAAAAGACTATGATATGAATTCGTTACGAAGTAAAATAGGAGTAGTTTTACAAGATACGTATTTATTTGCTGGGACGATTATGGATAATATCCGTTATGGTCGATTAGATGCTAGTGATGAAGAAGTAATCAATGCAGCTAAGGCAGCATCTGCACATTCTTTTATAAAGCATTTACCGAATCAATATGAAACAAAAATTGCTTCAGAAGGATCGAATTTAAGTCAAGGACAAAAACAACTTCTTGCGATTGCACGAGCAATTTTAGCAGATGCAGATATATTAATTCTTGATGAAGCAACTTCTAATATTGATACGAGAACAGAATTACAAATTCAAGAAGGACTAAACAATTTAATGAGAGGCCGAACAAGTTTTGTAATCGCTCATCGACTGAAAACGATTGAAAAAGCAGATCGAATCCTTGTTATAAAGGATGGAAGTATTTTGGAAAGAGGGAATCATGAATCTCTTATGGAAGATAGAGGGTTTTACTTTGATTTGTATACGAGTCAGTTTAAAATATAATAAGAACTTTGATATGGTGCGGTTTCTCTAGAAAGGAGAAACCGCATTTTTATATTTGTAAAGATAATTAGAAATATAGAGTTAAAAATTTTTTAGATACACGAATTGTTAGCAAATACTAGAAACTTCAGTGACAGATCGAAGAAATAATTTCCGTGGTATTGTAATAATCTCAAGAGCCATCTGGGCTGAATAGAGAAGTATAGGAGTTAACTCTAAAGCGTGAGTTAATAATAATATAAAGCTTGTTAAGATTGCAAAGCTCCCCAAAAAGAAACTTTTTGAAGTATTGCGGAAATCTTTTATTAAGGAAAAGAAAGAAAAAAATGCTGTAACAATTCCTAAAGAACAATAACTTATATTATAGCGTATTTTTGTATTATAATAAAAAGATTTTAAAATGAATGATAAAAAAAGTAAATGCCGCAACTTAAAGTGTTAGTTGAGGTTATTATTTTTGAGCTTTTCGTCTAAAAAAATAAATTAGCGCCCTATTTATTATTTGCAGGAACTGTACTGGATATTTGACCGGACAATAAGACGAGCTTTGAATATAGTAATAAAAAAGGGGATGTTGAACAATGGCTAGATATAGTTTACATGGTGGTCACAATAGTATTGTCCAGGGTGCGAATTATGGAAATCGGAAAGAACACATTATGGATCGCCAAGTTAAGGATGCAGTTGCTGCTAAATTAAGAGCATTAGGGCATACAGTTTATGATGATACTGATGAAGTAGGGACAACACAAGCACAAAATTTAAATAACATTGTATCAAAAACAAACTCACATGATGTAGACTTAGTAGTTTCATTTCACTTAAACTCATATGATACGAAAGCTAATGGTGTTGAAGTTCTGTACTATGACCAACAAGCTTTATCAGCAAAGATAGCAGCACAACTTTCAAAAGATATTGGCTGGTTAAATCGAGGTGCAAAGGAACGAAAAGACCTTTATGTGTTAGCAAATACGAAAGCACCTGCAATCTTAATTGAACTTGGATTTATCGATAATGAAGCAGATATGGCAAAATGGAATCCAGATAAGATTGCAAATTCAATTGTTTATGCATTAACTGGGCAATCTGGTGGGACAACTCCGCCATCCAAAAAAAATATCATTCAATCAGGAGCTTTTTCACCGTATGAAACACCTGATGTAATGGGAGCGTTAACGTCCCTAAAAATGACAGCTAATTTCATCTTACAATCTGATGGTCTAACATATTTTATCTCTGAACCAACTTCAGATGCGCAACTTAAAGGAATGACGGATTACCTTGATCGTAAAGGTTGGTGGTATGAAGTTAAGTAAAGATTTTAGTTTAGTGGAACAGAATATTTAAAAACCAATCGGCCCAAAAAAGAGGATTACTTTTAATGAGTAATCCTCTTTTTAAAATTTCTATCCCGAATGTATAAGAATAAATATAAGGGGCTCCGGCCTAAAACTAAATAAGTAATGCATGTATGTGGGAGATTCATTGGGCATCTCAGCTATATTTTTAGAACATACTATAAAAAAGAAAGTTAGAATTTGAATTTAATTGACTACAATTGAAATAGCACTGAAAACTAATAAAATGGCCATAATGATGTTAAATGATTTAGTATGCTTTAATAAAAGTTTTTGAAACATGGAACCAAATAAGCTCCAACTAAATGTACTCATTAACCCGACTACACCTAGAAATAATGAAAACAGTAGGTAAATTGAATAGGAATTGTAGTAAGGGAGAATAAAAGTTGATACTACAGTTAGTCCGAATAGTATCCCTTTAGGGTTAACAAACTGAAGAAAAATCCCCACTGTAAATAAATTTTTATTATATTTTTCATCGGGATCTGTACTAGTTTTACTAGTGAGAATTTTAAAAGCTAAATATAGCATATATGCTACACCTAAAATTTTTAAAGGGAATTCGATTATAGGTAGGATATTAATTAGTACAATATTAAAGAAACTACATAAGGAAGTGAGGATAAAAAAGCCGAAAGCTACTCCAAAGCAAAATTGCATACTCCTTTTTAAACCATGTTGATTGGCGTATGTCATAGCTAAAAAATTGTTAGGTCCGGGTGTGAAGCTACTTAGAAAAACAAATAACAAAAAAGAAAATATAGGCATTTCAAAACCCCCTAATTATTTTGTGTGTTATAATGACCGAAAAGAACAATATAACGTGTGCTTTTTATTATACATAATGGTCGTTATATTGTATATAGTGTAGGAGTGTTTCTTATGGAAGAAATTCAACTTATTCTGGCGAAAAATTTAAAGACAATACGAGAGAAGGAAAAATTAAGTTTAGAAAAAGTTTCCCAATTAACAGGTGTGAGTAAAACGATGATTGGACAAATTGAACGAGGAGAGTCAAGTCCAACATTAACAACGATATGGAAAATTGCTAATGGTTTGAAAGTGTCTTTTACTTCTTTAATCAATAATCCGCAACCGGATACGAAAATTGTTTTACGAAATGATATCCAAGTATTATCAGAAGACAATGGGAGATATAAAGTGTATCCATCTTTTCCTTTCCAAGATGATAGGAACTTTGAAATCTATACGGTTGAAATTGAAACAGAAGGAAAATTAAGTTCGGAAGGTCATAAAGAAGGGACCGAAGAATTTATAACGGTGTTTGAAGGAGAATTGACAATTGAAATAAATGATTGTCAATATAAATTAAATAGAGGGGATGCAATTCGCTTTAAGGCAGATAGGCTGCACTCTTATCATAATTCCGGAAGAACGCTAACTCGGTTAAGTATGACCATCTATTATCCAGCTGTATAAAAATATATAGAAATGTGTGTAGATAAACCATCTAAAAGAGATGGTTTTATTTTTTAAAATTCATAAAAAAAGACACTCGTTTGAGTGTCGACATAGTATTGCTCTCGCGTATAGGATTGGAGTATGTTTCTCAAAAACGTCTTGAGATGGTTCGCATATGAGAAACTATCTTCTTATTCAATGTAACATTGGCAGGGCGAAGTGTAAATTGATAATGTATATACGAAAAATTTAGTATAGATAATTTCTACTATGAATATAGTACAAAATATTTTTATTGCTTAATCACTTTCTTGAAGTTATCAAAAGATTATTAGCTTTAGGGGTGACGTAATAATTACTATTTTAGTATTTAAGATAGAGGGAAAAAATTCAGTAAATGTATTATTGTTAATTATCTGAAAGATGGGTGTTTTTACTTTTTGTATATATGCTAATGATTAATTTGTGTTTTTGTACTTAAGAGATAAACGTGGAAAAATAAAATAAACTCTTCAGTTTAGGTGTTTAATCTAAGCAGTCAACTATTAAAAACATTGGATTTGAGTCAATATTTTGGACACAAAAAAGTTAAATTTAAGCTACTCTTGTAGCCAGATTTTCTATTGCTTGAGGAGTTTTATAACCAATGCTAATATGGATTCGCTTACGATTATAAAATCCCTCAATGTATTGAAATAGCGCTAAGTTTGCTTCTTCAAACGAGATATATTTTGTACGATATACTTCTTCTTTCTTTAAAATGGCATGAAACGACTCAATACAAGCGTTGTCATATGGACAGCCTTTCTTGCTGAAAGAGGGCTTTATGTTGTAATTCGCGAGTAAGGTTTGAAATTCCTGACTTGTATATTGTGTTCCTAAATCAGTATGTAGAATAAGACCTTTTTGTGGTTTCTGTGTATAGTAAGCGTTTTTCAACGCTTTTACCACAAGGTTCGTTGTCATATTTCGTGAAAATGAATACCCAATAATTTTTTTAGAATACAAATCCATCACAGATGCTAGGTAACACCAGCCATCTTTTTGGGTGTGAATATAGGTAATATCCGCTACCCACTTTTCATTAATGGTCGTTGTAGAGAAGTCTTGTTTTAGTAGATTTATTCGCTCTTCTACAGTCGATTTTGATGAATGTGGTTTATATTTCTTTAAGATAATGGAGCGAATATTTTCTTTTTTCATAAGTCGTTGCACACGTTTTATACTTAATTGTAACCCTTGTTCCAATAGTGTTTGATGAATCTTTGGTGCACCATAACGCTCTTCGCTATCTTGATGAATTTGTTTAATTTTTTTAGTTAATTCTTTATTTTCACGACTACGCTTTGCCTCTGTTTTATGATGAGATTGGTAGTAAGAACTTCTTGCTATCCCAAGAGTTTGACACATCTTATGAACAGAATGCGTTTCCTTTTGACAATCAATAAATTGGTGTAATTCTGTATCTTTTATTTTCTCGCGAATATGGCCATAGCCTTTTTTAAAATTTCATTCTCCTCTTTTAAACGAAGCATTTCTTTTTTTCATTCGTTTTAGATCTTCTAGTGTCATTTCATCCTCATCAACTGATGTGATAGGAGAATATGCTTTAATCCATTTATAAATGGTTACTTCTGATACGCCATACTCGCTGCTTAATTCTTTTACAGATTGTCCTGAACGGTATAATTCAACTACCATTTTCTTAAACTCTTCATTAAATTTCTTGTTTGTCATACGGACACTTCCTCCTTGAAATCCATTGTAAGGACTTAACTAAGTTGTGTCCATATGACTATACTAACTCCAGGAAGGGTTATATTTTTGTGAGAAATCAATTGAGGAATTATTTTTTATTAAGTTGATATTAAGGAGAAATAAAAGTTTATGATTTATATTTTATAATCCATGGAATAAGTTACGTTTATTATTAAAATTTGTAAATTAAAAAGAGGTTGTCCCAAAAGTAGCTGAATAGTTACTTTTGGGCAACCTCTTTTTTTGCATAAAACATAAAAAAGAATCGTCCAACTTTGATATAATTAAGTCACCACAACCAAATCACCAAAAGAAAGGAA
>NZ_NWUW01000039.1 GCF_002746455.1 Bacillus fungorum | reverse complement strand
TCAAACAGCTTACTTCTATGTATCCATCCACTGCATTTCAAACCGCTACTGTTGATAGGGGAAAAGAATTTTCGTGTTATCAACGAGTAGAAAATGACTTGAAAATAGCAGTGTTCTTTGCCGATCCTTATTC
Organism: Bacillus fungorum; assembly: GCF_002746455.1. Lineage (GTDB taxonomy): Bacteria > Bacillota > Bacilli > Bacillales > Bacillaceae_G > Bacillus_A > Bacillus_A fungorum. The sequence continues at coordinate 34,547 of NZ_NWUW01000039.1, read as the reverse complement.
TTCCTGGCAACGTGGAAGTAATGAAAACGCAAATGGCCTATTGCGTGAGTTTTATCCGAAAAAAACCGATTTGAGCCTTGTTTCACAACAACAATTGAATCAAGCGCTACTTCTTATTAATCAAAGGCCAAGAAAATGTTTAGGTTGGAAAACTGCCCACGAAGCGTTTCAGGAGGAACTGTCGCACTTAGATTGACAAACTGTCATATAATAAAAAGAAAGGGTAACTAACTGTTACGATTTATTTAACCAATTATAACGAAAGTTAATTAAGTATATCAGTAAGCCCTGCTAGTCAAGTGATTGGCTAGTAGTGAGGGTTAACTGCGGACAATCCCTAAAGCTGATTGAACTACAACGTGGCTAGAAATGGTGAGCGTGAATGTTGCGAAAGCAGAAAAAATCAATCAGATGGTGCAAGGTTAAATCCTAAACATTAGAACAATGGGTCTTCCGCCTCGAATCATCTAAGTCAAAATGGATAGGATGAACGTTCAACGACTATCTCGTATAACTGACGAGAGTACATCACAAGCCTATGGTGGTGGAAAAATCCTCTATCTCTAAAGAGATAAACATATAGTCTGCGCTCATGTGAAAACATGAGAAGTTCATAAGAGAACTGGCTAAGGAATTGCGCCCTTAGTTGAACGAGATAAATTTAATTAAATCTATCAAACCTCATTGAATATATCGAACGTATGTGCTACGGTAGATTCAATGAGGTAAGAATAATAATGAAATTTTCACGAGTTAGTCAAGTATCAGAATTAACAGGTTTGCATCCGAGTAGTCTCAGGAGAATGCTGGTGGAACACGCTACGATTCAGAAGAACAAATCTTTCATTAAAGGAGTTACATTCTGATGATATTGGCGAAGAAAGTTAGACTAATTCCAACGCCTGAACAAGAAAAAGTGCTTAGAAACCATGCTGGTGCTGCAAGATTTGCTTATAACTATTGTAAAAGAATGAGTGATAGATACTATAAGCTATTTGGAAAATCTGTTTCACAGTTAGCTTTACAGAAACGATTTACAAAGATCAAGAAGCGAAAGAGATATGAGTGGTTAAAAGACATCAACGCACAAGTTCCCAAACAGGCTTCAAAAGATTTTGATAAGGCGAGGAAACATTCGTTCAAAAAGTACAAAAATGGTTATCACACTTCTTATAAATCCAAAAAAGATTTAATCCAAGGATTTTATGCCAATTATGAAAGGCTGATTATAGGAAAGAAAGTAGTTCATATTCAGTCCATTGGAGAAGTGAAAACAAGCCAACAACTACCAAGAAACAAAAAAACATCCAATCCAAGAGTTACCTTTGATGGTCGGCACTGGTGGGTTAGTGTAGGGTTCCAAGAAGACTTTGAATCCCAAGAACTAACCGATGAGTCGATTGGTGTGGATGTTGGTTTAAAAGAGCTTTTTGTAGCTTCTAATGGTATGAAAGAACGAAATATAAACAAAGATGCCAAGGTTAAAAAACTTTTGAAAAGGAAAAAGTCAGCACAAAGAGATATGTCTAGGAGATTTAAAAAAGGTGTAAAAATTCAATCTGCCGGATATGAAAAAGCTAAAGCTGAGCACCTGCGGTTATCTAGGGAAATTATGAATATCCGAAATAACCATATCCATCAAGCAACAGCTAAATTGGTGAAAACCAAACCAATGAGGATTGTTGTGGAAGACTTATCTATCTCAAACCTGTTAAAAAACAAAAAACTATCGAAAGCATTTTCCTTTCAAAAATTAAACTTCTTCTTTCAATGTTTATCATACAAGTGTGAGAAGTACGGCATTGAGTATGTAAAAGCTGATAAATGGTTCGCTTCAAGCAAGATTTGCTCATGTTGCGGAATTAAATACGACCATTCAGTTCAACCAGAAGGACAGTGGAGTTTAAAGATTCGTGAATGGGACTGTGTTGGGTGCAATAGCCATCACGATAGGGATGTAAATGCTGCGATAAATTTATCAAGATGGGTAAAATAAATGCTTGATAATAGGAGGTAACGATACTGCCTCGTGTGGAGTGTTATACCCCTCGTCCCTTCGGGGTTGCGAGAACACGATGAAGCACTAACTCGTGTAAATTTGATTGAATTGTATAGATTTAGTTAAGTTTATCGTATCGGAGTGCAAACTTATTTATGAACAAATGGATCTTGCTTATAATCTTATTATTACCACCACTATACATTCTTTATATGACGTTTCGAATGAAAAATGTTGCTCATGAAAAATTGAGTAATCACTCTCCATACGTTCTTATATTAGGCGCAAAGTTATTTGGAGATAGACCGTCTTTATCTCTTCAAAACCGTTTGGATGTAGCGTTGGAATATTTAGTTTCCCATCCTGAAGCGAAAGTAATTGTTTCAGGTGGTCAAGGGGAAGATGAAGATATACCGGAAGCTCATAGTATGAGAAATTATTTAATGGCGCGTGGTATAGATGAGAGTCGTATTTTAATAGAAGATCAATCTACAAATACGTATGAGAATGTAAAGTTTAGTATGGATTTGTATGATGTGAAACATGCGGTAGTTGTGAGTAATACGTATCATTTATATAGAACGAAAATAATTGCAAAGCGTTTAGGCATGAAGATGGAGGCGCTAGCTGCTGAAACACCAATGCGTTCTAAGAGGAAAATGTATGTACGTGAATATGCTGCAATAATGAAAACAATATTGTTCGACCGTTAGAGCTCAAATGGGAGCTCTTTTTTTGTGGAATAATGCGTATCATTTGAAATGAATTTCATCTTCCATCAAAATAAAGGAAACAACATTAAAGGAGTTGTATTTGTGATTCAATTTAATCATGTGTCAAAAGCGTATGAAGATGGCACGAAAGCAGTGGATTCATTGCATTTAGAAATTAAAAAGGGAGAGTTTTTTGTCCTTATTGGTCCGAGTGGTTGCGGGAAAACAACGACAATGAAGATGATTAATCGTTTAATTGAAACGACTGAAGGATCGATTTTAATCGATGGAAAAAATATTCAACAATATAATATAAACGAATTGCGTTGGAATATAGGATACGTGTTGCAGCAAATCGCTTTGTTTCCGCATATGACAATAGCTGAAAATATTGCAGTTGTTCCTGAAATGAGAAAGTGGAGCAAAGAGGAAATAAAAGCGCGTGTCGATGAATTGTTACGGATGGTTGGGCTAGATCCAGACGTATATCGCGATCGGATGCCTGATGAATTGTCAGGGGGACAAAAGCAGCGCGTTGGTGTCGTACGGGCATTGGCCGCAAACCCGAAAATCGTTCTTATGGACGAACCATTTAGTGCGCTAGATCCGTTAAGTAGGGAGCAGCTTCAGAAAGATATCGTACAATTGCAAAAAAAGATTCAAAAGACAATCGTGTTCGTAACCCATGATATGCGAGAAGCATTATCACTTGGAGATCGTATTTGTATTATGAAAGAAGGAAAAGTTGTTCAATTAGATACACCAGAAGGAATTATAAATAATCCAAAAAATGAATTTGTAGAGGAGTTCATTGGAAATCGTGGACGACCTTGGTATGAGGGCATGAATATAGGAGATGTAATGCCGCTAGACGATCGCACACGAGTTGAAGGGACGGCTTTATCTTTGCATTCTCCTTTACAAGAAGCACTTATTCGCTTACTAGCTGAAGAGTCAGTGCCGGTTGAAGAAAATGGTCAATATGTTGGAGCATTAACAAGTCGTCATATTGTCAATTACATAGTTGAACAAATGAAGGAGAGAGGCTAAACAGTGATTGATTTTATTCAAACGTTTCAAGAACGAAAAATAGAATTGTTAAGTGCATTAAGTGAGCATTTACAAATATCGCTTATTTCATTATTTTTTGCAGTAATTATTGCGGTACCGCTTGGCATTTTATTAACGAGAAAAGAAAGAATGGCTGAGTTTATAATAGGAACTTCTGCAGTTATGCAGACGGTCCCATCACTTGCGTTGCTCGGACTTTTAATTCCGTTAGTAGGAATCGGAAAACTTCCCGCTATTATCGCATTAGTTGTGTATGCACTATTACCTATTTTGCGAAACACATATACAGGAATACGGGAGTTAGATGAATCTTTAATTGAAGCAGCGAGAGCTATGGGGATGAATAGCTGGAGAAGACTGTGGAAGGTAGAGCTTCCTCTTGCATTACCAATTATTATGGCCGGTATTCGTACGGCGATGGTATTAATTGTTGGAACAGCGACATTAGCAGCTCTTATAGGTGCTGGTGGGCTCGGTAAACTCATATTACTTGGTATCGATCGGAATGATCATACGCTTATCATTTTAGGGGCCGTACCAGCCGCGTTACTCGCTTTATTCTTTGATGTAGTACTTCGCATACTTGAACAACCAAAACGCTCTTCTAAGCGTGTTATATTGACGATATGCATCACTCTTGTAATGGTCGCCGCTCCATTTCTTTGGAATACACAAAAGAAAGATATTGTTATTGCGGGCAAACTTGGATCAGAACCTGAAATTTTAATTCAAATGTATAAGCAGCTTATTGAACAAGATACCGATTTACATGTAGAATTAAAACCAGGTCTTGGAAAAACAGCGTTTGTATTTGAAGCGTTAAAATCAGGAGAAGTAGATATATACCCAGAGTTTTCAGGAACAGCTTTATCTACTTTCGTGAAGGAAGAACCGAAAAGTACAAATCGTGATGAAGTATATGAACAAGCTCGGATAGGAATGGAAAAGAAATTTAATATAGCCATGTTGAAGCCGATGGAGTATAACAATACATATGCATTAGCTATGCCGAAAAAAATAGCAGCTCAAAATAATATAAATACAATTTCTGATTTAGGAAAAATTGCACAGGATGCGAAAGTAGGATTCACATTAGAATTTGTTGATCGTGAAGACGGTTATAAAGGAATGCAAAAATTATATAACTATAAGTTTTCAAATGTGAAAACGATGGAACCGAAACTACGTTATAGTGCAATTCAATCAGGGGATGTTAACGTAATCGATGCATATTCAACAGATAGTGAGTTGGAGCAGTACAGACTTAAAGTACTAAAAGATGATAAAGGGTTATTCCCACCATATCAAGGTGCACCATTATTAAGAAAAGAGACATTACAGAAATATCCTGAACTTGAAAAAGTATTAAATAAATTATCTGGGAAGATTACAGATGAAGAAATGCGAAAAATGAATTATGAAGTAAATGTGAATGGACAAAGTAGTGAAGAAGTTGCGAAACAATTTTTACAAAAAGAGAATTTACTTCGTTAATTTTACAAGAAATATACAAATTTATATGTATGAAATGACCGTTCATTACAAAATGAACGGTTTTTTTGTGCATACTTATACATTTTTTCAAAAAAGTATTCCATTTTTCTTCATTTTCTTTTAGAATAAGTAATGTTTTCCTGAAAAAATATAAGAGAAACGTCTATTAGAGAAAAAGGTGACTTTAATAGTTGAACGAACATAACACCTAGAATGACAGATGGGGTGGTACAAATAGAAAAGAAGTTAGGGTTTTTTCCGTTAATTGCATTAGTAGTCGGAACAATGGTTGGTGGCGGTGTTTTTAGTTTACCGCATGATTTAGCAGTAGGAGCAAATAGCGGCTCTATAATAATTGGCTGGTGTATTACAGCGATGGGAATGATTCCACTCGCGCTCGTGTATCAAACGTTAGCAAGACAAAAACCGGAGCTTGAGGGCGGAATTTATAGTTATGCACGTGCTGGTTTTGGTGAATATATTGGATTTAACAGCGCTTGGGGATACTGGCTAGCAGGAATTTTAGGAAACGTTGCAACAATCATGTTACTGTTTAGTACATTAGGTTATTTCTTCCCCATTTTTAAAGGCGGAAATAATGTTGCGTCTATCGTTGGAGCATCACTTTTATTATGGACACTTCATTTTCTAATTTTATTTGGAATTCGTGAAGCGTCAATTATGAATGTGATTGCAACAATCGGGAAATTAGTTCCGATTGTATTATTTATTGTTGTAATGGTAACAGCATTTCGCTGGGATACATTTACACATGATTTTTGGGGAGAAGGAACTATTTCAGTTTCCTCTATACTTGGTCAAGTGAAAAATACAATGCTTGTAACTCTTTGGGTTTTCATTGGGGTTGAAGGAGCGGTAGTATTATCTGGAAGAGCAAAAAATAGTCGAGATGTCGGTAAAGCGACAGTATTAGGACTTATTTTAGTAATGTCTATTTATATTTTAATTTCTGTCCTGTCAATGGGAGCGATGACAAGAGGAGAGCTTTCTGTTTTAGAAACTCCGTCAATGGGACATGTATTAGAGCATGTTGTTGGGACATGGGGCGCAGTTGCGATTAATATCGGATTAGTTGCTTCACTTGTAGGTACATTAATAGGTTGGTTTTTACTTGTTTCTGAAATCTCCCACGTAGCAGGAAAAGATGGTGTGTTTCCAAAAGTCTTTACGAAAACAAATAAAAAACAAACGCCACATATGGCATTATGGATCTCAAATGGCGTTGCCCAAATTATATTTATAATCGTTCTGTTTTCAGAATCAACATATCAAATTATGTATTTCATAGCGTCAACGTCAATTTTAGTACCATATTTATTATCAGCGTTATTCCAATTCAAATTAGTCATTACAAATGAACTAAAAGATGCGAAAGTAAAAAACGGTTCGCTAGCTTTAATTGCTTCTATTTACTCTGTATGGCTTATTTATGCAGCTGGTTTGAAGAATTTATTGCTCGTTTCAATTGTATATGGAATCGGAATCATTGTTTACGTGTATGCAAGAAAAGAAAAAGGGAATCGTTGTTTTACTGGTATAGAGAGATATGTAATGTGGGCAATTGTAGTAGCAGCTGTCACATCTCTTTATATGTTATTGACTGGAAATATAAAAATGTAAAAGTCCTTTTCATTTAAAGGGCTTTTTTCTTTGGCTAGAGAATATTTAATACATAATATATTCAGGAGGGATGAAAATGGAAGAAAAAGAACAATTGACCAGAATTGTAGAGTTAGCTAGTGAAGTAAGGAAAGTATTAGTGCAAGAATCTTTTTTTAATCATCATCCTGAACTGCGAGGAGTGATTGAAAATTTAGCGAGTGCTGTAGAGAATTTGGCAGAATTACAGCAAAATACAGATGAAAATGCTGAAGATCGATTACGATATGTACTTGCTAAAATGAAAATTGCTCATAATGCCATTTTACAAGAGAAAAAAGCATTTCCATCTCATTAATATACGTTTTCATTTTGAACCTGGCGGATAACGTCAGGTTTTTTGTTTCTAGTTTTTCGTTTCTTTCATACACTAAGAATAGTATGAAAAAAGAAGGTGACGAAGGTGAAATTACATAAAGCTCTTCAGCCAAGTTTTATAAAACGAATGTACTATATGAGGTTTATCGGAAAATTTACAAAAGCAGTGGGAGAGAAGAATGGAGAGAATTTCTTTGTACAATGCCTATCTCCAATACCATTCACGTTACAAGAGCAATTAAAAAATGAACCATACGTATTTGAAGGTTTATGTAGCAATAAAAAGAATGAAAAAGTCTTTTTGGAATTAAAGAAAAGAAAATTAGAAAAGCAATTGGTTATGTTTCGTCTCTATTACGAGAGAGGACATATATACGTGGAGTTAATTTGTGCAGAAGAACCGCGAGAAATAGCAAACAGCTATAAAATGATTCCAGTACCTAAAGTTTCTGATTACAAAAAAGGAAAGTCTTTAGAAAGAAAACTTGGAAATGGTTATTTATCATTTCTAATGCCAAAATATCCGAAAGACTTTGAGCCTCCCGAATTATTGTGGCACGATGGAAGGTTATATGGAAATATATCTTTAAAGTCATCATCAATTAGTTCAATCGCATATTTTGAACAGCAGCGGGAATGTAAGTATATAGACTTTAATGACTGGATGAAGCATGTAGAAATAGCGGTAGAACATCAATTGTATTTTGTAAGCAATCAAATGTATGAGCAATTAAAAAAGCGAATGACTGAAGAAGGTAAGCATGTTGAAATAGAGGAAATAAAAGTGCAAAAGGATGAATGGGAATGGGATGAGCGTGAATCCGTATTTTTACAGTATGTAAAAAGTTTTGTGCATAATAAAGGGCTATATTTGGATGAAACGGACATTTATAATTTTCATATAAGTGTGAAAACAGATATATTGACGATTCTTGGTGGTATACCGGGCGTTGGGAAATCCCGTTTTGTGCAAGCTTATGCCGAAGCACTTGGGTTACAGTATGGAGAAGAATTGGTTTGGATTCCGATTTCACCATCGTATCAAGAACCACATGATATACTTGGTTACCTTCATCCAAATGGTACTTTTATTGAAAGTGAAACAAAATTAGTTAGGGCGTTAATGAAGGCAAAAGAAAATCAAAATCAGCTGTATATCATAGTTTTTGATGAAATGAATATGTCACATATTGAGCATTGGTTTACTCCATTTCTATCTGTTCTTCAACTTGACAAGCAAAACCGTATTTTAAATTTATATGAAGGTGTACAAGAAAAAGAAAATCTAATTCCACCAACAATTGAAATTGGAGAAAATATTATTTTTGTCGGTACTGTAAATTTTGATGAAACAACGAAAGAGCTCTCAGATCGATTATTAGATCGGACGAATTTAATAACTTTACAAAAAATTCCGTTTTGTGAAATGTGTATGGAACAAGAGAAAGTTGTATTACAACCACCTCTGAAAGTAACTACAGGAGAATTTCGCATGAATTGGGTCAGGAATAAAGCGATGATTGAGGTGTTTTCTGAAGAAGAGTTAGAGCTATTAGATAAGTTACATGGTGTATTGTCATCACACGATACGTCAAAGGGAATTTCTTTTCGATGTGCAAACGCAATAGCTACTTATTTGCAAAATATACCGTTCCAAAATAATCATTCCTATATGATCAGTAGAGAAGAGGGGTTTGATTTACAAATAAAGCAACGTGTATTGACGAAAATAAGAGGAACGGAAATGATGGTTGGGTCTTTACTGTCAGAAGAAGTAAAAAGGGGAGCGACATTAGTACCTCTTTTGCAATCTCCACTTGCAAACAGAGTATCTACATTTGAACACTCTTTAGCATATTTAAGAGAAAAGCGTAGAGAACTGGAGTTGTATGGCTATGCAAAATGAAGGGCGATATGAAACAGAAATCGTTGATACGAAAGAAACGCTCCCTTTTGTATTAAAGTTAATCATTGGAACGGAGGCGAAAGGGGAATATATTTTATTAAATCGTCTTTGTACATCTACTACAGCATTAGTTCAATGTATTTATAAAGTGCAAGAATTAAAACCAATCAGATTGCATTACCAGTATGAAAGGCCAATGAATATTACTTTTATATGGAATAAAGTATATGAGGGACAGAAAAATATAAAAGAGTCAAAGTATGAAATAAATGAAAAAAAACAAAAGGTATTAATATATGAACATGGTAAAACAGAATTTTTTTATCCATGGCGTTGTGGTTTATATCATTTTGAAGTGAATATAGAAGATCGAACGTATTATGGCGCTTTTCAAGTCGTTCCCAAAAATTTTTTTGATGATCAATTTGAAATGATTCAAAACTATGTGAAAGCCATTTTAAATGAGTTGATTTTAGATAGAGGTTATTATAAAAAGACTTTCTCTGCACTTAGTGATATTGAAGATTCTTCTTATTTAGTGCTACTTAGAAAGTTGCCGCAAAAAATGAAAAAGATAAAGAAAATTTTTAAGAAAATAGAATCAAGCTTAAAATTTACACATGAGTATAAATGGGAAGAAAAGGAGCGGAAAGCAACGAGAAAAGGAACTATAGTGGCGGAAAGAAAACCGTATGCAAAATATTATAATCGTAAATTGATAGAACAAAAAAATAGTAAGGAAAATGCATTTCTTAAATTTAAAGCAATGCAATTTTATCTCTATTTACTTGAAGCGGAAAGTTTTTTGCAGCAAACAATTGAAATATTAGAAAGAGAAAAAAAGAAGAAATCAGAAGAATTTCAAGCTGTAAAAACGATTATACAAACAATTGAACGGAATGGATCAGTGACTGATAGAGAGAAACAAAAATATAAAAATATACATTTACTAAAAGAGGCAGATTTACGAAAAATCTCAATGAAGATACAAGAATATAAAATATTAGCGCATTTTGTACATGATAGTGTACAATACTTTCAAACTTTAATGCATTCTCCATTTTGGAGAGAAGTTTCTGAAACTGGTAACATGAACTCACATAATTTACCGATACCACATCAACAATTACTACAGCATTTAGATTTACTTCCACAATTTACAGATCAATCTCCATCTTTATTATTTGTTTATAAACCAACATTTTTAGTGTATGAATATTACGCTTTTTTTATCGTTATTTCCATGTTAGAGCAAATTGGTTTTGAGGCTAGAAATTCCATCCGTGAACAAATACAAGAACATTTTTATGTAGATGGATTACAAGATGGAACGACAGTAGTGTTACATCGAGATGATATTAAGGTACATGTCGCATTTAATGATTTAATTGAAACACATCCTCTTATTGCATTAAGTAAAGGAAGTAATTTTTATAATGGAGAAGACACGAAGAAGCCAGATATTCGCTTAGACTGTTATGTAAAAGAAGAGGAGAACTATGCATATCAATCTTCTATTATTATTGAAGTGAAGTATAGCCCAATGTACAATATTTTTCAGTACGTTGGAAATACGAAAGCAACTGAGCAAATGTATAAGTATTGGTCTATAAAATATGTAGAAGAACAGGATGGAAAGCGAGTCTATCATCGAAGGGCCATTTACGAAGTCATTTGTGTATATCCGGGAAGTCATATGCATAGTAAAAAAATTGAGTCTGGATGTGGTGTGTTCTTGCAATTATATCCATATAAAACGAAACAAGGGGAAGAAAAATTAGCTGGAAAACATGGAATGGTACAAATTTTTGAGAAGTGGTTAAAAAGCATTAAGAAGTAAAAGAAATCCTTTTTCATAAAGGATTTCTTTAGATTAAGCAGAATTATATGCAGTATGGAAGGAAGCTTCATACGAATTGAATTTGAAAGTAATATAAATATGTTATAAGAAGAACGGTACATGATGGATAAAGTGAAACTTTTAATCAGTGGGGGCGCCGCCCGCTAATTATCAGCCCTTACCAATCGGGCGTTTACGGACAGTTTGATCTCCCAACTAACTTCTTTGCTTCAGATGGAGCCTTATTGCCCGGAAAATAGCGGGATAAAAGACGAATAAGGTGGAATTTAATTCATTTTGCAGAATATAATAAGTCATAAATATTTTTAGTTGCATACGAAGGTTTGTTCTTATATGATAGATAGTGAAAGCGTTACCAAAAAAACAGAGCGGCGATGGGAAAGGCGGGTATATATGTTCCAGCGTGTTCAAACAAAGGAAGAACATTTTTGGTTCGAGCAACTATGGGGAGATTTTTGTGAAGAAAGAAACTTAATGTTCGTAGAACGTAATTTAAATCCATCACGATTTTTATTAATAGAAGATGAACATCATATTGGTACAGTAGAATGTATTAAGTATACGGTACCTGAACAATCAAATTCTGAGTTTTTCTATCCGTTTTCTAAAAATGATTTAGTGAAAGATTTGAAAAATGTGTATGAAATAGGCAAGTTAAGTATTGCGAAAACGTCTCGTGGGAGAGGACACTTCAAAAGACTAACCGCTATTTTATTTATGCATGCATTAGAAACGAAAGCAGAATGGTATATTGCAGCAGTTACAAAAAGAATGTATATGTATTTATTAACACTCGGTTTCCCAATTGAACCGATAGATAAGCCATTTCAGTTTCATGATACTTTACAAGGTGTACCAGTACGAATTCATGCCAGAAAAGGTGCTACGCATTTGTATTCTTTAAAAGAATTTCGTGATGTGATTCAAGGAAATGCTCATGCACAGGCATTAATCGCAGAATACAGTAAAAATATTATGTTAACAAAATAAAATGAATATGTATAATAAAGAGAATACTAATTTCAAATGAAATCATTCTTCATGAAAAAAGACCCTTATTATTTTAATAAGGGTCTAAAATTTATAATCCAAATATACTAAAAATCATTTTACGACGCTTCGGTTTCTTTTCACGTTCATGTGTTGGTTTTGTATCGGGAGTAATATATATTGGTTCTTCTTTCTTAAGGGCAGTTTCTAGCTTTTGAATTCGCTCTAACATTTCCTCCATTTCATGGCGATGTTGTAAAAGTTGGTATGTAACAACATCATTCGCCTTGTCTTGCATTTGTTCTTCCATTCGATCTAGCCTTCTTGTAATGGTATTTAATTGAGCTGTTAATTGCTCAAAATCATGCGATGATATATTTTGAATAATTGTGTTTACTTGAGTTTTTAATTCTTCAACATCATTTGATGATGTTTTTTGAGTAGGGTGAGAGTTTTGAGGCTGCTCTATTTGTGAAAGATGGTATTCTAACATTTGATCTAAATCATCTTGTGTAAAAATAAAGTGACCATATTTATTTTTTTCTATCGTAAGATTTAATTGTTGTGCAATCCGGACAACAGCCTTTGGGCTAACACCTAGTTTTTTTGCGATAAATGGTGTTTTATATTCCAAAATAATCCCTCCTATATATATCCTGTTGAATGATTTCGATCTATGAAGGAAGTTCCCTTCTAGTGTGACAAAAGAAGTGTGGAATCGGCAAAGAAAGTGTTTTTTCACGAAATGAAGCTGTGAAGAATATATCGTGTATATAAAAATATTTTATCTTAAGATTTAGAATAATTTGACTGTGTGAAATGAATTAGATTATCATAATGATAAATATCTTTTTTATGTATGCATATAATATATAAAAAGGTGGTTACTAATGTAGAATTTTGTTAGAGTATTAGAATGCTTACTTCACTTGAATAAAATTAAGTAGGAGGTGGCTTCCTTGCTTACAATGTAAGTAAGGAAAAGTATTTGGACATATATAGTATAAGTATAGTGATTGTTTTAATTGCCTTAACGGCATTTTTCGTTGCAGCAGAATTTGCAATTGTTAAAGTGAGAGGTTCACGAATTGACTATTTAATTGCAGAAGGAAATAATCACGCAATATCTGTCAAAACAGTCATTACAAACTTAGACGAATATTTATCTGCTTGTCAGCTAGGAATAACAGTTACTGCACTAGGGATTGGATGGTTTGGTAAACCTGCATTAAAGCAAATGTTTGACACGTTTTTTGTAAGTTTGAATATTTCTACTCAACTAGCAGACATTTTTGCTGTAATTTTAGTGTTTTTGCTTATTACATTTTTACACGTTGTAATAGGGGAATTGGCCCCCAAGACATTCGCGATTCAAAAAGCTGAACAAGTGAGTTTATTTGTTGCTAAACCGCTAATTTTCTTTTATCGTATGGCGTTTCCATTTATTTGGATTCTAAATGGATCAGCTCGAATTATTACGAAATTGCTAGGGCTGAAATCATCGAAAGGGCACGATGAGGTTCATTCAGAAGAAGAATTACGGTTGTTAGTTTCAGAAAGTTACAAAAATGGAGAGATTAATCAGTCTGAATATAAATATGTAAATAAGATCTTTGAATTTGATGATCGTATAGCAAAAGAGATTATGGTACCCAGAACTGAGATGCATATTATAAGTAAAGAAATGCCTGCTGAAGAAGCATTGCAAAAAATGTCTCGAGAAAAATATACGAGATATCCAGTTGTTGATGGCGACAAAGATCACGTAATAGGCTTTGTAAACTTTAAAGATATTTTTACAGATTTTGTGCAGCAAAGGGCGGTTAGTAATAAGAAAGTAGAGCAATATATTAGACCAATTATTTTAGTTATCGACTCTATCCCAATACACGACTTATTTTTAAAAATGCAAAAAGAAAGAACACATATTGCTATATTGATAGATGAATATGGTGGTACGTCTGGACTTGTTACTGTTGAAGACATTTTAGAAGAAATAGTTGGAGATATTCAAGATGAGTTTGATACAGATGAACAGCCAGAAATTCAACAAGTTAGTGAAACGAAAACGATACTAGAGGGAAAAGTACTTGTTAGTGAAGTAAATACGTTATTAGGTTTAACGATTGATGATAATGGTGTTGATACAATAGGTGGATGGATTTTAACGAAGAATATAGAAATTGCTGAAGAGGATTTCATTGAAATCGAAAATTATAAGTTTTGCGTGAAAGAATTAGATGGACACTATATAAAGAGACTAGAAGTTACAAAAACTGTAGAATCAATTGTTATTTTAGAAGATGAAAAACAAATTTCATTACAAGAACAAATTAGTTCGTAGACTCTGCTAGATGGCAGAGTTTTTTTGAGCATAATGTTTTTGACAGAATAAGGGCTATGTTACAATGACATAAGTCAGACCTTTCACTAGGTGAAGTATTATTGTATACATATATTTGAAAGGGGAAGAATTATGAAAAAGCATTTATATATAAATGGAGATTGGAAGTCTGTAAACACGTATAAACCATTATACGCACCATATTCTGAAGAAACATTAGCGGAAATTGCGCAAGGAACGGAAGAAGATGTTAAAGAGGCTGTTACTGCTGCAAAAAATGCAATGAAAAAAATGAATACATTATCTGCATATGATCGTGCGACTATTTTAGAGAAGGTTGCACAAAAAATGGATGAAAGAAGAGAAGAATTTGCAGAGATTATTGCACAAGAGGCTGCAAAACCAATTCGTGCTGCGAGGGGGGAAGTAGATCGTACCGTTCAGACATACAAATTTGCAGCGGAAGAAGCGAAGCGTATATACGGCGAGACATTGCCACTTGATGCAGCACCTGGTGCAGACGGGCGTATTGCATACACAATACGAAAACCGATTGGGGTTATAGGAGCTATTACACCATTTAATTTTCCATTAAATTTAGTGGCACATAAAGTCGGCCCTGCAATTGCTGCCGGAAATACAGTTGTGTTAAAACCAGCTGATCAAACGCCATTATCGTCTTACGCATTAGTTGAACTATTTGAAGAGGCAGGATTGCCAAAAGGAGCTTTAAATATTATTTCTGGTCCTGGTTCAACTGTAGGTGAGGCGCTAGTTACAAATGATGATGTCGCTTCCATTACTTTTACGGGAAGTCCGAAAGTTGGAATCGGAATTAAGGCAAAGGCTGGGCTAAAGAGAGTTACGTTAGAGTTAGGATCAAATGCTGCTGTTATTATTGATGAAGATGTAGAGTTAACAGATGAATTAATTGAACGAGTAAAATGGGGAGCATTTGTTAATAATGGACAAGTTTGCATTTCAGTACAACGTGTTTTTGTACAAGAAAAGAGAATGGATGAATTTCTTTCAAAGCTAAAGAAAGCGATGGAAACAGTTGTTGTTGGTGATCCACTGCTTGAGGAAACGGATGTATCAGCTTTAATTTCGAAAAAAGATGTAGAGCGAATTGAAATGTGGGTGCAAGAAGCTATTAAGGAAGGTGCAGTTGTCTTATACGGTGGTAAAAAACATGATGCAAGGATTTTTGAACCAACTATATTAACAAATGTTCCAGAGTATGTATCTGTACAGTGCCAAGAGGTATTTGGTCCACTCATGACAGTAAATACATTTAAAGAATTTGATGAGGCAATAGAGCAAGTAAATCATTCACGTTACGGTCTACAAGCAGGCATATTTACAAATAATTTGTTTAAAGCAATGCGTGCAATTGATGAACTAGAAGTTGGTGGTGTCATGATCAATGATATTCCAACGTTCAGGGTAGATCATATGCCTTATGGTGGTGTGAAAGAAAGTGGCACAGGGCGTGAAGGGATTAAATATGCAATAGAAGAAATGACAGAAATGAAATTAGTATGTATTAAAAAATAAAGTAAATAGAACTTAAATATCACAATAAAAAACGAGTAGGAAATGTTTACGATTCCATACTCGCTTTTTATTGTTTGTTTTACGTTTCTCGGAACGATTTCATTTAATCAAGTGTACTTTTTACTTCATTTCTTGTTTGAAAATAGCATCTTCTACATAAATTTGTTCTTTGTCAACAGCAGTGCTATGAGATAATACTAAACCGATTGGTGTTTCTATGCCTTTATTTTGAACAATTGTAAAAGGAACATTTTTTTCATTTGCTAATTTAATGTATTTTGATAAATGTGGGTAAGCAATGCCACCATTTAGGAATATTTGTAATGATTGAGAAGAGCGCATGCTACTAGCTACTTCAGAATATACATTACTTTGCATTACTTGACCGATAGTTAAAGCGATTTCTACACGCTCACGTAATGTAGTTAAATACATATTACGTTCTTCTGGTTTGTTCTGCTTTTGGCCGTAAATGCCTTCTTGGAGATAATCTTCCACATTTTTATTTACCATATTTTTCACACCTTTCATTTTCTATTGTACGAAAGAATGAAGCAGGATGCAAAAAAAGTCGCATCGAATGTAAAAAACTTTGAATGAAAGGAAGGAAAATGAAATGTATCAATCTAAACAATTAATAAAGTCATAAAAATTTTATCAACACATATTAACAAAATGTGACAATAATCTATTAACGAATCGTGGTTTTTGTGTTAATATTCAAAATATAAAGGGTGTTCGTCGCATGGAAATGGAGGGAATGGGGGTTTTTCCAATCGATAAGGATATTAAAGAAGTATTTTGTTCGCACTTGAAAAACAACAGGCACCAATTCGTTGAGAACTGGAAAAACAAAATGATAATTTCCGATAAAGATCCATTTAAACTAGAAGCAGTTCAAAATGGAGAGGATTTATTAGAGTTAATTATCGAACTTACTATGGAAGAAAAAGATATAAATTATCTTCAGCCATTATGCGAGAAAATTGCTATTGAACGTGCAGGAGCAGATGCGAATATAGGTGATTTTGTTTATAATGCAAATGTGGGCAGAAATGAGCTTTTCGAAGCGATGTGTGAATTAGATGTTAGCGCACGTGAATTGAAACCAATTATGGCCCAAATACATACTTGTTTTGACAAATTAATTTATTATACTGTTTTAAAATATTCGGAAATTATATCAAAAAATTTAGAGGAAAAACAGCAATATATTAATGAGACACATAAAGAAAGGCTGACGATTTTAGGACAAATGTCAGCTAGTTTTGTACATGAATTTCGTAACCCACTTACGTCCATTATGGGATTTGTCAAATTATTAAAAGCTGATCATCCTAGTTTATCGTATTTAGATATTATTTCGCATGAATTAGACCAATTAAATTTTCGTATTTCACAATTTTTACTCGTATCGAAAAAAGAAATGTGGAATGAATCTGAACGATTTTGGCTCAATGACTTATTTCAAGATATTATACAGTTCTTATATCCGAGTTTGGTCAATGCAAATGTTTCGATTGAAAAAAAATTGCCGTATCCAATTCCACTTGTGGGTTATCGGAGTGAAGTGAGACAAGTATTTCTGAATATATTAATGAACTCAATTGACGCTCTTGAATCAATGAAAGAAGAACGAAAAATTATGATTGATGTATTTGAAGAAGATCAATCGATTCGAATTGTGATAAAAAATAATGGGCCAATGATTCCAGCTGAAAATGTAGAAACGATTTTTGAACCATTTGTAACTACTAAAAAATTAGGAACTGGTATTGGGTTATTTGTATGTAAACAAATTGTAGAAAAACATAATGGGTCCATCATGTGTCGTTCAGATAACGATTGGACAGAATTTCAAATTGCATTTCAAAAATAAATAGTCTACACCAAGTGAATGGTGTAGATTGTTTTAATTCGTAAGTATAACGGCTACTAATTTAGGATCTTTTGTTGAATAACCTACAATTGAAATTGTATAAATAATGTTCGGTTCGACTTTGAAATTCGGTATAGTTAGCAAGACACTTGGATTATCTGCGAGTGAAACTTCAATATCTGCTGTACCAGGGCTAACTTCTAAAAAATCAGTTATTTGTTTAAAAAGTACATTTTCAAATAGATGATCCCCGCCTTTTAAATCTACATTTACAACAGGAGTATCTGGAGAAAAATGCGCAAAGCGTATTTTTGCTTGACCAGCTGGTAAATGTGTATTATCAAGCATCGGTTGTAATTGTAGATGATTATCACTATTTATTGCGGCAAAAGTATAAGTGTGATTTCCCATTATTGGTACTAAAGCTGAATAGATGGGAGTTTCATTTCCGACAGGAACAATATCTATACGGTATTTACCTTGTACTAATGTTAAATAGGGACTAAATTGTTTAAACGAAATATTTTTAATAACCTTTTGCCCGTTTACTAAAATGTCAACCGCAGGTGTATTTGAAGCAGAGTGAAAAAACCTTATGTGTGACGGTAAAGCGGCTTCTTGTGAATCTCTTTTTTCATATGCCTGTACAAGTTTCGTAAGTGCATCATAATATTTCATATAAAGTTCTACATATTTTTTCGGATTATGAAATTGATAGTAACGAGCGAGTTGTTCGTAACGTGCAGCTTCTTGTCCATATTTTTCGATTTCAGATTGAGACATGAACATTCCTCCTTTGTCATCATTAAAACTATATGCTTAGCAAGAAAGAGGTTATGCGAAAAAATTTGTTTTTTTTAGAGGAGAGAAATTGAAATTAATAATAAGTATTTTTTTAGATAAGTGTAGTTTAGGCGAACGAGAGTAATAATTTTCTAGAGGATACAACGATATATCATCCATAAGGGCTACCACTGTATGTATTTCGAAATAAAAAACTGTAAGAGCGTAACAAGTGACATATCGAAAACATGTCCCAAAATCCTTAGGAAACTAGGTTTTTTTTAATTATGGGCAAATACACATACAAAGTGATAATTGTCCTACATAAATTATAAAGGAAAGGTAGTTTGAAATTGAGGAAAGGAATGAAATCTTGGGATGGGGATATCCTGCAAAGAATTGTGAATGGAGTTATGGACGATTTTGTGCTGTAGGCTGTAGGATGAATTTTGAATTTGTAATGCTATTGTTTCTATTTACGTTAGTAAGTGACGGTATTAACCGATAAAAGAGCGTCGTGCCGAACTGATTAATGTGGTTAATCGGTTCTTTTTTTATTGCATAAAACGGAGGGGAATATATGTGAAATATGGGTTTCTTTAAAAAAATTGCTATGCATTTAGTAGGATTAATTGTCGATATTTGTTTGAAAATATGCAATATAAAGTAGGGGAATAGGAAGGAGTTTAAAGGGAGTTTCGTCGAAGTTTACACAATGTCGGCAATTGAGCGAGGCTGGCATTATGTTAGAAAAATATTTAGTGAAGCGTTAATTTTATATAAGGGAGGGTTATTTGAGCGTATAGATAAGGGTTGGTCTTCAAATTAAGTTCTGAATTTTCTGTTTTTAAAATAATATTTAGCACTCATTTGTATATTTTATAATAGTTTTTTGATAAATTCACTGCTTTCGCAGAGGGTTCTTTTTTATGAAAGAAACGTCAATTTTCTTCATATATATATACAAATTGGAGAAATGGGGGAGCGCTATGCGCGATTACTTAATTAAACCACTTGTTGGTCAGCCGTATCCAATGATTTCACATGGAAAAGGTGTGTATTTGTATGATCAAAACGGAAATAAATATTTTGATGGCTCGTCAGGGGCAATTACGGCAGGTATTGGGCATGGCGTAAAGGAGATTGCGGACGTTATCAAAAAGCAAGCAGAGGAGATTGCTTTCGTTTATAGATCACAGTTTACGAGTGAACCAGCTGAAAAATTAGCGAAGAAATTAAGCGATTTAAGTGTAGGAGATTTGAACTGGAGCTTTTTTGTAAATAGTGGTACGGAAGCAAATGAAACAGCTATGAAAATTGCAATTCAGCATTTTCAAGAGCAGGGTATTCAAGGAAAGCATAAAATTTTGTCTCGATGGATGAGTTATCACGGCATTACGATGGGAGCATTATCGATGTCTGGGCATCCACTCCGTAGACAACGTTTCGTATCAATTTTAGAAGATTATCCAACTATTCCAGCTCCATATTGTTTTAGATGTCCGGTGCAAAAAGTATATCCAACTTGTCAACTTGCTTGTGCGACTGAACTAGAAAGGTCAATTGAAAGAATTGGAGCTGAACATATTGCAGCTTTTATTGCTGAACCGATTATTGGAGCAGCTGGAGGCGCAGTCGTCCCCCCGAAAGAATATTATAAAGTTATTAAAGATATTTGTAGTCATTACGATATTTTATTTATTGCCGATGAAGTAATGACTGGGCTTGGTCGTACTGGTGCATGGTTTGCGATGGAGCATTGGGGTGTAGAACCGGATATTATGACTCTTGGTAAAGGTTTAGGAGCTGGATACACACCGATGGCAGCGACGGTTGTAAGTGACCGTGTTATGGAGCCGATTTTACGAGGGTCACGTTCTGTTATGAGTGGGCATACGTTAAGTGCAAATCCATTATCTGCAGCAACAGCTCTAGCTGTTATTGAATATATGGAGAAACATAATCTACCTGAAAAAACAGCGGAAAAGGGAGAGTATTTAATAAAGGGACTACAGAAAGTTCAGCAACAATCGACAATCATTGCTGATGTGCGCGGAAAAGGATTGCTGATTGGAGTAGAATTGCAACCGTTTTCGAAAGCGTCGGAACTTATTTCGGTTGCAGCTAAAAATGGTCTTCTTTTATACCAAGCTGTTTCAGGGCAAGCAGGAAAAGAAGATAGTGCACTGCTTGTGGCACCGCCAATGACAACTACATATTCCGAGTTAGATGAATTACTTTCAATTTTTGCAAAAAGTGTAGAAGAAATGATGCAAAAAGGAGGGCATAGTATCGCATGACAACTATTACGAATACATTCAGTAAATTAAAAGAGATAGAGGAAGTAATTGCTTTGTTTCACGATGATATGACATTAATGTTTGGGGGATTTGGGGGGATTGGATCCCCTCCATCTTTAATACAGGCGATTTTAGAAAAAGGAGTTACAAATTTAAATTTAATTGGAAATGATACGGGATTTCCTGATGTAGGAATCGGTCGTCTCGTTACGAATGAAAGAGTAAAATCATTAATTACTTCTCATATTGGTTCAAATCCAAATGCAGGAAGACAGCTAAACGAAGGAAGGTTACAAATTGAATTTTCTCCTCAAGGAACATTAGCAGAGCGTATTCGCGCTGGTGGTGTAGGACTTGGTGGCGTATTAGTTGATGTGGGTGTTGATACGATTGTAGAAGAGGGAAAACGTACAGTTGAAATGAATGGCAAGACATATTTAGTTGAAACAGCATTAACTGCTGAGGTTGCGATTGTATATGCGAAAAAAGCGGATCCGTTCGGTAACCTTGTGTTTGATAAGAGCGCTCGTAACATGAACCCTCACGTAGCTATGGCTGGGGATATAACGATTGTAGAAGCAGAGGAAATCGTTCCACTTGGAAGTTTAGATCCAGAAGAAATTGTTGTCCCAGGAGTATTTGTAAATTATATCGTACCGTCGGAAGGAGTGAATTGGAAATGGGTATGGGCGTAGAAGTGAGAGATAAAATTGCTAGACGTGCGGCGAAAGAAATACAAAATGGAATGATTGTAAATTTAGGTATTGGTATACCATCGCTTGTACCGAATCATTTGCCTGACGATATAAACGTTATGTTTCATGCGGAAAATGGAATTGTAGGTATGGGACCTACACCAAGAAAAGGAAATGAAGACGAAAATTTATGTAACGCAGCAGGTTTGCCAACTTCTCTTATTACAGGAGCAAGTTATTTTGATAGTTGCACAGCGTTTGGGATGATTCGAAAAGGTTTACTAGACATAACGATTCTTGGTTCATTACAAGTAAGTGCGAATGGTGATTTAGCAAACTGGATTGTTCCAGGAAAACGTGTTCCAGGTATTGGGGGAGCAATGGATTTGGCACAAAAAGCGAAGCGAGTCGTTGTTGTGATGAATCATGTCGACAAATACGGAAATGCAAAAATTGTTTCGGAGTGTACATTACCGTTAACTTCAAAGAAATGTGTAGATTTAATTATTACGGATATGGCAGTAATGGAAGTGACGCAGGGTGGACTTGTTTTACAAGAATTGATGAGCCCATACACAGTGGAAGATATAAAAAAACATACGGAAGCTGATTTTAAAATTGGCTCTAACTTACTAGTAATTGAATGAGGGGAGATGTAATATATGGAGCAATTAAAAAAACAAGTTTGTGATTATATTGAGAGTCATGAAGAGGAAAGCGTAAAATTTTTAAAACGTTTGATTCAAGAAAAGAGCGTATCTGGTGATGAAAGTGGTGCGCAGGCAATTGTGATTGAAAAATTACGTGAGCTAGGTTTAGATCTTGATATTTGGGAGCCTTCATTTTCAAAAATGAAAGATCATCCTTATTTTGTATCACCACGTACAAGTTTTTCAGATAGCCCGAACATTGTAGCGACTTTAAAAGGAAGTGGCGAAGGGAAATCCATGATATTAAATGGACATATTGATGTAGTTCCAGAAGGAGATGTGAATCAGTGGGATCATCATCCTTATAGTGGTGAGAAAATAGGAAATCGTATATATGGTCGTGGAACGACAGATATGAAGGGCGGCAATGTCGCACTTATGCTTGCAATGGAAGCAATTATTGAATCTAGAATTGAATTAAAAGGAGATATCTATTTTCAAAGTGTAATTGAAGAAGAAAGCGGCGGGGCAGGCACATTAGCGACTATATTACGAGGATATAAAGCGGATGGTGTCATTATTCCAGAACCAACAAATATGAAGTTTTTTCCGAAACAACAAGGGTCCATGTGGTTTCGCCTACATGTGAAAGGGAAAGCAGCACACGGTGGAACGCGTTATGAAGGAGTAAGTGCGATTGAAAAAAGTATGTCTGTTGTAGATCATTTGAGAAAACTGGAAGAGAAGAGAAATGACAGAATTACAGATCCGTTATTTAAAGGAATACCCATTCCAATTCCAATTAATATTGGGAAAATTGAAGGGGGGAGCTGGCCAAGTTCTGTTCCTGATTCTTTAATTTTAGAAGGAAGATGCGGTATTGCGCCGAATGAGACTATAGAGGCAGCAAAAGAAGAGTTTGAGAATTGGATCGCTGAATTAAATGATGTGGACAAATGGTTTGTTGAAAATCCTGTAGAAGTAGAATGGTTTGGAGCGAGATGGGTTCCTGGTGAATTAGAAGAAAATCATGAGTTAATTACAACACTCGGGCATAACTTTGTTGAAATTGAAGGGAACGAACCTATTATTGAAGCATCTCCATGGGGAACAGATGGAGGTTTATTTACACAAATCTCAGGTGTACCAACGATAGTATTTGGCCCAGGTGAGACGAAAGTAGCACATTATCCAAACGAATATATAGAAGTTGATAAAATGATAGCTGCCGCAAAAATTATTGCATGTACATTACTAGATTGGTGTGAGGTGAAAAAATGAAATACTATGAATCTTTTAAAGAACAGACGAATGGCTATACAGTAGCAGGCGTTTTAGACTATTTTAATAAACGTATTCGAGTAGACCACTACACAGGAAATATTGAGAGGATTATCCAAACAATTGACGAATTAGCAGAGAAACATTCTTTCACTAAATGTATTATTAAAGGAAAGGGAGAGCATGTTTCAACATGGCTCTCTTTCGGTTTTTTATTGGAAGCAACAATACCACATTATTTTCAAGGTCACGATGCATACTTCTTCGTGAAGTTTAATAATGATGAAAGACGAAATAGTATTCATTGGGCTGAGGAAGATACCATTTTAAGCGGTGTAAAAGCAAAAGAAGTAAAGGAAAAAATAGCTCCAGAGAAATTTCTATTAAGAAAAGCGACAGAAGAGGATGCGGAAGAATTAGCAGTTGTCTTTGGAAAAGTATTTGAAGTGTATCCAACTCCTTTAAATGAAGCGAGTTATGTAAAACAAACGATGAAGGAAGACGATACAATTTACTATGTGTATGAATTTGAGGGGAAAATAATTAGTACAGCATCTGCAGAAATGAATATAAAAGAAGGAAATGCAGAATTAACGAATTGTGCTACTTTACCTGAATATCGTAAACATGGGTTTATGAAAAGCTTATTAATTAAGTTAGAAGAAGAACTGCAAGAAAAATCGATTTTCTGTTCTTATACAATTGCTCGATCGCTTTCTTTCGGAATGAATGCGGCCTTTCATCAGTTAGGTTATACGTATACAGGAAGATTAGCAAACAATTGCTACATTTTCGATAAGTTAGAAGATATGAATATATGGGTGAAAGATTTGTCTAAATAGTACCTAATAAAAATAGAACGGAATCGTCATGCTTATAATCGCACATAGGTATGCCGAAAATTCGGCATAGTGTTTGCTGGATTTTCGGCAAGAGGGGGGATGACATTGCTAGCAGTTTCGACACAAGAAGTCATTGAAGCGATTTTGGGCAGTATTGATGAGGCTATACACGCAGTAGATGAAAATGGTATTACAATTTTCTATAATACTGTAGCTGCAAAACACGATGGATCAAAAATGGAAAAAGTGTTAGGTAAACATTTGTTAGAAGCGTTCCCTTCTTTATCTAGGGAAACAAGTACATTGATGAAAGTGTTAGATACAAAAAAACCAATCGTTCATCAAGTTCAGCATTATCAAAATTTAAATGGGGAAGACATTTGTACAGTAAATACGACGTTGCCTATTTTGATAGATGGAAATATTGCTGGAGCTGTTGAAATTGCAAAGGATTATTCCACAGTACAAAAACTTACGGACACAATAGTCGATTTACAGTCGAAAATAAAGCGGTCATCTAGAAAAAAAGCAATCAAAAAGCATGTTGCATTTGAGACGATCGTGACGAATGATGTTCGGTTTAAACAGACGAAAGAATTAGCACAAAAAGTAGCCCCAACTGATGCGAATGTTTTAATATATGGGGAAACAGGAACAGGGAAAGAGTTATTTGTACAAGCGATTCATGAAGCTTCTAAACGGAAGAACAAGCCGTTTATTGCACAAAACTGTGCCGCTTTGCCAGAGTCGCTATTAGAAAGTTTATTGTTTGGAACGACGAAAGGTAGTTATACTGGGGCAATTGAACGAGCGGGATTATTTGAACTTGTAGATGGAGGGACATTATTTTTAGATGAACTGAATTCAATGCCACTCGATTTACAAGCGAAAATGCTACGTGTATTAGAGGATGGCGTTATTCGTCGAATTGGTGATAATAAGACGAGAAAAGTGGATGTTCGCGTTATTACTGCAATGAATCAGCCACCAGAAGTATGTTTAAGAGAGAATAAAATTCGCACTGATTTATATTATCGATTAAATGTCTTTTCTTTATATATTCCGCCGCTACGTGAAAGAACTGAGGATGTATTATTATTAGCATCTTATTTTTTAAACGAATATAATAAAAGTTATAAAAAAGGTGTACTTCAAATGGATAAGGAAGCGAAAGAAAGACTACAAGGTTACCAATGGCCTGGAAATGTTCGGGAGCTAAAACATACGATTGAACATGCAGTGATTATTGCAGAAGGGAATACATTAACAGCCAATTGTTTACCTCGTACATTTCGGAAAGAGAACCTTCCAAAGAAGAAGGGGATATTACCACTTAGAGAAGCACTATATCAAACGGAAAAGGAATTAATAGATCAAGCGTTAATTGAAACGGAAGGGAATATATTACAAGCTGCAAAAATGTTAGGTATCCCTCGTCAAACGCTTCAATATAAACTGAGTAAGTACGACAAAACCGCCGAATAATTGGCGGTTTTTGTGTGTTTGCACCAATAAAAGAGCGTTTACATATATAAAAAGTAATGAATATGATAGTATGTATGGATCTCATACAGTGCTTAAAAAATTTTTTCGCTTATGTAGTAGGGTTCTCCGTACATTTACTTATCAATAAAGTAAAGTTGGCATAACTATTGCTTATATAAAGGGTGAGCGTATAAAAAGGGGGAATAGCAATGTTACATGATGTATACAAACCAAATCGTCACTGGAAGGATATCGAGTTGTGGAAGGATGTTACTGAAGAACAATGGAATGATTGGGTTTGGCAATTAACGAATACGATCAAAACGTTAGATGACTTAAAGAAAGTAATTAACTTAACACCTGAAGAAGAAGAGGGCGTTAAAATTTCAACGAAAACGATCCCGTTAAATATTACACCGTACTATGCTTGGTTAATGAATCCTGATGACCCACGCTGTCCGATTCGGATGCAATCTGTACCGATCTCGGAAGAGTTATATAAAACAAAATATGATTTAGAAGATCCACTTCATGAAGATGAAGATTCACCAGTTCCAGGGTTAACACATCGTTATCCTGACCGCGTATTATTCTTAGTAACGAATCAATGTTCTATGTATTGTCGTTACTGTACACGTCGTCGTTTTAGTGGACAAATTGGAATGGGTGTGCCGAAGAAACAATTGGATGATGCAATTGCTTACATTCGTGAAACACCACAAGTACGAGATGTATTAATCTCTGGTGGTGACGGTCTTCTAATTAACGATAAAATTTTAGAATATGTATTAAAAAATTTACGAGAGATTCCGCATGTTGAGATTATTCGTATCGGAACGAGAGCGCCGGTAGTATTCCCGCAGCGTATTACAGAAAACTTATGTAACATTATTAAAAAATACCATCCAGTATGGTTAAATACGCATTTCAATACATCTATTGAAATTACTGAAGAATCGAAAAAGGCATGTGAAATGCTAGCGAATGCTGGTGTTCCAGTTGGAAATCAAGCAGTAATTTTAGCTGGTATTAACGACAGCGTGCCAATTATGAAAAAACTTATGCATGACTTAGTAAAAATCCGTGTACGTCCATACTATATTTATCAATGTGACTTATCTGAAGGTATTGGTCATTTCCGTGCACCAGTATCTAAAGGTCTTGAAATTATCGAAGGTTTACGCGGACATACGTCTGGTTATGCAGTTCCAACATTCGTTGTTGATGCCCCAGGAGGAGGCGGAAAAATTGCGCTTCAGCCAAACTATTTAATTTCACAAAGTGCAGATAAAGTTGTGCTTCGTAACTTTGAAGGTGTTATTACAACGTATCCAGAGCCAGAGAGCTATATTCCAGGAAGAGCAGAAGGGTACTTTAAAGAAATCTACCCGAACTATGAAGAAAAACGTTCAGATGTTGGTATTGCAGGCCTTATGAGTGATAAGAAATTTAACCTTGTTCCAGACGATTTACAGCGTATGAACCGTCGTAAAGACTATGAAGATAATGACACTCATGCATCATTAAAAGATAAACGTGATAAGCGCGACCAATTGAAAGATAAAAAATATCAAGCACAAATGGCTAAATTAGAAGAAAACGACAAAAAAACTGAGGGTGATGCAGTATGAATTGTATGTGGTGTGACAGTACAGAAGCGAAAGAAAGCTTAAATACTGTATATTGGGAATTACCAGATGGTACGAAAGCCATTGAAATCCAAGAGACACCATGTATTTCTTGTTCCTCATGTGGTATGGACTATCAATCAGATCAAACAGTGAAAGAAATAGAAGATCAATTGTTTTTAATTTATACGAAAGATTTACCAAAACAACTAACATATGAAGAATTAATGGGAAGACCAAGACTACTAAAAAGGAATTATTTCGACTTTTAACCAGCTTTTATGCTGGTTTTTTTCTTTTTTGCCTTGTATAATGTATCCAAGTTAGAAAGGTAGGGAATATTTTTGAAAAAGACATTTTACCATTATATGATGAAGCATCGTGCAGCTTTATTTAGTAATGAAATATCGAATTTAGCAGAGGCAATGTATGATGATTTAAGTTTTCCGAAGCAATCTGAAGATTATGATGAAATTAGTTCATACTTAGAATTAAGTGGAATGCTAGCAAGTATGTCTATATTTGATGAAGCGTGGGATTTATACATACAAGATAGATAAAAACTATTTGAAATTTCTTTTACGTGAAGCTAGTCTATTTGCTAGCTTTTTTACGTTGTAAATAAATTTTTATATGGTGATATTTTTTATTGAAAAAATTTATGAATATAAGCTTCTGTGATAAGCGTTTTTATGTAGGTTGCATATACTGTTATCAAAATCACGACGTCAAAAAAAGGAGAGATATAGATGGCAAGGAAAAAACAACCTAAATACAACGTAGGGGACATAGTCGTGATTACGCTATATGGAACCGTTGGGAAAATCACAAATATGAAGGTTTTAGATGGAGTTTACGTATACGAAGTCAATAATCACGATGGATTTTATGTAGAGCAAACATTGCAGCACGTTTCAGAGCAAGATATGAAAAAAGGTGAAACAGAGTGGATTGAATTAAATTATAATTTCACATTTGGTGATCTCGTGCAAGTAACAGGATATGATAAAGATGTGTTTCGGATTGTTGGTTTTCGTACAGAAGTATGGAGATATAAGAATGACGCATGGGAAGATACAATATATGAATTGTCACGAATTACGGATGGTGAATGGTTAGAAGCGGATGAATCAGATTTAACGTTACTTGCCAATGCTCAAACGGCAAATGCAATTTTGAAGAAAATGAAACAAGATAAAGCTGGTATGAATAAATTAGATTTAGGAAAATTAAAGTCAATTAACAACTCAAAAAAAGTGAGTGTTAAGACAAATCGTCAAGAAATCATTGATGGATTACTTGATATTTATAACGATTATCAATTGTTATTTGATACATTTAAAGATGAAGAATACAAAATTGTTATGGATGTTGTTCATAATTATTTAGTTAAATTGACAGAGAAAAAATAGTTAACTAGAAAGAGAGAATGAATTGAACAACAACATATGCAGTATAAGGTATGCCTACAATTATTAAAAAAATAAAAAGCCATTTAATAAGAGAGTCTGCCCATTGATCTTCATGCATGAACTCTTCTTTTGTTTGCCCTACTTCTTGTTCTACCTCATATTGGTATTCCATAATTATTTCCCCCTTTTTGATAGCTTGTACTATCATCGTATGCACCTCGTCCAAAGGATATGACCTATAAAAAAAGAAAAACTATTTTTCTAATCTCATATACATAATTTTGAGATTTTTTCATAAAACAGAAATAAAGGAGTGATGCTCATGAAGGAAATTGAGGTCGTAATTGATACGGAAGAGATTGCGGAGTTTTTTTATGAGCAACTAATTGAAAGAGGATACGTCCCAAAACGAGAAGAAATAGAAGATCTCGCAGATATTACATTCGAGTATTTATTAGAGAAATGTATGATTGATGAAGTGTTTGATGAAGAGGATGAGTGAAAGTAACGACGGGCTTAACTCGTCGTTTTTTACTCTTTACAAACTTGTCACAAATAAAGTCGGTAATAGTTGGTATAATTAAAAGAAAACTTTACTCAAGAGGTGAAGGGATGTTCAAAAAAATTATTGACTCTTTATTAGGAAAGAAAAAATATCGTTCGTATTCTAGTAGTGATTATCGTCATAGAGGTCGCTCTTATTCAAGTAGCGATTATAAACGACGTTCATCTGGTTATGGGCATCAGCATTATAAAAGAAAACGTAAAAGCCGTAGCTTCTTTTCAAGTAGCTGATGAAATGGCGTCGTATACTAGCTTTATTTGATAGACCACTGCGAAAAAATACAATCGTTGCAGAACGTTATAAAATTGAATCAGTAATTGGAATGGGCAGTTATGGGGTTACATATGTCGTTAATGATTTACAAATAAATAGATATAAAGTCTTAAAACAATTAAGACAAAGTAAACAAAGATATGAGTCTGGGAGAAAATCATTTGAACAAGAGAAAATGATTTTACAAATATTAAATCATCATGCAATTCCTAGTTTATATGATTATTTCGTATGGGAGAAGAAAAGCTTTTTTGTGATGAAATATATGCCTGGTAAAAATTTCGAAGATTATATTTTCTTAGATGGGCATGTGTATACAGAACGTGAAGTTTTAAAAATTTTATACGAAATATTAGAAATTGTATCGGTTTTTCATAGTAAAGGTATTATTCACCGAGATTTACGTATTCCGAATATATTAATGAAAGAAAACCAAATTAGTATTATTGATTTTGGATTGGCTAAATTGACAGATGAGAGTGATGAACGCGCTACAACTTATGAAGGTGAACAAGCATTGATGCGAGAAGTTCACTTTCGTAGCGACTTTTATGCGCTTGGTCATTTCTCGTTATTTTTATTATATGCAGGCTATGAATCTAATGAAAAACATGAAAAACCATGGTATGACGAATTAACTTTGGAAAGTTATAACCGTGAACTGCTTATGCGGATGTTACAAATAAAAACGCCGTACTATGAGAATGTACAAGATTTAAAAAAAGATGTAGCTTTTGCTTTAGAAAGGATGGAGGTTCCATGTTTCAAAAGTTTTTAGCAAGCGTTGGTATTGGTAATGCAAAAGTAGATACAGTTCTTGAAAAAGATGAGTATATTGTTGGAGAAGAGATACTAGGGAAGGTTCATATAAATGGTGGTTCAGTTAGCCAACAAATTGAAAGCATTTACTTAACGTTATCAACATCGTATATACGAGAAGTGGATGATAAAAAAGTAACAACAACATATGATTTAGAGCGAGTTCGTTTAACAGAACCTTTTTCTGTTGAGCCAAATGAAAAAAAAGAAATTTCATTTTCATTTAAAATGCCAGTTGAAACGCCGCTTACACTTGGAATGAAAACAGTTTGGGTACATACAGGCCTTGATATTAAACGTAGTATAGACCCAAGTGATCGTGATTACATTCAAGTGTTGCCAAATGCACTATTAAATAGTGTGTTAGATAGTGTAAATCAATTAGGTTTTAAAGCGCGTCATATAGAATGTGAAGAATTACCGTATCGATTACGTAAGCAAGTTCCATTCGCACAAGAATTTGAGTTTGTTCCTGTTTCCGGACAGTATTATGGGAAATTAGACGAACTAGAATTATTAATTTTGCCAAGCACTTACGATCGCCTAGAGATTATTATGGAAGTAGACAGAAAATCTCGTGGATTAGCAGGTTTATTTGCGGAAGCGCTTGATCTTGACGAGAAAGTGATTCGCTTTACAGTAACGAATGAAGATATTCCAACGATGAAAGAAAAAATTAACAATTATATTTTTTAATAAACTATGCATAAAAAAGAAATGGAGAGGAAAACTAAAACAACCGCTCCATTTTTTTGCATAGTGAGGTTATGTATGTGAAACGATATCGACATTTATACTTTTTAAGTTCAACGCTACTCATTTGCTTTGTCGTATTATCACTTTCGTATCATACCGCTTGTATTGAGAAATTTGACAATATAGTCGCGCATTTTATTCAAAGTTTTCGAAACGATTATTTGACAGCCTACTTTACTTGGGTGTCTTTTATCGGTTCCAAAAGAATATATTTTCCGTTGCTCATTATTCTTGTAATGTATTTTCTCGTTAGAAAAAAGTTGCTTAGTGCATTACTTCTAACAATTAATTATTATGGATCTCGTTATTTAAACAGTATGCTTAAACTATGGTACGAACGAGCAAGACCTGATGTAACGCAGCTTGTTACTGCAACTGGATATAGTTTTCCGAGCGGTCATACGATGAATGCTACTGCTTTTTTAGGATTTATTGCATACGTCACGATTACAGAAGAGCGTATTACATTGCATAAAAAATTGCTGATTATTTTTATAGCAAGCTTTGTTGTATTATCTATTTCAGTTAGCCGAATATATCTTGGCGTTCACTATCCATCTGACATATTAGCAGGATGGGCAGCTGGCGGTAGCTGGCTCGTTTTATGTGTTATATTTCATAAAACGTTCATTAAAAAAGAACCTATGTCATAATAGGTTCTTTTTCCATTGGTTCAACATGAATGTGCGCATGATAAATGCCAAACTTTTTCCGAAGCATTGCCTCGATGTTGTCAGTAATACAGTGACTTTCTCCAACATCCATACGAGCATCTACCTCGATTGTAATATCAACGTACGTTTGATTCCCGTACATACGTGCTCTAATATCAACAATGTTTTCCACACCGCCAATATGCTCAATCGCATCAGCGTATTCTTCCATTTTATCAGGATCAATTCCATCTGTTAGCATATGAGAAGATTCTACGAAAATCTCCCATGCAGTTTTACAAATAATAAGACCAACAATTAAAGCGGCAATAGGGTCTAAAATAGGCATTTGGAACTGAGAACCGACAATACCTACTACAGTACCAATACTTACGAGTGCATCTGATAAATTATCCTTTGCAGCGGCTTCTAATGATTTACTTTTTGTTCGTGCTGCAATTTTTTTCGTATACAAATACACGCAGTACATAACGACAGCAGAAAATAAAGCAACCCATGCAGCGAGTACATTAGGCGCTGCTTGTTTCGGATTTAAAAAAGATTGAATGGCACTAATAACAACTTCTAATCCGACGGTTGCCATAATAAAAGAAGCAACAAGTGATGCAATTTGTTCTGCACGCGAATGCCCATATGGATGATCGGGGTCACGAGGTTTTCGAGAGATTTTTAGACCAATTAATATCGCTAAAGAAGCACCGATATCCGTTAAGTTATTTAAACCGTCAGCACGTAATGCGCTAGAGAGGGTAATATAACTGATGATGATTTTCATAGAGGATAAAAATATGTAGGCCAAAATGCTGACAATAGCACCTTTATCAGCTTCTTTATGAGAAAGAGTATCCATTTTAATCACTCACCTTTCTTTAAAGGAATTTCTTTCTATAAATAGAGTATCAAACGAAAGTCGTGTGGGTCTATACAAACATTGTTGACGTTTTATAGCTTTTTAAGAAGGGGATAACAAAGTTTCGTGAAGGAAAAATATGTTGTAAAGTGCAAAGTTAGGGTATGAACGCGATTTGGATTTATGTATAACGGAGGGGATAGGAGAAGGGAGTGTAAATATGTACACGTATTATGAGGAATCTGTATACTAAACTTTTGAAAGATGATTTTGAAAAAATAAAAACCCTCTAGAAAATATTTTTCAGAGGGTTTTCATCTTAATATGCTTCTAAAAACTCAGTAACTTGCTCTTCAGTTTTTGCGTTAGCACTATGTAAGTGGCCTAGCTTCTCGCCATTTTGATATACAAGTAAACTTGGAATACCCATAACTTGATACTCTTCAGCGATACTTGGGAACTCATCTTTATTAATAGAATACCATTCAAACTTATTAAACTCTTCCATTACATCTTCGATAAAGTTGTCCATACGCACGCAATCAGGGCACCATGTAGTAAAGAACTTAACAACTACTGGCTCCTCGCTTGCGATGATGTCTTTGAATTCCTTGTCAGACTTGATTTCTCTCATGTTTTTGACTCCTCTCAATGTCACACGGATAAGCTAGTATTTTTATGCAAAATCCGTAATTGCAAACATTAGTGTTTTTGAAACAGATTGTTTGCAAAATCTTCAACTGCTTTTTCTTGTAGGCCTGGTACGACATGTGAGTAGGTGTCCAATGTGATACCTACTTTTTTATGTCCTAATCGTTCACTTACAATTTTCGGATGAATACCCTGTTTCAACATTAATGTTGCATGGGTATGTCTTAGATCGTGGAAACGAATATCAGGAACCCCACATTTCTTTATAAGCTTTTTCCAGAGCTGTGTCAAACTTCTGAAATTGCAGGGGTTACCATTATAGGTTGGGCAAACTAAATCAAAATTATTATATCCATCACCATACCGTTCTTTTTCTTCATTTATCTTCTGAAGATGTTCTTGAAGAGCTAGTAAAGTGATTTCAGGCAGAACAATTAATCTTTTTCCTGATGATGTTTTAGGTTCATGAAATTCTTTAGTAATATGAGAGAGGGAACGGTTAACTGATAACGTTCTTCTCTCAAAATCAATATCCTTCCATTGAAGCCCTAAGATTTCGCCTTTACGCATTCCGCATGTAATTGCAAGAAGGTAAGCAATATAATAACGGCTTTCTTTTGCGTTCTCTAAAAAAAGAAGAATTACGCCAGTTGGGTAGATACTTGGATACACAGCCGAAAAAGAACGGTGGACCGAGAAAGAGAGTGCCAATCGGATTAACTCCTAAAATTGTAAGGGATTTAAACAAAAAAGCATACCAGATAAAGAAATTAGCATCATGTATGATCGTAGCTTTACTTACGTTGGAAAGCTCAAGAAGAAGTGGGAACGTGAAGGGAAATGGAACGGGCCAACTGATATGAGAGAAATCAAAAGGAGTGGAGCGAATGGCTGAGGTTGTTGATGGGAAGGGGATGTCGGATGATGAATTTGTGAAGAAATACAAAAAGCTAGTTTATAATTTCGTTTGGAAAAAATACAGTTCAAACGAGGAAATGATAAAAAGTAATACGGGATTAGAAATAGATGATTTAATCCAATACGGCATGATTGGTTTACTGAAAGCGAGAA
>NZ_NWUW01000038.1 GCF_002746455.1 Bacillus fungorum | reverse complement strand
TTCCTTTCTTTTGGTGATTTGGTTGTGGTGACTTAATTATATCAAAGTTGGACGATTCTTTTTTATGTTTTATGCAAAAAAAGAGGTTGCCCAAAAGTAACTATTCAGCTACTTTTGGGACAACCTCTTTTTTAATTATGCTAAATCTAATATACGTTTCACTTTATTTCTTCAGCTTATCTGACTTAGCAATAAATTGAGCCGCTTCCGCACGGCTTACCGCTTTATCTGGAGCCCAGCCATTATCTGTTCCGATTGAAATATTTTCTTGGATTAAGATATTGGCATACTTCGCACCCCAATGATTTTTTAAGTCAGCAAATTCTTTTGATAGTTTTATATTTTCGTTTCTTTCTAATTTGTATGCATTTCCTAACATAGAAGCCATTGATGCACGGTTAATTAACCCACTCGGATTAAAGTTACCCTTCTCATCACCTTTTACAATACCTGCTTTTTCAACAGCAGCAATGTATGGAGTTGCCCAGTGGTTTTGTGCATCAGGGAATGATGGCTTTGCATCTTTATTAATTTCTAATCCTAAAACAGTTGCTAATATTTTTGCAGCTGAACTACGATCGATATTTTCAGCCGGTGCAAATGTACCATCTGGCTTACCGTGCACTGCTTCTTTATCTACTAAATATTGAACTGACTCTTGTGCCCAAGTTGGTACATCTGAGAACTTAGATTTCTTTTCAACTGCACTCGCATCGATTTCAAACTGTACTTGATATTTATGATCATATTTAATTGCTGGAATTAATATATGCATTTGCATATTATATTTTTTTGAGAATTCACCAATTTCAAATTGAACTACTTTTGTACCGTTATTCCCTTTATCTTCGGAAATTACTTTTACATCATGGAATGTCCCTACTTTATTTGGATCTTCTACTCTAAGATACTGGAAATAGCTACTATCTTGAACTGTTAACGTAACGATTTTTTTATCACCTTGAATGGTTACTTTTGCATTTTTTAAATATGTAGACGCAACTGATGTATCATTCGTTTGATCTTTATAAGTCTTTAAAATAACGTCATACGTGCCATCTGCTAGTTTGCTAGCTGCTTTTATTTCTACTGCCGCTTCTGCTTTCGCAATCGGTGCCATAATACCGCTAAATGGAACTACTAAAGTTGCTGCTATAACGAATGCATTTACATGTTTTTTCTTAATCATTATCAATGTGACATCTCCTTCTATATGAATATACCCAACATAACCATCATATTGATAATGATTATCAATGTCAAATAAAAATAATAATATTATTTCCTACATAAGTACGCTTTCCGCTCATTTTTGAAAAGTAAATAATGCGCAGTATGAACTTTTCTTTCTAAATAATCGATAGAATACGTGCTCGATGGATCAACTAAATCACCTATCGCACCGGAAAGGTGATCAATGACTTGCTGCAGTATTTCTAAGTTTTTCTTTTCACTTTCAGCGTTCATTTCATCCATAATGTCACAAATAAGATATTGCACTCTCCGTAAGCGTAATTCCTTCTGCTCCATGTATATCTCCTCCTTATTGGTCATATTACGGTTTAAATATATGGCATCACAGCTTAACCAATTCACAAAAATAGAGGCAACCACCTTCATAAAGATGGTTGCCCCTATTTTTATACTTGCATCGCTTTCTCCCTCAAAGCTCGTCTTAACAATTTACCCGTTGTATTCTTTGGTAACTCTGTTAAAAACTCAATGCTCTTTGGCACTTTATATTTCGCTAAATGCAGTGTGCAGTAATGCATTAGCTCCTCTTCTGTTACGTTCGTTTGTTTCAGAACAACGTAAGCTCGTACTGCTTCTCCTAAGTTTTCGTCAGGGACGCCGATTACGACAACTTCTGCTACGGATTCGTGTGTGTACAATACTTCCTCTACTTCACGAGGATATACGTTATAACCGCCAACTAGGACGATATCCTTTTTACGATCAACAATGTAGAAGTAACCTTCTTCATCCATTTTCGCTAAGTCTCCTGTATACAGCCAGCCGTCCT
The DNA here is from genome assembly GCF_002746455.1 of Bacillus fungorum. Taxonomy (GTDB): domain Bacteria; phylum Bacillota; class Bacilli; order Bacillales; family Bacillaceae_G; genus Bacillus_A; species Bacillus_A fungorum. The sequence continues at coordinate 33,267 of NZ_NWUW01000038.1, read as the reverse complement.
TTAATGTCGCAGCTGTATCTTCCGGTGCATTATAATATCCTTTCATAACGTTAGGCCCGCGAACAATTAATTCACCGACTGCGCCGACTGGTACTTCTTCCCCAAGTTCATTCACAATTTTATTTTCTACATGCCAAATATTTGTACCGATTGATCCTGGCTTACGCGGACGATCTAGCGGGTTGAAACAAGTAACTGGTGATGCTTCTGATAAACCGTATCCTTCTGAAACGATAACGTCAAAACGTTTTTCAAAGTTTTGCAGAAGAGCAACAGGCATTGACGCACCACCTGAAATACAAAGACGAAGTGTCTTCACATCTTCTGCGCTTGCTTCTTCGAATAAATATAAATAATTGTACATTGTCGGTACACCGGCAAAAATCGTCGGTTCATACGTACGGCAAATACGGAATACTTCTTTCGGACTAAATTTCGGTAACATTAAAATGGTTGCCCCGTTCACAATCGGTGCATTTACTGCGACTGTTAAACAGAACACGTGGAACATTGGCAGTGCCGCAACGACGCGATCATCAGCAGTATATTGTAAATACGAAGCCACATCGCTCGCGTTACTATATAAATTTTTATGTGTTAACATAGCGCCTTTCGGTTTTCCAGTTGTGCCCGAAGTGTATAAAATAACTGCTACATCTTCTTCATCTAGCTCTGGACCTTCGTACGTTGCATCTCCAGCCCCTACAAAACTAGTAAACGTTTTCATTTTTTCGGTTTCTGTATGGTTAAAATCTGATGAGGTTTCGCATATGATGATGTTTTCAAGTGAAGGAAGTCTTGTTGTAAGAGATTGTATAACAGGTAGAAGGACGTCGAGTACGATAATTGTTTTTACATCTCCATTTTGTAAAATGTAATGCATTTCGTCTGCTGTATAAATTGGATTAACTGGAATAACAGTTGCTCCAGCTTTCATTGTTCCGTATAAACCGACCAAAAAATGTGGTGAATTTCCAACAACTAATGCAACATTGTCCCCTTTTCCAATGCCCATTTCTGCTAAATTGCTAGAAAACTTCGTGACCATTTTGTTTAATTGGTCATAAGAGACCGACTGATCCATAAATATATAAGCCGGTTTATCCCCATTGTTTTTTGCCGTTTCAGCCAAAGATTGAACGAGATTCACACAAACCCCACCTTTATAAAATTTAGAATATTTAAAAATTCTAAATTAATTATATTAAAAGAAAATTAAAGTAGCAAGTGATATTCTATTAACTGCATATACACAGATCACCTCCTCTTAGTTTACTTTGGAAGGATAAGGGGATTTTATTGGCAAGCAATTTATGAAACTACGCCAAAAATCATTTTAGGATAATATGCACTCATCTTTTCTCTAAGTTTATCGAGTTCCTCTTTATTTAACGTCGTATGCTCCCCATACAAGTTGATCGCGTACGCTCCATCTTCATGAAAATACACCGTAACATATAATGTCGGTAATCCTTTATTGTCTTCATCTATTGATAAGACAACATCTGGTGTCTTATTAACAGTGCTGAATGTTTCATTTCTTTTCCACTTCTTATTTTGAAACATGTCTTGTATTTCCTGTACCTTTCGTTTGTTATCTGTATGCGTATAATATATGACATTATCCTGCGCTGGCTTTCCAATTGATAAAAGTGTACGACTTGAGGACGTTTCATCGTTACAAGCTGTCATTCCGATGACGAAGCTGAGCAATAATACAACGTACATTACCCTTTTCATTTCGGTCCGCCTCCTTTTGAATATATATATTCCTTTGCAAGGGGCAGATTTCCTGTGATTTTATATTTCGTGGTAAATGAAATTATATCGGGGATTTTTCAAATATATCGACTTACCGACAAAAAGTGACAATCTACGAAAAAAAAGAGGCTGTTCGTTATGACAGCCTCCCTCATTATTTTTAGAAGAATAAATGTAAGAAATCTTCTGTTGTGATGTTGCCGAAGTAGCGTGCGATATCTACGCCTTCTAAAGCTGCAGTGAATGCATCTTTATCGAATTGTACGCTTGTTAGACGTTCTTCAATATCATGAACATCTAGTGAACCGAAGAAGTCACCGTAAATTTTGCATTCTGTTACTGTTCCTTTTTTCACTTCAAGACGAACGTCAACTTGTCCAACTGGGAAGCGGTGTGAATGTTGTAAGTTAAACTTCGGAGATTTTCCGTAGTTCCAGTCCCAATTGCGGTAGCGCTCTTCAGAAAGTTTATGAATTGCTTTCCAATCCTCTTCTGTTAATTCATACGTTGGAATTTCTGTTTCCCCTTCGAAAATCGTTTCTAGAAGAAGTTGTCTAAACTCTTCTGTCGTCATTTTTTCGTTTAGGAACTCTGTAATGTTCGCAACGCGGCTACGGATTGATTTAATTCCTTTTGATTGGATCTTATCCATTTTTACTTTTAACGCTGATACAACGTGATCGATTTCAGAATCAAATAGTAACGTACCGTGACTGAACATACGACCTTTCGTTGAGAACTGCGCGTTACCTGAAATTTTTCTACCTTCAGCTAAAATATCGTTACGACCACTTAGTTCTGCATTTACGCCAAGTTTACCAAGCGCTTTCGTTACAGGCTCTGTGAATTTTTTGAAGTTGCTGAAACTGTCTCCATCATCTTTCGTAATAAAGCTGAAGTTTAAGTTTCCTAAATCATGATATACTGCGCCTCCGCCTGATAGACGACGAACGACATGAATACCTCTTTCTTTTACGTAATCCGCATTAATTTCTTCTACTGTGTTTTGGTTTTTACCAATGATAATCGAAGGCTCATTAATGTAGAACAGTAAATAAGTTTCGTTAATATCTAAATTCTTCACACAGTATTCTTCAATCGCTAAGTTTATTCTAGGATCTGTAATCCCTTTATTATCAATAAATAACATCGTATCACCTCATGAGTTCCATACGTAGCCACTATGCGCTAGCGTAATATGGCCACTGAAAATTTGTTTTGCTTCTGTTACTAAATCAGATGGATTGCCTGTATGTGGTAAATGCGTTAATAAAAGTTCTTTTACATTCGCATCTTTCGCAATACTTGCTACTTCTGTACTATTCATATGCCCTGCTTTTGCTGCCTCTTGATGTGCATACATATTACACTCACAAATGAAAAGGTCAGCATCTTTCGTGAATGGAATAAACTCAGGAATATAACTGGAATCAGCGCTGTATACTACGATATCACTACCAGCTGTAATACGCATCGCAAAGCATGTAACAGGATGAACAGTTTTTAAGAATGAAATCGAAAACGGTCCAATTTGAAGTGTTTCTTCTGGATTGTACGCGATTCCTTTCGTATGCGGTTCATGCGTTAAAGAATTGAAGCCATTCTCATCAAACGTATGACCGTATATTGGTAGTTCCGGTAGTTGTCCCTTCGCCCCGCTCATAATTAATCTCGCATATTGCAATACCCCAATGTCTGCAACATGATCGTGATGATAGTGCGAAAGTACAACTGCATCTATATCAGATGGTGTTATATATTTTTGAAGCTGTGCTAGTACACCACTACCACAGTCTACAAGTAAACGAAAACCATCGTGTTCAAACAAATAGCCCGACGTTGCTTCTCCCGCTTCTGGAAAGCCGCCCCAAAAGCCGACAACAGTCATTTTCATATGTATCCATCCTTTCTAAAACCGAGTAGGAATGCATGTTTCACTTACATCCTACATTGTTAACTATAATCCATTTCCTAAACTTTTTCATTAATTTTCACTTTTGTTATAAAACAGTTGTTGACTTTTATTTTTTGTACTAATACAATGATAGTAAGAAATGGAAATGGAGGGATTGACATGATCGAACAACCAATGGAGTTTTTCCGAAATTTACCGACGAAAACTTGTGCGCACTGCGGGAAAGAAATTGATGAGCAGCATGAAGCATACCATAACAAATGTGATGACTGCGTTCACGAAGAATAGTAGTTTGTGAACAGAAAAAAACCTAGCAGACATAGTCTACTAGGCTAATAACATCGTATCCTTCATCGTTGAACCTTTCACCAAGAGCTCCAGTTCAAACTCATACAGTTCTTTTTTTCGATAATTTTTCGTATGGATTTTATCCATCATCAGGTCGACAACTTTTCGGGCCATCTCATCGATTGGCTGTTCAATTGTCGTAATACCTGGCTCTGTAATCTGTGATAAAATTTGATTATCAAAACCGATAACAGCGAGATCATCTGGAATACTCCAGTTATGGCGTTTCGCCTCTGAGATAATTCCAGCTGCTACCTCATCGCCTCCTGCCAAAATCGCGGTAGGATTTTTTTTGTCCTTTAATACTTCATGGAATATTCGTTTTCCATCCTCCCAAGAGAAAGCGTTTTCAAGAAAATCAATCGCTTCTACTTGGCGGCTCTTCTCCGTTATGGCACGTAAAAAGCCCATTTTTCGCTGTTGGCTAACGACTTTGGTTTCGTTACCACGACAAAAAATAAGATTACGATATCCTTGTTCTAACACATGCTTAGCAGCTATGTATGCTCCTTGCGCATGATCAAACTTCACTGTTGGAACATTTGCTTCCTCAATATATTCATTACATAACACGATTGGACCGTGCTGTAAGTATGGCTCTACATCTTCCCACGGATTTTCTAGTGAACATAGAATAATCCCATCTACTTGCTTCGTAGATAATAATTGTAAATACTCCATCTCTTTTTCCGGTAAATATCTTGTTTGACAAATAATCAGTTTATATTTATGTTCAGAAGCAGCAATCTCGATTGCTTCAATAAATCTACTGAAGAAAGGATTTGTAATCCTTGGAACTAGCACCGCAATTGTTTCCGTCTTTTGTTTACGAAGCCTTCTCGCCGCAGAATTAGGAACGAAGCCTAAATGCTTCATCGCTAATTGAACCCTTTTTTTCTTCTCATCTGAAACATATGGATGATTATTGATCACCCTAGAAACCGTTGTCCTTGATAACCCCGCTAATTTCGCCACGTCCTCTATAGTCGACACGAAATTCTCCCCCTTTTCATGAAAACGTTTTCTTAAATTGATTATATAGTATATTATTGGAAACTGCAATATGGGTTGTTATAATTTTACTATATTAATATTATACATAGGGAAAAGTCTGTTAATGAGAGGAAAGTTTATACTACTTTTAGAAGTTTACAGTAGGCATATTTATTAAAGATAAAGGGAGATATTTCATGAATCGGACGGATCGTTTATTAGCTATATTAATTGAATTACAAAGAAGACAAACTGTTACAGCACAAAGCTTAGCGGAAAAATTTGAGACAAGTATAAGAACGATTTATCGAGACATGGATGCACTTAACGAATCGGGTGTTCCTATTTATTCAATGCCTGGCCACGGTTATTCATTAATGGATGGTTATTTCTTACTACCCATTCAACTTACGCCTGAAGAGGCTGTTACTCTTTTATTAGGCGGTGATTATATCGAGAAAACTTTCACTTCTTCTTTTTCTGTACATGCACGATCAGCAAAAGAGAAACTTGAGGTTGTTCTCCCCGCTGATCAACAAAAGAAAGCCCGGGAATTACGAGGAACTTTTCGTTTTCTTTCTCCTATATTTTCGCAGCAGCAACCTGAACAAGAAAAACTTGAAAACCAACTGATCCTGTTGCAAGAATCTATTCAAAAAGAACAAGCTATCTCTTTTTCTTATCGGAAACCGAGAGAAACTACAAAAATAAAACGGACCGTTCATCCTTACGGCTTAGTCAATATTTCAGGAATTTGGTACATCGTTGCCCACTGTTTACTTCGAAAACAAATACGCAATTTCCGCTTAGATCGTATGGATACATTACAGCAAGAACAAGAATTTTTCACAAAACCGAAAGACTTTTCTTTACAAAACTACAAACCTGAAAGCAATCACACTGTTACAATCCATTTAGTGTTTCCATCTCATATTGCACATAAAATTATTGAATCACGATATTTTTTTATAGATTCATATGAACATAGAGATAATGGCTTTCATGTCTTTTTGAAATCAAGAAACATAGACGAAGTGTTTCAATGGGTATTGAGCTGGGGAAGCCAAGTGCAAGTACTGGAGCCAAAAATTCTTTCTGAAAAAATTCGTGATGAAGCAAAAAAAATGTTAAAACTTTAATTTCACTACTGACATAATGTTGTCAGTATCCCTCCTTTATAGTAGGTATTAACAAATACATTTTCATAAAAAGGAGTTAGCAATATGAAGAAATTTGAGGAATTAGCTACGTATTACATGGAGGAATTAGAAAAATATTCGATAGAACAATTTAGGATAAAACCTTCTGCTGAAGAATGGTCCCTCGGTCAAATGTATAATCATTTAATTGCCTCTACATATATGCAGTTAGATGCAATCGCGAAATGTAGAACTGTAGTGCCTTCTGCAACTAACAAAAAAACGGATACGGGTGAAAAAGTATATAAACTCGGTGCTTTCCCAAATATACAAATCAAAGTACCAAATCATCCTGGATATACACCTGAAAATCCCTCTAATAAAGAAGAAATACAAAAACGTATTCTAAAATTAATTACAGTTGTTAAAGACATTGAGCCAACACTTTCTTCTATTCCAAGTGATTGTAAAGTCGAACATCCTGGGCTCGGTTACTTAAATGCAGCAGAATGGTTTCAACTTATTTCTATGCATTTTGCTCATCATCTTCGTCAGAAAGAAAGATTGGAGACAAAAGTTTTAGTGTAAAAAATGAAAAAAAGGTGGTTTGGTCTATTTCCAAACCACCTTTTTATTTCTATCTTTACGGCTTTGATATTTCCTGCATAAATCCAGCTATACTTGCTAATAAACTAGTAAAAATGAAAAGTACAATAATAAGAGGAATAAGTTTATCCTTATTTAAATTCGTAATCGTTTTTAAACCTATGCCTAATAAAATGTAATACCATATATTAAATATATCTATTCTTTGAGCAATTGTATGTAGAACCATATTATCCGTTGCTATCGCGCCTAAACTTGTATAAGATATCTCATACCCACTTAGAGACAGTGCAATTAATCCGTTTAAAATCATCCCTAATCGCAATACAAATGAAGCATAAATAATTATCGGGAATGTTTCCTTATAGTTAATATCAACCCCGAAAAAAATCATAATGTTCTTATAGAATATAGGTGCAAAAAATAACGCTACGATTCCACTAATTGCGGAAATCCCAAATGTAGTAAAGAAAGTTATGTATTTTGGAACAGTAAATCCTGTTTTATCATGAAACATACTAAGCGCAGGATTATTTAAAGCATTCCAAGACATTAAAGCACTTGAAATAATAATAAGAACCATTAAAAGAGCAAGTGGTAAAAATATATTTCTTTGATTCTTCATCCTTTTGAATTGCAGTGTTGGTGAAGTAAACATCCCCAAAATTGATGGTTTCCCTGAAATCTCTTCATGTATAAGACTGCTAGCTTGCAAGAAAATCCCCCTTCCTCATTACAATCATAGCTCCTCCCACTTCGTCCAAACTTCTCTCCCATTTATACGGTACATATTATCCTCTCTGTCCATAAACCCCTGCACAATAAACTCGCGTCTAATCGTACAAAAATCGTCATGATATTGTTTGATGAATGCATTGATTTCTTTTTCCGTATACTGATTCTCCGCATTTAACTTGCTAATTAAATGCTCTAACAATACTAGTTTTTTCTTCTTTTGACCTGGAATCGATTTTAGACGGTCCTCTTTATCAAAAAAGTTACGAATGGTCGTATCCCTAAATTTCATTTCACTTTCAGTCATTTTTTTGTCCTCCATCGGTTTTTTATGTACTGATTTTTTATTTGTCCTTACTATTTTTCTTCATTCTTTTACTTATAACATCCATAAGGTAATACCCGCTAATTAGTACATAGTAAACTGTAAGTATTCCTAGTGCATCTTTCATATTTATATATTTTTCTTTATGAAACAAGATAGGTGACAGGGCGTAAACAAGAAAGATGATTAGCGGATTTAAGATAAAATAATAAGTAAGATTTCCTTTCATCATATCAGCTCCCTTGTAATATACTTCTATTCAAATTGTTGCAATCCCTGTTCTTTTATTTAGCCTACACATGAAATATGGTAAATCATGTTATAATTTACTAATACATACTTTGGAGGGTAAATAGTGAAAAAATCTATAATCGTATTAAGCATCCTATATTTTATTTTAACCGTACATACAGCAGCTGTTCTTTTAGGAAAAGAGGATTATAAAGGTGCTATCCATACATTAAAGAAAACGAAGGAAACCTCTTCCTTTCAATCTGCAAAAGACGGTGTGATTTTATTAAAAGGAACATTAACTACCGCCCAACCTATTACAGAAGAAAAACTTCAAAATAAAGAATTCGCACTTCTTGAAATTAATACATACAAACGACGAAAGGCAAATTGGAAAAACATCGATACCCAGCAGCATATTGCAAAGCAGCTCTTACTAAACAATGAGGCTCTTCCTACATTAAAAGAAGTACGCTTCTCAATGGAACCAATTACACTGTCAGGAAAAGATATTTCTGCCGAAGATTACTCACTACAAAAGGATGATACTCAATTAACAATTAAAGGTAAAGGATACCGCTATACAGGAATAGAAAACAAATCAGACGTTCTTATTTTTGGCATAAAAAAAGGAGATACACTTGAAGGTTATAGTGGCTCTGAAATTCTAATAGGAAAAACAAAAGAGGACATTGCCAGCAACATGAAACTATATACTTTTGCTGAAAAATATGGTCCATTTGTTTGGATTGTAGCTACAATTATTCTTATAAGTATTGTTATATATTTTTTCCGTAACAATAGAAAAATAAATGTAATTTCTCAAACAATAAAACAAGACGAATAAAAAGGCACCATTTCGGTTCCTTTTTATTCGTCTTATTTATACTTCAACCGATTGATTTTCAGCAATATTTTTAAATTGTCGTTTGTGCATCCAAGTTAATGAAGCGATTGTTCCAAGTGATAATACAACGATGAAAATCATGAGTATTCCTATGTTTTGCCACATGAAGTTAAAGTCTCCGCTTGATACGACTGCCTTCAATCCTGATACAGAGTATGTCATCGGTAGCCAAGCATTGAATGGTTGTAAAAACTTCGGAATCAATTCTAGTGGGAATGTTCCGGCGCTTGTTGTAAGCTGAATAATTAATGTAATGATGGCGATGAAACGCCCTGCATCACCGAATGCTGTTACTAAACATTGAATTAATGCGATAAACGCTAAGCTTGTAACGATGCTAAAGAGTATAAAGTATGGAATACTTTGTACTTCTACACCTAACCCGAACAGTAATATAACATCAGCTACTACCGCTTGAATAATACCGACTGATAGTAACACACCAAACTTACTAATAAACCAGCTAAATCCTGATTTCGGAATGCCAACTGTATCGCGTAATGGGTATACGATAGATAATAGTAATGCCCCAACAAATAAACCGAGTGATAAGAAATACGGTGTAAATCCAGTTCCATAGTTTGGAACTTCCGCCATTTTCTCCGTCTTCACTTTTACAGGGCTTGCAAACATATCATACGTTTTATCAGTTCCTTTTACTTCACCAGTTTTCTCTGCCCCTTCACCAAGTTTCTCAGCAAGTTCACCTGAACCGTCGTTTACTTTTACGAGACCATCTGTTACTTTTCCTGATCCGTCTGCTAGTTTGTTTACGCCGTCGATTAGCTGGGTTGAGCCAGTTGACATTTGATTTAGGCCACCATTTAGAGTACCTAAGCCAGTTGTTACTTGACCAGACCCATCTGCTAATTGATTGACTCCACCTGCCATTTGGTTTGCTCCTACAGATAATGTTCCTAAACCGCCTGTTACTTGACTTGAGCCATCTGCTAATTGATTGACTCCTGCAGATAATGTTCCTAAACCACCTGTTACTTGACCAGACCCATCTGCTAATTTCGTTACACCTACAGATAATGTTCCTAAACCGCCTGTTACTTGACCAGACCCATCTGCTAATTTGGATACTCCTACAGATAATGTTCCTAAACCGCCTGTTACTTGACCAGACCCATCTGCTAATTTGGATACTCCTACAGATAATGTTCCTAAACCGCCTGTTACTTGACCAGACCCATCTGCTAATTGATTGACTCCTGCAGATAATTGACCTAATCCTGCTGTCACTTTTCCAGAGCCACTTTGTAATTGCGTTACTCCATCAATTAATTGAACTGATCCATCTTTTAATTTATCGGCACCTATTTTTGCATTATCTAATCCCTCACCAAATCCATGAAACTTACTAACAAATTCATTTTGTGCGTTCGTTAGTTTCTCAATACCACCTGCCAGAGTTTTTATCCCTGCTGGATTTGGTAACTTGTTTTGCAATCCATTTGTTGTTTGATGTATTTCGCCTTTTACTTGTTTTACTTCTTCATTTAATTTATTTGTTCCATCTGCTACTCCGGCAGCTTTTTGCTGAACTGTCGCTGTACTTTTTACAGCACTTGTTATGAATGGTTGTAACTGCTCTTGATATTCTTTCGGTAAACTTTCAATTTGCTTTTGTAAATTCGCTACCTCTTGTGCTGCATTTTTAGCATCTCCTGCTGTTGATTGCGTAAGTTCATTTAACTGATTTACATTTTCTCCAGCTCCATCTATTTTCTCATTTACTGTATTCAATATAGAAGGAATTTCCGACTGCATTTCCCCTAAGCCTGCAACAGAATTTTGTACGTTACTATTTAAATCCTGCAATCCCTTTTGAATCTCTTGCGATCCTTTTTCTAATTGACTTTGCCCTTCAACAAGTTTCCCCATACCATTTGATAAATCAGTTGTTCCTGTTTTTAATTCACCGGATTTACTTACTAATTTGTTCAAGCCACCGGTCACTTTCTCAGATCCATCACGCAATTCACCCGTTTTACTATTTAACGTATTTAAACCGTCTGTTACTTTACCCGATCCGTCTACTAATTTCCCGATACCTGCATTGCTATTTAATGCATGTAAACCATCTGTTACTTTTCCTGATCCATCTACTAGTTTCCCAATACCTGCATTGCTATTTAATACATGTAAACCATCTGTTACTTTTCCTGATCCATCTACTAATTTTCCGATACCTGCATTGCTATTTAATACGTGTAAACCATCTGTTACTTTTCCTGACCCATCTACTAATTTTCCGATACCTGCATTGCTATTTAATACGTGTAAACCATCTGTTACTTTTCCTGACCCATCTACTAATTTCCCTATACCTATTTGCATTTCACCTGTTTTGCTATTTAGCGTATTTAAACCATCTGTTACTTTTCCTGACCCATCTACTAATTTATTAGATCCATCTGATAATTTTTGAACTCCATCCTTCATCTCCCCAGACTTCCCTTGAAGTGTATGAAGGCCATCCGTCACTTTACTTGAACCATCATGCAATTCACTTGATCCGTCGTGTAGTTTACTTGCCCCTTCCGCCCCATCTGCTAATCCTTTTGAGACGTCTTTAATGGAATCAAACATTTTCTCTGCATATGTTTTCGTTAACGTACTTGCTACTTCACCTTTAATTTTTTCAATCGCTGTTCCACCAATTTGTGAAGATAAGAAGTTTAAGCTTTCGTTTGGAATGTATTCTAAGTTTAATGGTTTCGGATTATCTTTTAATAACGTTGTAGCGTTACTTGAGAAGTCATCTGGAATGCGTACTAACATGTAATACTTTCTACCTTCCATTCCTTTTTTCGCTTCTTTTTCACTTACAAATTCCCATTTAAAACTTGTATTATCTTTTAAGTTATCAACGAGCCCTTTTCCGACCTCAATTGGTTTCCCATCAAATACTGCACCTTTATCTAAATTGACTACCGCAACTGGTAAATCATCTAACTGTTTATACGGATCCCAAAAGGCCCATAAAAACATACCCGCATATAAAATCGGTACAAATAGAACGGCGATAATTGGAATTAATATTTTTTTACTTTTTATAATTTGTGTGAACTCTTTACGAAGCAACTGATTTCCTTTCATCATTTCTCCCCCCTTTTTAAAATGACTAAAACGTTCATTTAGTCATTTTTACCCAAACAAAAAGGCTATACTTATTCATACATATGCCTTATCCCCAAATGTATACTATGCAACTGTTCTTTACTATGAAGTGAATATTTCTATTATCCCTCCTAAAATAAACACATGACCACTTTGTTCAATTGGTCATTTTTTATAATAATAAAAGGATTATCTTAGTTTGACAATCCTTTTAATAAATAAAGTTCAAATAATTCTGCGATTTTTTCTTTTTCTAACGGTTCATGATTTTTTTCCCAATCAAAAATAAGCGATACGTATAAGCGAAGCATAATAAATGCTGTAATTTCTGGATCACATTTGCTAATTTCACCTTTATCAATCGCAATCTTTAAATACGATTGAATGACAGAAACGATTTCTACATCAACTTGTTGCATCACTTCTTGTACTTCTTTCGTTCCCATATCGCGCTCTTCTTGAATTAATTTAATCATGAGCTGATGTTCTTTTCTGAATTCTAATATGCTATATAATGCTCTATGTACATTTTCAAAAAATGAAACATCTGAACGAATTGCATGTTCTGCAACTTGCTTCATTTCTGTAATTAAATTAGAAATAATTTCACCAAATAACTCTTCTTTATTTTTGAAAAAAGTATAAATCGTTCCTTTTCCTACATTCGCTAACTTCGCTACTTGATCCATCGTTGTTGCTTTATAACCGAACGCTGAAAAAGACTTTGTTGCAGCTTCAATAATAGAACGCTTTCGATCTATCGCCACATCGTCACCTCCAAAAATGACCAATTGGATAATATAGTCAATCAGTACACCTTTGATATTACCACACGCTTACATTCTATACAAGTTCTCTTTTTTATTATTTCCAGTATAAAAAATTCCAGTCAAGTTATATCATACTGTCCATAGTGTATCAGAAGAAAAGAGAAAAGGAAAAGGTGTTCTTAAGATATACATCTCAAGAACACCTTTTTATTATTTCAACATAGAAAGCATAACCTTCTCTAACTCTTCTTTATTTACATTTTTATCAAATACTGCTTCTCCTTGACGCTCTAAACTATGATTAATAATAACAACTTGGTATGCACTATTTTTCCCTTTTGCTGGAACGATCATCTTCATACCTTGTAAATTACTATCCGAGTGATCAGTAGCGTAGAATATTTGATTTCCTTCTAATTCGTACTGTTCTATATTTTCAGGCAAGATAAATTGGTGGCTAAATGTGTCTTTACTTTCCCCAAAAACTTGTGATTGAGAAATTGCATAATTTCCTTTTCCGTTTGTATATTCTAATTCAATAATTAATTCAGGTCTTCTCTTAATAAAATAACCTACATTTTCATCCTTCAGATTGTATCCTTCAATTGTGTACGTCGGCTTCTTAATTGGAAAATCAACATGTTCCTGCGCTTCCTTTACCGTATAATTTAAAGATTCATGCACTTTGTCATCAAATGGTTTTGATTGATCATAAAGTGCATATAACTTGTCACGATCGGCTTTTGATAAACGCTCTTCTCTAAAAAATACTGACTCGTAGTCAGAATCTCTCGGAGCACCTTTTTTCTGTATATTAATAATTTCTTTAGATAATTTTATGTACTGCTGGAACTCATCTTTTGTTAAAGCTTTTTCAGCTAAATATAAATAATCTGTATGTTGTTCATACACTCTTGCTGAATAATGATATTCTTTTTTCGCATTTTCTTCTGTACCATACAGCATATCTACAGCAGTTTGGAAAGTATCCTTTGACTGCTCTACTTTATCCTCTTGTTTTTCTTTTCCTTCCGTTGCACGTGCGTTAAATAAAGAAAGAGATGCTATAGCAACTATGACAATAACTCCGAGTAAAGAAAGGCGATACGATTTCTTTTGGAACTTTTTAATCATAACGATTCTCCTTTTTAGTGTTCGTTTATTTCTACTTAAACTTGCTAGGCTTGGTACTTGATAAGAATAATGTTCTAAAAGGGTAATAATTGTATGACCATATGCAATTTGCTCCTCTTTATCTATAAACGTAAGTGCATATGCATCACAGGCTAACTCTTGATCTTCTCGCATACAAAAATAGGCGTACCAAAGAATCGGATTGAACCAATTTAATAGGATTAAACTGTACATAATCCAATTTACAGCTACATCGTTTCTCTTAATATGAGCTAACTCATGGTAAAAGACATATTGTAATTGTTGCTCATTTAATACTTTCATATGTTTTTTTGATAGTAATACTTTTGGGCTGAAGAAACTGAAAACAGTTGGGCTCGCAATCTTTCCCGCTAGACGTAATGAAACGGCCTTCTTCATTTTCATAGACTGCTTACAGCGATTAAACACTGTAACGACCTGTTCATCCGTAATATCCGGTTGTTTCTTTATGTACGAATATAAACGTCTATTTGTAATAAATGTGATGACTGCTAATATGATTACCCCAGCTAACCAAACATATAGAGCGATTTTGTATAAAGAAAATGTAGTCTGTTGTTCCGCACCTGCTTTTACTTCAAGTTCCCTATTTTTTGTCACCGTTTCAGAATTTAATTCTAATTCTACTGTCTGTTTCATCTCGTTATTCACTGTATTCTCAGGTAAAGATGTATTTTTTTGAATAACTTCCGACACACTGGAACTATAGGAAAGTAATGAATAAATGCTATAAGAGCTATCTGGTGACCATGGTAAAAGGAGTCTAATCATTAATACAATCCACAGCATATATTGCCATCGGGGCGTTAATTTATTTCTAAATAGTATTTTTATACATAAAATAAAACCAACTAATATGCTAGCCATAAGTGACGTTTCTATAAGCCAATCAAAAAAATGAGGAAGGTATACATTTATAAGCATGTCTATCATTTTTATCGATCCTTCCTCTTATTCTCCTCTGTCTTCTCATCTAAAATGCGTTTTAGTTCATTAATATCTTCTGAAGATAATTTCTCCTCTTTTAAGAAATTAACAAGTAATGGCTTAAACGCCGCACCGCAAAAACGCTTTAGTAAAGATTTCGTTTCCACTTGCAAATAATTATCTTGTGATACTAACGGATAATAAGCGTACATGCGGCCTTTATCTTGATGGTAAGAAACGGCTTCCTTTTGTACTAACCGATTAATTAATGTCCGGATTGTTTTCGGTTTCCAGTCCATTTCATCTTCTAGTTCTTCTATAATTTCATTCGCTGTTTGTGGAGATTTCGACCAAAGTACTTTCATAATTTCTAATTCTGCTTCAGATATTTTAGGTAATTGATTTGTCATAATATATTTCACTCCCTTGTATTACATTTGTAATCTATAACTAAGATTACGAATGTAACACTTAATTGTCAACCATATTTTAGAAAAAACTAATTTCAACTAAACCTTACTTACCAACAACAAATTTCCCTTTTTTCAAATAATCAAATAAAAAAACAAGAAAATCTTTACATTTAATAGTAATATAGAAAATAGACAAGTTTATCCGACTTTAATGGGCAGTAAGACCCCCACCTCAAAATTCAGCGAGAGCAAAGAAGTTAGGTGGGGAATCAACTGCCCATAAAAGTCCGATTGGTGAAGACTAATAATCAGTGGGGGATGAAGACCACCCCACTGATTAAAGTTTCACTTTATCAAAATAGTGGAGGCTTTTTCAGTCATGATGCGTGCACTTCGTTTAAATATAAAGCAAGCTTTTTGTAATCGTGTTTCTTTAATTATTATGTTTAGTGGATTCGTTCTTATTTGTATTTATCATTATTATTATGTCATTCGTTATTTAGGAGACGCTGCGAGCGGACCTATATCAACAGATATAAAATGGATTGGATTTCGTGATAATGAAATGGATGTTTATTTATTATTAATGCCAGTTATTGCGAGTTTCCCCTTTAGTACAAGTTACAATTCCGATAAGTCAGATGGTTTTAAACCGTTCGTGAGTAAAGGAATCTCTTTATTTCCTTATTCAGTAACGAAATATATCGTTACGTTTTTTTGCGGAGGATTTCTTTATACATTTCCATTCATCTTATCGTTATTATTTTGCAAATTAACAATTCCAAACGGAACACCTACGATTGGTTCTGGCATCATAAATGAGGATGGAATGTTCGCAAACCTATACTTCGATGCGCCTCTCACTTACATTACGGTATATATTGGAATTAATTTTTTATTTGCAGGTTTAATGGCCCTCTTAGGACTTGCTGCATCTGCATGGTCACAAAAGGACTATATGGCGATTCTATTTCCATTTGCAGTTAACTCCATTCCGTACGTCCTGCTAAATACAATATTCCCTACAATAGGCGGAGCACCTATTCATTTATATGATCCAAAGCAACCATTGCAAGGCATGTCACCATACATTTTAACGATGCAATGTGCTTTCTTCCTTCTCGTTAGCTTACTTATGTATATACAAGGAGTAAAGCGAGATAGAAAAAAATATAGAAGAAGGTTGCAAAGAAGAGATCGGTGTAGAAAATCATTTCAAGTAATTTCAGACTAAATCATTGAACGAATAAGAGCGTAATTCCCTGAGTTAGCTTAGAGAATTACGCTCTTATTCTCATTTACATTTATCAATCTTATATTTTCAATACTCATATGATCATCTCCTTTTTACGGCGTACCAACCAACCCCCATAAAATAACAACCGCTGCAAAATAAATCGCTTTAATACCTACAACTAAACATAATGAAATAATTGCATATTTACTTAGTTCTCTTCTTGCACCTATTAAAGTAAAAATAACTGCCAAACTAAACGTTACATAGGAAGATGCTGTATTTATTAAGTTATACATAATATCTAAGTTACTTGTAAGCCCTGTTATATCAGCTACAAATTGTAGCATGACGAGCGTACTAAAAAAAATTGCAAGCTGATTCATTAACTTTCCATTTAAACATGCTTGCATCTTTAACCTCCTCATTATAAAAAACCGAATTTTCAATTAATTTTAACATGATTTTTACAGAAAAAGAACGCTCAGTATATCTCTAAGCGTTCTTTTACAACTATTTAAGAAGCTTTCTTCAAATCAATTTGAGCAAGAACTGGGTCGTGGTCACTTACACGTCCATGTTCTTTCATAATGTTTGAGTTTAAGTGTACAGAATCTACAATTGTGTGCGGTGCGATGTTGTTTGTTACTAAAATATGATCTAACACTTGTGCATTTCCTTCATGAATGTACGTGTAGCGGTTTTCTTTCGGCACTGTGTTTAACATATTTTTCAAGATTGTTCCTTCTAGTGCTTTTAGTGGTTTAGCGAACTCAAAATCGTTCATATCCCCTAACACAACAACTGGTGCATTCGTGTTTTTTTTCTGAATACCTTGTACGAAATTGTTTACTTCTTGTGCTAATTGAACTCGTTTTTCTTCACTTTTTAATACGAGCGGTTGTACTTTTCCAAATGGCGTTGCATCTCCTAGTTTTGAGTTTAAGTGATTGGCAACGACGACAACGTTTTGTCCTTGGAATGTAAATTCTGCCGCAAGTGGTTTACGTGTACTTTCAAACAATGGGTTTTCGTCTCCAATACGAACGACATTTTTATCAAGTAACTTCGGTACTGCTGCCAATTTCACGCGTGATGGGTTATAGAAGAAACCGACGCGAATATTCGCTCCTGGCGCTCCACCGTCTAGATTATTATGCGGAGCAATTTCTACATACTCATACTTTGGCCCGCGAATTTCTAGCACCGCATCAATAATACGTTTTGCGCTTAATGAAGCATCTGTTGTACCATCATTAATCGTACCGTTATTATCTTGCATTTCCTCTACACCGATAATATCTGGCATTTTTAAATTGTATTTAATAGAATACGCTAACGCTTTTACTTTTTCATCTGTTGTTTCTTTTTTATTCGCCGAGAAGTTTTCAATGTTATATGTAGCAACTGTTAACTTATCAAGACGCGGCTGAATATTTGCCCCTACTTGCTTAAATCCGCCGTCTACTACAGATGGTAATTCCGTTATTGGCGCAATGCGGAACGAACCGTAATCATATCCGACTACTCCTGTTATATCTCCAGTGAAAGTATCTCCTACTTTTGCTACATAATCACGAGGGACTTTTACAGATAGACGCTCTGGGTTTAATTGATTTTCATCTAATACAGGTGTGCCATATTTCGTTACTACTTTATTTCCGCCATTTTCTACTGTTACATATAAATTACCGTTTTTCTGAGGGGCAATAATTTTTGGCGTTGGCATCGTAACGCGCATACCTTCTATACTTTCATAAAAGTCGATTGCATCTTCATTTGGATCAAATAAACCGAATGCATCATTATCGATAATTTGATCAGGGATTTTCACACCGTTTTCTCCAAGTACAATCGGTGCTGGTAAAGACTGATCTTTTGCGATTACAGCAATGCGGCTCGCCTTAATTTCCGTCGTCGTTAAGTCTGTTTCAAACCTTTCTGCATATCCAGGTCCAACATATTCTTCTACTACTCCATCAACTTGAATAAGATCTCCTACTGCTACATTTGCATCTTTTTTGTATACGTACATACCTTCTGAAGTAGCTGGATCATTATCTGGCTGATTGTCTTCTATATAAAAACCATTTTTATCTAGCGCTGTGACAACGCCTTCCACATTGTATACTTTCTTCCCGTTGTAAGGAGAAATATGTGATTTCCCTTGAATATCATGAATACGAACCAGTTCATTGTTTACGATAATAAATGAAAATGTTGAAATCGCTGAAGAAGTAAGCCCTTCTTTCTCTGCGATTGCTTTAATTACACTATTTTCATTCAATACGATTTGTTTGTTATAACGAACACTTTTATTTGTAGGGTTAGAGCCATCTAACGTATAGTAGATTGTTGCTCCTTCAGTATTCGTTGTTAATGTTACCGCCGTGCCCTTCGCAATTTCTCCGCCACCAGGCGAAGCTACTACATCGCTAACACGGTTTTGTCCTTCTCCTTGAAACTTATGAGCTGTTACCGATTTTAAACCTGGGCTACTAAAATATAATTCAAGCGTCCCTGTTAAACTAACTTTCTTCCCGATATTTTCAGGATGATCTTTCACATTCACTGCCGATCTCACATCGCCTTTTGGCAACTGAACAGGCATGATTTTGTCTGGATTCGTTTCATTTGGTGAATCGGCAACTGCTACGTTTGTATCATCAAACTTAGCCGGATCTTTCGTGTATTTAGAAGGACTTTGCGTATATCCAACGATATATCCTTCCACTATCCCCTTCGTTTTCCCTTGCTGCTTAAATACTTGAATTGCTCTTTCTACTGACATAGAAGTCGTTTCTTCTGCCTGCGCTAAAGTTCCAGTAAATGAAAGCAATAGCATAAATGATAAAAAGACACTTAATAATTTCTTCACAGCCATTTTCCTCTCCTTATTTCATATTTTCTCAGCATGTCTATCATAACAAATGATTCTTTATATAGAACGGAATTTCGACAAGTTTTACAAAAAATTAATCTAATTTACTCGTTTTCAAACTATAATACAAAATAATAATTTTACACCTTCTACGAATGCGTTTTATAATATGGAAGAGAAAAAACAGAAATATCGAAATTTACTTGACCTGTAAAATGTATTCATTTGAATGGGAGTGATTGGATGGAAGTACAAACAGAAACATACCGCGCAGCTATGAATGGAACATTAGAACGTCATTTTTCAGATATGATTGCTGTTACACCAACTAGAATTACAATTGAGCAGTTAAAACAACGGCTAGAAACCATCGCTACTAAAGTTGATGAGTTAAAAATTGTTTATAGTGATGAGACAAGCCTTATTGTCGAGTTACATATGGGTGAAACAACCATACCGTATGAACTGCATATTGATGAGGCGAACGACCCAGAAGAATATAAAATGTACAATAGACAAGATTCTACAATCGTAGATCGTAATTTTGAAGATGCGGCTTTCGGCACTGAAATTTTCACTCGTACGCTATTTGTAGGCGATGTACTGGACTGCTTTTTCCAGCAAATACAATTTTTATGGAACCTCGCCCCAGATTTGTTATTCGTAATCGATTCAAGTGCAGCAATGAAGGTGATATCTAGAAGCTATATTGAATATCACGTTGAAAATGAATTATTTCCTGACATTCCTGACTTATACGTTATTCATTCTGTTTATGAGAACGATAAAGAAGGTGAGCCTACGCAATATTGGTTTCATACACACGGCCTTTTAAGAGCGGGCGTAACAGAAATAGAATTAATGATTCCAAATCGCATTTCTTCCTATTACGGCATTGGTGACCTCTTTCAAACATTTGCTAATAATGCGGTTGAGAATGGCCAAGTCCCAATGAATGAGCCTATCGTTATCGCACATAGTCAGCAAGGTTCTATACATACAGTAGCTGTTCCGTGGGAAAAAGGCTTATCTTATATCGGACATAAAACGAGTATGGATCGACTATCCTCAATTGAGGATGGAGAAGTAAAGCTACAGCCAATTGATGCACAAAACACATTCTTAGGCGGGATGGATGACCGAGATGAATACCATCAATCGCCATCTGTTCTCTTGTTCAGATTTGATACTTCAGAAGAATATATCGAAAGCTTTTTCAAAGAACACGAGGAAGCTACAGGGCTCATGTTCTATAAAACAAATAGCGAAACGGCTCGTATGGCTTACAATGCAAAAAATACTTTCGGGTATTTCAGCAACATTTTTCAAATTGAACAATCAAATGAAGAGTTTCGTTTTCTCGCTAAGTTTGGTGTTTCCTATGAAGAAGGAAAAAGTGAACATATGTGGTTTGAAATGCAAGATATTACGGAAGATTTCATTCAAGGAATACTCATTAATGAACCATATTTTATAGAAGATATGAGTGAAGGAAATAGTTATCATTTAGATTTTGATAACTTAACAGAATGGGTTATTTATGCAGGAGATGCCGTTATAAAGCCAAATAACTTATATATGTTTATTGGTGAATAAGTGTTTTATATAATAAAAGAAACGCCTTCAATATAGTTGAAGGCGTTTCACTTTATTGTGCGATTAATTCCGTCTCCATTACTTTCTCCAAATGAGATAGTACACGCTTTGCAGCTTTCTCACCTTGATCAATACAGTCCGGAAGACCAGAACCAGCGTAAGAACTACCTGCCAAGTATATACCTGGCAACTCTTTCTCCATAAATGTTGTGAGTTTCTTCATTCGCTCGTTATGGCCTACTGTATATTGGGGCATTGCTTCTTTCCAGCGGCTTACGACTGTAAACTCTGGATCCTCTGTAATATCCATCGTCTTTCGTAAGTCTTCTAGTACGAGCTGAACGAGTTCCTCTTCTGTTTGTTCGACAACTGCTTCATCACCAGGTCGTCCAACGTAACATCGAAGAAGCGTTTTTCCTTCTGGCGTTGTATGTGGCCATTTTTTATGTGTCCACGTACATGCTGTAATTGTGTAGTCACTATTTCGAGATACGACAAATCCTGTACCATCAATATCGCGCTGAATGGCTGATTTCGGGAAAGCCATTGCCACATTCGCAACTGATGTGGATGGAATGTGGCGGAAGAAACGAAATTGCTTATACTGCGCAAACATAGACGGCAATACTTTATGTGAGCTTGCCACTACGACCGCGTCCACTTCTATTTCTTTCCCGTTACTAAGAGTAATCGTATAGCCATCACCCTGTTTTGCAACTTTTTCAATGCGAGTTCCCTTTATTATCGTACCTTCATGCATCTTTGATTCGAGAGATTCTACGATAGATTCTAAACCTGTTTTCACTGTTTGGAAGATTCCTTTTTTCGGTTCAGCTTTCTCTTCTTTCGGAGCGAGCGTACGCATACCGAGTGAAATACTGCGATGTTTCTGCTCAATTTGATACATTTGCGGGAATGTTGACATTAAGCTCATTTCATCAATATCCCCTGCATAAATACCCGATAGTAACGGTTCTATTAAGTTTTCAACCACTTCGTTGCCAAGGCGATGTCTGAAAAAATGCCCGAGTGATTGGTCAGATACTGGCTTTGACCTCGGCATTAACAGATCAAAACCAGCTCTTAGTTTACCAATTGGGGAGAACAGCCCGGAAAATAGAAACGGCGTAATTTGCGTTGGAATTCCCATCATTGATCCGCTCGGCATTTTATGTAACCGATTGTTTACGAGGATAAATGATTGACCGGCCTTATTATTTACAAGTTCATTGCCAAGACCTAATTCTTTCGCTAATCTAGCTGCACTTTCTTTTCGTGCTAAGAAAGAATCCGGTCCGCGTTCAATTGTAAATCCATCTTTTCGAACGGTTTGAATTTTCCCGCCAAGTTTACCCGATGCTTCTATCAGTAATGTATCAATCGGCAAGTTCTTGTCACGAATATCTTTTTGTAAGTTATACATTGTTGTTAATCCTGTGATGCCACCGCCGATGATTACAACTTTTTTCCTCAAGCATGCTCCCCCTTTCTTCTTACAATACAGATTCTTTTTTCTTTAATACAACATCTGTTAAGCAATCAATGAATGCGTCCGATACATTTGGCATTTCTGGACGATAATATTTCGCGCCAATTTCATCTGTTACCACTTTACACTCAAAGTCGTTGTCATATAAAACTTCTAAATGCTCCGCAACAAATCCAACTGGTGCGTAGACAAATGAAGTATAACCGTACTTTTCATTTAGTTCTCTCGTTAAATCTTGTACATCTGGACCAATCCAAGGATCTGGTGTGTTTCCTGCACTTTGCCAGCCTACTGCATAGTTTGCTACTTCTGCACCTCTTGCAATATAGTCCGCTGTTTCATTTAATTGATCTGGATATGGATCGCCCATTGCAATAATTTTCTCTGGTAAGCTATGAGCAGATACGATTAATACTGCTTCTTCACGTTCTGCTTCTGACATACCGTTATATATACCTTTCACTGCATCAACCCAGTACTGGATAAATTTCGGTTCTTTATACCAGCTGTCAATTCCGTGAATTGTTAAGTTTCCAAGTTTCTCAGCTTCTTCTTGCGCTCGTCCAACGTATGATTTTACGCTAAACGTAGAATAGTGCGGCGCAAGAACAAGTGCGATTGCATCTTGTATACCGTCGTTATGCATATCTTTCACTGCATCTTCAATGAACGGTTCAATATGTTTTAAGCCAAGATACATATGGTACTCTACTTCATCTTGCACTTCATTTAAACGCTTCTCTAACTTCTTAGCTTGCTCTAATGTAATAGTAGCTAAAGGCGAAATACCACCAATTGCACGGTAACGCTCTGTTAAATCTTCTAGCATTTCAGGACTTGGCTTTCTTCCTCTACGAATATGTGTATAGTAACGTTCAATATCTTCTTCTTTATATGGCGTTCCGTATGCCATTACAAGCAAACCAATTTTCTTTTTCATACAGCAATGCTCCTTTACTTCGCTAACTGCCCTTTAGAGTATTCATGAATAAATGTAGTTAAACGTTTTAATGTATCTGGATTTACTTCTGGGAATACACCGTGTCCTAAGTTAAAGATATAACCTGGCTGCTTCATCCCTTGATCTAAAATAGCTTTTACGTGCTCTTCAATAACAGACCATGGCGCAAGTAAGAATGACGGGTCCATATTACCTTGTACCGCCTTATGAACGCCGCGTGCGCGTGCCTCTTCGATCGGTAAGCGCCAATCTAAGCCTACTACATCAAGAGGTAAGTCGTGCCATTCATTCACTAAGTGTGCAGCTCCTACGCCGTGCATAATCATCGGAACGCCCATCGTACGAACTTCTGCAAAAATACGCTCCATTGCTGGTTTAATAAATACGCGGTAATCTGCTACATTTACTGTTCCAACCCAAGAATCGAAAATTTGAACTGCTTTTGCTCCGGCATTAATTTGCGCTTTTAAATATGTAATAACCATATCTGCTAGCTTATCCATTAAAGCGAACCAAGCTTTCGGCTCTGCATACATGAACGCTTTCGTATTATGATAATTACGAGATGGACCGCCTTCAATCATATAGCTCGCTAATGTAAATGGAGCTCCTGAAAAACCGATTAACGGTACGTCTAGCATTTCAGTCGTTAATAAACGAATCGTATCTAATATGTACGGTACGTCATCTTCTGGATTGATTTCTCCTAGTTTTTCTACGTCTTGTAAAGAACGGATTGGATTATCAATAACTGGGCCAATGCCTGATTTAATTTCTACATCCACACCGATTGCAGGTAGTGGTGACATAATATCTTTATACAGAATTGCTGCGTCTACATTATATTGATCAACTGGTAGCTTTGTAACGTAAGCACATAACTCTGGATTGTGTGTAATTTCAAATAAAGAATACTTTTCTTTTATCTTTCTATATTCCGGCTGCGAACGACCTGCTTGACGCATATACCATGCTGGTACATACTCTGTATGTTCCCCCCTACATGCTTTTAAAAATGTCTCATTTATAGTTCTTACCAAGACCCTTGCTCCCTTCCTTGCCAATGCTTTTGCTCTAAATACGTTCTATTCCGATATTTATCTTTTTTTACTATACAGCTTGTAAAAACAAAATGCATAATATTATGTACGTTGTTCATTAAATTGACACAAACATTCGTAAAAACGCTTACTATTTTCATAACATTCTTATTATAACACAGAGAAAAACTATGGTTTAGCTACTTTTGACTTTTCTCCTTCACGGTTCGTTTGTGTGTTATATGGTACAACGTAAAAACTCGGTTTTGAAAAGATGTTAACAAACTTTTCCTCATATTCCCCGGCACCATTTACAGTGCCTACATGCGTATGAATTCCGTTTTCCACTCTATAAATACGATACATAATTCTTTCATCTGGAAGTGGTGTCCAGCTTAATTTCGCTTTAAATAAACCGAAAGGGCTAAATGCTAATTTCACTTTCACATCTTCAATTTTGCGCAGCCGAATCGGAGCACCGATTGTTTCCACACCTTCTGGTTTCATAAACTGCTCTTTCTGTTCTACATTTGCCTTCGTTAAAATTTTCTTAAACAATTTCGTTGCTGACGCACTTTCTCCTTGCAATTGATGTTCTTTATCTGTGCGGTCATAACCAATCCAAACAGCTCCTACTAAATTTGGCGTATAGCCAACGAACCACATATCTCTAGATCCATTATCATCATTGGGTAAGGAAGTTGTACCTGTTTTCCCAGCTAACGCCCCGTTATATACACCCGCTTTCGCTGTTCCTTCCTTCACAACTCCTTCTAACATTTTCGTCATGTACCATGCCGTTTGTTTCGAGAAAATTTTCGTTTCTACTTTTGGCGATTCTCCAATGACTGCGCCGTGTCTATTTAACACTTTATCAATAACGTGCGGCTCAATAATATCACCATTCGCTAAAAACGCACGATACATTTTCACAAGATCAAATGGTGAAACACCACTTTTCAGCCCGCCAAGCGCTGTACTTAACCCAGCGTCTGCAATATGAACATTTCCTTTCTCTAAATATTGCTTTCCTTCTTCTACCCCTAACTCATTTAATAAAGACACTGCTGGTACGTTTGCTGACTCTAAAATCGCATCGTACATCGTTATTTCTTTCGAATATTCACGGTTATAGTTCCGAGGTTCATAGCCTTCAAAAGAATGTCTTTCATTTGTTAATAAAGAATACGGATTATACTTTTTCGTTTCAAGTGCTGGTGCATAGACGATAAGTGGTTTTAGTACAGAACCTGGCTGTCTTTTTGCGAAAACACGATTAAACCCTCTCGGGACATACTTTCTTCCTCCAATCGCAGCTTTAATTCCGCCCGTACGATTATCCATTAATAAAAAAGCACCTTGCGCCCCATTTTCTTTACCAGGGAAATTCCGCGCATCTTGAAACTGGTTATATGCTACCTTTTGAACCTTTTCATCCATCGGCACGACAAATGTATATCCTCCGCGAAGTACTTCTTGATGAGACAACCCGTATAAACGAGAAGCTTCATCTATGACCATATCAATATACGGCATATATGCGAGTTCATTCTCGTCTAAGTTTTTATATAGAGCAATTGTCTTTCCTTGATAACGTACGCTTTCTTCGGCAGTCAAATAGCCTTGTTTATGCATAAGTGACAATACGAGATCACGGCGTTCTTTACTCTTCTCTGGAGAGAAATACGGTGAATATCCATTTGGCGACTTCGGAAGACCTGCAAGCATTGCCCCTTCTTCTACTGTTAAATCCTCTACATTTTTATTAAAATACAACTTTGCTGCTGCTTGAATACCGTAAGCCCCATGGCCAAAATAAATATGATTCATATACATTTCAAGAATTTGCTGCTTCGTATATTTTTGCTCGAGTTGAAGGGAAATTGCGACTTCCTTCAATTTACGCGTAAATATTTTTTCACGAGTTAAAAAGACGTTTTTAGCCAGTTGTTGTGTAATGGTACTACCGCCCTCTATTTTTTCCCCAGCTAGCGTATCTTTATAAAGAGCACGAAGTATTGATGGATAATCAATCCCTTGATGCTCATAAAAACGAGAATCTTCCACCGCAATAAATGACTGCTGCACATATTTCGGAATTTGCTCGATCGGTACGAGATCTCTATTTTCTACGTATAATTTCGTAATTTCTTTTCCTTCCTGGTCAACAATACGTGATGAAGAGTGGAAAACGAGCTGCTTTTCATCCATCATATAGCCACCAGCTAACACGATAAGTTTATACAGTACAATCGCTACTACTACCGTTGCTAACCCACCTAATAAAGTCCACTTTACTTTCTTCATACATCGGCCTTCTTTCCAAATGATGGTACATTTATTATTTGAAAAAGAAGTATCTTTATGTATATAATCTTCGAAGTTTTTTAAGAGAGTTGATATAATAGAAACAAACAATTAAGGGGGCATTAAAATGAAGGCTATTATTTCATACGAAACACCTCTAGAACAAGCACATTTCACTGCAAAAAATAATGAAAAAGATATGTTTTATAAAGAAAATACAGAAGAATCTGTAGAAGGTTCACTTCATTATGACGTACTAGACGCTGTTGGAGAATTTAAAGGACAACCTGGTTACATCGTTTGTAACAACATTTCTGTAACAGACGAAGGTCGCCCTGTATTTGAAAACCGCTTTAAAAACCGGGCAGGCCTTATCGAAAACGAACCAGGATTCCAAGCAATCCGCGTTCTACGCCCATTAAGTAACGATACATATGTCATCTTAACGATGTGGGAAACGGAGCAAAACTTTAAAGATTGGACAGAATCACGTTCATTCGAAAATGCTCATAAAAAACGTCCTGCCCAAGCAGAAGGACAAGCTCCAGCTCAGGCGCATCCACATGCAGAACAGCAAAAGAGTATTTTCTCTCGTCCGTCTTTCGTGACTACTTTTGATGTGTTAGTTTAAGTTTTTTCGTAGTTCAGAGTTCACGGTACGGAGACCGCGGTACATGAAATTATATCGGCGATTTTTCGAATATATCGACTTATCGACAAATAACGACACACAAAAAGGAAACACCATTACACACTGGTGTTTCCTTTTTCTTTGTACCAATTATATATACGAAGTGCATCTTCTTTTCGCATGTGCTTCACTTTATATCGATGCCCCGCTACCGATACGACAGCTGTACATAACTCGTCTTTCTTTTGAAAATACGACTGACTGTATCCTACTGCTTGAACATGCCTTCTTCGCATGATCCCTGTATATTTCGCAATGCCTCGGTACACCATTACTAATTGATTTTCTCGTATCCTATAACCACTACTTGTATACTTAGCGTATGCAAGTAACGTAAATACGATAAATAGTGGTATCAGAGTGAATAACGCGATATTTTGTTTAAAATATATACTCGCACCGATGATCGGCACAGCGAGTACGGCACTTGTAATCCAGCCCATTATTACGTAACGGCGCAATGCTACTTTTGGTAAATGGATGATTTTCTCTTCTATTTCATACGGCAACTGCAAATACGCTAGTAACTGCTGCACATCTTTTTTCTTCATAAAAGGATGCAACATCACTTCATTTCCAGCCGCTTCTATACTTTGAATGACTTCTACTTCGACAGAGCAATAACCGAAAGGCTGGCGGAGAATTCCCTCTTTCACCGTAATCGCTTGAATGCGGTGTAATTTTAATACAAACTCTTTCTTATCAAACAACCCTTGCACGATGCGAACTTCATTTCCGTTTCGCTCAATTTTAAAGTTCGCATATTTTAGCGCATAGCCAGCTGTAGAAATGACCCACGAGACTGCCATTAAAATCGCGGCCATAACGATTAATTCATATACACCGTTATCCATCACATACGCTTCTACTTTATTGATGAGCCATTCTGGTAAAAATTGATTAAACTCTGTGTAAAGGATGACTAACATAGAAAACACTAATCCAAATCGCCCCGATGTAATAGATGCTACTAAAATTTCTTTCGTTGTTAACTGATAAACCGTCTTACTACCTTCTTCCTCAGGCGCCTCTTCAGCCACAATGCTTCTTTCTTTATGTAATAAGGCTATCAGTTCCTTCGCTTCCTCTTCTCTAATGCCAGCTAACATCACTTCTGGCTCAGTACCGCCGCCGGCTACTTCTATGTTTAATTTCGTAAGTCCAAGTATTTGATAAATGATGTTAGAAGACGTACTAATATTTTGCACACGTTCTTTATTTAAATAACTTTCTTTCTTAACGAACACACCGTGCTTTATATGTAAAATATTATTTTCAACCCAGTACACTTTGAAATACCATTTTATAGCTGAGAAAATAGCCATAATAAATAATATAGCCAAAAGAACAAGATGCAATAAATACCAAGGTTTCACTTCACCATCTGATCGAAATAAAACAAGAAAAATAAAAGGCAACAAAGTCGCAACTCGAATACCTAATAAAATCGTGATCGGATGTTGCCTCTTATACATCCTCATCACTCACTTTCGCAAGTTCTCCAATTTGTCTTTTCAGCTGCTCTGCTTCTTCTTTCGTTAAACCTGGAATACTATGAGAAGTTGCTGCTGTTGAAATATGTAATTCTGCTAAATTATACTTTCTCATAATTGGGCCCTGTTCAATCGTTACGTGCTGCACGCGAATCATCGGAATAAGTACACGTTTTACAATGAACATTCCCTTTTGAATCTCAATCTCTTCTTCATTTAATCTGTAACTATAATAACGTTGACGTAAATTTGGAAATACAAAATAATCAAGCGGAATAAATGTAATAGCGCCTGTTACTAACAAGCCAAACAACCAACCCCACCAGTTAAAATTGATCATAAAAAAGAAATACGCAATTACGACTGCTAGTATAACTGCCGCCCCAATTAAAGCGTGAATTCGCCACACTTTCAGCATATTAGAATGAATCTCCCTTTCTAACGGCTGCATCTCATCACTCCAATTATATGAATTTATTACTTATATATTAGTTGTTATATACATTTTTGTAAATTTATAGTTCCCTACACCGTATCGAGCACTTCTTTAAAATTCCCTTCATTAATCGAATACACTTGAAACTGAATGTAATCTATCTCATTCGTATCTGGTTTAGCAAATGGCAAAATGTTAAATCTCGCCGCGGACCTTCCTAGCATATCTACAATCATAAGGGAAACGTCAATATATTCGAAGTCTACACGGAATACTACTGCTTCTCCCGTAAATTCATAATCTTTAATCGCATCATAAGACTTATTTGCACTAATTAACATCATTTTTAATAGTTGATTCAAATTTTCTGGTTTAAAATTAATTATATATACAGCTCCTTTTCCAATAAAACACTAAAAAAATAGTGTAATCTCATACTTTCATAGCTTCACACATTAATTATATTAAAAATAAAGCTAGTTTTTTATAAATTTTTTGATATAATTACTTACGGGAAAAGGGAAGAATTTTGTCTTCCCTTGTGTTTTTATTTGCATCTAGTACTTTTGCTAGATGCCTTTTTTTATGTTAAAAAAAGGTACCCTCATATATTTTGAGAATACCTTTTTCATCAATTTAGTGCACTTCAACAACTGTACCATCTTCGAATACTTTGAATACACCAGTAAACCCTGATCCAGCTGCACCTTCTATTTTATATGTCGTACGCACTCTTATTTGATAATATTTCTTTCCATTCTCTACTTGCGTATTCTCTAGCGTGTAATCATAGTCTTCTTTATATTCATTTTTGATATATTCTTTAGCTTTCTCAAAAGTAAATGCATCTTGATTCTTTCCTGTCTCTACCTTTTGATTTTTCTCTGTCTCTGTTTTTTGGTTCTTTTCTGTTACTACCTTTTGATTCTTTTCTGTCTCTGTTTTTTGGTTCTTTTCAATCGTTACCTTTTGATTCTTTTCTGTCTCTTCTTTTTGGTTCTTTTCTGTTGCCACCTTTTGATTCATTACTGCATTTGTTTTTTGTGCCTTCGCTGCTTCACTCCTTGCAGTTTTTTCTTCTTCACTAATTTTAGTAACTAATCCTATTGCTTTTTTATTATATTCTGCAAGGTTCTTGTTATCTTTTGTTTCTGAAACTAACTTATTTAATATCTCTTTTGCTTCTGCATAATTTTTCTTACTTATTAACTCTTCACTTTTCGCTAGTTGCTCGCTATACTTCTTTTTTTGTTCTAAAATGGCTAGTAATGCTGTTCGTTCTTCCTTTGCTTGTTTTATAAGCGTAGTATTTCCATTCTTCATGTTCTCTACTTTTTCAAATGACTTAATTGATTCTTCTATCTTTGTTTCTTCTTTCAACTTCACTGCTTCAATCATTATTTTCGTTTGTTCTACAAGCACCATTGCATCTGAATCATCTTTTTTCTCATCTAGCGCTCGTTCAAATGATGATAAGGCATTTTTATATTCTTTATTCGTTAACGCGGTCTTCCCTGCATCCATTTCTTTTTCAAAATCTCCATTACTACATCCAGCTAACATTAAAAATGTAATTCCAATTACCGTTAATAACTTCCTCATTTTTTCTCCCCCTATGTGGTCCTAAAACAATAACATCATATGTATAAAAGTCTGTGTAGTAATTAGACTGAAAGTAAATATGTACTACATTGTGTGTGGGAAAGGAAGTACATTTCATTTACTATCATTACTTAAAACTCCTAAATAGTTGGTAGTTGGTTTTCTTCTTTTAAGACAGAAAGGAATTTTAATAATGTGCGTAAAGTTCTCACCAGGCTCTTTACTACACACACTCTTATACACATAAAAAAATATTTTCAGTTTGCTCTTTTTTTAACTTTACATATTCTCGGTTGATTGGATACGAACTTCAATTCGTAACATACCGAAAAACAACAGAAAACAAAATGTAATAAAAGTAATTCTTTGTAACTATTTTGTAACACAAATGTAACACAAGGTTTTTAAAGATACAATAGTTTTTTTACATTATTTTCCCCTATCTACATTTTAAAGCGTTAATACAGTGCAAAACGAGTTTCATCTCCCACCCGCTATTGGACTATCATCCTTTGAATACTTTAGGAAATAGACCTCTTTCCTAAAGTACTCAAATTAATTACATAAATAACTCTTTTTTTACCCAAATATTACGAAGAACTTTAACCTTTTATTTTCACAACTTTCACATTAAATATATATAGCTAACTTTTTTGATATACCCACATTAAGAAAATAGGGCGAACTTTGTCTTCCTTTTTGTTTTTATTTGCATCGAGATCTTTTGCTAAATGTCTTTTTTATGCCAAATAAAATAAAAAAGGTATCCTCCAATACTTTGAGGATACCTTTTCATTTTTATTATCTCTGTTGTTTTCTACCTAATACAAGCAATCCAAAACTCATCATGATAAGGAGCGCTCCCATATATGGTTCCACAGGCATTTTTTGTCCTGTCTTCGGTAATTCTTTTTCAGGCTTCTCTGGATTCGCTGTTCCTGGTTTCTCTGAATCCGTTGTTTCCGATTTTTCTGGATCCGTTGTTCCTGGTTTCTCTGGATTCGTTGTTTCCGTTTTCTCTGAATCCGTTGTTTCCGGTTTTTCTGGATCCGTTGTTCCTGGTTTCTCTGGATTCGTTGCTTCCGGTTTCTCTGAATCCGTTGTTTCTGGGTTTTCTGGACCTGGTGGTGCTAAAGAAGTCAATTTATTTAATACTTCTAATTGAACTGGACTTATCATTCCTTTTGTAATTTCAAATGGAATTGGATTAGTTAATTTTTCATAACCTTTTGGTGCTTCTACTTCTACAAGTGTGTAGTGACCTACAGATAAGTCTGAGACTTTCGCTTTTCCTTCTTTATCTGTTGTTACTTTCGTTACTACTTTTCCTTTTGAATCACGTACTTCAAACACTGCCCCTGATAATACATTCTTACTTTCAGCAGCCATTTTTGTAATTTCTACTGAACCTTTATCTTCTAGTT
Organism: Bacillus fungorum; assembly: GCF_002746455.1. Classification (GTDB taxonomy): domain Bacteria; phylum Bacillota; class Bacilli; order Bacillales; family Bacillaceae_G; genus Bacillus_A; species Bacillus_A fungorum. Next base: position 738 of record NZ_NWUW01000038.1, on the reverse strand, counting down.
CATTCTCTACTTTCAATGATAGGACTTCCGTCATACCTTTTGTAATTTCGAATGATACTGGCTCTGTTAGTTTCTTATAACCTGGTAAGCTTTTCGTCTCTACTAATTTGTACTTTCCTACTGATAGATCTGAAACGTTCGCTTTCCCTTCTTTATCTGTTGTTACTTTCGTTACTACTTTTCCTTTTGAATCATGTACTTCAAATACAACATCTTTTAATGGTGCTTTACTATCTTTATCTACTTTTGTAATTTCTACTGAACCTTTATCTTCTAGTTCATTCTCTACTTTCAATGATAGGACTTTCGTCATACCTTTTGTAATTTCAAATGATACTGGCTCTGTTAGTTTCTTGTAACCTGGTAAGCTTTTCGTCTCTACTAATTTGTACTTTCCTACTGATAGATCTGAAACGTTCGCTTTTCCTTCTTTATCTGTTGTTACTTTCGTTACTACTTTTCCTTTTGAATCACGTACTTCAAATACAACATCTTTTAATGGTGCTTTACTATCTTTATCTACTTTTGTAATTTCTACTGAACCTTTATCTTCTAGTTCATTCTCTACTTTCAATGATAGGACTTTCGTCATACCTTTTGTAATTTCAAATGATACTGGCTCTGTTAGTTTCTTGTAACCTGGTAAGCTTTTCGTCTCTACTAATTTGTACTTTCCTACTGATAGATCTGAAACGTTCGCTTTTCCTTCTTTATCTGTTGTTACTTTCGTTACTACTT
>NZ_NWUW01000037.1 GCF_002746455.1 Bacillus fungorum | reverse complement strand
TTTGTGTAATCTCAAGATTTTGTTGATTATAAAACATAAAAACGCCTCCTTTCTTTTTATTCTTCTAGAAAAGGAGACATTTTTAAAGTGTTTTATTTAAAAATTGTATTGACAGAGTTGTTTTTCAACACTCTGAATAACGATAAGAAAGAATTCATTTAAACATGAATTCTTTCTTATCGTTATTTATGCAATACTCTAATGAGGTATTTTTCACTTTTTCTCTTGCTTTTTTATCACTTGCGTAGTAAAGTGATAGTGAGATTCACGATAGGAAGTGATTAAACATGCGTGATAATACGATAGGATCATTAATATGGTTACGTTTAATACGATTTACGAACCAAAGTAATCAGATGTCAAATGAGTTTTTAAAACGTTTTGATTTAACGACAGCTCAATTTGATGTGCTTTTGCAAATACGTACGTATCAACCACTAACACAAATGGAGTTAGCAGAAAAGGTAACTGTTACACAAGGCGGTATTTCTCGAATGTTAACTCGTCTTGAAAAAGAAGGATATATTGTACGAAAACAAGATTGGAAAACGAAAACAATTAGTCTGACAGAGCAAGGAGAAGCAGCTTTAGAGAGAGCGTTGCCAGAGCAACTTGCATTTCAATCTTCGTTTTTTGATGATGTATTAAATGAAGAAGAGCAGAAAATATTATACGAACTGATGACGAAAGTTCATAAGCATAGTGAAAAAAAAGAATTACCGCAAGAGTAATTTTTTTTACAATATCAATTGACTAATCAAGTGACGTTGTAGCTATTAGGGAGAAACACTAGATTTGCCAACGTTTTTAGAAGAGAAACTAATACCACTTTATTAAAGGAGAGAGCATCTATGGAAAAATACCGTATGGATACAAGTAAAGGAATGGAGTTTGGATTATATTCGATTGGGGATCATGTTTTAAATCCACATAATGGAGAGAAAATTAGTGCAGAACAAAGAATTCATGAATTAATTGAAACAGCAAAGTTAGCGGATGAAGCTGGACTTGATGTATTTGCTGTCGGTGAAAGTCATCAAACGCATTTTACAACGCAAGCTCATACAGTTATTTTAGGAGCTATTGCACAAGCTACGAAAAATATAAAAATTGCAAGTTCAGCAACGATAGTAAGTACTTCTGATCCGGTACGAGTATATGAGGACTTTGCTACAATTGACTTGATTTCTAATGGACGTGCAGAAATCGTGGCTGGTCGTGGATCGCGTATTGGAGGATATAGTTTACTTGGTTATGATGTGAATGATTATGAAGAATTATTTGAAGAGAAGATGGATCTTTTATTAAAAATTAATAAAGAGGAACATGTAACATGGAATGGACAGTTTAGAGCACCGCTTGCACATGCATCGGTTATTCCAAGAGCTAAAAATAATAACTTACCAATTTGGCGTGCAGTTGGTGGCCCACCTGCTAGTGCGATTAAAGCGGGACGCGCGGGTGTACCAATGATGATAACAACACTAGGTGGCCCAGCTATTAATTTTAAAGGATCAGTAGATGCATACCGCGAGGCAGCCGCGCAAAGTGGATTTGACCCAGCAAGCTTACCAGTTGCAACTACAAGTTTATTTTATACAGCAAAAAATTCACAAGATGCATTTAGTGAATACTATCCCCATATTAATGCTGGTATGCTTACAATACGCGGTGGTGGGTATCCGAAGCAACAATTTACAAATGCAGTAGATTACCGTGACGCATTAATGGTTGGTAGCCCGCAACAAATTATTGAAAAAATGCTTTACCAATATGAATTATTTGGGCAACAACGTTTTATGGCACAAATTGATTTTGGTGGTATACCACTTAATAAAATTGAGAAAAACATCGAATTAATTGCTACTGAAATTTTACCGACTGTTAGAAAACATACAGCAAAATAATTTGAAAAATACCGAGAGTCTAATCGATTCTCGGTATTTTTTTATGTATGAATTTAGTTTGAAAAAATGACAAAAAAATGAATTTTTAGTATAGGGAGTGGGAGGGGATTTTCTATTTTTGAATAACATTATTTTGTGTTTGAATTTTAAAAATATATTTTTCTCTTGACAAAAAACTAACTAATTTATCTGTTGCTTCAGAGGACATTTTTTTACGTAAAAGTCAAGCGTATGAAGAGAAAAACGATTATTTTATTGATATGAAAGTAAGTCTTATATTAAAAAAATACATTTTATTAATGAGAAAAATCTAATTCAAAAAAATGACAAAAGACATATTTCAGACAAAATGATGTCAATAATACGTCAAAAATCAGCTGAATTTACTATGCAGGTATATTATACAATTCGATTAACGGATAAAACACTACTGAAATAGTGAAAAGGTAAATTTTATGAGAAAGTTCTTTTGTAATTATCTTGAAAACTGAAAATTTATATTTTCTAAAAGTACATAAACGAATTTATCTTTCTATATTTCTAAGCTTTGAGTTGTTTTATTAATACAATTCAATCGAAATTACGATATAAAAAATTATGAAGGAAGTGATTGTAGTATGGAAACGCTCGAATTGGCACGAATACAATTCGCATCAACAACGATTTTCCATTACTTTTTTGTTCCACTGTCTATTGGTTTAGCTTTTATCATTGCGTTAATGCAAACGTTATATGTGGTAAAGGGGCAAGAAATTTATAAGAAGATGACGAAGTTTTGGACACAAATATTCCTTGTTAACTTTGCGGTAGGTGTAGTAACTGGTATTCTACAAGAATTCCAGTTTGGTATGAACTGGTCAACCTATTCACGTTTCGTAGGTGATGTGTTTGGTCCATCACTTGCGATTGAAGGGTTATTAGCATTTTTCATTGAGTCTACATTCCTAGGGTTATGGGTATTCGGTGAGGATAAATTACCGAAGCGAATTCATCTATTATGTATTTGGCTCCTATCAATTGGAACAATGTTATCAGCATTTTGGATTTTAACTGCAAGTGCATTTATGCAATCGCCAGTAGGATATGAAATGGCAGCAGATGGACGTGCACAAATGAATGATTTCTTAGCCATTATTCAAAACCCACAATTATGGGTGCAATTCCCGCATACAATTACAGCGGCGATTGCCACTGGGGCATTCTTTATTGCAGGTGTGAGTGCATGGAAAATAACGAAAGCGCAAGAAACTGAAGTGTTTAAAAAATCGTTCCGCATTTCTATCATTGTTGGAACACTTACAACTGCGCTAGTATTATTCTTCGGTCATGCGCAAGCACAACAATTAATTAAGACACACCCAATGAAAATGGCAGCAGCTGAAGCGTTATGGAATACGAGTGAGGATCCAGCGCCATTTACAGTATTTGCGAAAATTGATGCAGAGAAGAAAGAAAATTCGTTTGAAATTCAAATCCCTTATATGCTAAGTCTATTATCATATGATAAATTTAGCGGTCAAGTAGAAGGGATGAATCAAATTCAAAAGCAATATGAAGAAAAATATGGGCCTGGAGATTATATTCCACCAGTACACACTATGTTCTGGAGTTTTAGAGCGATGGTAATGAGTGGAACATTTATGCTTCTTCTAGGAGCGTACGGATGGTTCTTATCAAAAAAAGATCGATTAGCTGAAAAAACTTGGTATTTAAAATTAATGGTGTATGCAATTTCACTACCGTTTATCGGTAATACAGTAGGATGGATTATGACTGAAATGGGACGTCAGCCTTGGGTAGTTTTCGGTGTTATGAAAACGGAAGATGCTGTATCTCCAAATGTTACGTTCGGAGAAGTGTTATTCTCTTTAGTTTCATTCACATCACTATATTTAATTATAGGTGGAATTACTATTTACTTATTCGTTCGTATCATTAAAGGACATGAGAATAAGAAAACGAAACAGGATTCTCAAAGCCATGATCCATTTGATAAGGAGGAAGAGTATGTTATCTCTTAATGAGTTGTGGTTTATCATTATTGCAATTTTATTCGTAGGCTTCTTTGTACTTGAAGGTTTCGATTTCGGTGTAGGTATAGTTTCAAGGTTTTTAGGGGAAAACGATTTAGAGAAAAGAATATATTTAAATACAATTGGTCCATTTTGGCACGCGAATGAAGTATGGCTTGTTTGTGCTGGTGGTGCTATGTTCGCGGCATTTCCGCACTGGTATGCAACGTTATTTAGCGGGTTTTACATTCCGTTTGTATTTATGCTTCTTGCTTTAATTATAAGAGGTGTTTCCTTTAAATTCCGTGCGAAAATAGATAATCATAAATGGAAAGGTTTTTGGGATTGGGGTATGTTTTTAGGAAGTTTACTACCGCCTATCCTTTGGGGAGTTGCCATTGCTAACTTTATGGTAGGTATTCCAATAGATGAGACGAAAAATGCTGTAGGTGGATTCTTACAATTACTTCATCCATTTGCATTACTTGGAGGAGTTATGTTCCTTCTGCTATGTATTGTTCACGGATTACAATTCCTTACTATACGTACAACAGGTAAGTTAAGAGAACGTGCACGTATTGCTGCGTTGAAAATTGCACCACTTACGATAATAGCACTTCTTATTTTTGCCGGTATAGGGTTATGGAAAACAGATATTTTCACTGGTCATGGTATAGAGTGGATTATGGTTCCGATTGGAGCTTTTGTAGCATTATGCGCGTCAACATTATTAAATAAAAGAAGAAGAGATGGTTGGGCTTTCGTTATGACGAGTTTAACAATCATTTTACTAAGTGCGAGTGTGTTTGCCGGCATGTTCCCGCGTGTCTTAATTAGTTCGTTAGGGTCAATATACGATTTAACAATTTATAATGCAGCATCAGGAGATTATGCACTAAAACTGATGACGTATTTTTCAATTGCTATATTGCCATTTGTTTTGGGAAGTCAAATATGGAGTTTCTATGTGTTTAGACAACCTGTTAAGTCAGATAAAGATTTGGAGTACTAATGAAAAGAAAAAGAGGACTTCCGTCGTATCCTGGTAGCCGAGTTTTATATGTAGTGTTAACAATCATTAGCATTTTAGAAGCAATTAGTATTATTGCACAAACAGTGTTTTTAGCGCGGGCTATTACGTTTTTATTTCAGGGAGACACAGTGCAATCTGTGTTAAATGAAACGGTTTATTTCGGAATCACGTTTGCAGTACGTCACATGCTAGTTCGAATATCGCAAATATTAGTGGAACGTTTCGCTGAAAAAACAGGATCGCTACTGAGAAAACAATTAATAGAGGCGTATTTCACATTAGGTCCACGGTATGTTCAAACTGCTGGAACAGGTCATCTGGTTACCTTATCGATAGAGGGTGTTGAGAAATTTAAAACATATATTGAATTAACAATTCCTAAAATGATTAGAAGTAGTATCGTACCGGGACTAATTGTACTATATGTTTTTACGCTAGATATTGAGTCTGGAATCATTTTAGTTGTAACGATTCCTATCGTAATTATATTTATGATCCTACTAGGATTAGCAGCGCAGAAAATGGCGGATAGTCAGTATGAGACATACCGTGTTCTTTCTAATCATTTTGTAGATACGTTAAAAGGATTAGAAACATTAAAGTATTTAGGTCAAAGTAAACAACACGAAGGAAAGATTGAAAAAGTAAGTAAAAGATATAGAAAAGCAACGATGCGTACTTTGCGAGTTGCTTTTCTTTCTTCTTTTGCATTAGATTTCTTTACGAGTTTATCAATCGCATTTGTGGCAGTCGGATTAGGGATACGTTTAATAGATGGGACAATTGTACTATTGCCAGCCCTTACGATTTTAATATTAGCTCCGGAATATTTCTTGCCGATTAAACAAGTTGGAGCAAATTATCATGCGACGTTAGATGGACAACTTGCAATGGAGCAAATAGAAGAGATTTTACAGCAACAAAAAAAAATAGGAAAGAAAGAATCTAATGTAGATATAATATGGAATTCCTCTAGTAACTTGAAATTACAAGATGTAAAAGTAAAGAATGATGAATCTGAAAAAGCTATATTAGAGGGAATTGATTTTACTTGGAATGGAAACGGCGCTATAGGTGTAATTGGTGAAAGTGGGGCAGGGAAATCGACGTTAATCGACGTATTAGCAGGATTTTTAACTCCTTCGGGTGGAAAGATGATAGTAAATGGTATGGAAATTAACGGGTCTACTCGTGAAGAGTGGCAAAAGAATATTGCTTATATTCCGCAGCAACCTTATATTTTCCCGCTTTCATTAAAAGATAACATTTGTTTCTATGAAACAAATACAACTGATGAAGAAGTGGAAAGAGTTATTAATGAAGTCGGTCTTCTTTCACTCGTTACATCGCTTCCGAATGGAATGTACGAAAGAATTGGAGAAGGTGGACGTATGCTTAGTGGCGGACAAGAACAACGTGTCGCTATGGCGCGTGCACTTTTAAGTAAAAAGCCAATTATTTTATTAGACGAGCCTACGGCACATCTTGATATTGAAACTGAATTTGAAATAAAGAAAGCAATGTTACGTCTGTTTGAAGGTAAGTTAGTATTTCTTGCAACACATCGTCTTCACTGGATGAAACAGATGGATCATATTCTTATTTTAAATAAAGGGAAAATGATAGAAAGTGGAACATATGAAGAACTTTTAAAGAATGAGGCATTACATTTTCACAGGAAAGAGAGGGGATAGAGATGAGTAACTGGATTAAACCTTATATACAGCAAAATAAAGGTAGAATGACATTAACTATTTTCCTCGGTCTTCTTGGAGTTAGTTCAGGTGCGATGTTACTTTTCATTTCAGGTTATTTAATCTCTAAATCTGCTCTTAGACCAGAAAATGTAATGGCTGTATACGTTCCTATCGTTGCAACACGTGCGTTTAGTATAGGACAAGCAGTATTTCATTATTTAGAGCGTTTAGTTGGACACGATGTCGTACTACGTATATTAGAAAAGATGAGAACGAAACTATATAGAATAGTAGAGCCTCAGGCGTTATTTTTCCGTTCACGATTCCAAACGGGCGATATGTTAGGTGTATTATCCGAAGATATAGAGTATTTGCAAAACCTATATTTACGTACAATATTTCCTAGCATATTAGCATTAGTTGTATATAGCATATTCGTACTTGTTATCGGTGCATTCGACGTAGTGTTTGCACTTGTTGCAGGGTGTATGCTAGCAATTATCGTCTTTCTTCTTCCGTTTGTATCATTACTTTTAATGAAGCAACATCATGTTACTTTAAAGCAAGGAAGAAACCGTTTGTATCAACAACTAACAGACGCTGTTTTTGGATTATCTGATTGGCAAGCAAGTGGTAGAAAAGATGAATTCATTGATAAGTATGTAGAGCAAAATGCTCAGTTGTTAAAAACGGAAAAAAGAATGAAGCGCTGGAAGCATATTCGGGACAGTATCATTCAATTAGTAGTGGGGATTGTAGTTATTTCAATGATCATATGGACTGGAAATGAGACGGCAAGTGAACAGATTGCACCTACCGTTATTGCGGCTTTCGTCTTAATGACGTTATCTGTCACAAACGCGTTAATTCCTCTTTCAGATGCCATCGATCGAATTCCATCATATGTAGAATCCGTTCACCGTCTAAATCAAGTAGAAGGTAAGGATGTTTTACAGGTGGAAAAGGAATTACATGGAGATAAAGATTATGTTACATCAAAACATATAGACATTGAATTAAATAATGTATCGTTTAGTTATCCAGATAGTAATGAACTTGTATTGAAAGAAGTATCACTACAAATAAAGGCAGGAAAGAAAATCGCCATTTTAGGAAGAAGCGGAACAGGGAAATCTACTTTGTTAAAATTGTTAACAGGTGCGCTAAATCCGTTGCATGGTGAAGTTTTATTGAATAGTGAACATGCTCACACCAACCTTTTATCAAAATATATTTCTGTATTAAATCAAAAGCCACATTTATTCGATACGACCATTGGAAATAATGTGCGAATCGGCAAACCAGAGGCTACGGATGAAGAGATATGGAAAGCTTTAGAGAAAGCACAATTAGCTTCGCATATCGCTTCTCTTCCGGATGGATTACAAACAAAAATGCATGAAATGGGAAAAAGGTTTTCTGGTGGAGAAAGACAACGGGTTGCTTTCGCTAGAACGCTAATGCAAGAGGCTCCGATAATTGTACTGGATGAACCTACGATCGGCTTAGATCCAAAGACAGAACTATCTTTAATAGAAACAATGTTTTCTGCAACAGAAGAAAAGACTGTTATTTGGATTACACACCATCTTGTAGGAATTGAACATGTAGATGAAGTTATATTCCTTGATTGTGGTCAAATTGTGATGCAAGGTAGTCATGAACAACTTCTGAAAGAAAATGAGAAGTATCGTAAGTTGTATGAGTTAGATAAAGGAATGTAGTTTCATTTAGTATTCGTTGTAAAAATAGCTACGCCTAATGGTGGAGCTATTTTTTTGTTAAGAAATATATATTCTTTTTAAGGTATAGATTTATCCTGCCATTTGCGGGTGGTAAGCCCCTCTAATTAAAGTTTCACTGTATTTGGCTCTACATTATTTTATGATAGTAATCATATGAATAATAAACAGCTAATCAATGGACTGTATTATTGAATGTTTATATATAGGAGTAAAAAATAGGCTATTTTATTACAGACTTGCATAAAAGTATAAAGGTTCCATATGATTTTGGTTATGTGACTTTGTGTCGCGTATATAAATAATATGCGAAAAGGTGGAGGAATAAGATGAGAAATCATTTTGAAAAAAGTGAAGAGGCGATAGATCAAATTCCGTTGGTAAGTGTATTAATCCCTACTTATAATCGTCCATGATACTTTGAAAAAGCATTATGTAGTGTGTTAGAACAAATATATTCTAATATAGAAATCATCATTGGGGATGATAGTAAGAATGACGAAACAGAAAAGGTTATACAAAAATATATGTGTAATCATTCGAATATTATTTATATAAAAAATAGGTTAACCCTTGGACAATTCGAAAATGCACTTATGTTATTTAACGAGTCAAACTTCTAAAAAAAGAATGAATGCTTCTTATTTTTAATTATAGAGAAGCGTATAACTTATTTTTAGGTTTTAAATTTAGTGGACAAAGGCAATACTGAGCCATAGTGAATGTAAAGTTGGAGGGCGAGCGTATATGTTTGATGAAGATGGGATTGTTTTAATCATGGAACCAGCTGATGAGAGAAACTTAAGGAGATTTATTTTTTCAGTGCCAAAGTCAGTGTATGAAAAGAAGGGGCTTACATTACACTATGGAACAGCTATAGGACAAGGATATATGGATATAATTGAAGATATTATTAGCGTACATATAGAAATAGATGTTGTAACGGTAATCGGGCATGTAAGAGGGTGAATAGCTATTGGAAAAAAGGTTATAAGTAATTTCGCTAGAAGTTATGATAGAGAAAATTACAGACAGTTATAAAGATGAAGGGAGTCTAAAATGAAAATAAAATCAATTTTATTAGTATTTATAGTTGCAATTGGTTTAATGGGATGTTCACTAGTAGAGGAAGGGAAGAACTCCCTAAATTATGCGCAAAAAGCGACAGACTATGTAAATGAAATAAGTGCATTTGCAAATGATGCACCAGCTTTAGCTGAAAAGGCCGTTAATGATAGCGAAGCTCGCAAAGAATTAGAAACGAAGCTTAGTGAAATTAAGCAAGGTATACCAGCTTTCAATGAATTAACGCCACCTGATGTAGCAAAAGATCTTCATCAGCAAATCGTCGGATATAACGAAAAGTTAAATACATTAATTGATACGGCGATGACGAAGATAGAAGAAGGGAAAGTGGATGTAGAGCAATTTAAAAACTCTGAGCTTATGCAAACGGTAGATCAAGTTCGAGATTTGAAAGATAAGATACAAAATTTAGGGCAATAATGAAAAGCTCCGGTTGTAATAACGGAGCTTTTTTATGTTTTCTAATGGAAAAGTCCATTATGTTTTCTTTCTATAATATAAGCGTTTTTTATTCAGCTATTTGCCGGGCAGCCCAATTGGTGAGGGCTGATTAAAGTTTCACTTTATATCTTCCATTTTTCTAAAATATGTATTGTTTTATTAGTTGCATCCATGTTCACTTGAACACCTATAGGCATAGTGATCATCGGATGGGTATGACAACAATCAAAGTCAGCTAGTAAAGGGATTCTTTGGTTATGCAGTACTTCTAATAATATTTCGTAAGGCTTGCGATTTGTACCACAATCATCAAATTGCTCATGTTTTCCAAGAATAATACCTGAAACTTTATCAAATACACCGTTAACCTTAAGTAATGAAAAGCTTCTTTCAATAGTAGCTGCATCTTTTGAGCTATCCTCAATAAATAGAATATCGCCTTCTTGAATACATGGCATATAAGGGCTGCCCAAAATTCCTTGTATTGTATTTAAGTTGCCGCCAATAACACGTCCAGTAGCTTGTCCGTTTGTTACAGAAATCCAATTATTTTGTCTAAGTTCTTTTTCTTTTGTTTTCTCTTCCCAATTAATAAATTCATCTGACCAAAATAAAGGTTGTTCTATGTTGTAAGGAAGCACTTGATCATGCAGTAATGTTTCTGAAAAATATTTGTATGTATAATCTACAAAAGGCTCAAATTCTCCAAAGGAGGGAACGAGCGCCGGACCGTAAAATGTAGGAATTCCTGTTTTTGCATAGATCCCTAGTAATAAAGCTGTTGTATCTGAATAGCCAATCATTATTTTAGGGTTGTTTTGAAAAGCATCATAATCAATATAAGGTAATAATGAATTAGAATTCATACCGCCAATTGTTGACATAATACAAGATACACTAGGATTTCTTATTAAAGCGTTCAGTTCCTCAGCACGCTCTCGTATACTGCCAGATCGATAATAATCATATCGACCTGTTAGTGAACCTTCTAATATGTGAAATCCTTTCTGTTGTAAGTAAGATTTCGCCCGTTCAAATCTATTTGGAGAAGTGTGGGTTGCTGGTGAAGAGGGCGAATAAATGCCGATAGTGTCTCCGTATTTTAATGATTTTGGAAGTAGCATGGTAAGAATCCTTTCTATTAAATAGTTAATTTACGATAATTTATCATTGAATATTCTTATATTTCGTTATTTTAAGTGTAACATAAATGTATTAGATGAATAAATATGCTTTTTGCCTTGACGATATAAAGTAATTATTGTTATGGTTAAATGTGAGTGTATAAAAGGTTTGCTAAAGGAGTTTTGAAATGAAGCGGTTAAAATGGGGAAGGCTGACGATCCTACTAGTCATTATTTTAGGGATATGTTGGTTCTTATTCCAAGGAACTCAAAAGAGTGCAACAAATGTAGAGGGACAACCTTTACAGGTGGCAGAACTACCTAAAACAGGATTAACTGAAAAAGTAGTACCACCAAAGTATATACCACCAGAAATTGATGCAAAAGCAGCTATGATTATTGATGCGAGTAATGGAGATGTTATTTATCAACATAATGAAAATGAGGCTTTTGCGCCAGCAAGCATGTCTAAGATGATGACAGCCTACCTTCTATTAGAAAATGTACATAATGGGAAAGTTCGCTGGGAAGATCCAGTGAAAATGAGTGCGAAAGCGGCACAAACAGAGGGTGCGAGAATCCCAGTTCAAGTGAATGACACATTGACTGTTAAGGATCTGTTCCATGCATTAATGATTGAATCAGCAAATAATTCGGCTGTAGCTTTAGCAGAACATATGGCAAAAACGGAAAAAGATTTCGTTCAGCTCATGAATGCAAAAGCAAAGCAGTTAAAAATGTCGGATTATGCTAAATTCGCAAATGCATCAGGACTACAGGAACCCGATGGAAGTGAGACGAAGATGACAGCTGCTGATGTAGCAAACTTGGCGTATCATCTAATAAAAGATTATCCAGAAATATTAAAAGTGACTCATTTACGTCAAAGTCAGTTAGCATTTAATAATATTCATGTTATAAGTACAAATGATATGTTAAACAAAAATAATAAAGCTTTATATATAGAAGGAATAGATGGATTAAAAACAGGATTCACAGATAGCGCAGGGTATTGTTTTACGGGGACAGCAAAACAAGGTGATACTCGTATTATTACAGTTGTAATGGGAACGAAAGGTAAAACGAAGCGTTTTGCAGAGACAAATAAGCTAATGTCTTATGCATTTGGTTTAGTTAATTAAGTAAAATACTGAGTTAGATCATCATATAAGAAAGGCAATTTGTTGTTACTTATTATTGGTAACCATAAATTGCCTTTTTATTTTTAGTGTTAGGAAGGAAAAATGTGGAAAATACGAGTGTTATTATTTGAGTTTAATTACAATCCATTAATTAATGAAGAAGTGAGAAAAGAATGGGAAGTTCCAGAAAGCTGGAAGCTTACTGCGCAAATGCCGTTTGGTAAACCAGTGGTACCTGCAGTTGAAAAAGAATACCAACCATTAGAAAACCGTGTGAAAATTTATAAATAATGTAGGAACGATAAAAGGTGAACAGGGATACAACCTGTTCACCTTTTATAAGTAATAAGGATTTTTTTGATAGGAATTTTTCATCTGATTTTTTAATTCGTTTTTACGTATTTCAATAGTTGATACTTTTTGTAAGGTGATAAATGAAACAAATTGAAAAAAAGCATAGTACAGTTCTATATTTTTATTTATAGGATCATCTATTATGTTTTTCATAAATATACCTCCTTTTTGATTCCACTATTTGCGGGCAATAAGACTTCCATCTCAAAATTCAATTTGCCGACCTGTAAAAGTTTGATTGGTTTCAGTGTAGGGGAAATAAAATTTGTATGGATTAAAATACTACTGTATATATGATAATATAAATATCCTGAAAATTCCATAGGTAGTGAAAAGTAGGTAGTGGAAAGTGTATTTTCGTCAAATTAGAACAGGATTTTTGAAGTTAAATCTTACAAATCGTCAAATCTTTTAAAAACGATAGATAGTATCAAAAATAGTTTTCTAAAAATATTATACTATTGATAAAAAAAGTATTTTTTGTCATGATAAGAGTATACTTCATGGAAGGAACTTTACTAGGAAATACATTCTTTGCATTGCATTAGATTCATAGAGTTTTTCAAAGTGGATAGAAAATGTATATTAAGATAATGAATGGAATGTCGAATTTTCAATGGAATACATAAGAAATTTGAAAAAATCATTGCAAAAACAATAAGTTTAATGGTAAAGTTCACATGAAGTTCACGCGGAATTCACTTCATTCATTTAAAATGAATTCTGTGTGAAAAATAAAACTCTTGTTAAAAAATGGAACTTGATGAATATTTTACTTTGATAATATTGTAAAGTATTAAGTTTATAAGTTTTTTGAAGAGGATAGTAGGGAAAGGAAGTAAAGACAACTTATGAAAAAAGTAATTGCAGGTTTAGCAGCAGCTTCTGTAGTGGGTGTTGCAGTTCCAGGTATGGATTCTGCTCATGCACAAGTTTCAAATGAAGCGCTAAAAGAAATTAATGGACAAACTCAAACGAATGTAACTGAAACAAAAACTGTAGAAACAAAATCTGACTTAAAATACACAGTAACTGCTGATGTATTAAATGTTCGTTCAGGTGCTGGTACAGGACATAACGTTATTTCTAAAGTGAAATCAGGTCAAGTACTACAAGTAATTGGACAAGAAAACGGTTGGTTCAAAGTAACTGTAAACGGTCAAACTGGTTATGTAAGTGGTGACTTCGTAACGACTGGTGGTCAAAAAGGAACTACTACTACTGTTCAACAAGGAACAGGTACTTACACAGTAAACGTTTCTTCACTGAACGTACGTACAGGCCCAAGTACATCTCATACAGTATTAGGTTCTGTAAATAAAGGTAAAACAGTACAAGTTGTTGGTGAAGTACAAGATTGGTTTAAAATCAACTTCAATGGTGGAACTGGATACGTAAGCAAAGACTTCGTAACAAAAGGTGGTTCTGCTGTATCTAACCAAACACAACAACCAACTACAAACAACAATACTACTACAGTTCAAACTGGTGGTTCTTATGTTGTTAATACTGGTGCTTTAAAAGTACGTACAGGCCCAGCTACATACAACGCTGTAATCGGTGGCGTAACAAACGGTACAGTATTAAACGTTACTGGCGCTGAAAATGGTTGGTACAAAATTAACCATAATGGCCGCACAGGTTATGTAAGTGCAGACTTCGTTAAGTTTGTAAAAGGCGGAGTAAACAACGTTACTAATAACGTTCAACAACCAGTTAAAGATGTACAAAAACCAACAACAGGTGGAGATACATCTTCAATCGCTGGATTCGCTAGATCTTTAAATGGTTCACCATACAGAACTGCTGGTACAACACCTGCTGGTTTTGACTGCAGTGGATTCATTCACTACGTATTAAATCAAACTGGTCATAAAGGCGCTCGTCAAACAGTTGCTGGATACTGGAGCTCTAAAACAAAAACTAGCAATCCACAACCAGGTGATTTAGTATACTTCCAAAATACTTATAAATCAGGTCCTTCTCACATGGGTGTTTACTTAGGAAACGGTCAGTTCATTAGTGCAGAAACTGATGCAACTGGTGTACGTATTAGTTCTGTAAGCAACTCTTACTGGAGCAAGCACATGTTAGGTTACACAAAAGCATACTAAGAAAAAGTAGTTTTATATACTTTTCGTATAGAGAAAAGGCTTTCCAGGGAAACTTGGGAAGCCTTTTTATAGTTGAATAGATCGGGAATGTAGTAGTTTTTACTGTAACTTCCCATTTAAAAATCGAGCGTATAGGTCATGAAAGTAGTTGGGACGAAATAAGTTTGCTGCATGTCCTGCTAACGGTATTTCTTTATATAAAACGTTAGGGAGAATAGACTTTAAATCAAAAAGACAAGATTTATAGAGATGATCATGTTCGCCCATTACCCATAGAATAGGGTGGGGAAGTGATTTTAATTTAGATTTTAAATCGAATTCTAAACGGTGTCGTAATGATTGGGCAATAATTGATGAGTGTAATTGCAATCCGAAACGGTAATAAATATTTCTTGAAATGACTGCGAACGGATTTGCCTTTAGTATGCCACTTGGAAAAATGGTATTTGCGTATTGAGAGAGCCATTTAGAGTAATCGTCTCCTCGCTTCTCCCAAAACTTTTGAAATACGTTATATAAAAGGGAAGGATTATTATAATGTCCACCAATATGACAAATGCTTAATACTTTTTCTGGGTGCATTTGTGCAAAAATGGTAGAGATATAACAGCCGTAGCTTAAAGCGCAAATATGAGCTTTTTGAATGCCTTCTTTTTCGTATAAGTTCAATAATTGATCCACGAGACGCTGTAATGAAAATTCGATAGCTTCTCCTTTATCATCGCCGTGACCTAATAAGTCATAAGTAATAATGTTGTAAGAGGCGGAAAATCGTTTATGCTCTTTTTTGAAGGCGCGACGATTGCCGACTAATCCATGAATAAAAATGATTGTTTCCTTTTCAGAATGTATATTTGTTTGCAAAAAGGATACTCCTTTCAATAACTGGAGATTTATATAGTATTGTAAATTAGTTATCTAAAATTCACATAGAATAATATTAAGTACCAGGTAATAATATCAGATATTTATATCTGTTGTAAAGATGAGTTTGTATGTATATTTTGTAAAAACAGAGAAAATGTGTTTACATTCAGTTTACATTTGTATTGTATTCTATTTTTAGAAAGAACAGTTTGGTTTAACACGAGGAGATGAACATGTATGGAAGTTAGAAATGAGACAAAGAAAAAAGGGAGTTGGAGGCAGTTTTTACGCCTTATTCAAGATGCAAATCCTCCGAAAGGGATTCTTGTTTTTGCGTTATTAATGAGTTTGCTTTCTACGGGAGCGAGTTTATTTATTCCGATGTTAACAAAAGGATTAGTAGATAATTTTTCACTTTCGTCAATTAGTACAGGACAAATTGTTGGGCTAATTGCATTCTTTATTATGCAAACTATAGCTGCAGGATTGTCTATATATTTATTAAATTATATAGGACAGAAGATTGTAGCTGGACTGAGAGAACGTTTGTGGAAAAAGGTGCTTATTTTACCGGTAACTTATTATGATCAAAATAGAACAGGCGATACAATTAGCCGTATGACAAATGATACAGGAGTTGTGAAAACGTTAATTTCTGAGCACTTGTCAAACTTATTAACAGGTGGTATTTCAATCGTCGGATCATTAATTGTATTATTCGTTTTAGATTGGAAAATGACACTTTTACTTTTAACGGTTATTCCATTGTCAGTATTAATTTTAGTTCCACTTGGAAGAAAAATGTATAAGATTTCAAAAGCACTTCAAGATGAAACGGCTTCGTTTACTAGTGTATTAACGCAAGTGTTATCAGAAATTCGTTTAGTGAAATCTTCAAACACAGAAAAAAGAGAATATGAAACTGGAAATAAAGGCATCGAAAGGTTATTGCAATTTGGTTTGAAAGAGGGGAAAGTGCAAGCGTTAATTTCACCAGTTATGTCGTTTGTTTTAATGGCACTGCTTGTTATTATCGTAGGCTATGGTGGAATGCGTGTTTCTAGCGGAGCATTAACAACAGGGGAACTAGTAGCGTTTATTTTATATTTAGTTCAAATTATCATGCCAATGAGTCAATTATCTATGTTCTTTACACAATTCCAAAAGGCAATTGGTGCAACGGAAAGAATTAATACCATTTTAGAATATGAAGTAGAAGACCATGAAACTGGTGTGAAGGTCACAAATGCTAAGCAGCCAATCGTTCTTGAAAATGTACATTTCGAGTACAACGAAGAAGAGCAAGTCTTGAAAAATATTGATTTTACAATTGAATCAGGAAAAGTGACAGCGATTGTAGGGCCAAGTGGTAGCGGGAAAACGACGTTATTCTCATTATTAGAACGTTTTTATGAGCCGACTAGCGGTGCCATTAAATTAGGAAAAGACTCGATTACGAACTATTCATTACAGTCATGGCGACGTCAAATCGGTTACGTATCGCAAGATAGTCCGTTAATTGATGGAACGATTCGTGATAACATTTGTTACGGTGTTGAGGGCGAAGTGACAGATGAAGAAATTGAAAAAGTAGCAGCGATGGCATATGTTGATGCATTTATTCATGATTTGCCAAATGGATATGCAACAGAAGTTGGAGAACGTGGTGTAAAGCTTTCTGGAGGACAAAGACAGCGAATTGCCATTGCCCGAGCGTTACTTAGAAATCCACAAATTCTTATGTTAGATGAAGCAACTTCTAGTTTAGATAGTAAATCAGAGTCTGTCGTTCAAAAGGCATTAAATAATTTAATGAAAGGCAGAACAACGTTAGTTATTGCACATAGACTTTCTACTGTAGTAGATGCAGATAAAATTTTCTTTATAGAAAAAGGGAATCTTACAGGAAGCGGTACACATGATGAATTGTTACGCACACATGACATGTATCGTGAATTTGCAACGCAACAATTGAAAATTAAAGAGGCTGCATTATAAAATGAATAATCAGTGGAGATTTTACTTCATTGATTATTCATTTTTAAAAATTATATAAGGATGCTAATTAGAAAGGAAATGGTTTCTTTGATACCTAATATTTTAATAGTAGACGATGATCCGCATATTAGGGAACTTGTGTCTGTATTTTTAGAAAGAGAAGGTTTTCAAATATATGAAGCAATTGATGGACTAGATGCACTTCAGAAAATAGATGAAGTGAAAGTCGATATGGTTATTTTGGATATTATGATGCCGAATATGGATGGATTTGATGTATGTTTTGAATTAAGAAAATACTATGATATCCCGGTTCTGATGCTAACTGCTAAAGGAGAAACGTCTCAAAAAGTAAAAGGGTTTCACCTTGGCACGGATGATTATCTTGTAAAACCTTTTGATCCGATAGAATTAGTAGTAAGAGTAAAGGCACTACTGAAACGTTACCAAATTACAGTATCGCAATCAATCCAAGTTGGAAATGTACTGTTAAATCGTAAAACATTTGAAGTTACAATTGGAGAACAAACGGTTACGTTACCGCTAAAAGAATTCGAATTACTCTTTACTTTAGGTTCTAAAGCGGGAAGAACTTGTTCGAGAGAGCAATTAATTGAAGATGTATGGGGATATGATTTTGAAGGGAATGAACGTACACTAGATGTTCATATTAATCGGTTGCGTGAGAAGTTCCAAGAAGAGCAGTCGAAGTTTAGTATTAAAACAATAAGAGGTTTAGGATATCGCTTAGAGGTAAGTAAATGAGAAGAAGAGAACGAATGAGTAAGTTGAAGATATTGAAAGTAATTGGAGCGGTAATAGCGCTCTTTTCTTTTCTCACTATCATTTGGTCTATCGCATTTTATGTAGCATCTAGTATATTAGATACTCTTGAAATAAACGTATCGCCGTTTGTTACTTTTTTAATTAGTGATATGGTCGGCTTTGTATTTATTGTTCTTATTTGGGTATTGATCGGAGTATTAATGAGACCGAAGCGAGAGGCAATGATTTGGACTATTATTGAACCGATACAAAAAATTGCAAAAGGAGACTTCTCTGTAAAAATACGAAATGAAGAAAAGTATGATGGAGAAATTGGTGTGCTCGTAAAAAGTATAAATGATATGACAGATGAACTGAATGCGATGGAGAAAATGCGCCAGGAATTTGTATCAAATGTTTCTCATGAAATACAGTCACCATTAACTTCTATAAAAGGATTTGCTAGAGCACTACAAGATAACAGTCTTTCCGAGGAAAAAAGAAAGCATTACCTTACCATTATTGAAACGGAAACAACGAGATTATCTAAACTGAGTCAAAATTTACTGAAGCTTACCCTTTTAGAGTCGGAAGAATATACACCAGAAAGCGAGACTTATCGATTAGATCAGCAGTTAAAGCAAATTGTGTTAAATAGTGAACCGCTCTGGACTGAAAAAGAAATTGAATTAGAACTTAATTTAGAGAAAGTGCACATTACTGCTGACCAAGAAAGTATGAGTCAAGTGTGGATTAATTTAATTTATAATAGTATTAAATTTACTCCAAGTGGTGGCGGCACAATTACAATCCAGTTAAAAGAATATGAGAAAGTAGTGGAAGTGCTTATTCGTGATTCGGGAATTGGTATATCTGAAGAACAGAAGCAACATATTTTTGAACGTTTTTATAAAGCGGATTCTTCACGAAATCGTGCCTATGGAGGAAGTGGCTTAGGTTTAGCTATTGTAAAGAAAGTGCTCGACCTTCATCAAGGAGAGATAAAAGTCGAGAGTGAGGAAGGGAATGGGACAGAATTTATTGTGTGTATTCCTAAATATAAAGAGAAATAGTGTTAGGAGGATATTTTCTAACACTATTTCTCTTTATAAATACATTTACCATTGCTGCAGCTATACTGATAAGCTTTTCCTTCACTATTCATACGGTATGAGTAATCAGATTCTTTATCTTTCTTAAAGTCAACGTATGCTTCTGCACCGTTTTTATCATCATCAATATCAATGAATTGAACGTGTCGTATAGAATAATCCCTTTTTTCACTTAAACCTCTTTCTTGTAAGTTTGTATGAATACCTTTTATTAATTGGTCGAACAGTAACCAGTTTAAATTAAGATGCTCAAATGATTCAGTATGTCTTCCTAAAATGCCGTTGTCTTGTATTATTTTTTTATTATTATCGTATGTATAAGAGTATGCAAAATAAGGTTCGTCTTTATATACTACTGTTGCATAATAGCCGATATTATAAAGGGGAGTATATTTTCCGGTGATGCTTTGTATCTCTTTTTGTTTATAGTTTTTTATAGTATGGAGATAATCATGGGTATCTTTTTCTATTACTTTATAGTTTAGAGGATTACCAAATATAAAGTACATTGCAAAAAATATGATACATAGTCCTACTGCAGTTAGTGATAAGAACCATTTTTTTCTTTTCATACGTATACACTCTCCTGTTAAGACTTACTCTTTATTTTACATTAAATATGTGAAGTATAGGAGGTTTCTTTATTGTAAATTTTCTATAGTTACCTACAAGTAACCTACGCACATGAAAGTGCATCATTGCCTTTTTTCATAAACATAGATACACTTTTAATATAATAAACAACTGAGAAGATTAAGGAGTGTTATACTTGGCAGAATTATTACAAGGCAAAAATGCTTTAATTACAGGCGCAGGTAGAGGTATTGGTCGTGCTGTAGCAATTGCATTAGCGAAAGAAGGCGTAAATGTCGGTCTTTTAGCTCGTTCAGAAGAAAACTTAAAAGCTGTAGCGAAAGAAGTAGAAGCAGAAGGCGTAAAAGCTGTTATTGCGACTGCTGATGTTTCTTCATATGAAGAAGTGACTACTGCGATTGAGACATTAAAAAACGGTTTAGGCTCTATCGATATTTTAATTAATAACGCTGGTATTTCTAAATTTGGTAAGTTTTTAGAATTAGACGTTGCTGATTGGGAAAAAATCATTCAAGTAAACTTAATGGGTGTATACTATGCAACTCGTGCCGCTTTACCAAGCATGATTGAGCAAAAATCTGGTGATATTATTAATATTTCATCTACAGCCGGACAAAAAGGTGCACCTGTAACAAGTGCATATAGTGCTTCTAAATTTGGTGTTCTTGGCTTAACAGAATCGTTAGCGATGGAAGTTCGTAAGCATAACATTCGTGTAACAGCTTTAACTCCAAGTACAGTAGCAACTGATATGGCTGTAGATTTAGGGTTAACTGATGGAAATCCAGATAAAGTAATGCAAGCAGAAGATATTGCAGAGTTTATCGTAGCGCAGCTGAAATTAAATAAACGTACATTTATTAAATCAGCAGGACTTTGGTCTACTAATCCGTAAGGGATAAATTTATAAATAAAGAAGGGATATCTATTCTGTAATGAAGTAGATGTCCCTTCTTTATTTTTTGTATATGAGACAGAATTTTCGGTATAATCAAAAGTGAATAGTAGAAAGCACTGAAAAATTGAAAGGGATGGTATTTACATGAGTACGATTGAGAAATGGACGGCTGTTGATCAATATGTGAGTGATGTATTAATACCGAAAGATTCTACATTAGAAGAAGTTCTTCAAGAAAATGCTGCAGCTAATTTACCAGCACATGATGTATCACCAACGCAAGGGAAGTTTTTACAATTATTAGTACAAATTCAAGGAGCGCGTAACATTTTAGAAATTGGTACTCTAGGCGGATATAGCACGATATGGCTTGCGAGGGGATTGCCATCTGGGGGCCGAGTTGTTACATTGGAAGCAAATGAAAAACATGCAGAAATTGCACGTAGCAATATTGAACGTGCTAATTTGACTGATAAAATTGAAATACGAGTAGGATTAGCTTTAGATTCTTTACAGCAAATAGAAGATGAGAAATATGGACCATTTGATTTTATTTTCATAGATGCTGATAAACAAAATAACCCTGCTTATTTTGAATGGGCGCTGAAACTATCACGCCCGGGAACTGTCATTATTGGAGATAACGTAGTACGTGAAGGAGAAGTAATTGATAATACTAGTAATGACCCCCGTGTACAAGGGATACGCCGTTTCTATGAATTAATAGCTGCTGAGCCGCGTGTTAGTGCTACAGCGCTTCAAACTGTCGGAAGTAAGGGATACGATGGATTTGTAATGGCAATCGTAAAAGAATGATGTAAGGAGATAGATAGAATGAAAAAGATGTTTGAAAAATTATAACATGTATCGTGTATAACGAGATTAGCTCGTGGGCCTCCGACATACATAACACTATATTATATATTAAAAAATTGGAGGCTGTAAGTAGATGAGAACGGAAAAAGAAATGTTAGACTTAATTATAAATACAGCAAAAGAGGATGAAAGAATCCGAGCAGTTATCATGAATGGATCACGTGTAAATCCCAATGTGAAAAAAGATTGTGTTCAAGACTATGATATTATGTATGTTGTAAATGAAATACAATCTTTTACATCTAATCATAATTGGATACGTAGATTTGGAGAAATAATGATTGTACAAATGCCGGAAGAAATGTCATTAGTTCCACCAGATGGAGACGGAAAGTTTCCGTATTTAATGCAGTTCATGGATGGGAATCGGATCGATTTAACACTAGTTCCAGTTGAATTAATAAATAATTTCGTTGGACAAGATAGTTTAAGTAAATTGCTTCTCGATAAAGATAATTGTATGGAGGAATTTCCACCAGCAAGCGATAAAGACTACTTAATAAAAAAGCCTACAGAAAAAGAGTTTTTAGATTGCTGTAATGAGTTTTGGTGGTGTAGTACAAATGTGGCAAAAGGATTATGGAGAGAGGAACTTTCTTATGTGAAAGGGATGCTTGAAGGACCAGTGCGAGATATGTTAATCGTAATGCTAGAATGGCATATTGGTATGAAAACAGACTTTACAGTTAATACAGGGAAGTTTGGGAAGCATTTCGAACAGTATTTTGAAAAAGATATGTGGGAGCAATTTAAAAGGACATTTTCTAATGCAGAATATGAAAACATATGGGAGTCATTCTTTGTTATGGGTGATTTATTTAGGGAAGTGGCGAATGAAATTGCTAACACATATGGATATCGCTATCCGCAAGATGATGATGATGATAAAGTGACGAACTATTTAAAACATGTGAAAGCTTTGCCAAAAGATAGTACATCGATTTATTAATAATATAAAGCAGTAAGACTGTCCTAATAATGGACAGTCTTATTTTTGTATATTGATAAGAATTTCTCTAACAAAGTGCAGATGAATCACATATGAAAATTTAGGGAGGTTTTTTACCATGTATTATTTTTATTCGCCAGAAATGTTCGCTCCATATCAATGGGGACTAGAACGAGATGTTTCGTATGCTTATATGCCATATAACTCATTTTATTATGGAGACAATATAAGTTCATTGCCATACGCATATATCCCTCAAAATTATGAAGTACAAATGAAAGCAGATGAGCGTGGATCATGGACACCATTTTCATGGGTCGAAAAATATGCGTATGCATTTTCAGGACCGTACAATAAAGCGGAAGTCGCTCTTACATTTGATGATGGACCGGATTTAGAATTTACGCCAAAAATATTAGATAAGTTAAAACAACATAATGTAAAAGCTACTTTTTTTCTGCTTGGTGAAAATGCAGAAAAGTTTCCGAATGTAGTAAAGCGTATTGCGAATGAAGGGCATGTAATTGGCAATCATACGTATAGCCATCCAAATTTAGCGAAAGTAAATGACGCTGAGTACCGTAATCAAATAATAAAAACAGAAGAAATATTAAATCGTTTAGCTGGTTATGCACCGAAGTTTATTCGTCCGCCGTATGGTGAAATACTTGAAAATCAATTGAAGTGGGCAACAGAGCAAAATTTTATGATTGTACAGTGGAGTGTTGATACGGTTGATTGGAAAGGTGTAAGTGCGGATACGATTACAAATAATGTGTTAGGGAACTCATTTCCTGGTAGTGTCATACTGCAGCATTCAACTCCAGGCGGGCATTTACAAGGATCTGTTGATGCGTTAGAGAAAATTATTCCGCAGTTAAAAACGAAAGGAGCACGCTTTGTAACGCTACCAAGTATGTTCCAAACATCGAAAGAGAGAAAATAAAGTGAAATGTAAATCAGTCGGGTTTTGTCAATCATCCACTGATTATTGGCTCACTTGTACAGGCGCCCGACATCCCACCAATTCCTTGCACTTGCAGAAATTTGAGGTGGGATTCTTATTGCTTACAAATGGCAGGATAAAGAATAGGACTCCCAAGTGTTTTAAAATGGGAGTCCTATTTTGTTTATAAACTATTATTCTTTAGCAATTTTTTTCCTTGTTCTATAACAAACTCATAGTATGCAAGATCATATGGATAAATATCTTCAAACGTAATTGTTATCGGATTATTGTTTAAAACAGAAATAGTTGTAAAAGATGAAATCTCTCTTTTTAATAGTTGTAGAAAAGAAGTTGCATGTACTTTCATCACATCGTCTACTTCTTCACCTGGTGCGAATGGAAGTGGATCGATGACGTTGTGAAAATACATATGGCAAAACTCGCGATCCGTAAGATTTGAAATTTCATAATCTATTGTAAAGATTCCATTGTATGCTAAATCAGTCTTTTGAAAGGAAATCCCTAATTCTTCCTTAATTTCACGAAGGCCACCAATTTGTACATCTTCATCATGCATAATATGTCCAGCTGAAGTAATATCCCATATACATGGAGCTTCTTTTTTATTTTTAGAGCGTAATTGGAAATATAAGAATATATCTTCAGCATCTTTTTCTACAAACCAACAATGAAATGTTTCGTGCCAATCACCGTCACGATGCACTTCATCACGTAATTTTTTCCCAAGTGTATTTCTTTCAGAATCAAATATTGTTAACCACTCTGTCATTTTAATTCCCCTTTCTGCAAATTTTATTATACAATATTTGTATTGAATTTTGGGAAAATAAAGAAAAAGGAGAGGGTATAAGTGGGGATAGAAAGCGCGGAAATAAAATCGATTATTTCAACAGAGGAAGAATTACGGAAAATATTAGGGCAACCAAGTGAGAGAGCTTTGAAAAAGGTTATTTCATCATTAGACTATCATTGCGTAGATTTTCTGTCTAAATCTCCTTTTCTAGTATTATCTACTGCAAATAAATTAGGAGAGTGCGATGCTTCGCCGAGAGGAGATGCACCTGGATTTGTTTACGTATTAAATAATAATAAAATTATTATTCCAGAAAGATCAGGCAACCGCCGTATAGACTCCATTTTGAATATTATTTCAAACCCAAGTGTAGGGTTACTCTTTTTTATTCCAGGTCTTGGGGAGACACTCCGAATAAATGGCCGAGCGTATATAACAAACGACGAAGAAATTTTGCAAGAAATGCAGGCGAATGGACGCACTCCGCTACTTGGAATTGTTGTTGAAATAGAAGAATGCTACATTCATTGTGCAAAAGCTTTTATTCGTTCGAAAATGTGGGATCCAGAATCTTGGTTACATAAAAAAGAGTTACCTTCAGCAGCAAAAATGTTGCTGGAGCACGCGAAAGTAAATACTTCTGAAGAGGATGTTGCACGTTCTTTAGAAGAAAGTTATACGAAAAGATTGTATTAAAAAAGTTTTATTTATATAGTTTTGTAAGGTGAATATGTACACATTTTAGAATGGGATATTTATATATAAACCGTTGACTTATAAGAAGGAGAAACAACAAAATAGGTAAATCGAGCGGCAATTGTAAAATGTTATTGTGAAATATAATAAAAAATGATTTTGAAAATTGTTAGTAAAAATAGGCTTGCTTTTTAAAAAGTTGATAACTATAATAAGTTAACAAATAGACATGAACGAAAAAGTAACGATAAGGACACGGAATTATTTTTACGGTTTACAGAGAGGGAAGCCAAGGGTGTGAGCTTCCTAACACGAGAAATGATTTTACCACCTTTGAACTTCAATAGTGAACGAGTAATCTAGTAATTATTGACGGAATCAGCCGTTATCTGAACTTGAGCAATCTAGGGAGAAATACGTCTAGGTTGGAACAAGGGTGGAACCACGAAAACACATTCGTCCCTTTCCTAGGGATGAGTGTGTTTTTTTATAGTTTTAGAGATTGAAAATTAAAAATAATTAAAAAATAGTATTGATTTTGTTTTTTATGCGAGTATAATGAGTTAACAAATAAACATGAACGAAAAGTAACGATAAGGACATGAAATCATTTTTACGGTTTACAGAGAGGGAAGTCAAGGGTGTGAGCTTCCTAACACGAGAAATGATTTTACCACCTTTGAACTTCAATAGTGAACGAGTAATCTAGTAATTATTGACGGAATCAGCCGTTATCTGAACTTGAGCAATCTAGGGAGAAATACGTCTAGGTTGGAACAAGGGTGGAACCACGAAAACACATTCGTCCCTTTCCTAGGGATGAGTGTGTTTTTTTATTATTTTGAAAGGAGGTGCAGTAACATGAAACGATTTGTACGTACGGAAATAACCACCACCTGCATGATCAAAAAGCAGAGTAAGGTGATTTATAGGTGTAACAATTAAACTTTTAGGAGGAGATTAGAAAATGAATAACGTTATTAATGTTGGGGTATTAGGTTTAGGAACGGTCGGTAGTGGTGTTGTCCATATTTTGAAAGAACATTATAAAAAAATTGCACTTGATACAGGGTATGAAGTGAAGGTAAAGACAGTCGTTGTACGTGATTTGGAAAAAGAACGTGATGTTTGCATTGATGGAATCGTAGTAACAAGTCATGTCGATGAAGTTCTAAATGATCCAAATATTGATATTGTAGTAGAGGTAATGGGCGGAATTAAAGAAGCAAAACAGCATATCGTTAAAGCTTTACGAAATAAGAAACATGTTGTAACAGCAAATAAAGATTTAATGGCTGTATACGGTGCAGAACTTCTCCAATTAGCGAATGAAAATGATTGTGATCTATGTTATGAGGCAAGTGTAGCGGGTGGTATTCCAGTATTAAGGGGATTAACGGATGGATTAGCTTCAGATCAAATTGAAAAAATAATGGGAATTGTAAATGGTACAACAAATTACATGTTAACAAAGATGAGTCAAAATGGATGGTCGTATGAAGAGGCTTTACAGGAAGCACAAAAATTAGGTTTCGCAGAATCGGATCCAACAGCGGATGTAGATGGGCTAGATGCGGCGAGAAAGGTAGCCATTCTTGCAAACTTAGGTTTTTCGATGAATGTTTCTTTAGATGATGTGCAAGTAAGAGGGATTCGAAAGGTCGAAAAAGAAGATTTACAAATGGCTGAAAAGTTAGGATTTACTATGAAATTAATTGGGAAAGCAGAGAAACAAGGTTCAGCCATTCATTTAAGTGTAGAACCGACGCTTTTACCAAGTCATCATCCATTATCGAATGTAAATAATGAATTTAATGCAGTATATGTTCACGGTCAAGCAGTAGGAGAAGTAATGTTTTACGGACCTGGAGCTGGGAAGTTACCGACTGGTTCTGCTGTAGTAAGTGATATTATTTCAATCGTTAAAAATATGAATCAAGTTCAGAAAAATAAAAGTGCGTTAAAAGAACCAGAACCGTATGAATTACAGGGAGATGAAGAAGTTGTTTCGAAATATTTCTTACGTATTTCATTACGAGATGAACCTGGGATGTTGCAAAAAATAACAGAATGTTTCGTTAATTATTCTGTAAGTTTAAAAGAAGTTATTCAATTACCTTTAAATCGTGAACTTGCAGAAGTCGTTGTTGTGACACATCAAACTTCAAAGTATCAATTCGAACGAGTTTTAGGAGCGATAGAAGATGTCGCAAGTGAAATAAACAGTTACTACATTATTGAGGAGGAAAAACAATATGTATAAAGGACTATTAAACCAATATGCTTCTTATTTACCGGTAAATGAAAACACACCTGATGTGAGCTTAATGGAAGGAAATACACCCCTTATTCCGTTATTAAATATATCAAAACAATTAGGGATTCAGTTATACGGTAAGTACGAAGGAGCGAATCCGACAGGTTCTTTTAAAGATCGTGGTATGGTAATGGCAGTCGCAAAGGCGAAAGAAGAAGGTTCGGAGGCAATTATTTGTGCATCGACAGGTAATACATCAGCATCGGCTGCCGCTTACGCGGCACGCCTTGGAATGAAATGTATTATCGTAATACCGGAAGGAAAGATTGCACATGGAAAATTAGCGCAAGCAGTTGCCTATGGTGCTGAAATCATTTCAATAGAAGGAAATTTTGATGATGCACTAAAGGCTGTAAGAAATATTGCTGCGGAAGAGCCGATTACATTAGTAAACTCAGTGAATCCTTATCGAATTGAAGGGCAAAAAACAGCAGCGTTTGAAATTTGTGACCAGTTACAAAGTGCACCAGATGTTTTAGCAATTCCTGTTGGGAATGCCGGAAATATTACAGCGTACTGGAAAGGTTTCTGTGAATATGAGAAAGAAAAAGGCTATAAGAAGCCAAGGATTCACGGATTCGAAGCGGAAGGAGCGGCTGCTATTGTAAAAGGACACGTCATTGAAGAACCTGAAACAATTGCAACAGCGATTCGTATCGGTAACCCAGCGAGTTGGTCATATGCAGTAGAGGCTGCCGAACAGTCTCACGGTGAAATAGATATGGTATCAGATGAAGAAATTTTACATGCGTATAGATTATTAGCAAAATCGGAAGGGGTTTTCGCTGAGCCAGGATCAAATGCTTCATTAGCTGGTGTGATTAAACATGTTCAATCTGGAAAAATCAAAAAAGGAGAGACCGTTGTTGCAGTTTTAACTGGAAACGGCTTGAAAGATCCTGATATCGCAATTTCTTCTAATACATTAGACATTGCAAGTGTTTCAAATAATATAGAACAAATTAAAGAGCATATTAAAGGGGTGATTATGTCGTGATACCATTAAGTATTCGTGTTCCTGCTAGTACAGCGAATGTTGGACCTGGATTTGATTCAGTAGGAATAGCTTTGTCATTGTATTTAAATGTAGTAGTAAAAGAGAAAGCTGATAAATGGCAAGTGATCCATTCCTTTGCTGAGTCGATTCCGACAGATGATAAAAATTTAATTGTTAGCACGGCATGTAAAGTTAGTCCTTCTTTATCACCCCATATAATAGAAGTTACTAGTAATATCCCCCTAACAAGAGGCCTAGGAAGTAGTGCATCAGCAATTGTAGCTGGGATAGAGCTTGCGAATCAACTAGGCGATTTGAACTTAACAACTGATCAAAAAGTTCAAATCGCTACAAATTTTGAAGGTCATCCTGATAATGTTGCTGCTTCTATATTAGGAGGAACTGTAATCGGAGCACTTGATGGAAAGAATGTTTCGGTTGTAAGAATTGAAAGTAAGGAATTAGGCGTAATTTCTCTTATTCCAAATGAAGAGCTAAATACAGATGAAAGCCGATCTGTATTACCAGATGTATTTCCGTTTCATGAAGCGGTTAAGGCTAGTGCGATAAGTAATGTATTAGTAGCTGCTTTATGTCAAAAGAAATGGGAAGTTGTAGGGGAAATGATGGAGAGAGATCATTTTCACGAGCCGTATCGTTTAGAACTTGTACCGTTATTACCATCTATTCGTAAATGTGCAAAAGAATTCGGTGCATACGGTACAGCGCTTAGCGGTGCAGGACCATCTATTTTTATATTAACGCCGTATGAGAAACGTCAAGAAATTGCTGAGCAATTAGCGAGAGTATTTACGTCTATGAAAGTGTGTGAGCTAGAAATCGATCATAGAGGAATTACTGTAAATAAAGAAGAACATATAGGGCTAAAAAAAAGCTAGCATTGCTAGCTTTTTTTGTTGTAAATATCTTTTCAGTGGGCATATAAAAGAAAAGTAATAATGTATAATTTAGTAAAGCGTGTATTCATTTGGAGGTGATCGTATGAAGACAGAGTCACCAGAAGAAAAAAGAGAACGTATAAGGCAAAGTGAATTGAAAAATAATCCTACCGGCTCTTTAAAGGATGGATTAAACAGAGCTGAATCCGGTAGTCCAGTTGATATGACAGGTGGTATGAATTGGAAAGGTACAGCGCTAGTAATTTTAGTGCTAGTTTTAGGCTATATTATATACACTTATTTTTTTAGTTAAGAAATGCACATTAAAGTTATGAATTATTTGCTTTTATAAGTAGTGAGGATGAAAAAACACGGTTATTGTATTACATATACTTTAAGCAAATTATAGTTGTTCATACACACTTATTTATAATACTCAAAATAGAGCTAGCGTTATGCTGGTTCTATTTTTTTGCCACATTTCTGTAACAAAGCCCCTGTATATTCAGTGGTGGAGGTGCAGAAGATGAAAAAAATGATAGTAATATGTCTTCTTACAACTATGTCATTTTCGACTTTAGCCGGGTGTGATGTAAAAGGTAGCAATGCTGTACAAGAGTCTAGAATAAAGAAAGCGACGTATAAAGAGTTTACTTACGATGTAAATCCAGAGACTTTCACGTTAACTGTAGCACATGACGGTGTAAAGGAACAGGCGTCACAGCCGTTGCCGAAAATGAAGGTGTCAAATGTAAAAAAAGACAAGAATCGCACATCTTGGGAATATCCAGATCAAAAAGTAAAAGTGAATCTAGAAAAGAAAAAAGATCATTTAAATATTGAAGTGGAATCGACTGGTGCAGAAAGCTTTACGTGGCCGAAAGTACAAGCTGAAAATTATACACTTCCGTTATGGGAAGGAAAGCAAATTCCGAGTGATGATGAAAATTGGAAGAAATTTTTAAAGGATGATGCATATTCATTTGCTGAATCATTTTCTATGAAGTTTTTTGCGTTAAATGGTTCAAAATATTCCATTGTATATATTGCGAACAATATGTTTAATAATGAATTGAAGTTTCATTCGGATCCGAAAATAGGATTTGATTTTATACATGAATTCCCGAGTATAAATAAAAAGAAAACATATGGATTTCAATTATATGTGACAAATAATGATGCAGTTAGTATTGCGAAACTGTATAAGGATAATATTGCTCAAAAAGGTGAATTTAAAACATTACAAGAAAAAGCTAGAAAAAATAAAGAGATTGAAAAACTTTATGGTGCGGCTCATTTTTATTTTTGGAATCAAAATGGTTTGTCTGAAAGTAACATAAATTGGCCGAAGATAAGAGAGCAAATAAATAGTCCTCTGTTTAGTCATATAAAAGAGCTTATTCAAAAGAATAGTTCGGAGCCTGGAGAACTGAGTGTATTTGAGCAAGTAAGTAAACAAGATTTTATTGATAAGTACCAAAAAAATGTTATTTTGCGTTATGTAAATGAAGTATTATCAATGAAGGAATTGTATAAAGAGGATATTTTCCAAAAAGTTGATCAGAACGCTAGTGAGTTATTAAACAAAGGGATAGATCACTTATCAAAAATGGAGTTGTATAACTTAAATAAGAATTTATTAAAGTCGGCGCTCGGTGACGCGGTTGAAGAAGTAAGTAAATGGGGTAAGGCAGATGGAACGGATATACTAAAGGAAATGAAAGCGGCAGGAATAGACAATGCATGGATAGGGTTACCGAACTGGGAACAAGGGTATATGCAGCCTAATTTCGTGACAGAAGCTAAGAAAATGGGATATTTAGTTGGTCCGTATGATTCTTACCATTCTATTCACGAAAAAGCTGATAAAAATTGGAATACAGCTTCTTTTACTGATCCATCGTTATATGAAGGGGCAACTGTAACGAAGAAAAACGGAGAAAAGGTGCAAGGCTTTTTAGGCAGAGGTCGCAAGTTAAACCCGACTTTATCGCTGTCTAGTGTAAAAGAACGCATGAACGATATATTACAAAATGGACCTAAATACAATTCATGGTTTATTGATTGTGATGCAACAGGTGAAATTTATGATGACTATTCGGCTAAACATATAACGACACAAGAACAAGATGTAAAAGCAAGATTACAACGAATGGATTATATTGCGCAAGAAAAAGGTATGGTAGTTGGCTCTGAGGGCGGAAATGATTTTGCAAGTAGCACGATAGTATTTGCTCACGGCATTGAAACGCCTGTTATTAAATGGGACGATGAAGATATGAGGAAAAATAAAACAAGTCCGTATTATGTAGGCGGATATTGGTCACCGAATCAAAATGTTCCAGATAAATATGCAAAACAAGTACCATTAAAAGAAGAGTATAAACAAGTGTATTTAAATCCTGTATATTCCGTACCATTATATAAAATAGTATACAATGATTCAGTTATTACAACGCACCACTGGGAATGGGGAAGCTTGAAAGTAAAAGATGAGGTAGGAAACCGTATGCTATACGAGTTATTGTATAATGTTCCTCCGTTGTACCATTTAGATGAAGTAGAGTGGAATAAGCATAAACAAGAAATTACGCAGCATCTGAAAGTTTGGAATGAAGTTCACGAAAAGGCAGTAAAAGAAAAAATGACGAACTTTGCATATATGTCAGAAGATAAACTAGTCCAATCTGCTTCGTATGGAAAAGAGATTAAAATTATTGTGAATTTCTCAAATGAAGAGATAGACATAGATAAGACGAAACTAAAAGCAAAATCCGCTTTCATTTATAATCATGGGAAGAAAACAATGTATACACCGCTTGAGAAATAATAATATAAAATTTATTGTTTCATTACTAATTTTGCTCTTTATTCTTGCTGCTTTTTTAGGTGGAAATCGAACAATTCGAAACGAATAAAATTATAAATTTATAATTTTAGATGTTGAGAAGTGTTAAATATTTGAAGCTGGAAAATAGTGACTTGCTAAAAATAAGCACGAGAGTATAATGTGAAATGGAATACATATTGGATTCATCATGTAACCTTACAAAAATGTAAGGTGATTGAAAGGAAATTCAATATGAAGATTGCTAGACATACATTATACTAGGGAAAGAGAAAGAGAGGAGAATGAATATGAGCTCTGAATTAGAACAAAATACGAGAAGCAGTAAAAAACGTTCTAAAAGAAAGTCAATAAAATGGTTCATTTTAATTCCATTCTTCCTACTTATTTTTGGAGGAGTAGGATATGGATCGTTAATATATAACAAAGCAAAAGCAGTTGTAAGTGATGCGTATGCAAAAATTGATAAATCATCAAAACGTGATAAAGAAGTTGAGCCTTTAAAGGATAACATCTCCATTTTAATTATGGGTGTAGATGGTAGTGAAATGCGAAAAAGTCAATACGGTGAAGCTGTTCGAACAGATGCACTTTTATTAGCAACAATTAATAAAGATGATAAATCGGTTAAATTAGTTAGTATTCCACGTGATTCACGTGTTTATATTCCATCTAGAAAAAAATTAGATAAAATTACTCATGCACACGTATTTGGTGGTGTTGAAAGTACACGAGATACTGTGGAAAAGTTTTTAAATGTTCCTGTTGATTATTATGTGAAGTTTAACTTTGAATCATTTGTTCAAATTGTAGATTCACTTGGTGGTATTGATATTGATGTACCAGTTACTTTCACCGAACAAGATAGTAAAGACCAAGCAGGTATGATTCATTTAGAAAAAGGCTTCCAGCATTTAAATGGCGAACAAGCACTTGCGCTTGCAAGAACGCGTAAAATTGACAGTGATGCAATGCGTGGTCAAAGACAACAACTTGTAATAGAAGCAATTGCTAAAAAAGCGATGTCTGTTCAATCTATTAGCAAAATGGGCTCTTTACTCGATGCGGTCGATAAAAATATGAAAACGAATTTAACTTTCGATGATATGCTTGCAATTACAAAAAATATGGCAGGATCTAATTTGGAAATGGAAAAAATGCAAGTAGAAGGTACGGATAAACGTATCGGAGGTATTTATTATTACATTCCAAACGAAAAAAATGTGAAAGATATTTCGAATAAGTTGAATCAACATTTAGGTGTAACACCAAAACCAGTTCGAAACGAACAATAAAAAAAGATTGGCCTTTGCCAATCTTTTTTTATCGGAATAGATTTGTAACTTTTCTGTAACGATTTTTTATTTCAGAAAAATTATACTCAAATCATTTTAATTTATATAAACAAAAGGTGCAAATATACGATATACTAGAGGAGACGATTTGGCAATTAACTCCTAACGCTGAAGAGAAACAAATTCAATTTATTAATACGATAGAAAGCGTTGAATTGATGGGAAATCGAAATAGGCTAAAGCAAATTTTCTTGAATATTGTTCAAAATGCTATTAAATATTCACGTGAAAAAGGTACAATTCACATTGAAGCGACTAAAAATGAAGGACAAGCAGTGATAAAGGTGAAAGACGAAGGGATTGGAATTGCTAAAGAGCATTTACCATATATAGAACAGTCATTTTACCAGATTAATAACCATGCTACAGGTGCAGGTCTTGGTTTAGCTATCGTTAAAAAAATGGTGGAGCTTCATAGAGGTACACTTAGTATTATAAGTAAAGAAGGAATAGGAACAACCATTTTGATAAAACTCCCATTATAATACATATAAAGTCTGTTTATATAGTGTAATAAAATAAATAGATGTATAATTATATTGGGTGATTTATATATAAGATTAATAGGGAGAGGAATTCGATAGAATGGAAAAAGCTTTTAAAATTAAACGAATAGTAGTCGTTTTAATAGCGATTGCAGTAGTAGCTATTGGGTATTTCATGTTTCAATCCATTACTTCACCAGCAAAGGCTGTTGCAAAACAAGAAAATGTAGTACAGCTCGCAAGTGAACAACCGAAAGTAGAAATGAATAAAACGGCACCAAGTCGTTTTAATGGAAAAGAAAGAAAAGTTGCTTATCTTACATTTGATGATGGTCCGGGGAAATATACGGCTGAATTATTAAATACGTTAAAACAACATGATGCGAAGGCGACATTCTTTTTAATTGGAGCAAATGTAAAAGAATTTCCAGATTTAGTAAAACGTGAAAATGCAGAAGGTCATTATGTGGGAATGCATAGCATGACACATAATTTTGCAAAGTTATATAAAAATGGCGAATATGTAAATGAGATGAAAGAGGATCAAAGCCTAATCGCGAACATAATTGGAAAATCACCTAAATTAACACGCCCGCCATACGGTTCAATGCCTGGATTAAATGAAAGTCTTCGAAATAAAGTGGTAGAGGGCGGCTTTAAAGTTTGGGATTGGACAATTGATTCATTAGATTGGAAATATAATAAAATGCAAGTCGATGCAGCTGCAGCACAAATTGCTCAAAATGTATTAAATAATGCAACAAAACCACAAGAAGTCATTTTAATGCATGACATTCACCCGCAATCAGTTGCTGCTGTGCCAGCAATTTTAAAAGGGTTAAAAGAAAAGGGTTATGAGTTTGAAGCTTATCATGAAGAGAGTCACTTCCCAGTGAATTTCTGGCATGATAACCGTATGTAATGGAGGAATGAACGTTGAAGTATGGAAAAGTAGCAGTAGTTGGAGCACTATCAGTAGGGTTATTAACAGGTTGTTTCGGTGAAAAACCAGAAGAAAATCTTTATACAGCTTTTGAAACAGCGGCTACACAAGAAAAATCATTAGTTGATGAAGCGAAGAAGTTAGAGAAGTTAGAGAAGGAAGGTCAAGAACTATATTCTCAAATTTTACAAGAAGGTAAAGATCATAATGAAGCTGTTATGAAGAAAATAGAGCAAGCTACTGCAAATGTAGATGACCGTGAAAAAGTATTGAAAAATGAGAAAGAAATGCTAGAAAAAGCTCAGAAAGAAACGAAATCCGTTCAAGGAAATATAGAGAAGCTTGAAGATAAGAAGTTACAAAAACAAGCGAAAGCAGTAGAAGAGTCGTATAAAAAACGTTATGATGCATTCCAAAAAATGAATGAAAATTATACGAAGGCGTTAGAGACTGAAAAAGAACTGTATGAAAAATTAAAAGTAAAAGAAACGAAATTAAAAGAAATTGGTGAAAAAGTTAAGGCTGTTAATGGACTGAATGTGGAAGCACAAAAGTCCAAAGAGCAATTTAACAATTTTACAAAAGAGTATAATGACAGTAAATTAGCATTTTACAAAGATGCAGAGATTAAGATTAAAGATCAGAAATAAAGAAGAATGTTAAGTGTAATAAAAAGCCGGGGAAACATCGTCACAAATGTTTTTTCGGTTTTTTATGTTAAATGAATAGAAAAGACTGGAATTGATATCATAAAAGAGTTATAGTGAATTATTCCAAGGGAAACATTGTAAAGTAAGGAGACTGGAAATATGTCATATGAATTTTTACTCAAATTAGGTTTAGCACTCTTTTTAGGATTATTCATCGGGATAGATAGGCAGCTAAAGAATAAACCACTTGGTGTGAAAACAAGTATGGTTATTTCTGTAGCAAGTTGTTTAATTACGATGGTTTCAATTGAATCAGTCCATGTATATTCTGTTCCAGGACATACAAATATGGACCCAATGCGTCTAGCTGCACAAATTGTAAGTGGGATAGGTTTTCTTGGGGCAGGTGTTATTTTACGAAGAAGTAATGACGTTATTTCTGGATTAACGACCGCCTCTATGGTTTGGGCTGCTTCGGCTTTAGGTATTGCGATTGGAGCTGGATTTTATTTACAAGCGACGGTTGCTATGATTTTAATTATTTTAGCGATTAACGTACTTCCACAACTTGTGAAAATTGCAGGGCCGTATTCATTAAGACAAAAGGATTTATCTATAAAAATTACTGTAAAAGAGCATCATGAGTTAGATGGTATATTTAAGCAAATTAAAAATTTAGGTATGCATGTGAAACGCGTAAAAATTAAAGATATAGATAGTGGAGCATTTCAGCAACTAGAGATGGTCATTTTAGCTCCAGAAGATCTATATACAACTGAGCTATATAGTTCACTAAAAGAGATAGATCGTGTTGTTTCAGTTGAAGTGGAAAGTAGATAATTGTAAGAAAAAAGAGTGAAGTGAATTGAACTGCACCCCAATTGTTAGACACAGTCTAACAATTGGAGGTGCAGTTTTTCTATGGCTAAATTTACAGCTGATGAAAAAATACAAATCGTTCTACGTTATTTGAACGGAAATGAAAGTTATCGA
>NZ_NWUW01000036.1 GCF_002746455.1 Bacillus fungorum | reverse complement strand
CTCATTGAATGAAAAATAGGGGGAAGAAAAAATGTTAACAGGTTATACAAACTGGCCAAAAGAATTTGCCGATCGTTATCGAGCGGAAGGGTGCTGGCTTGGGGAAACATTTGGCGGAGTGTTAAGAAAGCGTGCTGAAAAATATGGAGATCAAATTGCGGTTGTAAGTGGTAATACGCATATAACGTATAGTGAGCTTGATAAAAAAGTAGATCGCTTAGCTTCAGGTTTACTGAATTTAGGAATAAAGCAAGAGGATCGAGTTGTAATCCAGTTACCAAACATTATCGAGTTTTTTGAAATATGTTTTGCACTATTTCGAATTGGAGCACTTCCTATTTTTGCACTACCTTCACATCGAAGCAGTGAAATTAGTTATTTTTGTGAGTTTGGTGAGGCGAGTGCTTACGTTATTTCAGATAAGGCTCTCGGTTTTGATTATCAAAAACTAGCGAGAGTAGTGAAAGAGAACGTGCCAACTTTACAACATGTAATTGTAGTGGGAGAAGAAGAAGAGTTTGTGAACATAAATGATTTGTATATGGATCCCGTTTCATTACCAGAAGTTCAGCCAAGTGATGTTGCGTTTCTCCAATTATCAGGAGGGACAACAGGACTTTCTAAATTAATTCCTAGAACACATGATGACTATATTTATAGTTTACGTGTTAGCGCTGAAATTTGTAATTTAAATACGGAGAGCATCTATATGGCAGTTCTTCCAGTAGCACATAATTATCCAATGAGTTCTCCTGGGACATTTGGAACGTTCTATGCGGGTGGAAAAGTCGTGTTGGCAAATGGAGGTAGTCCAGATGAGGCATTTGCTCTTATAGAAAAAGAAAAAGTAACGATTACTGCTCTCGTTCCGCCATTAGCAATGATATGGCTTGATGCTGCATCTTCACGTAATAACGATTTATCGAGCCTAGAAGTGATTCAAGTAGGTGGTGCTAAGTTTAGTGCTGAAGTTGCAAAGCGTATACGCCCTACATTTGGTTGTACATTACAGCAAGTGTTTGGTATGGCAGAAGGGTTAGTAAATTACACAAGATTAAATGATCCTGAAGAAATCATTATTCATACACAAGGTAAACCAATGTCTACACTTGATGAAGTACGAGTTGTTGATGAAAATGATAACGATGTAAAACTTGGTGAAGTAGGTAGTTTATTAACGCGAGGGCCATATACAATTCGTGGTTATTATAAAGCGGAAGAACATAATGCACGATCATTTACAAAGGATGGATTTTATCGCACAGGAGATCTTGTGAAAGTAAATGAACAAGGTTACATCATTGTAGAGGGAAGAGATAAAGACCAAATTAACCGTGGTGGTGAGAAAGTTGCTGCGGAAGAGGTTGAAAATCATCTATTAGCACATGATGCGGTACATGATGTAGCAATTGTATCTATGCCTGACGATTATTTAGGTGAACGTACCTGTGCTTTTGTTATAGCTCGCGGACAAGTTCCAACTGTAAGTGAATTAAAAATGTTTTTAAGAGAACGTGGTATAGCGGCTTATAAAATTCCAGATCGAATTGAATTTATTGAATCATTCCCGCAAACAGGGGTCGGAAAAGTCAGTAAAAAAGAACTACGTAAAGTCATTGCTGAAAAACTTATTACAGTAAAACAATAATAAAAACCGGAAGGAAGTGATTAGATGGCTATCCCATCTATTTCAGTATATAAAATGCCAATTGAATCAGAACTACCAAAAAATAAAGTGAATTGGACACCAGATCCGAAACGTGCAGTACTTTTAGTTCATGACATGCAAGAATATTTTCTTGATGCATATAGCGATAAAGAATCACCAAAAGTAGAACTTATTTCAAATATTAAAATGATAAGAGAAAAATGTAAGGAACTTGGTATACCAGTTGTTTATACAGCACAACCTGGTGGGCAAACGTTAGAACAACGAGGTTTATTACAAGACTTTTGGGGTGACGGTATTCCTGCTGGACCAGATAAAAAGAAAATTGTTGATGAACTTACTCCTGATGAGGATGATATATTCCTAACAAAATGGAGATATAGTGCATTTAAAAAGACAAATCTATTAGAAATTTTAAATGAACAAGGAAGAGATCAACTCATTATTTGCGGTATTTATGCGCATATTGGCTGTCTTTTAACAGCTTGTGAAGCATTTATGGATGGTATAGAGCCGTTCTTTGTAGCAGATGCAGTTGCTGATTTTTCACTAGAGCATCATAAACAAGCATTGGAGTATGCATCCAATAGATGTGCAGTAACGACATCAACAAACCTACTGTTAAACGATTTACAAAGT
Organism: Bacillus fungorum; assembly: GCF_002746455.1. Lineage (GTDB taxonomy): Bacteria > Bacillota > Bacilli > Bacillales > Bacillaceae_G > Bacillus_A > Bacillus_A fungorum. The sequence goes on along the minus strand of NZ_NWUW01000036.1, from coordinate 36,204 downwards.
GTAAAAGGTGATGAGAGTGAAGGAATCACTATACAGGAAGTGCATGAACTAGTTGCACAACTACTTCGTGAGCCAGTAGAGAGTATTGATATTGATGAGGACTTATTAAATAGAGGGCTTGATTCGGTCAGAATTATGAGTTTAGTAGAGAAGTGGCGTCGTGAAGGGAAAGAAATCACTTTTGCAGATTTAGCAGAACGTCCAACTGTTTCCGATTGGTACAGTTTACTATCTTCACAAACAGCACAGGTGCTGTAACAAATAGACTACATAATAAAGGGGTAGTAAAGAATGCCTAACAGTCAAAAGATTCGTCATTCGTTATCATCTGCGCAGTCTGGTATGTGGTTTGCGCAACAATTAGATCCGCTTAATCCGATATATAATACTGGGGAATATGTAGAAATAAACGGACATATTTATCAAGACATTTTTGAATTAGCTGTACGTAAAGTTGTAATGGAAGCAGAAGCACTTCATGTTCGTTTCAAAGAGGATGAAATTGGCCCATGGCAAGTTATTGAAGAATCACAGTTTCATATGCATTTTATTGACGTTCGTAAAGAAGAAAACCCTGAAGAAGCTGCTAAAGTATGGATGAAAAATGATTTATCTATGCCAGTCGATTTGAAAAAAGATACTTTATTTACTGAAGCACTTATTCAAGTTGAAAATAATCGTTTCTTTTGGTATCAGCGCATCCATCACATTGTGATGGATGGCTATGGATTTTCACTTCTTAGCCAAAAGGTAGCGAATGAGTATACATCACTTATAGAAGAAACAAACAAGAATGAAAAGCCATTTGGTTCTCTTGCAAAAGTTGTGCAAGAAGATATTGAGTATCGTGAGTCTAAACAAATTCAGGAAGATCGTACTTTTTGGTTAGAAAAGTTTGCGGATGAACCAGAAGTTGTAAGTTTGGCAGAACGAGCACCGAGAACATCAAATGGATTTTCACGAGAAACAGCTTATTTATCTAGTTCTAGCACGAAAACTTTACTAGAAGATATCAATATTTCGTTAACAAGTTGGCCGGAATTCATTGTCGCTGTAACAAGTATTTATATGCATAAATTAACAGGTGAAAATGATATTGTTTTAGGTTTACCAATGATGGGACGTCTAGGTTCTGTATCTATTCATACACCTAGTATGGTAATGAATTTAGTCCCACTTCGTATTACAGTAACTCCAAATATAACTCTTGCGGAATTATTGCAGCAAGTTTCTAAAGAAATCCGAGATGTACGTCGCCATCATAAATACCGTCATGAGGAATTAAGAAGAGACTTAAAGTTACTAGGTGAAAATCAAAGGTTATTCGGGCCGTTAGTGAATGTTATGCCTTTTGATTATGGGCTTAACTTTGCTGGGAATCGTGGTATTACACATAATTTATCAGCAGGACCTGTTGATGATTTATCGATAAATGTTTATAAACGTTTCGATGAAAATGAGTTAATGATTCATTTTGATGCGAATCCGGAAGTATATAATGGCGCGGAACTAGCATTGCATAAAGAGAGATTTATGAAGTTATTAGAATTAATGATAAATGCTTATCAAAAAGACGAGTCGATTGGAAAGATAAACATTACTCTTCCTGAAGAAAATCATAAAGTTTTATTGGAATGGAATGAAACTAAGGAAGCTGATAATTTAATTGCCCTACCTATACTATTTGAAAAACAAGTACAAAAAACTCCAAATAAAATAGCAGTTACTTGTAACGGTGTAGATCTTACGTATAAAGAGTTAAATGAACGAGCGAATGAATTGGCGCACTATTTAGTAGAAGAAGGAATAGGGCCAAATCAGTTTGTAGCTTTAGTATTCCCTAGATCAATAGAAATGGTAGTTAGTATGCTAGCAGTCTTAAAGGCTGGTGCAGCATATTTACCAATAGATCCAGAATACCCAGCAGAAAGAGTTAATTATATAGTAACTGATGCAAAACCAGTTTGTATCATAACACATTCATCTGTTTCATCTAAGTTAGTTATAGAAAATGATATGAAAAAAATTGTATTAAATGACGAAGAAACGAAACTAGCGTTACATACATATTCTCGTATGAATATAGCATGTAAGAATGATGTATCACTTTTAAACCCAGCCTATACAATATATACTTCAGGCTCAACAGGAAACCCCAAAGGTGTAATTGTTCCTATGAGAGGTTTAAGTAACTTTTTAATGGCTATGCAACAAAAGTTTTCATTAAATGAAAATGATCATTTATTAGCAGTTACAACTTTTGCGTTTGATATTTCTGCTCTAGAAATTTATTTACCTCTTAGTAGTGGTGCAAGTTTAACAATTGCGCAAAAAGAAGACATACAAGAGCCATCAGCATTAACGACACTTTTACAAGAAGAAAGAGTGACCATTATGCAGGCTACACCGACGCTTTGGCAGGCGTTAGTAACTGATTATCCAGAGAAGCTACAAGGGCTAAACATACTTGTTGGTGGTGAAGCTCTTCCAGCGCATTTAGCAAATAAATTAAAAGAATTAGGTTGCTCAATAACTAATTTATATGGACCAACTGAAACGACGATTTGGTCTACTTTCATGAACATTGATGAAGGTGAAAAGGGTATACCTCCTATTGGAAAGCCAATTTCCAATACAGAAGTGTATGTATTGGATGCAGGGTTACAACCAGTTCCACCCGGAGTTATTGGTGAATTATATATTGCAGGGGAAGGACTTGCAAGCGGATATTTAGGAAAAACGGAGTTAACAGCTGAACGGTTTGTTGCAAATCCTTATGGAGAATCAGGGAAGCGCATGTACCGTACAGGAGATCTGGTGAAATGGCGTAATGATGGTGCGTTAGAGTACATTAGTCGCGCAGATCATCAAATTAAAATCCGCGGATTCCGAATTGAATTAGCTGAAATTGAAACGGTATTACAACGACATGAAAATATTCAACAAGCTGTAGTAATCGTACGAGAAGATCGGCCAAATGATAAACGCATCATTGCGTATATCGTTGCAGAAGAAAAGGAACCGATTAATCTATCAGAAATTCGTTTTTATGTTTCAGAAAGTTTAGCGAATTATATGATACCATCGGCATTTGTTGTGCTAGAAGAATTACCATTAACGCCAAATGGTAAGGTTGACAGAAAGAAATTACCTGCTCCTGATTTTAATGGAATGAACAACGAGAGGGTTGCTAGAAATCCGAAAGAAGAAATATTATGTGATTTATTTGCAGAAGTACTTGGTGTTTCTCGCATTAGCATTGATGATAATTTCTTTGAAATGGGTGGACATTCGCTTCTTGCATCTCGTTTAATGGCAAGAATTCGTGAAACGTTAAGTGTGGAACTAGGAATTGGGAAACTATTTGAATCGCCAACTGTTGCTGAACTAGCGAAGCAATTGGATCAAGCAAAAACTGCAAGACCAGCGATTAAGAAAGTAAGAAGACCAAATGAAGTTCCACTTTCATTTGCACAGCGCAGGTTATGGTTCTTAAATTGTTTAGAAGGTCCAAGTCCTACTTATAATATTCCATTAGTCCTTCGTTTGTCTGGAAAGTTGAACGAGGAAGCATTGCGAGGTGCCTTTTATGATGTAGTTGAGAAACATGAAACACTTAGAACAATTTTCCCTAACGTATTAGGTAGTTCCTATCAGAAAATTTTAGATATGGAAAATTTAAATCTAGAAATGATTAAAACAAAAACATGTAAAGATGAATTAGAAAGTGTGCTTGCAGAGGCTGTTAGATATAGCTTTAACCTCGATGTTGAACCAGCAGTTCGTTTGCAACTTTTTAAAGTGAGTGAAAACGAACATGTAATACTAATTCTATTACACCATATTGTAGGGGATGGCTGGTCATTACAACCGTTAACGAGGGATTTTGCAGCGGCATATAAAGCACGATGTCATGGTGACAGAGTCCAGTTGGAGACACTTCCAATTCAATACGCAGATTATGCACTTTGGCAACAGCAATTGTTAGGGGATGAAACTACACAAGAGAGTCTCATTTCAACACAATTAGATTTTTGGAAGAAAGAGTTAAAGGGGTTACCAGATCAATTGGAGTTACCTACAGATTACCAGCGTCCAATTGAAACGAGTTACCGCGGAGAAACAATTCATTTTCATATAGATGCAAGTATGCATAGTAGGTTAGTAGAGCTTGCACGGAAAAACGGAGTTAGTTTGTTTATGGTGTTACAAGCAGGATTAAGTGCCTTATTTACTAGATTAGGTGCTGGAACTGATATACCAATTGGCAGTCCGATTGCTGGAAGAAATGATGATGTACTTTCAGATATTGTTGGTTTATTTGTAAATACATTAGTGTTACGTACAAATACTTCAGGAGATCCAAGTTTTAAAGAATTATTGAATAGAGTGAAGCAGGTAAATCTTGCAGCTTATGAAAATCAAGATGTTCCATTTGAACGGCTTGTTGAAGTGTTAAATCCAGTACGTACTCGAAACAGCCACCCATTGTTTCAAGTTATGTTAGCTTTTCAAAATACACCAGAAGCAACGTTTAATGTACCAGATTTAGAAGCGAGCCTTGAAATTCAAAGCGTCGGTTCTGCAAAATTTGATTTAACATTTGAAATTAGTGAGAGTAACGGGGTTGATGGTACTTCGAACGGTTTACATGGATTACTAGAGTTTAGTACCGATTTATATAAACGTGAAACGGTTCAAAAACTAATAGAACGATTCATTTTGTTATTAGATGATGCGGCGACAAATCCGGATCAATCCATTGGCAGATTAGAAATATTAACTTTAGCAGAGAAAAATACAGTATTAGAAAAGTGGAATGGTGGTTTTCAAATTGCACCAGAAATGACATTGCCACAATTATTTGAAAAGCAGGCTGATATAAATCCAAATTCTATTGCTGTCGTCTTTGAAGATAAGAAATTAACTTATGAAGAGTTAAATAGAAAAGTAAATAAAATAGCTCGATTCCTAATAGCAAAAGGGATTGGTCCTGATCAACTCGTTGCTTTAGCGATGCCAAGATCATTAAACATGGTTGTAAGCTTATTAGCTGTTCTTAAAGCTGGTGCTGGATACCTTCCGTTAGATCCAGATTACCCAGCAGACCGTATTTCATTTATGCTACACGATGCGAAACCATCATGTGTTTTAACGAATTCAGAAGTGGAAATTGAATGTGATGAGGCACTAAAAGTTTTAGTTGATGATGTGAAAATAATAGCAGAAGTTGAGAAATATAGTGAAGACAATATTGATGAAGTGGAACGAATTAAGCCATTATCTCCATCACATATTGCTTACGTTATTTATACGTCAGGCTCAACGGGTAGACCGAAAGGCGTTATGATACCTCATCAAAATGTAGTAAGACTTTTAGGAGCAACTGATCATTGGTTCCAGTTTGATGGAAACGATGTTTGGACGATGTTCCATTCATACGCTTTTGATTTCTCGGTTTGGGAAATTTGGGGACCTTTATTATACGGAGGGCGTTTAGTCGTAGTACCACATACTGTAAGTCGTTCGCCGAAAGAATTTTTACAGCTTCTTGTTAAAGAAAAGGTTACTGTTTTAAACCAAACTCCATCAGCGTTCTATCAATTGATGCAAGCAGATCGTGAAAATGAAGAGATTGGCCAAAAATTATCTTTACGATATGTAGTTTTTGGAGGAGAAGCACTTGAGCTAAGTCGCTTAGAAGATTGGTATAGTCGACATCCTCATAACGCACCAAAGCTTATTAATATGTACGGTATTACGGAGACGACAGTACATGTTAGTTATATTGAATTAGATGAAACTATCGTCTCTTTACGAGCAAATAGTTTAATTGGGTGCAGTATACCTGACCTTAAAGTGTATGTGTTAGACAACTATTTACAACCAGTGCCACCGGGAGTAGTTGGAGAAATGTATGTTGCAGGTGCAGGGCTTGCACGTGGATATTTAGGAAGAGCAGGATTAACGGCTGAACGATTTATCGCAGATCCATTTGGCAAGCCAGGTACAAGAATGTATCGTACAGGAGACTTAGCTCGCTGGCGTAAAGATGGGACGCTAGATTATATAGGACGTGCAGATCATCAAATAAAAATTCGTGGATTCCGAATTGAATTAGGAGAAATAGAAGCAGTCATAATGAAGCACCTTAAAGTTGAGCAAGTAGCCGTTATTGTACGGGAAGATCAACCAGGGGATAAACGGTTAGTTTCTTATATCGTCGCATCAAATAATGAAGCGATTGATACGAATGAAATGCGTCAGTTTGCTAGTGGTAGTTTACCAGATTATATGGTTCCATACGCTTTTGTAGTAGTAAATGAGTTACCTTTAACGCCAAACGGTAAATTAGATAGAAAGGCATTGCCAGCTCCAGAATTTATCGCATCATCTTCTAGTCGTGGTCCAAGAACACCGCAAGAAGAAATGTTATGTGACTTGTTTACAGAAGTGCTAAGTGTGCCTCAAATTGGAATTGATGACGGATTCTTTGATCTTGGGGGCCATTCACTCCTTGCAGTGCAGCTTATGAGCCGCATGAAAGAGGCGCTTGGAGTGGAACTAAACATTGGCACTTTATTTGCAGCACCGACTGTTGCAGGGTTAGCTGAAAGACTTGAGATGGGGAATGGTCAAAGTGCACTTGATGTGTTGCTTCCATTACGAGCAAGCGGGGATCAATTGCCACTATTTTGTGTACACCCAGCAGGTGGATTAAGTTGGTGCTATGCAGGACTTATGAAATCTTTAGGAACAGATTATCCAATCTATGGTGTACAAGCACGTGGTATTGCTAAAAATGAAGAACTTCCAAAAAGTTTAGAGGAGATGGCGGCGGATTACTTGAAACACGTTCGTGAAGTACAGCCTCATGGACCATATCGTTTATTAGGTTGGTCACTTGGAGGAAATGTTGTGCATGCAATGGCGGCGCAACTACAAAATGAAGGGGAAGAAGTAGAATTACTCGTTATGCTTGATTCTTATCCTGGGCACTTCTTACCGAATACGGAAGCGCCTACTGAAGAGGAAGCGTTAATTGCATTACTTGCTTTAGGCGGATATGACCCAGATAACATGGATGGTAAACCACTTACAATGGAAAGTGCAGTTGAAATCCTTCGTAAAGATGGAAGTGCATTAGCAAGTCTTGAAGAAGATACTATTTTGAACTTGAAAGAAACATATGTGAATTCGGTAGGATTGTTAGGGAAATACGTGCCGAAAGTTTATAACGGAGATATTTTATTCTTTAGATCTACAGTTATACCAGACTGGTTTGATCCAATTTCTCCAAATACGTGGCTAAATTATTTAGATGGGGAAATCGTACAGCATGACATTGATTGTAGACATAAAGATTTATGTCAGCCAGGCCCACTTACAGAAATTGGACAAGTATTAGCGAAATATTTGCAGAATAAGAAAGGGGTAAGTAGAGTATGACGAATCCATTTGAAAATGATAAATACACATATAAAGTATTAATGAATGAGGAGGGCCAGTATTCTCTCTGGCCTGTTTTTCTTGATGTACCTATTGGCTGGAATGTCGTACATGAAGAAGCTAGCAGGCACGATTGCTTACAATATGTTGAGAATAACTGGAAAGATTTGAACCCAAAAAGAAAGCAAGCTCGCGAAAAAACATTAGCAGGAAAACGATAATGAAAGTAAAACTAAACCTAAACCCAAAAGTAGTTGTAAGCATCGTTTATATAACAGCGATGTTTATGGCTGCGATGGACGCAACGATTGTGAATGTAGCACTACAAACGATAAGTAAAGAACTACAAGTGCCTCCATCTGCAATGGGAACGGTTAATGTTGGGTATTTAGTTAGCTTAGCTGTTTTCCTTCCGATTTCTGGTTGGTTAGGAGATTGCTTCGGTACGAAAAGAGTATTTCTAACTGCTCTTTTCGTATTTACAACAGCATCCGCATTATGTGGAATAGCTAACGATATTACTTCATTGAATATTTTTCGTATCATTCAAGGTGCTGGTGGAGGGCTTTTAACACCAGTTGGGATGGCGATGTTATTCCGAACATTTTCACCAGAGGAAAGGCCGAAAATTTCTCGGTTTATTGTGTTGCCAATTGCTGTCGCACCGGCAGTAGGACCAATTATTGGTGGTTTCTTTGTGGATTACATGTCTTGGCGCTGGGCATTTTATATTAATGTACCATTTGGAATTATGGCGTTACTATTCGGTCTTCTATTTTTAAAAGAGCATATTGAAAAATCAGCTGGTCGCTTTGATTCTCTCGGTTTTGTTATTTCAGCACCAGGATTTGCGATGCTAATTTATGCACTTAGTCAAGGGCCATCAATAGGATGGGTTTCTCCAGAAATTATAAGTACTGGGATAGCTGGGATTGTATTTATTACATTGTTTATATTTGTAGAACTTAAAGTAAAGCAACCGATGTTAGATTTACGCTTATTAAAAGAACCAGTCTTTAGAAAGATGAGCCTTATATCATTATTTTCATCAGCTGGTTTACTAGGAATGTTATTTGTTTTTCCTCTTATGTATCAAAATGTGATAGGAGTTTCCGCACTGGAATCAGGACTTACGACATTTCCAGAGGCGATTGGATTAATGATTTCTTCACAAATTGTGCCATGGTCATATAAGAAATTAGGAGCTCGAAAGGTAATTTCTATTGGATTAATTTGTACCGCGGTTATCTTTGTTTTATTAAGTTTTGTAAATCACGATACGAATCCGTGGCAAATTCGGGCATTACTGTTTGGTATCGGTATTTTCTTAGGTCAATCTGTCGGTGCGGTTCAATTTTCTGCTTTTAACAATATCATGCCACCTTCTATGGGGAGAGCGACTACTATATTCAATGTGCAAAATCGATTAGGTTCAGCAATAGGAGTAGCTGTTTTAGCTAGTATACTAGCTGGTTTTGGAAGTAATAACGTTCCATCCGATTTTTTACCATATCAAGCAGCATTAATTGGATCAGCAATATTTTTGCTCATAGCACTACTATTTTCTTTACGTATTTCTGATAAAGAGGTAATGTCAAAAAAGAAGAAAAAAACGTTACCTATATTACAAAAAGAGAAAGAAATTGTAAATGAATAAGTTTGATAATGGTCTTTTGAAATAAAATGATATTGGTATTTAGAAGGAGAGAGTTTACATGATAGAAAGTAAAGTTGTAGATTCTATACCGACTTTGAATGAGAATGATTGTCAAATATGGTGGGGAAGAATTTCGGATTTACAATCATGGCATTACAATTTATTAAATGATGTTGAACGAGAGAAAGCAAATTCATATCATCATTCGGCAGATCGTGCTCGTTTTATAATCGGTTGTGTAATTAGTAGATTAGTTCTAGGTAAAATGCTTTCTATGTCGCCAATTCAAGTTCCGATTAATCGAATGTGCCCAGTATGTAAGCTACAACATGGTAGACCACAATTACCAGAGGGCATGCCGCAGTTATCGGTTTCACATTCGGGTGAGTGGGTTGTTGTTGCATTTACAAGGTCTGTACCTGTAGGCGTTGATGTTGAACAAATGAATCCAAATGTAGATGTAATGAAAATGGCAGAAGGCGTATTAACAGACATTGAAAAAGCGCAAGTTATGAAATTACCTAATGAACAGAAAATAGAAGGTTTTTTAACATATTGGACTAGAAAAGAAGCAGTGCTAAAAGCGACAGGTAAAGGACTAATGATTTCACCAGTGGATATTATTATATCAGCTCCAAATGAACCTCCAAACTTGTTGGTTTTTAAGGATAGACAAGAGTTAGTAGAAAATACAGTGCTGAGAGATTTAAGGCCAAGTGTAGATTATATGGCTTCAATTGCAATATTTAGTAAAGAAGTCACCGAAATCACACAGTTGGACGCAGTAGCGCTTTTAAATTATAAATAAGTTTAATAAAATATTTTATAGAAGAGGTGTTCCTCATGCTAGTAGCGGAAAATAGAACAAATGAATTCACTTATAATGTACAAGCAATTAAAAATATTTTATTTTCTGGAGATACATCATCTATTCATGCTTTAGGAAAGCTTTTGAATGATACAGTTCAGTTTGATGTTCTCGAACAAGAGGTAATTGATAGACAGTATATCCCGAAAGAAGCAAAGAATTTCTTTGATAAAAACGGAACATTTCTTTACCGTGTATCCAATATTAGTTATAAAGGAAAAGTATTATCTGAAAATCTAATTTTTGCAGACACTTCGTTTTTACCGGACACAATAAAGAGTGAATTAGAGAGTGGAAATATTCCTGTTGAAAAGCTTATAGAAAAGATGGAAGTAAGAAGAAACGTATTATATGAAGGATATCAGCCATCTGGAAATATTATTGAATTGTTTGATGGATGTTCTGTTACAGCGAATGTGTATCCAACTAGAAAGTATCAAATTGTAAGTAACTGCAAATGTGTATTTTATATTTGTGAAGTGTATCATGCAGAGAATATAAAGGAACTGCTTAATTAAGAAATAAACAAGAAACCAGCCATTTTAGGCTGGTTTCTTGTTTATTTAACAGCTTCTTTTAACTCTTTACCTGCTTTAAATGCAGGAACTTTACCAGCGGCGATTTGAATTTCTTCACCAGTTTGTGGATTACGTCCTGTACGAGCAGATCTTTCACGCACTTCAAAAGTTCCAAAGCCGATTAATTGAACTTTATCACCAGATTGTAATGCAGTAGCAATTGTGTCAAATACAGATTGTACAGCTGCAGAAGCATCCTTTTGAGAAATATCAGCTGATTGTGCGACATTTTTAATTAATTCTGTTTTGTTCATGTTTTCACCTCATAAAAAATTTTTTTGGAATGAATGATTTAGTATAATGGATAGTAAAGATAAAGCTATTTATATTGTTAGAAAGAATGCTATATAGTTATGTTAATTTCGTTGCAAGAAACTGAATCCCTGCTAACAATTAGGGATTAATTAAGAATTGATGCATAGAAAACGCTGTAATATGAGGATGAGGGGGAGTATACGGATGATTTTTCGTGAAAAGGATGAGAAAGAAAGTATATTAATTCGTCAACATGATCATGGTTTTTTAGCTGGAGAGATTGCAAAGCATATAAAAGAAGATTTTTTTGAAGATGATACATATTTAAAAGAGACAATTGATGCAATATATGAGCATGATAGAGGATGGATAGAACTTGATAAAGTACCAATTTTGAATGATGCTAAAAATATCCCATATACATTTATGGATTGTCCAAGTTCATTACGCTTTGTCTTTTATACGATTGGTTTGAATGAAATTGAAGATTCCAATCCATACGGAGCATTACTTTGTAGTAAGCATTTTTTATCATTTCCATTAAATGAGGAAGATGAAGAGATGATGACATTTTATGCAGGTGAATTGGAACGACAAAAAAGAATATTGACAACGCTAACAAAAGAGCAATTTGTGATGTTCGATAAACATTATAGATTATTAAAGTTTTGCGATGAACTATCTTTATATGTCTGCATGAATAAACCAGGTGTAGAAAAGAAAGATGAAATTGATTTGTTTAAAGATGGTTTTGAAGGAACAGAAATGTTTAATAGTAAAGAGGAGAAACCTATTCAAGCTGAATGGATAGATGAGGAAACAATTCGGATTACACCGTTTCCATTTCAAACGGAATTTCATACACATGTAAAATATAAAACTATAGATAAACGTGAAATTGAAGAAAAAGGAATTGTAAAGGCTGATAGAGAATCAGAAATGAAGAAACAAACTATTCGTTTCATACAATAAGGAGGCGATTTTGATTGAAAGAGTACATGTTAAAACAAGTGGATTACCATGCTTGGGCTAATATACGATTATTCAATCGACTAAAAGAATTACCAAACTATGAGACTATTTTTACTGAACAGATACAGAGTGTATTCCCATCCATTAAGGAGACGTTTGCGCATATTTATATTACAGATCAAGTGTGGTTACACATATTGCATGGTAAAAGTATGAATGAAGCAATACAAGACCGAGAAGATTTACGAAAACAAATGGAAAACAAATCGTTACATGAATTAGAAAAAATGTTTGAAAACATGGCAGATCAATATAAAGACTTTTTAAGTACAATACAAGATGTGAATGCTGTATTTGTTATTGAGAATCCATATGTAGGAAAATTAGAAACTTCAATTTTAGAGTTAGTACAACATGTTGTAAATCATGGTACATATCATAGAGGAAATATAACAGCGATGATCCGTCAACTTGGTCATTCGTCGACAATGATGGATTTTGTTCTGTATTTACATATGGTTAAAAAGCAGGGAGAGTAATATAGTTTATAAGAAGGAGAGGCTATAGTTGTAGAAGTCTCTCCTTCTATTTTATTCCGCATTAATGGTAGATCGACTGATTAAAGTTTTACTTTATTTCTTAAGAAGCTTTATTTTCTTGTAATTGCTTCGCATATTGTACAGCCTTATATGCATTGACTCTACCGTTTTTCCAGTACGTACCTGTACCACTAATTTTATCTGTAGTAGACTCAATAATTTGGCGAATTTGTGTATTGCTATATCCTTGATTTGCTAAAAGAGCAGCAACTCCTGCGACATGAGGTGTTGCCATAGATGTACCACTTAATGATTGATACGTGCTTCCTTTATATGTGGAATATATATTTGAACCTGGTGCTGCAACATCTACCCAGCTACCATAAGTAGAAAATGAAGATTTCTTATCTGATTGATCTGTAGAAGCAACTGCAATCACTTCGCTGTAATAAGCAGGGTAATTAGCTTTTGTATTTCCAGCATTTCCAGCAGCTGCAACTATAACAGAGCCTTTATTCCATGCATATTGAACGGCTTGTTGTAATGCAGTACCACCATTTGGAGCTCCTAAACTTAAACTAATTACTTTTGCACCCGAATCAGCAGCTTCTCGAATACCTTGCGCTACAGCATCGAGAGTACCACTTCCTTGATTATCTAATACGCGAACAGCATAAATGGAAGTTTGTGGGGCAACACCAGCAATTCCGACGCTGTTATTCGTAAGTGCTCCAGTAATTCCAGCGCAATGTGTACCATGACCATTACCATCATCAGATGTATTGTCGTTATCAACATAATCATGCCCGTAAATTACTTTCGAAGCCAAATCAGGGTGTGAGCCTTGAACTCCTGTATCAATAATGGCTACTTTTACACCAGGATCACTTCGTTGGCTATCCCAAGCTTGTGGAGCTTGAATCTTTTGTAATCCATATTGATTTTTAAAATATGGGTCGTTTGGAGCCCAAAAGGCGTGAACGTAATAATTCGGTTCTGCATATTCCACATCTGGATTATTTTTATAACTCTTTATTTTTTCTTTTACAGTACCTTTTGAAAATTGAACGACTTCAAAACCTAACTTATCATCTTTAGATAAGACATTAGCTCCGACAGATTTATGAAAAGATTGCACATTACTTAAAGATGCATTTTGCTTGAACTTAACGATTAATTGGTTAGGAACGTAATCAGTAGATGATGTTTCAGCGCTTGAAGTATTTGTGTTAAAGAAGAAACCACCAATAATAAATGACAAAACAGATAGGAAAACAATGATTTTATTTTTCAAAAGATTTTTCCTCCCTTTTCTTGGATGAGTTTTTCAGCGACACTTTAATGTCGCATTCCTTTTCAACTATATAGTTAGACCATACGATTTATGACATTTATGTGAAAAACTTTTGGAGGAATAAAAAGGAGTAAACATTGATATAAATATATTTTTAATGATAGTAATTAAGTAAAAGAGGGGATGAAAAAAGGAATGCTCATCATGTATGAGTCATTCCTTTTTTCATAGGTTAACTTGCCTGTTTTTTATGATTTCCTTTCAATTTCTCTGCTTGTAAAAAGCGATTCGTTTCAGCAACAACAATACTACTTAAACCAATTAGACCAATTAAGTTTGGAATGGCCATAAGTCCATTTGCAATATCCGCAAATGTCCATACGATGCCTAATTTTAAATTCGCACCAATAGCAATCATGACGATAAAGATTGCTTTATAATATTTAACAGCACTTTCTCCGAATAAATAAGCCACGCATTTCTCACCGTAATACGACCAGCCTAAAATAGTAGAGTAGGCGAATAAAATAATTGCGATACCGAGAATCATACTACCTGCAGTACCGAACACAGATTGGAACGCAAGTGTTGTAGCTTCAACGCCAGTTTTACCAGATTTCCAAGCACCTGTAGTAATTAATACTAGTCCTGTAATTGTACATACAATAAACGTATCTAGAAAAGTACCAGTCATTGAAACTAAAGCTTGCTTTGCAGGCGAATCAGTTTTTGCAGCAGCTGCTGCAATAGGTGCACTACCTAAACCAGCTTCATTCGCAAATACACCGCGCGCCATTCCGATTTGAATTGCAGATGCGACTGTTGCGCCAATAAAACCACCAGCAGCTGCAGTACCAGTAAATGCACCGGAAAAAATAAGTGAAAATGCTTCTGGAATTTGGTCGTAGTGATAGAAAATAATTATAAGACCAGCAATTATATAAAAGAAAGCTTTAATAGGAACTACATATCCTGTTACTTTCCCGATTTTTTTTACACCGCCTAAAATAACAATTGCGATTAAAAATGCCATCAGTATACCAGTTAAAGCAGGAGGGAAAGAGAAATTAATTCGCATTGCCTCTGCAACTGAATTAGATTGCACCATATTACCGATACCGAAAGAAGCAGTTGTACCGAATATAGCGAATAAAACTGCAAGCCATTTCTTACCTAAACCACGTTCTAAATAGTACATTGGTCCACCTGAATATTCGCCATTTTCATTACTAACACGGTATTTCACTGCAAGAATTGCTTCGGCATATTTTGTTGCCATACCGAACAAAGCAGTAATCCACATCCAAAAGATTGCACCGGGTCCACCGATCGTCACAGCAGTTGCAACACCAGCTATATTTCCCATACCAATCGTTGCCGCCATAGCTGTCATAAGTGCTTGGAAGTGGCTAATATCCCCAGAGGAAGATGTATCTTCTGATTTTTTAAAAGCTAGTTTGTGAGCGTATAATAGTTTACTAAACTGTAACCCTTTTAAACGCACTGTGAGAATGATACCAGTACCAACGAGTAACAATAACGTTGGTAATCCCCACACATAGTGATTGATTTGTTCTAATACTTTACTTACTGTCTCCATCTTTATTCTCCTTTTTTAGAAAAAATAAAAACCACTTCAAGTAAATGAAATGGTCTCTGGAGAAACAAGGGATAGAAAAATAAACCGATACAAATCGGCATTTTCTTTCGCTTGTCTCTGTCCTTTTACCTGAGAGATTATCCGCTATAGTAGCGGATTTGCTCCTTCGGTGCTCGTTTTCCTCTGCGCTATATAAAGCGAGAGGGAGTCTCTCCAGAGATTCGTCCCCATGCAGTTCTACTTGTAAACAAGACCTGAGAGTTTCAAAGTCGGTTAAAAACTTTTTGCCCCGTCGGTAGATCAATAGACCTTCTCCTGAATGGTTCATCCGAATTATAAAATTTATAAAAACATTGATTGTAAATCAATAAAAACATTATAGACAGACAAAATGTGAATTGCAATCTTTTTTTATTGTAAAATAGTAAACAGACTTATTTTTTTGCAAGTGCTAATTTCTCTTCAACTTCAGTTAAAGTAGATAAAGCGATGACAATATGTTGATCCGCAAGTCCTAAAGCATGTTTAGTATTTTCAATTGTTGCACTGTTTGGAGTAGAGTTTTTGGCTCCGTCTATAATTAAATCTGCCGCGTTTTTCATAAATTTAGAAGCAGTCTTAAATTCAGTTGTGAAATAAACTAGTTGTTCTTGTAGTTGTATTTCCGATATATTTTCTTTAATTTTTATAATGTCTATTTCATTCATAATGTTTTCATATTGTTTGGAAATAGCACTCATTGTAACTAATAGTTTATTTCTATCTACTGAATCTCCATTCGTGTTAATTTCTTCCCAAGCAGGCAACCAATCTTTCTCAATGATGTCATTATAATTTGTAGTTAATTCATTTATTTTAGGTTGCAGGTTAGTTTTGAATGTTTTTGTATCAATTGTTTCTACAGTTGCTTTTTTATTATTGTTTTTATCTATCAATGTGTAAAAAACCGTACTGGAAATGATAAAAATAGAAATTACAACTGACCAGTTTTTTGAAAATAATTTTCTCAATGAGTAACGCCTCCAAAATTAAAAATCTGTTAATTACAATATAAAATAATTATATTGTTTAAGGTAGAGAACATAAGTTAGAAAAGATTTGAATTATATCTTTTCTAAACATAAATAATCGAAATTAGTAAAATGATGAAAGTGATGTGTGAGAAAAGGGATTTTTAGTGAAATAAAAGAAAATAGTTTCAAATATTGCAACTGCTATGCTATTAATTAGCTTAATTGCACTCATATATTTAGACAAAGAATTTAAAATTGATGATTTTCCAGTACCAATGTCAGCTATCCATATTAACGATGATAATGAAGAGGATTATAAATATATAAGTGTAATGCCTATTACAATGGTAAGTGGAGGGGAGAACCTATGAGAAAACGGGCATGCTGTTAGTTTTAAAGAAGGGGTGAGGATGGTAACCGTATGACATTATTCGAGAGAAATTACGTATTATATACTTGAGCAATAGATATACAAAGGAGGTAAGATTTAGATGTAATTCGTATAGGGCCACATCTTTTTTATGTTCTGAATTATTTGAAATAAAAACAGATAGATGGTTTGACAGATATAGTGCAAAAGATAGGTTGGGTGTTTGTGTGGAAATGTAAATACAGTAAATAATAATTTTGTTATGTAAACTAAGTGTAGTAATAAGGAAATAGATCGTATCATAAGGGGGAATTAAAAATGTTACTAAAAACAATCTACTGTAAAGTAGAACAAGAGAAAAAAGAATTGTTTTCAAAAGCGCAAGAACAATGGCGTGATATACAGCATCTAGATGGTTTTCATGGACAATTCGGTGGATGGCATGAAAATGAGGCATGTGTATTTACTGTATGGGAAGATAGAAGCGCTTATCAAGCATTTATGAATGGTGCCCACGATACAATTTATTTAAATAGTAACCAAGAGGATACGTTTCTTTCATGTGAAATTGAATTATTTCAAACGTTGTATGATATAACTGATATGCCTATGAAAGACGTTGTTACAGAAGGTTCATTTGTAAGAGCTGCTGTATGTGATGTAAAGGTAGGAAAGGAAAAGCATTTTTTACATAAGCAAGAAACGATTTGGAATAAAGGAATGGAAAATGCAAAAGGGATGTTAGGTGGTGTTATTGGGAAGTCTTTAAAAACTGAAAATCGTTACATAGTGTTAACTTATTGGAAAGATGAAATGGCGCATCAAAATTATGTAGAAGAGATTTTCCCTGAGCTGTATAAACTAGCTAATATTCATGAAGATTTAGAAGATATAAGAGGTAAACAAGCTGTATGTAAGGAAGAGTGGCTTGTATATTAAGTGTACAAAACGAGCATAAATGAATGTATAATAAAGATATTTTCTTATAAACGAGTAATTAATAGAAGACGTTATATACCCTTTCATGTTAATATATTTAAGTTATAATAGAAGGCTTACCCTTTTGTATTGTACGGTAGAAGCAGTGTGAGCTTGAAATTTTGTTTAGAAAAGGATGTGCCTAATTTGCGTATCAATAAATTTATTAGTGAAGCTGGAAAAGCGTCTCGACGTGGAGCAGATAAATTAATTAATGAGAGAAGAGTAATTATTAACGGTAAGGTTGCAAAAATTGGTGACCAAGTAAATCCAGGTGATGATGTGCGCGTAAACGGAGAGCAACTTCGTATTGCTCGAGATCACGTATATATCGCTTTAAATAAACCAGTAGGTATTACATGTACAAGTGAAAAATCAGTAAAAGGTAATATTATCGATTTAGTGAATCATCCTTTACGAATTAGTCACATTGGACGTCTTGATAAAGACTCAGACGGTTTAATTTTATTAACGAATGATGGTGATATTGTTAATGAAATTTTACGTGCTGAAAACAAACATGAGAAAGAATATATCGTTTCAGTAGATAAGCCAATTACACCTGATTTTCTAGAGAAAATGGCAGCTGGTGTGAAAATTTTAGGAACAAAAACGCTTCCTTGTGAAATCACACAGTTATCAAAATATGAGTTCAAAATTATTTTAACACAAGGTTTAAATCGCCAAATTCGCCGTATGTGTGAAGCTTTAGGTTATCAAGTATACACGTTAAAACGTACGCGAATTATGAATATTGAATTGAATAATTTACCTGTTGGACAGTGGAGAGATTTAACGAAAAAAGAGAAACGACGTCTATTTTCAGATTTAAATTACGAACCACAAGATTGGTAAAATTGAGAAGAGGAAACCAAAAATTTAGTTTTGGTTTCTTTTTTGAAAAAATAAAAAATCTTTTTTAAACACTTGCAAAAATAAAATGAATAAGATATAGTAAATAACAATTAATGGATGTACTCATAAAAGCAAAGAAAAGGACACGAGTTATTTTACCCGGTTATACAGAGAAGGAAGGAAAGCTGAGAACTTCCTAACGCAGAAAAATAACTTACCACCTTAGAGCTGCACTAGGGAAATGAAGTATCTAGTGCCGTGTAAGCGACGTTATCGCAAAAGAAGCCATTGCAATTTGTGATGGGAATCTGGGTGGAACCACGGATATAAGCATATTCGTCCCTATTTTAGGGATGAATATGCTTTTTTTGCATTCAATTTCATAATAAGCGAAGAAAAGGACACGAGTTATTTTACCCGGTTATACAGAGAAGGAAGGAAAGCTGAGAACTTCCTAACGCAGAAAAATAACTTACCACCTTAGAGCTGCACTGGGGAAATAAAGTATCTAGTGCCGTATAAACGACGTTACCGTAAAAGAAGCCATTGCAATTTGTAATGGGAATCTGGGTGGAACCACGGGTATAAGCACGCTCGTCCCTATTTTAGGGATGAGTGTGCTTTTTATTATGAAATGGAGAGATGAAAAATGAAAGAACAAATGATTGAAATTAAATTTCCAGATGGTAGCGTTAAAGAATTTGTAAAAGGAATTAATTTAGAAGAAATTGCTGGATCCATTAGCAGTAGTTTGAAAAAGAAAGCAGTCGCAGGGAAAGTAAATAATCAGTTATATGATTTACGCCGAAATATTGAAGGAAATGCGGAAATAGAAATCGTTACTATAGATTCAAATGAAGGGGTAGAAATTGCAAGACACTCTGCGGCACATATTTTAGCACAAGCTGTAAAAAGATTGTATGGTGATATAAATCTTGGAGTAGGGCCTGTGATTGAAAATGGATTTTATTATGATATGGATCTTCCGAGTAGTGTAAACGTAGAAGATTTATCGAAAATTGAAAAAGAAATGAAAAAGATTATAAATGAAAATATAAAAATAGAGCGAGTTGAAGTTTCTCGAGAAGAGGCAGCAAAATTGTTTCAAGAAATGAACGATAGTTTGAAATTAGAACTGTTAGAAGCTATTCCTAATGAAGAAAGTGTAACACTATATAAACAAGGTGAATTTGTAGATTTATGTAGAGGACCACATTTACCGTCAACAGGCTATTTGAAAGCCTTCCAATTAACTCACGTTTCAGGTGCATATTGGCGAGGGGATAGTAACAATCAAGTGCTTCAGCGTATATATGGTGTTGCATTCTCTTCTCAAAAAGAATTAGAAGAGTATTTACATTTCGTTGAAGAAGCAGCAAAAAGAAATCATCGTAAATTAGGTAGTGAGCTGGAGTTATTTATGTTTTCTGAAGAGGCTCCGGGAATGCCGTTTTATTTACCGAAAGGACAGATTATTCGTAACGAATTAGAAGCGTTTTTAAGAGAAATTCAAAAAGAGTACAATTATCAAGAAGTACGTACGCCGTTTATGATGAACCAAGAATTATGGGAGAAATCAGGACACTGGGGACATTACAAGGACAACATGTATTTCTCAGAAGTAGACAATAAAAGTTTTGCATTAAAGCCAATGAACTGTCCTGGCCATATGTTAATGTTCAAAAATAAATTACACTCTTATCGCGAATTGCCAATTCGTATGTGTGAGTTCGGTCAAGTACACCGACATGAATTTAGCGGGGCATTAAACGGATTATTGAGAGTTCGTACTTTCTGCCAAGATGATGCTCATTTATTTGTAACACCAGAACAAATTGAAGATGAAATTAAATCCGTAATGGCGCAAATTGATTACGTATATAAAACTTTTGGATTCCAGTATGAAGTAGAGCTTTCTACTCGTCCAGAAGATTCAATGGGGGATGATAAGTTATGGGAGCAAGCAGAGGCAGCGTTAGCAAATGTATTACAATCATTAAACTATAAATATAGACTAAATGAAGGTGATGGTGCATTTTACGGGCCAAAAATTGATTTCCATATTAAAGATGCTTTAAATAGAAGTCATCAGTGCGGAACAATCCAGCTAGATTTCCAAATGCCAGAGAAGTTTGATTTAAATTATATAGATGAGAAGAATGAAAAGAGAAGACCAGTTGTTATTCATCGAGCAGTTTTAGGATCTTTAGACCGCTTCTTAGCAATATTAATTGAGCACTTTGGAGGCGCATTCCCGGCATGGATAGCACCAGTTCAACTGAAAGTAATTCCAGTTTCAAATGCAGTGCACGTGCAATATGCAGAAGAGGTTGCAGACAAATTAGCACAAGCTGGAATTCGTGTTGAACAAGATGTACGAGATGAAAAGTTAGGATATAAAATAAGAGAAGCACAAATGCAAAAAGTTCCTTATGTTCTTGTTATTGGGGATAAAGAAATGGAAAGCAAAGCTGTAAATGTACGTAAATATGGTGAAGACCAGTCAGAAGTGATTGAACTAGATGGGTTTGTGGAAAGTATTGAAGAAGAAATAAAAAATAGAAAATATTGATTGTAAAGAAAACACATCATTAGAAATTGGTGTGTTTTCTTTTTTACCTTACAAAAATGTAAGGTAAATGTAAGAGAAATCGAAGGAACAAATTTTTGAAAAGTGAGAACATGAAGTAGGAAAAAAGTTCATTATACGTATGCATTTAATTTTGTTTGAAAATTTTAAAAAACTTAAGAATTTGCATCAGAAAAAGATAAGAAATATGTGAGAAATTTATTCTATACAAAAGGGATGGAGTGAAAGAGATGTCAACAAATGTAGTTACTGTAAAAAGCGTAGAAAAAACATATGGGAAAAGAAATGAAAATCAGTCAAAAGCATTAAGGGGTGTATCATTAAATATTAAGGAAGGGGAATTCGTTGGGATTATGGGTCCTTCTGGATCTGGAAAAACGACTTTACTTAATGTGATTAGTACATTAGATCAAGCGACAGGTGGCAGTGTGACAATAGCTGGTACAAATATTACTTCTATGAAGGGGAATGCATTATCAGATTTTCGATCTCAAAAATTAGGGTTCATCTTTCAAGATTTTAACTTACTAGAAAACTTATCAATTTATGAAAATATTGCTTTACCACTTTCTCTGCAAGGTGTACCTTCAAGTGAGATTACTGGAAAGGTGAATGAGGTTGCGAAGAAGTTAGGGATTACTGAAATTTTAACAAAATATCCAACTGCTGTTTCTGGTGGACAAAAGCAAAGAACAGCGGCAGCACGGGCTTTAGTACATAATCCGGCAATTGTATTAGCAGATGAACCGACAGGAGCGCTTGATAGTAAAAATGCAAAAAGCTTATTAGAAGCGATGCAAGATCTACATAAAAATCATAATGTAAGTATTTTGATGGTTACACATGATGCATTTAGTGCGAGTTATTGTGAGCGTATATTATTTATTCAAGACGGTCTTTTATATAAGGAATTAAAGCGTCAAGGAACGCGAGAAATTTTCTATCAAGACATTTTAGGTGTGCTCGCTCATATGGGCTCAGCTGCTGAGTCTAAGTAGGGGGTGAAACTATGTTATTTAAATTATCACGTCATAGTATGAAAAAGATGTTAAAAGATTATATGGTTTTACTTATCGGTCTCGTTATTAGTATTAGTATTTTCTACATGTTCCAAACAATGGCGATGAATAGTGAATTTACGAAAGATAATAGTCTTATTAGTAGTATTAGACTCGTATTCTGGGTAGGTGCAATACTATTATCTTTCATTACTGTATTTTATATTATATATGCCAATTCTTTCTTACTGACATTAAGAAGAAAAGAACTTGGTATGTACATGATGCTCGGAGCGAAAAAGAAAAAAGTAGCGCAATTATTATTTATTGAAACATTCGGTATGGGTATTGTCAGTATTATTATCGGGATTTTAGCAGGGATGTTACTTGCAAGTGTAGCAGGAAGCTTTTTAATGAATGGTATGGAAATTTCAGCAAAAGGTAGTTATTCATCTGTATATACACCAGCAATCATAGTTACAGCTATATTCTTCTTAATATTATTTTTTATTACTGGTTTAATGAATAGCATCCGTTTATTACGTAAAACAGAATTAGAATTAATACGTGAAGATGAAACACTAGATGAAGTGAAGAAAAGTAAAATTCGCATTATTATAATGACTGTACTTGGTGTGTTACTAGTAAGTACAGGATACTACTTTATGGTAAATATAAGAACATATGCTGAAGTTGGTTTTATAATAGCGACGGTTGTTACAACGCTTGGAACGTATTTTATTTTTAGTTCATTACTCCCGTTTTTTGTGATGAAAATTAAGGGGAATAAAAAACGTAATGAAACTGGTTTAAATAGTTTTACATATGCACAGCTACGTTTCCGAGTAAATAGTTTATCGAGAGTATTAGGAACTGTAGCGATGTTAATCGCATTAGGAGCAGGTGCGATGACGGCAGGTATGGCGTTTCAAAAAAATGTAGGCATTATGACAGACTTTTCTCGTGTATATGATGTTGTAATTCATGATGCGAATGATCAAGATAAAGCGGCCCTAAAAGAAATGGAAATTGTTGAAGAAAGCAAGTACAAGTATAAGGTAGATGGAGAAGCGGTTTATTATTTACGCAACGACTTAACTGAGAAACCACCACTTATTTCCGACCACTTTGATACAAAAACTTTAAAAGAGCCTGCTCGTAAACGTGTGGTGGAATCTTTAACGGAACCTGTATATACTGCTTTAGAAGCTCCTGAAGCAATGAATAAGCTTCCTCGTATGCCAAGAGATTGGGAAGATGCGATTGTAAGAGAGATACAAATTACACATAATCAATTTAATGGAAAGCCTGTAAGAATTGCAGATGAAGCGCATTATAAAGGAATTCAAGGAACGGAACATAGTGTAACATTAGCAAAAGTAGATGATATGAAGAAATATAAAACGTTGTTAATTGAAATAGACAAGAGACAAAAAGAACAAATTGAAAAAACAACAGGCACAAAAGTAGACTTATTTACGAAAATGACAATTTATCAGTTTATGAACAGTTTCATGAGTGGAACAATGTTTATGGGTTTCTTCCTAGGGATTGCCTTTTTAGCAATGATGGCAAGTTCGCTTATGTTCAAAATATTAACGGGTGCTTCTCGTGACGTACGCCGTTATGAAATGTTACGAAAAATCGGTGTGAGACGTAGTATGTTAACGAAAAGTATATATAAAGAAATTTCATATTTATTTATCTTCCCAGCGATTATTGGAATTTCCCACGTGTTAGTAGGGCTTAACTTATTCAGCGTTATATTAGTTGACCCGTTTGTAAAGGTGTGGGTGCCAATAGGGATTTTCTTAGTCATTTATTTTATCTATTACTGGATTACTGTCCAACTTTATAAAGGTATGGTAATGCCGAAAGAAGAAGTAGCGAAATAGTTAAAGGAAAAAGTCTTTGTTTTGAAAACAAGGGCTTTTTTTCTATATTTCTAATACATTGTGATCAAGTCTTTCTATAAAAAATGTATTGAAAATTAAGGGAATATTAAGGGGATATTAAGAGTTTATATAGCGGAAAGTTAAGAAGTGTATGGGATATTAAGAATGTGCAAAAAATCAAGATGAAATTGGCAAGTGCAATTGTTGTACATTCATATTTTTTGAGGTAGTTTTACAGAACTAAATTGATATTTTTATAAATTTAAAAGAAAGGAAACTATTAATGAAGAAGATAAAAAAATTAATAAAACTTATTGGAGTCATCACTATACTATTATTAATCGTAGCAATAATATTTCCTACATGGACCTCGCAAATAAAAGAGAAAAACAGTATAAGTACATTAGAGCAAGTAGAGATAAATGGAAGTGGTCATGAAATTATGATACGCGGCAAAGATAAGAGGAATCCAGTTATTATCTTTGTACATGGTGGACCAGGTACTTCAGAAATACCATATGCTCAAAAATATCAAGAATTACTGGAAAAGAAATTCACAGTTGTTAATTATGATCAAAGAGGAAGCGGGAAATCGTATCATTTCTTTGAGGACTATTCAAATCTTACATCAGATCTTCTTGTAGAGGATTTATTAGCTATGACAGAGTATATTTCAAAACGTATGGGAAAAGAAAAGGTAATATTAATTGGTCATTCTTACGGTACATATATTGGAATGCAAGCTGCTAATAAAGCACCTGAAAAATACGAAGCGTATGTTGGGATAGGGCAGATGAGTGATACAGTAGAAAGTGAAATGGATAGTTTAAACTATGTAATTGAACAGGCACAAAATGCTGGGAATACAGATGAAGTTTCCTATTTTAATGGATTGACTGAAAAAATTAAAAATGGTGATACTTACACTCCGCGAAATTATGTTGCGAAATATGGTGGAACATCAAGACGCATTGAAAATCCAGACGGTGATAACATCAGGATGTTACTCAGTAATGAATATAACTTTTTAGATGTAATTCGTTATAACGTTGGATTATCACATTCTCAAACTGTATTATTAGAAAAGGATTTAAAGAATCCATTGCCTAATAAGGTGAATAAAATGAAGCTACCGCTTTATTTCCTTATGGGGAAATATGACTATAACACTTCATTTCATGCAGCAAAAACATATTTTGATACGATTGAAGCAGAGCAAAAAGAATTTATTACTTTTGAGAAATCAGCCCATTATCCACAATTTGAAGAGAAAGAAAAATTTTATAAGTGGATGTGCGATACATTCGTAAAATAAATAAAGTGTATCCGAACTATAGAGAATAAAAAAAGTTAGTGAGATATATCATTATATGAAGCGAAGTTAAATAAAAAAGACTCTTGTAAAAAAACAAGAGTCTTTTTTATAATGTTCTCTATACAGAAGGAAAAGATTGGATAATGGTCGAAAAATATAATGTAACTTCCAAGAAATGACTAAAATAATCCTATTTTGTCGAGAGAAAGGATACGAAGTATGAAAGAAATGCTACAGTTATTTCGCAACAAAGTGTATGCACGTTTTTTTCTGGCAAATATTTTAGAGCGACTCGGTTCTATGATTGCTGGAATTTCTTTAATGTTTTATTTGTTAGATCAATACGGAAAACAACCAGTTTACGCAACGATGACACAAATTATGATTGCATTACCTGCATTAATCTTTTTTCTATTAGTAGGGACAGTAGTGGATCGTTTTGATAGACAACGTATTTGTACGGTAAGTAACATATGTTGTTCGCTCTGTAATATTGGAATCCTAATTTCACTTTATTACGGAATGATTATACTTGTCTTTATATTTTTATTTTTGGAGAATGCATGTATACAATTTTTCTCTCCATCAGAACAGTCGATGATACAGGGAGTAGTTGAATCAGACCAATATGGTGCAGCAGCGGGTATGAATCAAATGGTAAATAGTTTATATGCTTTGTTTGGTGTAGGAATTGCAACGATGGTGTACTGGACTTTTGGAATTTACGGCAGCATTTTAGTAAATACGCTCACTTTTATTATGAGTGGTATTTTGATTCAAACGATCTCCATTCCAGAAAAAGTTCGTTTACCAAATGGTAGAACAAAATGGAAAGAAGTTAATTTGAAGATGTTAATAACAGAGTTTCAAGAAGGGATCAAGTATATATACCAAAATGAAACTTTAAAAAAATTACTTTTAGGATTTATCGTATTTGGTTTATTAAATGGTATTTTAAGCGTATCCACTACTTACATATTAAAATACAAATTAGCACCAGCAACATATGAAAGTTTAGCAATGGTAGGCGGTGTAGTTGGAGGGATTTCATTACTAATTGGAAGTATAGTAGCAACAAGTATAGGTAAGAAATATGCACCCAAGCCTATTATTGTATTTGGTATGGCGGGCTCAGGAGTCTTCTTCTGTATGTGTTACTTTGTAAATCACGTATGGTCTTTTTATGTATGTATTGCTTTTGCGACTTTCTTTTTACCATTTATTAATGTTGCAATATCAGGCTGGATGTATCAAATTGTAGAAGAGTCATTCATGGGGCGCGTTCAAAGTTTACTTAGTCCATTAACGACAGGATTTCAGCTTTTATCTCTCGGCGCGATAGCAATGTTATTCCCGAAATGGATTCGTGCAGATACATTGTATATCATTTTATTTGGTTTATTATTATTTGTTACATGTTTATATCAAGCTATTCTACCTAGTGGGCAAAAGCGAGTACATGCTGTAGCTAAAGAGATGTGATATATTTAGCTTTTTTGTTTCTGAATATTCTATTGAATGGTAAGGGGAAATCGTTATGTTGATGCGAATGGTTAAGTGGTGTGGGATTACATGTTTACAATTATTAGCTGCAATCTTATGTATAATCTGTCTAGGTGCACTACCGCGTTTATTTAAGGGATTGCAAATTGATTTAATCGGTTTTTGGAACACGATTGTATTTCTTGGAGGAAAGTTACTTCAACCAGGAGAAATAACATATGGGTTTCGGGACTCAAGAAAATTATTTCCACAAATATGGATTCATTATTTAGAGACAATGTTTGTGTTTATTTCGGCATTTTTACTGTCATTACTTATTGCGTATCTTCTCGTTGTGTGGGTATTACAACGATCTCAATCAAAGCAACGAATGTGGAATGGGATTTTTGTCGCACTTGAAAGCATCCCAGATATTTTAATAATTTTATTATCTCAACTTCTAGTCGTAATAATTTTTCAAAAGACAGGCTTTATGCCAGTGAAACTTGCAGGGATTGGGGAGGAAAGGGCTCGCCTGTTGCCAATGATATGTCTAACTTTGCCTACAGCATTATTATTTATTAAGTTACTACTATTACGTTTCAGAGAAGAATTAGAGAAAGATTATAGTATATTTGCTAAAAGTAAAGGGCTTAGTTTACGACATATTTTAACACATCATATTTCAAGAAATGTTTTGTTAACAACAATCTATTATGCAAAAACAAATATTTTATTTATGTTATCAAACTTATATATTATTGAATGGATATTTAATACGTACGGAATGTTTGTTTTTGTAAAAGAAAATTCGAAATTAGAAATATTTACAGTGAGTTTAATTATATTATACGTACCGCTTTTTATACTATTTCGTTTATTACATACGTTCTTACAAAATGTTATAAAGGAGCGTGCGTGATATGTGGGAAGTTGTAAAAAGAGATGTAAGATTTTGGTTTGGTGTTATTTTTTTAAGTGTACTTATGATTGTTAGTATTGGGAATACGTTGTTTTTCGATGGGAATATTCGCGAACTAACGATGATGTATAACGAAAAAGAAGAGCTAGAGGCTGCACCATTTTCACCATCAAATGTATTTTGGTTCGGAAGTGATACGAAAGGGCGTGATCTTTTTCAGTTAATAATAGAAGGAGCGAAATGGACAGTTGGTGCGAGTGTAATTATAGCGATTCTACGAGTTATAGTTGGAGGAGGTATTGGCTTGCTTCTTGGTATGTATAGCAAACGGTCTTTTCCAGTTATATCATCTTTTTTTGATCCGTTCAGTATTGTACCTATGGTTATGGTTTCTTTCTTTGTATTAAAGGAGGTTTTAGTTTTTGAAAATGGGACAGTACCAGAACCGTTTCATTTAAGGGTAATATTTCAAATGGTTATCCTTACATGTTTAGCGGTACCAACAATTATGTTATATACAGCGCAGGAAGTCCGTCGGATAAAAGGGGAAGAATTTATGATGGCAGCAACTGTGCTTGGGGGAAGTAAATGGCATAGAATGAAAAATCACGTATGGCCACACGTATTACCATCATTTTTTTTACTTGTCGCCCAACAATTTGTGAGTACTTTGTTACTTCTCTTACATCTTGGCTTGTTAGAGTTATTTTTTGGTGGAACAATAATATCTGGTATAGAGGCAGATAGTGTAACAAAAGAATGGACAGGATTAATTGGTCAAAACTTCCGCCATTTAACTACACATACATGGATTGTACTGATACCTATCGCTTTCTATAGTATGACAATCTTGGCAGGGAATCTGATTAGTAATAGTATGCAAGATGCGATTAAACTAGGAAATGTAAGAATACCTAAAAACAAGGATAAAGAAATGAAGGAAGAGAAACAAGTACAACATACTGTGAATGATTTTTCTTTCTATAGAGAGATACAAAAATAAAGAGAGATAGCTGAAGACAAATTGTTTTCAGCTATCTTTTTTCGCTTAAAGTGGAGGTAAATCAATTTTACCTTCTTCAAATAATTCTTTTATCATATGCTTCGTATAACCAGCGGCTTGACCAAATGTGATTTTTGCTGGCATTGGTGCTTCGTTAGCATCTACAACTACATCAATAATACACGGTTTATTTTGTTTTACTGCATTTTCGAAAGCGGGAAGTAGTTCATCTAAATTCTCAACACGGTATCCAATACCTCCACACGCCTCTGCATATTTTGCAAAATCAGGGTTCGTTAAGTCTGTTTCGAATTCGATATTACCCATGACTTCTTGCTCGAATTTAATCATCGCAATTTTATTATTGTTTAATATGACGACAACGATTGGTAGTTTATATTTAACAGCTGTTACGAAGTCGTTCATTGTCATTCCAAAACCACCGTCACCACAAACTGCGAATACTTGTTTATCCGGAAAAGCAATTTTTCCAGCAAGAGCACCAGGTAAACCGCAACCAAGTGTTGCGAGCCAGCTAGAAATGATAAATTGCTGGTTTGTCATACGGAAGTGCCTTGCAGTCCATACTGTTACATTTCCGACATCGACTGATAGAATTGCGTCATCATGTGCTACTTGCTGCAGTGCATGCATAACGCGTTGTGGTTTAATTGGAGTAGAAGAATCTTCTTCTTGATTGTGTAATTTTTCTTCCCATTTCTTCATCATTTCTTGATGATGCTCTAAGAAGGAATGGTCTGTGTGTTTTTCTACATTTTCAATTAACCATTGTAATGTTTTATCAGCATCACCGGCTAAACCTATATCTGTGGCATAACGTTTTCCGATTTGGGCAGGATCTGTATCGATATGGATTGTTTTTGCTTTTTCAGGTAAGAAACCAGTGAACGGATAAGAAGTACCAACCATAATTAAAGTATCCGCATGTTTCATTGCTTCATAAGAAGGTTTCGTTCCGATTAACCCTAATCCACCAATACAAAGAGGGTGCTCATCAGGAATAATGCCTTTAGCTGGTAATGTAAGTACGATTGGAGCACCAATATGTGCTGCCAATGCAAGTAAAGATTCTCTCGCATGTTTTGTTCCTTTTCCAGCTAAAATCACAGGCTTTTTCGCTTCATTTATTGCGAGTTTCGCTGCATCTAAATCTTCCTTTTGTGGAAATAACTCAGGCAAAGTAAAAGAAGTATTTGTAACACGGGCACCATTTTTCACTTCGAATTTCGGGACATCATCTGGAATCGTAAGAACAGATACACCTTTTTTCGTATAAGCCATTCGAATTGCTTGATTCACGACAGCTGGTAGTTGTTCTGCTGACATAATGCGCTGGTTATATACAGCAACATCATCGAACAATCTTTCCAAGTTTACTTCTTGGAAAAAATCCGTCCCGAGTAGATCTGTTTCTACTTGACCTGAAATTGCTAGGACAGGAGCCTTATCGAGTTTCGCATCATATAAACCATTTAATAAATGAATAGCACCCGGTCCTGCAATTGCCATACAAACGCCGAGTTTTCCTGTTAATTTCGCATAGGCAGCCGCTGCTAATGCACCAGCTTCTTCATGGCGAACTTGAATGAATTTAATTTTATCTTGTTTTTTTCTTAAAGCTTCAATGATAGAATTGATAGAATCTCCAGGCATTCCGTATATGTGTTCTACTCCCCAGTCAATTAATAAATCCACTAATGCTTCACCGGCTGTTTTCCCAAACATAATTGTTCCTCCTTATAAGGAGGTAGATAACATTATGTTTTGGAGAAAGAGGAAAAATATACAAATGATAAAATATATTAGTTTTAATGATGACCAGTAAATAGTGTAAATACTGTTATTAATAAAAATCCACTAGTAGCCCACGTTAGAAATGTAAGGAAAGAGAGCTGTTTCTTAGCCTTCCAAAGCATTTCATGAATTGTAACATAGCCAAGTGAACCGATAGCACTTCCCATAATGAGCCCTTGTAGATGAAGAGCTTTTCCTTCCATTAAAATTCCGAAAATCGTACCAGTACCGAGAATAAGAGAAAGTAATAAAGTTGTTAATAAAAAGGAAATATATTTATGCTTTGTAAAGAGAAATGGAATAATTAAAGCTAATCCTTCTGGAATATGGTGAACGACGATTGCTATTAAAAAGGGGATGGCAGCGTCATTATGATTTATAAAAGCTGTACCTAGTGCAAATCCACTCGGCAAATTATGAATAAATATAGCGAAAGAGAGAAAAAGGAAGGTTTGCCATGCTTGTTGATCTTTTTTATGTATCATTGGATGATGACAATAGTTATCTAATAAGCTCATAACTAAAATACCGATAGCTATACCAAGTATAGGCCCAATTATTTCATAGCTTGAAAATGTTTCAGGAATAATTTCAAGGGATAAAAGCCCAAGCAAAATTCCGCCACATAATGCATATAAACGATGCATTTTTTCTTCAATTAGTTGGCGTGTTGCTACTCCAACAGCACCGCCTAATAGTAATCCACCGAATGAAAAAAACGTAACAATCATTGGAATCCATAATCGCTCCATAGTATCACACCTCGATTCTTCCACTTATTTTTAGCTTACGAAAAGAAAAGTTAGAATAGTCCAAGTAATTGTGTTTGATTATAGAGAAAAAACTAATAATTCGTTATAATTTATATATTAAATTTAAGTGGAGATATGAAATGGTGAATCTATAAAACGCAACTTTAATCAGATAACATTAAACTACACAAAAAGAGTATTGAATTAACTTTCAATACTCTTTTTAATATTAAGTTCCAACCAATTTCTAATTATTTTTACTGCGTACCATCTGAAGCTATATCATTTTTGGGTTTTTCATATAGATAGGCTTTTAATTAGAGACTTTCTTTGCTAACCCAGTTATATAGTCGAAAAACTCATTGTGGTTTACATCATATACTACATTTACAGGTCGCCCACCATCAAATTTCACTGTCCGCCCCTGGCTTGGTCCATACGTATGAACGATACTATTAATTGTTTGAGTTTTTGCGAGGTTAGTGTTTCCGACAAGCGCAGTTGTAAGTACATCCCACAAGTAGTAAGTAGAGTTCGTTGAAAAGTGAACGAGAGGGGGAACCATTGCATAGCATTGGCCAAGGAAATCTACACCAAGATACTTTCTCTCTTTTGCCCACTGTTCGCGAATGTCTATAGTTAACGGAACTTGATTTGTACTTTCTAGTGTCACTAAGTCGATTTCAATTTTTGCCTCCCATACACGAGCTACTGCTTCAGGGTCCCAAAACGAATTCCACTCAGCTGTTCCATCATGCTCTGGTTCATGTACATTGCCTGCGGTAAGAAATGTACCACCCATCCAAACGAGACGTTCAATTTTATCTTCGATTATGGGAGCTTCATATAATGCACGAGCAAGATCAGTTAGGGGCCCAGTAAATAATAAAGTTGTTTTTCCTTCAGTTTGTAGAAGCGTTTCTATTAAATGATGATGTGCAGGCTTTGCTGCTACAGGTGTTACAACTTTTCCAGACTCATTTAAAATTGGTAAAGCATCTACATAAAATGCATGCATCCGCCAGTCTTTTGGAAATGGATTTTTCGCACGGGAATTTGATGCGGCTACTTCAATATATTCTTTGCTGAAGCGATCCATAATTTTGCGACTTGCAGACATTGCTGGTTCCAAATAGCAATCTGCAGGGATAACTGAAACACCTGTAAGTTTGACATTATCCATCTGAAGTAATAAAAATAGTGAAATTAAATCATCTACACCACCATCATGATTGAAGTACACTTTTTTAATCATTGTAATCTCCATCCTATTTGATTTAGTTAGAAATTAAACATGAATTGAGGAAAAGTCATCAATAATTTCCACCACTTCAATTTCGCCATTAATGAGTAACTCAGGGAGTTCGTTATTCACATTTCCTTTCCAATATTCTCTAGCTTGTTCAATTTTTTGAGAAAAAGGAATACCACCTTCTTTTGGTAAAAGGTTCCCGTCACCTTCAAAAGAACTTCCGATTACTCGTAGTTTAACAATCTGCAAAACTTCTCGATTGTAAGAATCAAATAATGCTTTCCATTTTAAAGTATCTTCATAGCTCTTTGCAGCATATAAGCAAGATAATCTTGAAGGGTATTCAGGGAATTCTTGTAGTCTTATCATTTCGACAATCGTTTCTCTAACCGCTCTAATTGTTTGATCCATGTAATTCATAACTACTTTAGCATTTTCATTCTTTATATGTAATTCTTCATTTGTATAATGTTCTTTTAAAATTTGTATAGAATCTTCACCACTAGAATTCAAATGTTCTCTTTCAAAAAAGAAGTGGAATAAGGTATTCGTTTGATTTTTATCGAAATGAATGATTTGTCCGATATTCATTTTTTTATTTGTCACGATGTGATATGCGTAAAATTCTTGTTCATTCATGGTTCTCCTCCTAATAGTAATGTTTAAATTTAGTAATTCAACATTGAAATATATAAAACCTTTACAAGTAAAAATGAGGATTTGAGTTGAAAGTATAGAAAATATATGAAAACGTTTTAAATTTGTTCACAAAATGTTCACTTACGAAGGGGTTTCCAATATCGATATAATGACAAAGACTCAAAGAGAAAGGATGATGAATTTTGCCAACAACAAGAAAGGAAACCCTCCAATTTGGCATGATGATGTGCCTTGGGATGGTTATCGTAATGACGTTTTATAACTTATTACTGAACGAGGCAGGAGGGCCAATTCATATTAAGGAGATTGCATTAGAACTATTAATTGGATTCATTATTGCACTATTAATTGAAATATGTATTGTTGGACCTTGTGCGAAAAAAATTGTATTCATGTTACCGTTTGATAAATCGAAGAAAATAAATATTATAGTTGCGATGGCGACAACTATGGTAATCGGAATGGTGTTCTTTATGTCATTTTTCGGTATGGCTATGATGTATATACATAATGGACTACATGGTGATTCATTCGTTTCAATGTATTTCTCAATTTTTATTAAAAACTTTATGATGGCGTATCCATTGCAATTAATTATTATGGGGCCGCTTGTGCGTTTTTTATTTGGAAAGTTTGTTTTGCAGAATAAAGCTGTAAAAGTAGTGTAAAATGGTTCTTTTATTTGATTATAAAAATTAAATAATATTAATTTACCCTGTGGTATGTACAAAGAGGGTTGCAAATGCAACCTTCTTTGTACGTTTCTATATGCTTTACCGTGCCAAGGAATATGATATATGTAAGAATATGTGCATCGATAGGATTATTGTTTGGATTGAACCAAATCAAAAAAGGATTGTACGTTTTGAGGGCTTGAAAAATTGTCAAATACAATAAAATCGTCTCCATGGTTCATGGTTATTTTTTTGATAAAGGGGATCGCAGACATCTCTAATACAACTCCATCCGTATGACTGAAATCTTCTATTTCAGTGTATTCGAATTCCCATTTCAGTCCTTTTCCAAACATTGCATCAGAGCAGAACAATAATTTTTTATTTGTAGCAGCTAAAATACCAGATCTGCTCATATAACCAAAATTTATTACGCAGTAGAGTGTAGAAAGAATATCTTCCTCACTGTTTAAGTATTCTTTTATTGTACTTAGATTCGCCTTCATAAGCAGGTCTCCTTATTGTTGAAAGTAAAGTGTAGAGTTGTTGAATCTATTTTATCACATATTTATCTTTTTGAATTTATAAACATGTAATTTTCTATAGAATAGGAACGTCTAGTAATGACTTTTAGGTGAGGGATGAAAAGGAGAAGGGAATTCTTTTTAGTTTCTAGAACGATTAAAATCAAGGAGAATATGACTAGAAATTAAAATATTACTAAATATACGTAACTAATGAATCCAATGTCTTTTTCAGTTATTATGTTGTAAATTATTTTATGATAAAATCTTTTACATAATTTAATAAAGGGGTAGTATTCTATGGGTTATTTCTCAAATGGTTTATTAGTTCTGTTTGTGCTTATTGTATGTAGTTGTATAATATTTGGTTGATAATATAATGAGAGTCTTATATAAAAGAAGTTACCTCAAGTGAGATAACTTCTTTTTATTTTATGTTGAGAAGGAATTCTATCTTTCTTATTGAAGTTTGTTCTAGTTATTTTCACGTCAATCGCAATTTTTATAAGGGGAATTTTCTGGAACATTAACAAACTATAGAATAGGGAGTATTTACATGGAAAATAATATACACTACACAAGTGAACATCCTACAAATTTTAATGAATTATTAGCTTTATACGAATCTTTAGGATGGAATTCTCTTAAATTAACGGTTAATGAATTAGAACAAATGTGTAAACAAAGTTGGTATGTAATATATGCATTTAAAGAGCAACAATTAATTGGTATGGGGCGTGTTATATCAGATGGTGTAATAACGGGCGTTATTTGCGGTGTATGTGTAATGCCGGAGTATCAGTACATTGGCATTGGAAAAGAAATAGTGAAACGATTAATCCATCATTGTGAACAAAACAAGGTTATCCCACAACTTATGTGTGTGGAAAAATTGCAATCTTATTATGAATCTATAGGGTTTGAG
The DNA here is from genome assembly GCF_002746455.1 of Bacillus fungorum. Classification (GTDB taxonomy): domain Bacteria; phylum Bacillota; class Bacilli; order Bacillales; family Bacillaceae_G; genus Bacillus_A; species Bacillus_A fungorum. The sequence continues at coordinate 969 of NZ_NWUW01000036.1, read as the reverse complement.
GCATTCTCTGTTGGAATGACAAAACATATTATGAGATAGCGGCGCTTTATATTTTCAGTTTACTCGTACATATTTTCAAACTTCAGTATAAAGGAGAGTTGCTGTATGGAGATTGCTAAAGGGGTAGAAATGTTACAACTTGAGTTTCAAGAATTTATAATTCACCCAATTCTTTTATGGGATGATGAAATGGCAGTTTTAATAGATACTGGTTTCCCTGGACAATTTGAAGATATACAAGTAGAGATGGAGAGAGTTGGGGTATCTTTTGATCAGCTAAAAGTTGTGATTTTGACACACCAGGATATAGATCATATAGGTAGCCTTCCTGATTTATTGGAGAATGGTGTAAGTGATACTAAAGTTTATGCGCACGAGTTAGATAAGCGATATATTGAGGGAGATTTACCTTTATTGAAAGATGTACATGTAGAGAATCCACCAAAAGGAAAAGTGAGTGACACTGTGATTGACGGGCAAGAACTTCCGTATTGCGGTGGAATACTAATTCTTCATACTCTAGGCCATATTGGTTTATATTTGAAAAAAAGTAAAATTCTTGTCGCTGGAGACTCGATGTATAGTGTAAATGGAGTGTTAGGAGGAGTTCATGCCCCAACAACTTTAAATATTATGGAAGCACAGCAGTCTTTGATGAAGTATTTAAATCTAGATATTGAATCTGTAGTTTGTTGCCATGGGGGATTAAGTAAGGGGAATATAAAGATTCAATTTCAAAATTTGTAAAAGTTGAAGAGAAATTTTTTGTTAATTAGTGCTAAAGTATAATCTAATTACTAGTATATAAATAAATTATAAAAGAGCATGTTTGAAAAAAATTCTGAAGTGACCCCTAAAAGTTAGACACGGTTATTTCATTAGGCAGCTTGATAAAAGTGAGTCCGGTATTGTACCGGGCTCATTTTTAATTTTGCCTTAATCCGTTTCGTATTATAATAATCTATATAT
>NZ_NWUW01000035.1 GCF_002746455.1 Bacillus fungorum | reverse complement strand
TCGATAACTTTCATTTCCGTTCAAATAACGTAGAACGATTTGTATTTTTTCATCAGCTGTAAATTTAGCCATAGAAAAACTGCACCTCCAATTGTTAGACTGTGTCTAACAATTGGGGTGCAGTTCACGATAAGATAGCTCTTTTTTCATTTCACTACATTTCGCAAAGTACCAATTCCCTCTACTGTAATGACCACTTCATCACCAGCATGTAAAAACTTCGGTGGTGTGAAACCTTTTCCGACACCAGCTGGCGTTCCTGTTGCGATAATATCTCCTGGTTCTAATGTCATTCCTTTACTTATTGTTGAAATAATTTCTTCTATTGAAAAAATCATTTTATTTGTATTTGAAGTTTGCCTTACTTCCCCATTTACTACCGTTTCAATGTGTAACGCATTTGGCGCACTAACCATCGATTTATGAATTAAATACGGTCCCATCGGACAAAATGTATCGAAACTTTTTCCAAGGAAAAATTGTTTATGCTTCCTTTGAATGTCGCGAGCAGTTATATCATTTATAATGGTATAACCAAAAACATGCTCGAGCGCTTTTTCTTTTTTTATTTGTTTCCCTCGCTTACCAATGATGATAGCTAGTTCTCCTTCATAGTCTAGTTCATTCGTTGCGTGGGGATGACTATTAATTTTTTCATTCATTCCAATAACTGTCGTTGGCGCTTTCGTAAAGATCATTATATTTTCTGGAATGGACTCTATTCCGCCCATTTCTATCGCATGCTCACGATAGTTTTTTCCAACGCAAAGAATATTCTTTCTTGGCCTTGGAATCGGTGCTAATATTTTCACCTCAGTTAACGGATAATACGCCGTTTCCCCATGCTCTTTTGCCCAATTTACAATTTCACATACTTTCTCAAAACATTCAGTCCCTCTTTCAATACACTCTAACATTGTAATGGGGATTGTAACCTTTTCTCCCTTTTGCCTTTGCGCTTCTCTTAAGTGCAATACCTTTTCTTCCTCTTCATCCACAATGCCTACAAATACCTTTTCATCTTTTTTCGCCGTTACCAAACGCAATATTTCCACTCTCCATCCTAAAACTCATACCCTTTAATTGTATTCGCATCCGCAAGAAAAAAACCTTCTCATGCACGCTAATTTTTACAATATTCTTCTCCTATTCTATTCGTTACTCTTTTATATTTGGCATAAAATGTAGAAATTTTACTTTTTTTAGCGAAGGTGTTTCTTTTTTATGGGATTTTTGTATAATATGTACTACATATATACTAAAAATTTCATTTAGAGATGGAGCCGATTTCAATGTTTGAGCAAGCGATTGAAAAAAAACGTGAAAAAATGATTTATTTTGCTGAACGCTACGGAATGACTTCTCAAAAAACAGTGCATTGTAGCCAAGAACTGGACAGGCTCTTAAATGTGATTTGGCATGTACATACGGATTTACAACCTACTAAAACGCTCGAAATACACACGCAATAATGTGTGCGATTCTTTTATTTCAAAAAAGTACACATTTTATTGAAAACGCCCATATAATAGTAGAAAAGAAAATTTTAAAAACGAAAGGTGTTTTGTATGCCAGCTATGGTCGGACATATTCGTATCGTCAATATTGGATCCAGTGGTATTTTTCATATTGGAGATGTATTTGCGATTAGACCTATTAGTTACTCCCGTGCTTTTGCCGGTGCCGGCTCTTTTAACGTTGGAGATAATATTTCTGTCTACAATTATCAAAATTCAACGACTGTCAATGATTCAGATATCGTTGATCAAGCGATAATTGGTTCAACTTAAAGGGGGCGATTGTATTGAATTTTTATGTAAACCAAAGCATCATCATTAACAGCATTAAAATTGATAGCATTACAACCTCTTCTGTATTTCAAATTGGTACTGCTGGAAGTATTAAAGCTCTATCGAAATTTGCAAATACGGGCGGATTTACAGAGCCCCTTCGCCCACTACAGGCGAAAGGACAAATTATTTCTATCAAACCATCAACTAGTTCTTCTTAAGACATCCTTGTCATAAATATATAGCAGGAATATACCCTCCCTATTGAAAAGGAGGTTTCACAAAATGAATCAAGATATATATACTTACTTACACCAACTTCAGCAAACTCTTCAAACACAACAAGCAGCCATCCTGAATTTAGAAGATCAAGTGCGCCTATTACAAGAAGAGCTTAACGAATTAAAAAATCGCCCCTCCTCTTCTGTAGGAAAAGTGGAATACAAATTCGATCAATTAAAAGTTGAAAATTTAAATGGCACTTTAAATATTGGGTTAAATCCATTTTCAGCAAAAGAGCAGAAAATTGAGGATTTTCAAGTTGATACAGAAACTTTAAAGGTCAATCCTGAAACTGACACAAATCCAGACTTTTACCAAGGAATCCTTCAAGAAATGCATCGTTACTTAGATGAAGAAGCGTATAATCGAATTCTCCATTTTGAACAAGAAGAGAGAACACCGCTCGATGAAATGTATCGACAAATGATGGTTGATGACATAAAAAAACAGATGGAGCATAGACTTCCTTATTATTTATCACAAGCACAATCATATGAAGGGGTTTCAACAGATCCAGATTATTTACGAGATATCATTATTCAAGCAATGAAACATGATATCGACAAAGCCTTTCTATCTTTTATTCAACACATACCGGGCAATTTCCGAAAGGAGTAAGTATGTATGAACCTTAACGTTGTAAATCGTGAATTAAAAGTCGGACAGATTAAAATGAACGGTGTATCGTCGTCCGCACTCTTTTTAATCGGGGATGCAAACTTCCTTATTTTATCTTCTATTCTTGATACACCAGCTGAATCGGTTACAGAGGGCCCATTTGTACCATTAGTAACAGATGTCCCTATTACTCCAGGATAAGGAGAAAAACTATGCTGCGTCATATTTCAGTTGTCCAAAATGCTTCTGTTATTTCTATGGGGATTAGCGGCGTCTTTCAAATCGGTGATGTAAATCAAATGGAATTAAAAAGTAGAGCGCTTATTGTTCACCGAGAAATCCCTTTTTATTTAAAAAATGAAGGACGTTTAGAGGATTTCGAAATTTTTACAGATGAGTACATTACAATTCCCAAAAGATTCACAGATATTAAAATGAATATTATAAATGAGTGTCCTTTTATTAATGTAGATAATGTTGCTATACGATCTCTTTTAAATGCCGCTTGCTTTCAAATTGGAAATGTTGACTATGCTTTTAATAACTCTCGTATTATGCAAATCCGCCAATATATTACGGATGAACCTTCCGCTCAATCATTCATATAGTAATTAAAAAGCTTAGTAAAGTAGGTGGATGGTATGCCTTCTGTTGTTGGAAACCTCGTTGTTCAAAACAGTAATGGTTCTTTTAATTTAGGGGATTTTTATAACGTGTCTCCGAAAGAAAACACGAAAGCGTATAATGGATCTGGAGCTTCCAATGTTGGATTTGTCGTGAATACGTTTAGTGGTGTTAGTGCAACAAATACGTTTGATTCTGATGTGGCCGATCAAGATCAGATTGGAACAGCGTAAAGTAAAAAAGTAGGAGATATTCTCCTACTTTTTCCTTTATCTCATTCAAGACTATTAAAAAACTCCACTGTTTCATTTTATTTAAATGATAACCCACTCTCCTCCAAAGCCTTTCTAAGCTTTGGCATCGATGCCGGTCCCATACCATGGAATTGTAAAATTTCTTTCTCGCTATACTTTGAGAGTTCTTCTACAGTATGAATGCCATGATGTTCTAGTGCCCTTCTTGCTGGCGCTGAAAGAAGAGAGAGAAAACCTTCTTTCGGTGTTCTCTCTTTCTCACAGGTTGGACAAGTTGGACAATCGCTACTTTTATAGTACTCATGTCCTTTTTCACACGTTCTTAACGTTCTTAACGTTTTTTCCGTTTTTTCTGTTGCCATTTTCAAGTTCCTCTATTCCTCAACTTTTACAACATGATTGCCATCAAAGAAGTATAAACATTTCTCTTTCACAGGATGTTGCAAGCTTTTCTCAAGTGCTTTTGCATATAACGAAAGCTGCACTTTATATCGATCTTCTAAAATTGGTTTCGCTTGTTCGAATCCGCCTGGGAATTTCCCTTCAATCGTATCCGTTTTAAAGTCAATTAACGTGATACCATCTTCCTCTTCAATCATGCAGTCGATAACCCCTTGGACAAGAATCGTTTCTTCACTCTTCCCTTGCCAATCTTGATATGCTTCTTCTGCTGCAAGCATCATCGTAAATGGTACTTCACGCTCTACACTTTTTGCCGCTAATACCCTTTTACCTAAGTCACTGTCAAAGAATGAAATTACTTTTTCAATTGCTATTTCTTCCGCCTGCTCGAATGTTAATAATTCCTTATTTACCATTCCTGCGATTTGCTCTCGAATCACTTCTTCTGTAATCGGCTTTTTCAAATCAACATGCTGCATAACAGCGTGAACTGCCGTACCTCTTTCAGCGTACGTTAACCCTTTTTTCTCCATAAAGCGCGGACGTATTTTAATTGGTGCACGTAGTTTTTTAATAAAGGCGTTATCGCTACCTTCTTCAGATTGATAATTTCTCTTTATTTCTGTAACAGATTGCTTCGCACGATGGGATGTTGCATCCTCATATCCGTACTTCCACATTAATCTGTCGTACACTTCTTCTTTTCGTTCACTTTGCAGGGGAACAGCCTTTTTCTCACGAAGTGCTTCTAACAGTTCTTGTTTCTCTTCTCGAACCGGCTCTGGCGCAAGTAACGTGTTACCGTCTACAACTTCTACTTTCCAGCTAGTGTCATATTCATAAATTTCACCCGGAATGCTTCCTTGTCCTAATTCAAGAAGCATTTCACTATCACGATGTCTATATAATGAAGGTGCAATCCAGTCTAAATAACAAGACGCCCCAGCACGTATGTGATCTGGTAATAGCCATTCACTATGCTCCCTCGCATCAAGCCATTTTTCCATTTCTTTATTTGCATCCTTAACCGTTCCAATTAAAATTAACTTCTCTTTTGCACGCGTTAACGCTACGTATAATACGCGCATTTCTTCCGCAATTAATTCCATTTTCATTTTACGCTTAATCGCGAGTTGCGATAATGTCGTATATTTAATTCGTTTACGAGGATCAATAAATTGCGAACCGAAACCGAAGTCTTTATGCAGTAAGAAACGTTTCATTAAGTCTTGTGTATTAAAGCGGCGACCTAGTCCAGCTACGAATACGACTGGGAACTCAAGTCCTTTACTTTTATGAATTGTCATAATGCGAACGACATCTTCTTGTTCACCTAAAGCTCTCGCCGTTCCCATATCATCACCACGTTCTAAAATACGTTCAATAAAACGTAAGAAGCGGAATAATCCTCTAAACGAGGTTGCTTCATATTGTCTCGCACGGTCATATAGTACACGTAAGTTTGCTTGCCTTTGCTTTCCAGCAGGTAAACCACCAACAAAGTCATAATAACCTGTCTCACCATACACTTTCCAAATTAAATCAGAAAGAGACTGTTGACGTGCGAATTCACGCCATCCTTGCAGTAAGTTATAAAACCACTCTAATTTATCATGTAGTTCTTGCTCTTCTTCAAGCGGTGCCCCTTTTAAGAATGAGCTCATGACTTCATAAAACGAACCTTTCTTCCCATGAGCACGAAGCGTCGCAAGTTCTTCATCATTTAGTCCAACAATTGGTGAACGAAGCACTGCTGCAAGCGGAATATCTTGCATCGGATTATCAATAACGCGGAATACGTTCATCATAATATTTACTTCTGTCGCCTCAAAATAACCAGTCGCAAGATCAGCGTATACTGGAATTCCTTGCAACTTTAACTCTTCCATAATTTGTGGCGCCCATGGCATCGAGCGAAGTAAAATAACGAAGTCGCGGTATTGTACAGGGCGCATACTATCCGTTTTACGATCATATACTTCATATCCTGAATCAACCATCGCTTTAATGCGCTGCGCCATAAGACGAGCTTCAAGCTGCGCTTTTTCGACTTCTGCACCTTCTTCACCGTCTATTACTTCTTCTTCCGTTTGCTGAATACATAATAGCTCAGCTGCTACATCTTCACCTATTGGATAGCTAGCACCTAGCTTTAATTCAGCGTCAGCATCGTAGTCGATTTCTCCAACTTCTTGGCCCATAATTTGTTTGAAGATGAAATTCGTACCTGCCAATACTTCATGACGACTACGGAAGTTTTTCGCTAAGTCAATTTTCATTCCGCCGCCCGATCCTTCTTGTGTGAAGCGCTTATACTTACCTAGGAATAAGCCTGGTTCTGCTAGTCGGAAACGATAGATCGACTGCTTCACGTCACCTACCATGAACAAGTTCCCTTCACTCTCAGAATCTTTCGTTACGAATTTAATAATGGATTCCTGCACGAAGTTCGTATCTTGATATTCATCAACTAGTACTTCAGCAAATTTATTACGATATTGAAGCGCTACTGCTGACGGCTTCATTTCACCGTCTTCACTTTGCTCACTTAAAATTTGCAAACAAAAATGCTCTAAATCTGTGAAATCGACCATTCCTTTATCTCGCTTCATCGCTTGGAAACGCTCTGTAAATACTTTTACAAGTTGAACAAGCTTTTCTAATACAGGGTGCATATCTTGAAAATCTCGTAAGAAACTTTCAGGTTTGCGGCTAAATAGCTCTTCTTGTAACTTCTTCACTTCATCTTTCGCTTTATTACGAAGAGAGTCTACTTGTTTTACAATATCTTCATTGTAATCACTTTTCTTAATGCGCTTTAACGTTTGCCACGATACATTTTGCATCGCTTCATACACGCTTGTCCATGACTCACGAGCTGCTGATGATAAAGTTCCAAGTAAAACTGCATCTGCTTGCAGGGTTTCAACGCGAGGCGCTGGACCGTCAGGCAGCATTGCAAGTTCAGTTGCTTTACGAATATGCTGTTCCGCTGTTTCAAGCTGGAATTTCACATCTTCTAATAAATAAGAAGCGTACACTAAATCTTCAATCGTCTTTCCTTCTACATCATATGCTTCTACTAATTTATCAAGCCATTTTTCCGGATTTGGATGCGCTCTTGATTCTGTATGAAGCGCTAAAATCATACGCTGTAAGTCATCATCACTACGATCACTCGTATAACGATCAACGAGTTCAAAGAATATCGTATTATCTTCGATTCCATACTCTTCTTCTAGTATGTCATCTAGCACTTCTTCTTTTAACAATTCATTTTCCGTTTGATTTGCAATGCGGAAACGAGGATCAACATCAAGCATGTAATAATACCCTCTAATGACTTGTAAACAAAATGAATGAATTGTTGAAATGGAAGCTTTATTTAATAGGCTCAGCTGCTTTCTTACGTGCTGAGATCCTGGTTCATCAATTAATACTTTTTCTAACGCTTCCCCAATTCTGTTTTTCATCTCTTGCGCCGCTGCATTCGTAAATGTTACAACGAGCAGGCGGTCGACATCGACTGGGTTTTCTTCATTTATAATCTTTTTAATAATACGTTCAACTAATACTGCTGTTTTCCCTGATCCAGCTGCTGCTGCGACTAAAATATCACGTCCGTTCGCTACAACCGCTTTCCACTGGTCATCTGTCCATTGACTACCTTCTGGTTTTTTAGGCCAATTTTCTATCATTCTCCGCCAACCTCCTCTCTAATTTTCTCCATCGCTTCACTATCTTTCATATCTTTTAACGTACGGAATTGATTATCTTCAAGTGATTCATCGAACTGACAAACAGATTTGAAGTTACAGAACGTACACGCCGCTTTATTTCCCTTTTTATAAGGAGCAATCTCGATAACGCCTTCTGTAATGTCTTTTCCGATATTTTCAAACGTATGGTGTACGTATTTTTGCAGTACGTTAAACTCTTGTTCACTTGCAATACTAGAACGCGCACTAAAGCTACCGTCTTTTTTCAAACCAGCAGAAATAATATCTGAGCTTCCTGTTGAAAGTTTGTTATCCATTAAACGAACAACGTCAGCATCGCCTAGTACGAGACCTTTCATTTTAAATTTCTTTAAAATTTCTTTCTCAATTTCTGCTTCCGATGCGTCACCTTTCATCTCAACAATCGGGTTATGAATATGGAAGTACAGTACACCTGCCGGTGATGCCGTGCCGCCTTTTTTCATCCACGTCTGTGCATTCGAAGTAACAACATCTAAATACGTTAACATTTGAAGTGCTAATCCGTAATACACTTCCGTTAAGTCTAACGCTTTTGCACTTGATTTATAGTCAATAATACGTAGGAACGTCCCATTTTCATCTTCTGCCTTATCAACACGGTCAATACGGCCGACAACTTCCATCTTCACACCATTTGGTAATGAGAATTCCATCGGCGGAAGTGATCCTGTACCACCCATACCGAACGGCACTTCTAAATCAACTGGTACGAAACCGCTCGACTTCGCATGTTCACGAAGAATAATTGACGTACGGAAAATGATTTGTTGTAGTTTTTGTTTTAAATAGAAATGACGGTTTGAACTTAATAAAATTTGTCTTTGTAATAACGGTGCAATCTCTTCTATTACTACAGTAGAAAGATGCTCACACTCTTTTATTGATAAATCTGCCCAAGTACGGTTTTCACGTAGTAGCCTGTCTGCAATTCTCTTCAGCGCTGCATGGAATAGCTCCCCAATATCTGGCGCATCCAGTTTGAAAATATCACGCTCTCTTAATGATAAACCGTGCTGCGCGAAATGAGCGTACGCACAACGGTTAAATAACTCCATACGAGAGACGCTTCCTTTTATTTTGTCTCCGTATAAATCTCTACTTACAACTGTACTTAGCTTTTGCGCACGATTTCGGTAGAATAAGCTTGATAATACGCGGCTACTTTTTTGCTTCCATTCATCTGAAGTTACGTAGAAGTTATATACATCCCACCAAAAGTCTAAATTCCCTTCAAATCCATATCGCTTCCACGTTTGAAGTTGCTGCATAACATATGACAACGTTACTTCTGGCGTTGCTACGTATGAAATTTGTTCCGAACGTGATAAATCATTTACATCATTCGTAATAAATGTATCTTTCACATCAGGGAACATTCTTTTTATTTTCTTAATAAAGCTAGACGCAAGTAACGTCTTTCCTTCTTCGTCTGCGAGCGGACATGAAATATATAATTTCTCAGTCGCTCTCGTTACCATTTGATACATAACGAACTGTTCTTCTAATAACGTCTGTCTCGTCGTTGGTGCTAATTCAATACCTGCAGCGCTAAGAACATCTCTTTCCTCATCAGAAAGCATACCTTCATCCATCGGTGCTGCTGGAATCACACCTTCATTCACGCCAATAACGAATGTTGCTTTCACATTTGATAACCTAGAACGATCAATATTAGCAATTAACACTTGGTCTAGTGACGGCGGAATATTAGCGAATTGAAGCGCCTCAAGACCAGTCGACATAACGTCTGTGAACATAGAAAGTGACATTTTCTCTTCGCCAAGCATCTCAACGAACGTATCAAGAAGACTCATTACTTCTTCCCATACTTGGTCATGATCTGTCGCAAATAAGAAATCTCCACTTTCTTCTGCACGAATACGTAATGCTTCTAATTTTTTCGGAACATCAAGCTCTTCTAAAAATAAGTAAACAGCTTCGCACATTTGCATAACTGTTCCCGCACGCTTCAGCCTTTTTTGCATACGAATAACAGGCGTTCTTACAACGTCGCGCAGTCGATTTATTTTCTCTTCCATTTCACGTTCACTATCTGTAATCATCTCGTTCGTATCTTCAAGAGAACGATAGCGGCGATACATCCACGGACCTTCAGAAGTCCATCTCTTCCCTTGTACACCGTACGCTAAACAGTAGTTTTCAAACTCATCCATCTCTTCGCGCATCGTTTCTTTTCTTACGTCTAATGGATATAAAAGCTCTGTTTTCACGCAGCGAAACACTGCATCATAACGCCAATTCCCACTAATAATCTCGAGTGTAGAACGAATGCATTCTACTAACGGATGATGTGACATCGGGCGTTTTTCATCGATGAAGTGCGGGATATTGTAATCTGTAAATAACGTTCGCATTACATCGTAATAACTTTCCCCATTACGAAGAAGAACCGCAATATCTCGGTAACGATAGTCTTCATCCGCCACAAGTCTACGAATTTCACGGGCAACACCTTCTACTTCAGCTCGTAAATTCGCTGCTGTACTAATCGTTACACTTGCTTCCCCGTGAAACTTTTCATTCGGACGTGCTTCGTAATGCATTTCTAAATGCGCTAATGCTTGTGAATGAAAACGTGGTTGTTCCATAAGTGGAATCGTTTTTTCAATTTCTATCTTCTCTTCACGTGCTACTTGTTTTATTTTTTCATACGTTAACGTCGTTTCATAAAATAAATCTAGTTCATTTACTGGCTGCGCTAACGTTTTTTCATCTATCGTTAACGTGATCGTAACTCTCGCTCCGCAAATCATAAGCTGTCTTACAATTTCTAGCTCTTGCGGTGAGAATGAATGAAATCCATCTATATAAATTTCAGCCCCATTTACATATTCAGATTGCGGAAGCTTTTCCACTAGCAATTGCAGATAGTCTTCTGAATCTAAATATTTTCCGATTAAAGCACGCTCAAAATCATCATATAATAGTTGTAAATCATACACTTTATTCGCTAATAGCTTTTGTTCTGCACTGCTACTATGCGCATCTAATTGTTGCCACATTTCATATACGTTAGATGGCGTCACGTTGTAACGTTTAAACTCCGCAATCATACTACCAAGATGTTCAAAGAAACCGTTTTGCTCCGCTGCTTTTTGGAACACTGATAATCCATCTTTACGAGATTCTACAATTTTACGAAGTAACATATGTACGCCCGCTTCATCAATGTGAAGACGACTCGCTCCGCCAACTTCTTGCAGCACCTTCCACGCTAATCGTGAAAAACTAAAAACTTGTGCCCGAATAGAACCTCTAACATCCTCACTGCCAATTAACGCCTGCTGCGTTTGGAATGTCATCTGTTCTGGCACAAGATATAATATCGTTTCCCCTCTCGGACGCTGCTTTAACTCTTCCTGCACTTCGTGTAAACAAAGTGTACTTTTTCCACTTCCCGCTCTACCAATCACAAATCGAAGTGACATGTAACCCCACCTTTCACTTACATAACGAACGTTAGTTTGCTACTATAATTGTATTATAGTACACGAAAAAAGACAAACGGAGTAGTTTGTCTTTTTCTATACTTCTACCTATTATATCAACCTTTTGAAAAATTCGTTTGCATCTCTTGAATTGGCCAATATCGTAAATCAACTTTACCGACAACTGTATCAGCTTTTACAAATCCAAAGTGCCTACTATCCCAGCTTCCGAGGCGGTTATCACCCACTACAAAAATATATCCAGGTGGCACCGACTTCTCTTTCGTTAATTCTTCTAGGTTAAAATCACCTGTTAGTTGTCGTCCATTTATCTCTTTCTTATACTTCTCTAAATAAGGCTCATCTACGAATTGTCCGTTTATATATAGTTTATCATGCTTATATTCAATTTGATCCCCAGGTAAACCGATAATTCGTTTTACGTAGTCCTCTTTTTTATTAGCATGAAACACAACAACATCAAATCTGTTCAAGTCCCCTACTTGATAACTCACCTTATTTACAACGAGCATATTGCCATCTTGCAATGTCGGCATCATTGACTTCCCCTCTACAACGTACGTTGAAAAGAAAAACGTTCGAAAAAATACAGCTAATAATACACCAATTAAAATTGTTCGTATCCACTCTATGCCTTCTTTTTTCAAAGTTTTCTTCATCCGTTTCTCCCCTTATCCTTTAATAATGAAGCTTTTCTTTACAAAGAAGACTATTCTTACTGTAGTTCTAACTTTACTTCGATCCTCTTACCGACATACCATAAAATAAAAATACCAATTGCTACAATGACTGATTTCACTGGATTATGAATAAATGACATTAAATCATGACCGATATACGTTAAAATAAAAATCATCACAAGCTTTCCGAACGCGAGTGCAAGGCCAAACTGTTTTACACTAATGCGAGATAAACCAGCGACAACATTTATAAGCGCAGAAGGTGTAAACGGAAAACAAAATATGACGAAAATCGGTGCAAACCCTTTCCTTTCAATCCATCCCATCGCCTTTCGCACTCTCTCATGCTTATTTACAAAAGAAAAGAAACGACTGCGTCCAAAATGGCGGATAATGAAAAAGACAAGTAAAGCACCCATTACTGATCCAAGCCAAGAATAAAGAAAACCGAGCCAAAACCCAAATGCAACAGCATTCGCCAATACAAATACGATGAGTGGCAATGCTGGAATTAGCGCCTCTATCATCGGTAAACCAATACCAAGAAGTGGTCCGAACGCCTTATAACTTTCAACAATATGATCCATATTTTCTGGTGAAAAATACTCTTTGATTGTCTGAAAATCCATTCTACACTTTACCCCTTTACTCTAAGTACTACCTCTACTGTATCATTGCTTATATAAAAGAGGAAATGGTAGATACGACATATGGAGATGTAATTATTAAGTTTCCATACCTTCCATTAGAATTCCTTCATTATTATGCTATGATAATCTATTAATATTCGACAGGACGTGTCGTTACTTGGGCGTTTTTTCAAATATATCGACTTACTGACAAAACTGAAAAATAAAAGGATGGGGGTTTCCCCCCATCCTTTTACACTTCACCTTCTTTCACAAAATACACTTTCTCATATGCTGGTTTTAATCTAGATTCTTCAGTTTTATCAATCTCTTTAAAGCAAGGGTTTCCTTGTTTTTTCCTACGATCTTCATACTCTGTTCGCAATTTCGCTGTGCGATTTTGTTGATTTTCAAAACTAGTTTTAGATATCTCTAACTTCACCGCAAAACCATTTATAAATCTAATAATAAGATTTCCATCTTTTAATTCTTTATTACTTTCAATATAAAAGTGCGACAACCACACGCACTCTTTTCTAGAATAAGAATAGGTAGGGAAAAAATAAAGTTGATCGGTCGGACTAATCGCAATCGGCGCTTTATGTGTAATATGAGTTAACTCTTTCGTTCCTTCTTTTCTGCCTAAGAAACTAGAACCATGCTTGCGGCAACTTCTTTCTATAATATCTAGGGGCTTTTGAAATACGAAAAAAGAGTCTTGCACTTCAACAACTCGCGTAACAATTTTCTTTTCACTTAGAATAACAGGAAGTAAGGCCATCGTATTTTTATTTACAACATAGTTTTCGACATAGCGTTCCACTTTACTTTCCATACTCTACTATCTCCTTTATATTTTCTATTTATATTAGCAGCTGCATATATAATTTTAGCATCTATGCAAAGGAAATGGCTTACAGATTCCGCTTTTTTACAATACTTTATCATTTATCAACTATCTTTTAAATTATAAAATATTTATATAGTGATTAACTAATAAAAAACCTACATAAAATGTATTTATACTATCTATAAATATTTACAATTGCTTCCTCATTCGCATCATTACGACAACCAACTTTGCTATAATTAAAAGGAAAATCCAATATATGGAGGTCCTACTATGGAAGAAGAAATTCAACCAACGATTCAAATGAAAAATAGTAGCATTGTGATCGTGAAAAACTCAGCTAGTATTATATTCGGCTTATTTTTCATTCTATTATTTTTTGCAAAACCTTTTCGTAAATCAAAATGCTCTGAATGTAAAAAACGAGAGAAGAAAAAGGTTGAAAAAGAAGAGTAAAAGGCCTTCCTTTATGGAATGCCTTTTTACATATGTAATATCATTTTAGTTACTCCCCCCTCATCCTCAAAAGAACCGACTATATTTTCTTATAAAGTTGTATGCATCTCTTTCGATTTGTAATATGATCCTTATCTAAAACATGAGAAAGAGTATTTGTGCGCGTTACCCGCTTTGAGTTTTTATTAAGAACTTCAATTTTGTACATCTTTATTCATCACTAACAATTTTTTAATTCGTTAACTTCGCTATATAAATTTTGTATATAATTCCATTCAAAAACACAATATATATAAGTGGCTATTTATAATTACATTGCTTTTTATCGAATTCCAAAAAGGAGCTGTATAGTATGGATAAAGAAAATCCATTAAGCCAACAGGTTAATAGCATCCCATCAGATGCTCTGAATACCCCTAGTAAGGAACAAGAACAAATGTTAGAAACGTCATCTCAAGATTCCAACAACGCTAACAAAAAAGATGTTACTCAAGGTCTATCTGGCACAGATTTATCCTTTTCAGATGTAGCTAGAACAAAAAATAAGTTACAAAGAAAAAACTTGATACTTTCTCATTCATAAATAACCAGGCAGAATGTTAGTTTAAAATAAAGTTCGATTAAAAAGTTGTTAAGAAGATTTATTTCATCATAAAAAGACCCTATTACATTCTAGGATCTTTCCTTCACTATCGTACGAAGCAAATGCTCTTACGGAATTACTTCTTCTACAAAAACTGATGTGCGTCCATCTCGATGATTTTCGAATACACCCATCATAAAAAAATTTTCTTCTTTAGCAGTTTTGACATAGAAAAAGAAATTACGATATAAAAACAGGCTGTGGAGAGACTTTCTCCACAGCCTAAAAAAAAGGATGGCATCAGCCATCCTTTTTCCCATCATCAACTATAAATTATAGTTTGATTACGTTTTTAGCTTGAGGTCCACGGTTGCCTTCTTCGATTTCGAAGCTAACTTTTTGACCTTCTTCTAGAGATTTGAAACCTTCAGTTTCGATTGCAGAGAAATGTACGAATACGTCGTTTTCGCCTGGAACTTCGATGAAACCGAAGCCTTTTTCGTTGTTAAACCATTTTACTTGTCCTGTTACTGCCATAATTATTTCCTCCTAAGAAAATACAAATTTTTAATTTTTTAGTCTTCCTGTCTAAAAAAAGAATCCACACATTATCAAATACGAAACATAAACTAGTTCTCACATACTTTTTCTCGTTCGTTTCCAGCACTTGATAACATATGGATTGCTTAATTTAACTATTCAACTGACACCATCATAGCACACTTAAAATGAAATGTACAATCTTTTTTGAAAATAACTGACAAATTAAGTCGCGTATACAATTATAAATATCTTATTTGAACAAGAATAAATACATCATTTGAATACGATTACATCCCTTATTCTAAGGTGTTACAATATAATCGCACAATCGTAATAATGGAGGGGATTATATGTCAAACTATACCAACGAAGAAAGGCTTACTGGGGGAAATGTATCAAATGTATATCGTTCTGAAAATACTGTTCGGCGAGGATTAAAACCAGGCAGTGCAAAAATTCATAAGTTATTACAACACTTAAAAAGCAAAGGGTTTCATCATGCTCCAAAATTTTTAGGTATAGATGAAAAAGATAGAGAGATTTTATCCTTTATTGAAGGAGAAGCTGGGAATTATCCGTTAAAAGAATATATGCGGTCTAATGCTGTTTTAAAAGAAATAGCAAAGATGCTTCGCCTGTACCATGATGCTGTAAGTGACTTTCCGTTATTAGATGATTGGAAACCGATGGATCATACTCCAAATAACATTGAGGTTGTATGCCATAACGACTTTGCCATATACAATATTATTTTTAAGCAAGAAAAACCAGTAGGCATTATTGATTTCGATGTTGCTGCACCTGGTCCAAGAATTTGGGATATCGCTTATACGCTTTATACTTGTGTACCTTTAAGTAGAGTGTATTATACGGAATCAGGTGAGGCAATTCATTATGAATCGGCACAACATGCTGACCATATGAAAGAAAGAGTGAAATTGTTTGTCCAGTCCTACGGTAAAAGTATGGACGAAGATTACTTAGATATGGTACTACTACGTCTAGAAGCATTATGTACATATATGAAAAGCAAAGCACAAGAAGGCGACTTAAATTTCAAAAGAATGATTGATGAAGGACATTTAGAGCATTATGAGAAAGATATGAAGTTTATTCGTGAGCATAGGGCGGATTGGATTTAATACTGTTGTCTTTTTTTGTCGGTAAATCAATATCCTTTGTCGAATCGTTGATATATTTTCATTTACTCTCAAATCATTCAGAAAATAACAAGAGGCACCCTTCAAAAAGGTGCCCCTTCCTTTTATTTCGTAAACTGTGCTTCTTCCGTAGATCCTTTTAATGCTGTCGTTGATGACGTACCGCCTGTAATGACTTGTGCTACTTCATCAAAGTAGCCTGTTCCTACTTCTCGTTGATGGCGAGTTGCAGAGTAGCCGTGTTTTTCCGCTGCGAATTCTGCTTGTTGTAGTTCAGAGTACGCTGCCATGCCGCGCTCTTTATAGCCGCGTGCTAATTCAAACATGCCGTAGTTTAATGAGTGGAATCCAGCAAGTGTTACGAACTGGAACTTATAACCGTAAGATGCGATTTCTTTTTGGAAGCTCGCAATTGTTTTCTCATCTAGTTTTTGTTTCCAGTTAAATGAAGGTGAACAGTTGTATGCAAGTAATTTCCCTGGATGTTCTTTATGAATTGCGTCCGCAAATCGTTTTGCATCTTCTAAATTCGGTTCAGATGTTTCACACCAAACGAGGTCTGCATAAGGAGCGTATGCTAAACCACGTGCAATTGCTTGATCAAGACCTGCTTTCGTACGGTAAAATCCTTCTGGCGTTCTTTCACCTGTAATAAACGCTTTATCAACAGGATCGATATCGCTCGTAATTAAATCAGCTGCATCTGCATCTGTTCTTGCAACAATAATTGTCGGCACTCCCATTACGTCTGCAGCAAGACGTGCCGAAATCAAATTACGCACCGCTGTTTGCGTTGGTAGTAATACTTTACCGCCTAAATGACCGCATTTTTTCTCTGAAGATAATTGATCTTCAAAGTGCACACCTGATGCACCCGCTTCAATCATACCTTTCATCAGTTCAAATACGTTTAATTGTCCGCCAAATCCAGCTTCTGCATCTGCTACAATCGGTACGAAATAATCTGTATCACCGCTTCCTTCCATATGCTGAATTTGATCCGCACGTTGAAGTGTTTGATTAATTCGTTTTACTACAGCAGGTACGCTGTTCGCTGGATATAAACTTTGGTCTGGATACATATGTCCAGAAAGGTTTGCATCAGCTGCTACTTGCCATCCACTTAAATAAATCGCTTTTAACCCCGCTTTTACTTGCTGCATCGCCTGATTTCCTGTTAATGCGCCAAGTGCGTTAATATAATCTTCCGTATGAAGCGACGACCAAAGCTTTTCAGCACCACGGCGCGCTAATGTATGTTCAATATCAATTGACCCGCGCAGACGAATTACATCTTCTGCCGAATATGGGCGTGTGATCCCTTTCCAGCGATTATCTAGTTCCCAGCTCTCTTGTAATTTCTCGATTCTTTCGTTTTTCATTTGTTCCATCCCCTTTTCATTTTTTATAAAATTTCATAACCCGGTAATGTTAAAAATGGTACGAATTCATCATTTCGAACGAGATTTGTAAACAACGTTGTCGCCTCTTGGAATCTCCCTTTCTTAAAGGCTTCTTTACCAATCTCTCTTTCTATTTTTGCTAACTCTTCTTCTTTTAGCTCTTCCATTAATTCAAGCGTAATATTACGGCCATCATTTAATTTTCCACCTTCATGGCGAATCCATTGCCATACTTGTGCCCTAGAAATTTCCGCTGTTGCCGCATCTTCCATTAAGTTATAAATTGGTGCTGCTCCCCGTCCGCTTAACCAAGATGCAATATATTGAATACCCACGCTAATATTCATACGCAGGCCCTCTTCTGTAATCGTTCCTACTGGCACTTCTAGTAAATCTTTTTCTGTTACATGTATTTCTTCACGTTTTCTAAAAATTTGATTCGGTGTTTTCATAATGTGATTAAATACTTCCATCGCGACTGGTACGAGTCCCGGGTGGGCAACCCAAGTCCCGTCATGACCGTCTAAAGCTTCGCGCTCCTTATCTGCACGCACTTTTTCAAAAGCAGCTTCATTTGCTTCAGGATTGTTTTTAATCGGAATTTGCGCTGCCATTCCTCCAATTGCCGGTGCATTACGGCGATGACACGTTTGAATTACTTTCAAAGAATACGCGCGCATAAACGGCGCCGTCATCGTGACTTGCGCTCTATCTGGAAGTAAAAAGTCGTTATGATTGCGGAAACTCTTTAAAAAACTGAAAATATAATCCCATCTTCCGCAGTTTAACCCGGCAGAATGATCTCTTAACTCATACAAAATTTCATCCATTTCAAACGAAGCGTGAATCGTTTCCAGTAATACCGTTGCTTTGATCGTTCCGTTTGGAATACCGATATATTTTTGAGCAAATACGAAAACATCATTCCATAACCTTGCTTCTAAATAGCTTTCCATTTTCGGTAAGTAAAAGTATGGACCGCTTCCTTTTGCTAAAAGAGCTTTCGCATTATGGAAAAAATAAAGTCCGAAATCTACTAAGCTACCAGACATATTCTTTCCGTCAACTTGCATATGTTTCTCTTCTAAATGCCATCCTCTTGGACGCACAATTAATACTGCTGTTTTTCTATTTAAACGATATTCTTTTCCGTTTTCATTTTTATGTGAAATCGTTCCCCGCACTGCATCTCGTAAGTTTATTTGACCTTCAATCGCATTTTCCCAAGTTGGTGAATTTGAATCTTCAAAATCTGCCATAAAAAGATGTGCTCCTGAATTTAAAGCGTTAATAACCATCTTTCTATCTACTGGTCCAGTAATCTCTACGCGGCGATCCTCTAAATCTTTTGGCAATTTAGCAATTGTCCAATCCGCTTCACGTATACGTTTTGTTTCTTCTAAAAACTTCGGAAACTCTCCTGCATCAATTCTCTTTTGTTTCTCCACACGTTTTTGTAAAAGTTCTATGCGGCGCTCATTGAAATTTCCATGTAGTTCCTTTAAAAAACTAAGCACCTCAGGTGTCAATATTTCGTTGTACGCTGGTAACATTTCTCCGGGCAATGTAACCCGTGAAGTTTGCGTCGACATATTAGCATCCCCTTCTTAAACTGTTTTATAACAGATTTGATTTTATGTTTTATATTATATAACAAATATTCAGAAAAGGGAGTTTTTTTTAAAAATTTAATTGTTTTTTTTGCAAAACTGTATTCTTCCACCGGCATTACACATAAAAAATAAGCCAGTGTTATACAACACCGGCTTATTTTTTATTATTTATTCAAACATTGATTTAAATAAGAACTGCGCATATTGTTCACGTGTTACTTTCATGTCCGGGGCGAAGTTACCCTTCCCATCTCCTACTGAAATACCATTTGAACCTACTGCATTAATCGCATTTTCTGCCCAATGTCCTTTTGGTACATCTTTAAATCCTTGTGTTCCTTTTACTTCTAATCCAAATGCTTTCGTAAGAACTTGCGCCATTTCTGCACGTGTTAACGTAGCTTTTGGTCTGAAGTTTCCATTCTCATCACCTGTAAAGATACCTAACTCTGTTACTGCTAACACTTCAAAAGGAAACATCGTTGAGTTATCATCAACAATATCATTATACGGGCTTTCTAATACCTCATCTTCTCTAAATTGTTCATCAAGATCCAGTGCACGATAAATTAAAGCAGCTACTTGTTCACGAGTTACGTTATGTCCAAAACCGAACACACCATTTCCATAACCAAGCATAATTTCGTGTTCTGCTAAAGTTTGAATTGCTTCATAAGACCAATGTCCTGCTGGTACATCTTTAAAGATTGCCTGACTTGCTTGTTGTGGCTTTGCAGCTAATTCAGCTTTTGCTGTAGTCCCTTCAGCACTAAATGCTACCCCACCCATAATTGTTAAAGCTGTTGCTACTTTTAAAATTTTTTTCTTCAAAGTACTCTCTCCCTAATCAAAGCTTATTTTTTTCTAATATAAAGAATTAGCAAAAGAGTAACAATACGTTTATTCAGTTTACTTATGTCCAAATTGTGAATCATATTTCACTTACTTCCCTTTACACCTCATTGACAATCAAGGTGATACAACATATTTTTTTACGTATAAAATAAGTATATAACGAATCACTTTTCACTCTTATTTTTCTTTCTCCCGCCATTTGAGAGCAATAAAATTCCCACAAAAAAATCCGGAGAATACGCGAGGTAGCTTGAAGATCTACTGCCCGTAAAAACCCGGTTATTTTCAATAGTTAATCTACTATATACAAGTATAAAAACACATAATATAGATTAAAAATAAAAAGAAGGAACGTGAAAAATCACATTCCCCCTCTTTATTTGTTATATTATAATATAATTTATAACCTAATATTAAATTAAATAATTTTTATATTTTAACTTTAATAATTCTCATCTTTCAAATTAAAATTAATAACAGCTCTATTTAAAAACGTTGCATATTGCTCACGTGTTACAACTTTATTCGGTTCAAATTTCCCATTTCCTGTTCCTACTATGACATTATTAGACTCCAGTGCACTAATCGCATTTTTTGCCCAATGATTATTTGGTACATCTTTAAATGTATGGTTCTTCTTCACCTCAAATGTAAATGCCTTCGCAAGAATTTGCGCCATTTCTGCACGTGTTACTGGTGCGGTTGGTCTAAAGTTTCCTTTTTCATCACCTTTAAAAATACCATGCTCTGTTAATACTAAAATTTCATCTAAAAACATTGTTGCTCTCTCAGAAATATCTTTGTATGGATTTTTTAAAGATCCTTCTTTTTTCAAATTCAATGTACGATACAGTACCGCTGCTACTTGTTCTCGTGTTACATTATCTCCCACACCAAACTTACCATTTCCGTAGCCTAACATTACTTTATTGTATACTACGTCCATTATATCGTCATATGCCCAATAGTTTACTGGAACATCATCAAACACAATCATTTCTGGATATTCTTCTGCTTTTACGTTTGGTACATTCGTGCTTACAAACAAGCCGCCCATAATAGTCACCGTTGCCATTATACGTAACATGTTCTTCTTCATTGCCCTCTCCCCTTTATCTCCATTTGAAAAAACGGAAAATAATAGACTGAAATCATTTCCAATATTACATATGTTGCCTTTGCACCATTTATGCAATATATTACATTTAAAAAATCTATTATTGTGAAAATCACTACTAAAGGAGAGCCAATTCGCTCTCAATTTCAATTTTTATACCGAATTGTACGCAAATCATTTCCCTTTCCTTTGGTCTTTTAAAAGTGTTTCTATACATTAAATATTCTACTTTTTTCAAAAGAAATCCTTCACATTTTAAAAGTTCATTTTCTAGACAAAAAACGCAAATACATGTTGTTACTCCTTATATATCGACATTTCGACAAAGGATATCAACTTAAATGCAAAATACAAAAATAATAACCTACCGATTAATAAAAGCTCATAATGAGCCTAGGATGTCTCCTCTACAAATTATGAGCTTTCTCTCTTTATCTATTCCATTTTCCCTGAAGAATTATCAATTGACAGTTGTAAAAACTTCGCAAATTGCCCCCGTGTAACGAGCATTTCAGGCTCGAACTTACCATCCCCGGTTCCTACCACTACATTATTAGACTGCAATGCGCTAATTGCATCTCTTGCCCAATAGTTTTCTGGTATATCTGTAAACGTGTGCGGACGCTTCGTTTTCAACTCATATGCTTTCGTTAAAATTTGTGCTAATTCTGCACGAGTCAGTGTATCTTTCGGACGGAAATTTCCATTCTCGTCGCCTTTGAAAATACCAATATTCGTTAACTCTAAAATTTCGTAAGGGAACATTGTTGATTGCCCGCTAATATCCCCATATGGATTTTCATTAAATACACTTCTTTTTAAATGAAGTGCGCGATGCAGCACTGCCGCCGCCTGTTCACGTGTTATCTTATCTTCTACCCCAAACTTACCATTTCCATAGCCATACATAATGCGATGATATACTAAATTCGTAATTTCATCATATGCCCAATGACCTGTTGTTACATCATCAAACTCTATCATAATATCAGGACCAGATTTTTGGATAACATCTGTATTTGCAGACACACCATTTGCACTTACAAATATTCCTCCCATTAAAGTTAACGATGTCGCTATCTTTACTAGCTTTTTCATCTCTCTCATCTACCTTTTCCTTTATTTTCCTACACTTTACATTGTACAAAAAACAAGAAAATTATCAATAGAATGCGACCTAATTATTTACAATTAAGAATACAATTTTTCTTCTACTACTATTTTTTCATCCTTCGTTTTTTGAAAAGTAAAGGCCATCCCTACAAATATAAGGATAATCCCTACTATTTGCATACTAGTCGGTCTAAATCCAGTAAAGACTGTGTCTAATAGTATCGCAACAGCAGGATCTAAAAATACTAATACAGAAATCATTCTAGTCGATAAATCTCTTAAACTGTCAAAAAATAAGTAATATACAAATCCAGTATGTATAAGGCCTGTCGCTGTGATCATCATCCAGTTCATCTCTGTTAACCCTTGAAACTTGCCAAAATCTACGAATGGTAGCAATAAAAATATACCTAAAAATGTTTGTAAAAATGTCATCGCATATGCACTCGTATGCCGAATTCCCTTTCCTAATAAAGTGGTAAAAGCATAAAATAATGCTGCAAGAAGTGCCCATACCATGCCAGATGACATAAGTTTTCCGAGCGATAGACTTCCATCTACTCCAGCTACTAAAACTGTACCGATAAAACAAATGACAATGGACATAACCGCAAATACTGTAAGCCTCTCTTTAAATACAATACTACCAATCATTAATACGATAATTGGTGCAAGATGGTAAACTGAAATCGCAATTGTAATCGACATAACTTCAAACGCTTTAAATAGAAATACCCAGTTAAAAACGAGAAATACACCGCATGCTAATATTTGCATAACTTCTTTTTTATTCCATTTCTCACTTTTATACTGACCTGTTACAAGCCAACATAACGCTAAAAATATAGTCGCACAAATGCAACGAACGAATACTAATTCAAAAGACGGTAAACCCGTTTGGACAGAAAAAAATCCAATCGATCCAAAAATAGACATCGAAAGGATCATTTTTATAGCCGGCATAGATTTTTTATTGAACACCCTTTCTCTCCTCCTGCAATCAATCTTTTACAAACCAAAAACACTCAAAATATTATATATTATTATATATTACAATTGAAAAAATGTAAAAATTTAGAATATAACGAGTAATATCCACACAAAGTCCCTAAAAAAATCATCCTATTTTCTTAAAATAGGATGATTTTTTTTAGGGATTAATACTTAAATATGCTACTACTTTTGAAGAGTAAATTGGGCAACTATTTGTTTTAATTCTCCTGCTGCGTTATGCATCTGTTCAATTGAAACCGAGATTTCTTGAACAGATTTTTCTTGCTGTTGAATAGACTCTTTTACCCTATCAGTTCGGTCAGATGATCTTTGGGAAATTTGGGCCATGTCTTCTGCAGAAGCCGAAATCTCCTCACTACTCGCTGCAATTTCATCTGTAGACATAGATACCGTTTGAATTTGCTCAGATACTTGCTGCACTTTTTCTGTAATTTTTCCAAATACTTTTTCTGTATGCATTACTACTTGTGTACCTGCCTGTACCTCATTATCTACTTTCCCCATCATATCTACCGTATGGTTCGTTGTTCCCATAACTTGAGTAATTAGCTTCTCAATTTGTTTTGCAGAATCACTAGATTGTTCTGCTAATTTTCGTACTTCATCTGCAACAATTGCAAATCCTCTACCACTTTCCCCAGCACGTGCAGCCTCAATTGCGGCGTTTAATGCCAATAAGTTAATTTGAGAGGTAATACCTTGCATAACATCAATGATTTTAACAATTTCTTCTGATTGTTCCTTCATAGTCTCAACTTGTTTCACACCGCTATGTACTGAATTTTGGATTGTATCCATCTGTTGAATCATTTGTTTCATTAATTTGTTACCACTCTCTGCATCTAATGCTGACTGAGCAGACAATTCATTTACAGAGGATGATGTATTCACTATACTCTGCATTCCTTGTGTCAACTCTTCCATCGCACCCGCAGTTTGTTCCATTGCTTGCATTTGGCTCTCTGCGCCATGGGCAACTTCTTCAATATCCATCGTTATTTTCTTCGCTGCACTGCTAGATACTTCCGATGCAGATACTACTCCGTCTGCATGTTGGAATAAAAGCTGGATATTATTATCTACTTCTTGCATATTTGTTCTTAACCCTACAATCATCTCGTTAAAATCATTTACTAATACACCTAATTCATCTTTGGCATTATAATCACCATGTACAGTTAAATCTCCTTCTTTTGCTCTTTCCATCATACGACTAACCGTTTGTACAGGAGCAACTATAAGCCTGCTAATAATATAACTTACTATACATATAACGATTGTAGTAACTACTACAAGAATGATAAAAGTAATAACGGACCGATCTATCATTTTTTGAGAATCTTTAAATACTTGATCAGCTAAGTTTGAAACATATGATTCTAGATCCACCGCATAGCCAGCTAACTCTACTCCCTTCGGTTTTAATTCCTTCTGAAATTCGTTTACCATTTGTGACTCGTTTGTTACCTTCGCTTTGTCAAACAAATTTTTATATGTCTCCATATAACTTGGCAAAGATTTCTTCATCTTCTGAAACAGTTCATCCTCTTGTTTACTTAAATTGAAGCCATCATCATATTCTTTTAATAAAGAATCATATTTTTTAAGATCCTTTTCAATATTACCAATAGTCCCCTCGTTTTGTGACGCTGTAATTAATTCTAGTAAGTTATATTCTAGTGAATTTTGCGTACGAAGCATTCCTTCTAATAAAATTACAGAATATTGATAATCATCTACTACAACTTTTGTATCATGCTTAATCTTAGTAATAGAATGAATTGCTACACAGCTCATAATTATCATTCCTAAAATTGCTAATGAAATAAGCGATAATAATTTATATTTCACTTTTAAATTTTGTAAAAAATACATTTTTTCACCTTCATTCCTTTATATATAGATTTTTAGAATTTTATAGCTTATTATTTACAAAATCACAATAAAAAGCAATGATAAATATTCCCAATATCGAACTTATATTTCTAAAAACAAAAAGTAGCATAATCGCTACTTTTTGTTTTTTTGTTTCTCATATTGTTCAAACGTATGAATTCTTTCGAAAATTGGTGGATGTGTGTATAAGAAAAACTTCACTAACGCAGGCGGATTCACTTGGCTTAAACTCGTTTTTGATAAATATTGAAACGTTTTCACACCAGATTTCCCGTCCTTCGTCATATCTAAAGCGTATTGATCTGCTGCTCGTTCTTCTATACGAGAAACATAGTTTGTTGCTGGCTGTGATGCAAAAGAGAGTACAGAAGAAATTAAGAAAAATAAAGGTAAAATTGAGAAACATGCTGCCTTTGAAATTTGCAGCGTATCTCCCCATTTTTGAATACACATATTTATAATACGACTAATGAGGTACATCCCTATAAACGATAGCAACACATAGCTCGCAACGCCCCAATATATATGTTTCATAACATAATGCCCCATTTCATGAGCCATTATAAATAAAATCTCTTTATCTTTTAATTGCTTAAGCGTTGTATCCCACATTACAATGCGCGAGTTAAGTCCTATGCCTGTTACATATGCATTTAACGCATTTGTTTTTTCCGACATATTTACTTCATATACGTGTTTTGCTGGAATATCAGCTTTGTCTGCCATCGCTAAAATTTTCGTTTCTAACTCTTTATTTTTTAGCGTCGAGAAGTCGTTATATAGCGGATCAATCACAACAGGTTGTATAAATGTTAAAAAGATTGTAAACGGAACAGAGAGTGCCCACCCTGCTAGCCACCATCTCTTCGGGAATTTACGAATAAGCCATAACAGAACAGTAACGACGATTAACATAGTCGCATAGCTTTCCCAAAAACCGATAACGTGGTCTTTTATCCAGCTTTGTGTACTTTGCGTTGAAATGCCGTAATCAACAGACACTTTACGCCCAATCCATTGCATCGGTAAGGCAAGAACTGTTGTAAGTAGTGATAAATAAAAGAAATAAATCGCGACTTGTAGGACACTTATTTTCGTCGTTTCCTTCGACCATTTCTCAAACTTTTTTGAAATACCGAGCACAAGTACAAATAATAATATAATCCATTCAAGAGGCGTCGCTAAAAAATACAATAAATTTTTCACGCGCGAATAATCTTGGCTTAGCATAAGCTCTCTTGCGTTCATAAACGTTTCTGGATCTGCTCTCGTTCCTTTATACATGTCCGGAATAAGTTCATGATTCCATCCAAATAAATACCAATATATAAATAATGCAAACCCAACGTACAAAAAAAGCGACCACCCAATAACCTTCCTCACGCTATTCCCTCCTCTATGCTGCCTGTCTATTATTATTGTAAGTTCATACATGCTAAATTAGAACAAGCTTATTACGCGAATTGCTCGAGAACCTTCTATTTACATAAAGTGAAACTTTAATCAGTGGGGGTTTTCTTCATCCCCCACTGATTATTAGTTGAACCAATCGGGCTTTTACGGGCAGTTGATCTCCACCTAACTTCTTTGCTTTCAATGAATTTTGAGGTGGGGGTCTTACTGCTCGTTAATGCGGGATAAAAAAAACTCTTCTACATAAAGAAGAGTTTTACCTACCTTTAGACACTTTATTCGGTTCATACTCTGGGATAAGAAACGTACTTACAACCCAACATATTAAACCAGCGCCTTTTATATAGCGTATATATTCATAGTCTTGAAAAAATAAAGTCGTTACAATAAGCGTAAAAAATCCAATTAAAACTAATACGTATCCTATTTGCTTCTTAGATAACATAACGTTCCCCCTTAAGGAAGTACATCCATTAATAAACTAAAATCTTGTAAAGAAAAAGAACTATATTTCATAATACCTTGTACAGCTAAAAGTAAAATAAGGCCGGTCACACACATATAATTAACACTTTCTTCACTCTTTTTTTCAGCAACTATTCCGCCACTTATACATAATATCCCTAACAAATGGAGTGCTAAATACATGAAGAAATAAGCTTCCTCCCAGCGAAGAATAACATTGACTGTCGTTATCAGTACTATACTAAGCACAATCAAATAAAAAAACTTATTTGATGATATTGTTTCATTCATATAATTTTATACATCCCTTTCAAATTTCGAATTAATGATGTTTCAAAGCTATAAAGTAAATGATTGTTTTCATACTATAAAACAAAAGGAAAGCCACTATTACTTTCACGAATACTGTATGAACCCACATATACTTCTCTTCATTTTTTCTGAAGATGCGCTTCATCATTTCTTCTACAACTAGACCAAACATTAGTAAAACTCCTAACACAATAAGAAGAGAAATCATATTTTCTTTTAAATGAGTACTAGAAAACAAATAATACTCCGGAAACACAATCGTATCTACTACAGGTTGCAACCAATGGCAAACATTTCTATCACACATATCTGTAATAGACGTAGCATCTATAATGTCTTTCAATATTTTTTCAATCGTCTTCTTCATCTCATTTACTCCCCACTACATCTGAAAAACTATTTTCTTGCTCTACATATATAACTGGCATTTCTTTACTCCAATATTTGCGGTTAACAAATAAAAAGATGAGTACTAAGTTTAATCCTGTTATAAAAATAATAAGTCCTGGAAAGAAGGTCGTATAATTTGAGAAATCCGCAAAACTCATTATCTCTTCCCTGTTTAGTAGAAAAGAAACGCCGATTACAAATGCATTGTTTAACATGTGAATAGCAATTGGCATGAGTAAGCTATTCGTACGAATATATACGATTGATAGTACAACGCTAAATACAACTGCACCTAGGAAATCAACGTGTAACAACGCAAACAATAGCGCTACAACAATGATTGCTATACTCGTTCCCCATTTTGCTGCGAAGCGTTGCAGCAAAAATCCCCGAAAAACAAATTCGCCAATAATTGGTGCAATGAATACGACCATAATAACTTGATATACATATCCCCCTGTGCTATCTATAATCGGTTCACGTAATGCGTTCATAATAAATTCCGGTGTAATCCATGCAAAGCTATACATGTACAAAATAAGATACCCATAACTAAACACGCATAACATAATCGTAATGTATAAAACTTGCACCAGGTTAAATGTTTCATTTCTATTAATAAATAATGAAAATGAAACACGGTGTTTTTTATACTCAAAAAAGATCCACATAATCGGCAGGATATAGAATATAAGAATATTTATAAAAGTAGAATTTTGCATATGAAATGTATTTTCTATCAATTCATTACTGGCTCTTGCAACTATAGTTAATAGTGCAAATACAATTAAAAAATATCTAGCTCGCATCGTTTGAAACGGATTCACACTCATCTCCTCCCCTATGTTCCTTTTATCATATCATTTGATTCTTAATTTTTTGAGAAAGAAAACCTTAAAATTTCCTTAAAAATTCCATAAGTTACAAAATGATGGTATGATATTCGAGGAAATTAGGAGGGATTTTTATGTATCAAGCAAATATTTTGCTCGTTGATGATGAAACAGCAATTTTACAATTACTAACTACTATTCTTGAAAAAGAAGGTTTTTCTCATATTACAACTGCAACATCAGCTCAATTAGCTTTATCTCTCACCGAGCAAAACGATTACGATTTAATTATTTTAGACGTCATGCTTCCTGGACAATCTGGTTTTGATATTTGTCCAATCATTCGCCAGAAAACAGATTGCCCTATCTTCTTCCTCACAGCTAAAACATCTGATGTAGATAAAATATCTGGATTTTCACACGGTGCAGATGATTATATTACGAAGCCATTTAATCCACTTGAAGTAGTAGCTCGTATGAAAGCACAACTCCGAAGACATATGAAACAAGCAGTACCAAATGAACAAAAAGCACACTCCAGTTCATTTGGCAGATTTGAGATTGATCGATATTCCGCAGAACTAACAGTAAATGGACGTATTGTCGAATGTTCCGCCCAGCTATTTCAGCTACTACTCTTCTTTTGCGAGAATCCGAACTACGTATTTTCGAAAGAAGAAATATACGAAAAAGTTTGGGGAGCACCTGCCTATAATGGCGATGATAATACCGTTATGGTCCACATTCGAAAACTACGTGAAAAAATCGAAAAAGACCCAAGTAAACCAGAATATATAAAAACTGTTCGCGGACTTGGCTATAAGTTCATTACAAAGTAGGGTGACGATATGAACTTTAATAAACGACTTATTATACAGTTTATTCTGCAACACGTATTTGTTTTAGTTACATTACTAATTGCTGTAGTGGCTGCTTTCACTTATTTATTTTTTCTTGTTACTAGTACTTCCTACGAACCGAACATTCCAGATTCTGATAGTTTTATGATTTCAAGATATATATCTTCAGAAGATGGCAATATTTCTTTAAAGGTTGAAGTAAAAGACTTAATTAAAGAGAAAAATGATTGGATTCAAGTTGTAGAGGAAAACGGAAAAGTTCTCTATCACTTTAATACACCTAGTGACGTACCAACATCTTATACGAAAGCATCTTTATTCTCGTATATACAGAATCACACAGAAAGCCCTTATACATTTACATATTGGGAAATTGAATTAGAAGAAAAGAATGTACTGGTTATTTACGGCGGTATGTTAAAAAGCAATGTACTACTGAAAACAATTCAGAGAGAGCACCCTTCTGTATCTACAGATTCGTTCACATTAACAGAAGAAGAACAACAATTACTGTCTAAAGAAGAAGCAACACTTCAAATCTTTAATAGCGTTGGAGAAGAAGTATTCTCCTATCCAAACGGAAAGAAAAAAACGTTTTCTGTTATACAAGCCGCTCTTAGCGAAAAAGAACCGTGGAATCATAAGGAAAACACGTCTAGCTTTTATGACACAAATAGCAATCATCTTCTTGTTGTAACTGCCAAAAATGAGCACTACTACCCAGATGATGAAATAGACGATGTATTTACTAAAAAGTTTCTAATCGGATGCGGATTAATCCTTCTTATCGTATTTGTTTATTTAGTCATTCTTTCTATTTGGTACGGTAATAAATTTGGAAAACCGTTATTACATGCGATGCGTTGGCTTAAAAACATCGCTGGGGGAAAGTACGAAGAGCCTGTTAGTAAAAAAGGGAAACCTGTCAGGTTCCGGCGATCTGGTAAAGAAAAATGGTCATTCCGCTTATTTAGTGATGTTACAAATTCACTAGAGCATCTTTCTATTACACTCAAAAAAAATGATGCAATGAGGCAAGTACTGCAGCAAACACGTGAAGAATGGATTACTGGGCTCACACATGATTTAAAAACACCACTAAGCTCTATTTATGGCTATGCTTTATTACTAGAATCAAAACAGTACAACTGGACCGATCGTGACATTCAACAATTCGGCAGCGTTATGAAAGAAAAATCTCAATATATGACTACATTAATTGATGACTTAAGCTTAACGTACCAATTAAAAAATAACAGTCTTCCTGCGCAACACGTGAACATTGAAATGAATCAATTCGTCCAAAAAGTATTATTACAATTCATTAATAATCCGACACTTCAAAATCAAAATATTGAATTCGTACCAAGCTCAAATAAAATTCAATATTTCATTGAAGAAAAATGGTTCCAACGTATTATCGAAAACATACTCGTAAACGCTGTAAAACATAATAATGAAACGACAAATGTCATAGTAAAGCTTTCGCAAAATGCTACTTCATTTACACTATCTATTTCAGATAATGGAAAAGGAATGGATGATAAAACGAAAGAGCTTCTATTTGAGCGATATTACAGAGGAACAAATACAGAAGAAAGCAACATCGGAACTGGACTTGGCCTCGCCATTACAAAACAGCTCGTTCATGCTCATAACGGAACAATTTCTATTGATAGCGAACTTGGAAAAGGAACAACGATTATACTTGTTTTTCCTTTTCGTTCGTAGAAAAGGCGCTATGTGGCGCCTTTTCTTTTTTCTATTTTGGGAGAATTCATTGGTAAATGAAATTATATTGGTGATTTTCTGAATATATCAGCGCAACTCAATTTTTATCGGCGATTTTTCAATTATATTGATTTACCGACAATAACAATCCTCTCTCCTTACCACACAAAATAACCCTTCATAACTCACTATGAAAGGTCATCTCCATATTTCAGCTATTTCCCTACTAACACAAATACATTCTCATCAGGCGCTTCCATTACCGCAACATGTCCTGATTCTGTTGGAAATGGTTCGCGAATCCACTTTACATCTTTATTATCTTTTAAACTCTCATACGTTTGTTGTACATCTTCTACTAATACTTCGACTTCCATAAAATTAATATCCGGATGATTACTTATTACTAACTCCGAACTTTTCTCATCTGGAAACTTCAATCCTATTAACGTCCAAATACCCCCTTCTTCTAGTTCTCTTTCTATCATCCAGTTTTGCTTCATTCCCATTTCCCCTTTTATGAAAAAGCGAACCATCTCCCAATGATTCGCTCTTACCCTATTACTTTTTCTTCACCGGTATCCAAAGCTCTACTTGAGCAAACTCACTCTTATCTTCATGGCAACGCTCATCATATAGTTCAAACTCTGTAACGCCGCAATGTTCATAGCCTGAATGCGGGAACCATTCTGAGAATACAGCATTCCACGTTTGGTGAATAGACGATACCATTTCTTCATGAGGAACTTTCGGTGTTGTAAATACAGCATATGTCGCTGCTGGGAAAGTACGCTTCGCCACTTCATTTGGTACATTTTCAAAGCCTGTAACTTCCATTCCAATTATATAAGTAAAGTCCCCTGTTTCTAAATTAAAATCAGTACATAATCCAAGCTCTACCCATTGGCTCGTATCTTTACGATTCGGAATTGTCGTTCCAAGATCTTTTTGTAAATATTCTTGCCAAAATACTGGGATGTCTTGATGGTTTTTCCCTTCTTTACTTGTTGTCTTCAGTTCATAACCCGCCACTAAAAATTCTGGTTTATTTACAATACGATATTCCATTTGTATGCCTCCTAAATACGGATTTAATTTTCTTTGCTTTACATTCACGCTGTAATACATCGGTGTTTCTATTTCTTGCTTTCGATATTCACTCGGTGTCATTTGAAATAATTTTTTAAAGGCTCTCGTGAACGTTTCATGAGATTGAAAGCCATGCTCAAATGCGATATCAATAACTTTTTCATCCGTATGAGAAAGTTGATAAGCTGCCCGGGCTAACCTCCTCTTTCGAACATACTCCATTACTGTATCACCTACTAACGCCTGGAATACACGATGAAAATGCGACTCAGAAAAACCTGCAATGCGAGCTAAATTACGCAGCGTCTGTTTTTCCATTACATCTTCCTCAATATAATCAATTGACCTTTGAATTTGTGTTTCATAGCTTTCCATCTCTGTTCACCCGCCTTATATGTATTA
This sequence comes from Bacillus fungorum, assembly GCF_002746455.1. Classification (GTDB taxonomy): domain Bacteria; phylum Bacillota; class Bacilli; order Bacillales; family Bacillaceae_G; genus Bacillus_A; species Bacillus_A fungorum. Next base: position 7,422 of record NZ_NWUW01000035.1, on the reverse strand, counting down.
TGATAAAAGAGAAATGCATCCAATTCTTGACGTTTTTTACTATAATTCCATAAAAAATTGTAACTTTTTTATATGTATTTCGTTGTTATGTATGAAGGGAGGGAAATGTAGTGAAACGCAAACAATTATTAGAAGAAATTTACTCAGAACATATGCAAGATTTATTTCGCTACCTTCTCTCCCTTACTGGAGATACACACTATGCGGAAGATCTCATGCAAGAAACATTTTATCGAATGCTCGTTCACATTGATTATTATAAAGGAGAAGAAATTAGGCCGTGGTTATTTACAATTGCCTACAACGCCTTTATCGATTGGTATCGTAAAGAAAAGAAATATAAAACAACGACAGTTGAAGAATTCCATTTACCAAACGTGCCAAGTACAGAACATGCATATTTCGTAAAACATGCGATTACGAGTTGGTTAGACAGTTTATCTTCTCTTCCGCTTGAAAGACGAAATGTCCTGTTACTACGAGATTACTACGGATTCTCCTATAAAGAAATAGCAGAAATGACCGGTCTCTCATTAGCGAAAGTGAAAATAGAATTACACCGTGGCCGAAAAGACACGAGAAACATAAAGGAGTGATACGGATGGGTTGTACAGAATTTAAAAAACTATGGGAGAAGTACGAAAACGGAACGCTCACGCATGATGAACAAAAGCGATTAGAAAGTCATATTGAGACATGTGAAGAGTGTGAAGTTTACTTAGATGAGTTGCTCTCGAAGAGTGAACCAATAAAGAAAAGACTACCACCAAAGAATCTAAAAGTCCCATTTTGGAAAATAAAATGGAAACAGCGTTGGCAAACCGTTAGTTTCGTTATCGCTGTTTGTATAGCAATCTATTTTGTTGGTCATTTTTCATCTTCCCTTTACTTCTATTCAAACGAAATGAAAAACTTACGAAAAGTGAATGAGATACCAGCACTCGCACTAGAAGCAACAATTCCAAATAGTCGTTCCGCTGGAGGAAGTACAAAAATTAAACCCTTTTTCCGTACAGAAAATGAAATGAATTTATATAAAACGGTCGGCAAAAAAGAATTTCCAATCGGTACAGTAACAACGAGTAGTTTCTTATCATCTGTAACTGTCACAAATCAAACTTGGGCAAACACAGCTTATTCAAAAAAACTTTCCTTTGTCCACCCAAAAATCAAGCAAGGTGATCACTTAAAAGAATCATCTAAAAAGGTGTGGGATACACTTGCAAAAGTACATGATGGAACCGTTGCAGAAGTAGCAATATCCTTTGATAAACCTTACACTTTACAAGAATTAGAATCCTTTTTATATAGCGCATTTGAAGCACAAGAAATGCCGCCAACCCCTATATGGTATGCTTTAGACACAGGACAAGAAAAAGTAAACGAAGAAGATTTCATCCTACATGGCGGAGAGGTTATCGGATTTCCAGAACATATACATTTTCCTGAAGATGAAACAAAAAAGCTAAAGACAAAAGAAGATGAAGTAACCGAAATGATGCGTATTCTTTCTACAAATAAAGAAACTGTAAGTAAAACTACATGGACTAATGAAAAAGAGCTAAACTTAGATAAGCGTTATCAGTATGTAAAAGATAACGGCGTAAAAGCATACGGCATTGTCATTACTGGCCCATCGAAAGAGTTATTAAAATTACAAAACTCGCCGCACATTCGTTATGCAACTCTTGGAGATATTGAGGTTTGGAATTGGTTTGATTATGAATGAGAAAAGGAGAGCATCCAGAAGTGATGCTCTCTTTTTTATTCCCTCTCCACAAACTTCCAAACTAAAAATACTGCACATAGATAGGAAAGCCCAATAACTAAAAAACTATAGCTTGCCCCTCTGTACCAATTCGATGATTCATTTAAAATGATTCCCATAATTGCTACACCGACTAATGCACCAATTTGACGATTTACATTTAAAGTTGCCCCAGCCATATTCCCATTTTCACGACCGGCAGATTTCATTACAATGGTAGTCATGGCAGGTACTGCTATACCGATTGCAAGATTAACAACACTGTAAATGATTGCAATTCCTATATAACTCACATTTTTCACTAGAAACATTAATAAGATAGATCCTATACTAGCTATAAATAACGCTATGAATAATAGCAATTTTGAACCAAACTTATTCACCATTTTTGCAAATAATAAATTTCCAATAACAAATACACTCATCATCGGCAATAGTTGTAGTCCTGCTACAAACGGGCTTGCTCCGTATGCTTTTTGCAAAAAGAGTCCAAACATAAATATACCGCCAAATAAAGCAAAATTTATTAGAAATCCAACTATATTTGCCGAGGTAAACGTTTCTTTTTGGAACAACACTCTTGGTACAACTGAGTTTTTTGACTTTCTTTCTGCATAAACAAAAAGAATAGTCATTAATACCGTCCCCACTACTCCTCCTAAAATTTGAGGCGAGGACCATCCATAACTTGGACCTTCAATTAGAGTAAACGCCAACAATGTTATTGCAATTATACCAATTAAATGATTCGCTACATTTATTTTCTCCTTTTTCGGTAAAACATTTGGAATAATTACAAAAGCCATTAATATACCGATTATTCCGATTGGAAGGTTTATAATAAAAATGCTTCGCCAGCCAAATGCATTTACTAAAAGGCCACCAATAAAAGGACCCGTACCAGAAGCAATAGATACAATTGCAGACCATATACCAAACATTTTAGCTCTCTTCTTTTCATCCGGAAATGATACTACTAATAAACTAAGTGAACTTGGCATAAATAAAGCCGCTCCAACACCTTGAATGACTCGCCCCATAATAAGAACGTACCCAGTTGTAGCAATCGCACATAAAAGAGATGCGAACACAAAAATAATTAAACCAATCATATATATTCTTTTTGCTCCAAATCGATTGGCCAGCGCCCCTCCAGCCAATAATAATGCCGCAAAAGATAAAATATATCCGTCGACAATCCATGCTGAACTATATAATGTCATTCCTAATGTTTCTTGAATATTTACCACCGCAACATTTACTACAGTTACATCTAATGTTGCCATAATAAATCCCATTGCCAAAGCGATTAAAATGATAATACCCGAGTTCTCCTTTGTTTGAACATCTAAATTTCTACTAGCCACCCCACTCACTTGCTTACTCCCCTTTCAAAATTAGTAATTTACCTATATATTCCTTTAGGACTATAATAAATAAAGTACTTCATTTATAAAAGTACTGATTTTTTATATAGTACCTATACTTTTATATAGTAAGGAGTGTTTATATGGAAAATACAAATGAAGAAATTTTATTAAAATGCCCTATTGAAAAAACAATGTCTGTAATAGGCGGAAAGTGGACTTTTTTAATTTTAAGAGATTTGTTTTATAGTCCTAAACGTTTTGCTGAGCTTGAAAGATGCCTAAACGGTATTAGCCCACGCACTCTATCTCTTCGCTTAAAAGAACTTGAACAAGAAAATATTATAAAGAGAACAATCTATTCAACTATGCCACCTCACGTGGAATATTCACTAACAAAAAAAGGTGAAACACTCCGTCCTATTTTTGACGCGATGAAGGATTGGGGAAACGAGTGGAAAATATTAGATGAATAGAAAAAAGGTATCATCTTATGTGATGATACCTTCTTTTGTTAATCCGAAATCACTTTCACATACATCCCTCTCACCGCTTTTTCATAAGCGATCTCACTCATCTGTCTTATTTTTTCTGACACAACAGATGATGGAACAACTTCACCTTCACGAAGTAACGGCGGATCAATAAGACGGACTTTATTTTTCTGATGTAGATCATAATCGTTTCTATCTTCTTTGACTTTTACATTCGGATGAACTTTACTTAGTAACGCCTGTACTTCTGGATCACTGCATTGCTGCAATTTCGAAATTAGCTCATCATCTTCAAGAAGAAAGTCATCTGCATGAATAACCCTTTTATGAAGAGCTAACTTTAACGTTTTCGCTAACATATCATTTCCATAAATATTCATTGGCTTCATAAAGAAATCGATTACTTCTTTGTAATACGCTTCTGTAAACCACTCTGCTACTTCGATACTTTGAAGAACCATTCTCCCATCTACTTCGATGACATCCTCTAAAAAACTGTGAACTTCTTCTAAAGAAATATACCCATATGTATACATATCTCGTAATGTATAATCCACTCGGTCTGCACATAATTCGGGTGCGGACCTTTCTAGTAACGTCCACTTCGAATCATCTAACAAAATATTTTCATAACTATAACCATACTTCGCAAGAATCGCTGGAATTTCTGAGTTTTTCACGACAGAACTAAATATCTCTTCATGATAACTTTCATTTATATTATCAAAAACATAATCAATCACGTGAGAAAAAGCAGTATGCGATACGTCATGCAGTAACCCTGCAATTTGTTCTTCTACTGAACCACCAAGTTTCTTAATTAACAACATAACGCCAACTGAATGATCAAAGCGCGTTACATTCCATTTCTCATTTATTAAGTAGCTTGCGCCATTTTGATGAATACCTTTTAGTCTTTGCACTGGCTTACTTAAAATTAATTCTTCTACTACTTGCTCTACTGTAAACTCACCGTATAGTACATCTGATATAACCACTTATAATCCCCCTTTATTTCAGCCGAGTCTTATAATCGTACCTCTTTTATGAAATCGACATCAATATAAATATTAAATTAAAATATATCGATGTTATACATATCTGTTATTTCTTTTAATTCATTTATTTTTATTGGGTGCTCCTTATATGGAGCCTTTTTTTATTGAAAAATATGGGGACTTTCATTCCAAATCATGAACAGGACGCTAGAAATAGAAATGTACATATTCCGGCGATAAAAAGGATAAGATTGCCAGTTTTATTCTTCTTTGATTTAATACAAGTATGGCCGTTAAGGGAAAGAGGGGAAACATGAAAAAGATTTTCTTCACCATTTCATTCATCATTATTGTATTCATTAGTTTAGGATATTGGAAATTCTTCACTTTATCTGGGGTTTCAGGCGGTGAAAAGATTCAATCCATACACTCGCCAGATAAAACGTATACTTTACATATATACAGACATAATGGCGGTGCAACGACTAGCTTTGCTATAAGAGGAGAACTTGTAGCAAATAATAAAAAATTTATGAACACGAAAAATATATACTGGAATTATCGTGAAGAAAATGCAACTGTACAATGGTTAGACGATCATACAGTTATGATTAATAATCATAACTTACATGTAGAAACGGACACGTATGATTTTAGAAAAAATGATAGAGAAAAGGACTGATTTTTATTAGTCAGCCCTTTTCTCTTTATCCCACTATTCAAACGTAATTTCCACCTGCACAATCTCAGATCTACTTCCCAGTCTTAATGGTGGTCCCCAAAATCCGAAACCAGAAGAAACAATTGCGTGGAATGCACCTTTTTGTGCGTATCCCCAGTCTAGTTCGTACATTCTTCTCGTTACAATATGATTCGGCGCCATTTGTCCGCGGTGCGTGTGACCGGATAATAGTAAATCTACGCCAGCATCCGCTGCCTGTTTTAATTCAAATGGTTGGTGATCCATTGCGATAACTGGCATCGTTTTATCTACCGTACTCATTATATTTTCAAAACTTTGACGATCTCTTTCTGTTTTATCTCTTCTTCCAACGAGATAAAAGTCATCTTCAATTGTGATCACTTCATCTAACAAAATACGAATATCAATCTTATCCATCTCCTGCAAAAATTCAGGAACCGCTCTTCCGTAATATTCATGGTTTCCTAACACACCATATACACCTAATGGAGCTTTCATCTGTTTCATAATTGGTCCCATATTTTTTTGAATGAACACACCTGGATGATCATCTATAATATCACCAGGCAGTAAAATAATATCTGGTTTCATTTCATTTACATGACGGACAAGTCTTTTTAAATGCGAAACGCCGGATAATTTACCGAAATGCATATCAGAAGCCATCGCAATGCGTAAACTTTTACGTCCCTCTACTTTTTTCGGTATGTGCACCTCGTATTTTCTTACTACCGGGCTATATGCATTAAATACTCCATACGCAAAGATAAAGATAAATGCAGCTAACACAGCCGTTCCTGTCCAAATAATCGCGGTTTCTTTCTCCAGCGAAAACTGTAAAAGAAAGACCATAATATCAGCTAACGGCAATAACATAAGCGCGTATTGTATGACCGCAAACCAAATTGAACCTATCGTTCGTAAAAATGGCAAAAACTTAAACACTTGCACGAGAATGTACGCATATGAAATAAAACCAACTACGAAAGCGTAATATCCCCAAGACTCCCAGCCGAATACTGCATGAAGCCAGACCCAACCGTTCCAGCCTATGTAAAACATGAGTAGTGTGTATATAATTAATATGGTAAATATATTGAGATAACGAAGATTCTTCACAGCCAGCCTCCTTCTTGATTTCTTCTATTATATCTTGTTATGCGCGTTTAACGTAAATATTAAGCACCGCAATATTCACAATAAAAACCTCTAACTGCTAGATGCAAACCCAACAATTAAAGGTGCAATTTATATCAACGTTTTTTTACAGATTTTCCTTATAGAAATTTGTTAATTTTTCAACTGCAATTTTTACTGATTCTGGTCGGTCGTATAAATCGTAGTGACTCGCATCTTCCACAACAAGTAAATCTTTTTTCTCTGAAGCTGCTTTCTCATAAAGCTCATGACCATCTTTATAAGAACCGAATGCTCCTTGCTTACTGCCGACAATAATTTGCAGCGCTGCGTTAATAATATATCTGCTAAATGAAACGCATCAAACGCAAGCTTTACATAGCCTTGTTCTGCTAATTTCTCCGCATACAATCCTGCTGTTTGATCTTTACAGCTACTACCTGGATGGACACAAACAATTGCAGGAGCCTGTTTCTTTTCTTGAGCGCCTACAGGGATATTTAAAAGTAACATCACCTTATCATTTTAAAAAAAATTATTAACTTTCATCATGGGTGAAATTGAGAAAAAATTAAATACAAACACATCAGTAAATAAAAACATCGATAAACATATCGTATTAAAATTTTTAAGCACGGCTGTAATGGGCATTTTGGAATCTTACGTGTTAGATGAAATTGATAATGATGTTGAGTATGTTGCGACGCAAGTTGGGGAGTTGATGAGGAGGAATATATAACAATGCAAAAAAGAGGTTGTCCCAAAAGGTCGTTAAAAACGAACTTTTGGAGACAACTTCTTATATTTTACCTTTATATGGATAAAAATCCCGATCATAAGTAGAAAACCAATAGGTTTTCTATTTATGATCGGGGTTTTTCGCTTTTGATTGAGCTGTTGTTGTCCATTTCCGTAAATTATGGGCAACACAAATAAGACCCCATTCCAATCTGTT
>NZ_NWUW01000034.1 GCF_002746455.1 Bacillus fungorum | reverse complement strand
TTTGTGTAATCTCAAGATTTTGTTGATTATAAAACATAAAAACGCCTCCTTTCTTTTTATTCTTCTAGAAAAGGAGACATTTTTAAAGTGTTTTATTTAAAAATTGTATTGACAGAGTTGTTTTTCAACACTCTGAAAATAAAAAATCACCTTCTACAATATGTAGAAGGTGATTTTTTATTTTGTAATAGGAGTTGAAGAAGTTATCTCGTCCTCATATTTAGAAATTTTTTGTTGTATCTTTTTTAAGTTTTTTTCAGTGTCTCGAATGAGCTGTAAGAGATTGGCCTTCTGTTGTTTCATTAATTCCAACCGTTGAAAGATGGTAGATTCTTCAGCCATAGACCAGTCGATAAATTGTTTTATTTTTTGAATTGGCATACCGGTGTTTTTTAAACATAAAATCATTTCTAAATATTTCAGTGCTTCTTCATCAACCACTCGATCTCCTTTTTCATATGGAATTCCTCCAGTAGTGTTATAGAAAGGATATAGCCTAAACTTAAGTTTAGGTCAAGAAGAATTTTTAAAAATAAAATATCTATATGTGAGAGTGAGAATTCTTATCATTTGAGAGAAAGTCTGTTATGATAAGAAATGTAGGTATTATATTTTTCAAGGGGATGAAAACATGGAGTACAGAATTGAAAGAGATACATTAGGAGAAATAAAAGTTCCAGCTGATAAATTATGGGCAGCACAAACACAACGTAGTAAAGAAAACTTCCCGATTGGAACAGAGAAAATGCCACTTGAAATTGTAAAAGCATTTGCAATTTTAAAGAAGAGTGCAGCACTTAGCAATCAAAAATTAGGAAAGTTATCAGAAGAAAAAACAGAAGCAATTGTGGCAGCAGCTGACGAAGTGATTGCAGGGAAATGGAATGAACATTTTCCACTTGTCGTATGGCAAACGGGTAGTGGTACACAGTCAAACATGAATGTGAATGAAGTAATTGCAAATCGAGGGAATCAAATTTTGAAAGAGAAGGGGTTTGACGTACATATACATCCGAATGATGATGTGAACATGTCCCAAAGTTCAAATGATACATTTCCAACGGCGCTGCATGTAGCTTGTGTAATCGCAGTAGAAAATCACGTATTACCAGCAATTACGAAATTAAAAGAAACGTTGGCAGAAAAAGTAACTGCATTTGAACATATTATAAAAATTGGTCGTACACACTTACAAGATGCAACACCGTTAACATTAGGACAAGAAATTAGCGGATGGCACCGTATGCTTGAAAAAACAGAGCGTATGATTGCAGAGAGCAATACATATATGAAAGAGCTTGCAATTGGTGGTACTGCAGTTGGAACAGGTATTAATGCTCATCCTAAATTTGGTGAGATGGTGTCAGAGGAAATTAGTCAATTTACAGGTAAGAAATTTATTTCTGCACAAAATAAGTTCCACGCATTAACGAGCCATGATGAAGTTGTATATACGCATGGTGCATTAAAAGCATTAGCAGCTGATTTAATGAAGATCGCGAACGATGTGCGCTGGCTGGCAAGTGGCCCACGTAGTGGTCTAGGAGAAATTATTATTCCGGCAAATGAGCCAGGAAGCTCTATTATGCCAGGTAAAGTAAATCCAACGCAAAGTGAAGCGTTAACGATGGTTGTAGCGCAAGTGATGGGAAATGACGCAACAATCGGATTTGCTGCGAGTCAAGGTAATTTTGAGTTAAACGTATTTAAACCAGTTATTGCATATAACTTCTTACAATCCGCTCACTTATTAGCAGATGCAATTGTTTCATTTAATGATAATTGTGCAGTAGGTATTGAAGCAGATGAAGAAGTAATTAAAGAGAATGTGAATCGTTCACTAATGCTTGTAACAGCATTAAACCCGCATATCGGATATGAGAATGCAGCGAAAATTGCGAAGCATGCTCATAAAGATGGTTTAACTTTAAAAGAAGCAGCATTGCAATCTGGACTGCTAACAGAAGAACAATTTGATGAAATTGTAGATCCGAAAAAAATGATTGCTCCAAAAGAGTAATAGAAGAAGCCAAGGTTCGTATTTTAGAATCTTGGCTTTTTAGATGTTAATTTTTAATTCCTTGTGGAAAAGTGAATACATTTAAAGGATCATACTGTTCATCGCTTCAAGGAAACTGACATATTGTAAATTCATTCTTACTCCACTTATATGGAGTAGTTCTTGTAAAATAATCGTTGCATCTTCGGGAGGACCGTAATATAAACCACGTCCATATATCGCTAGTCCTTCTGCGGAGGAATTATAAATACTTACACCGATTGTCATTTTCTTATTTAAATTAACTAACCAGCTTTGCCATGTATGAAGAAATTCTTTTTGCATGTCTACTGAAGTGTTAGGCCAATATAGTTCAATTAAAGTAACTTTGTCAACTTTTGGAGGAAGCTTAAACGTTAATGAAACGATGACACCAAAGTTTCCGCCACCTGCCTCGCGGCACGCCCAAAATAAATCTTTATGGCAAGTTTCATTAGCTGTAATCACTCTACCTTTATAGTCTATTAATTCTAGCTCTATTAAACTGTCACAACCAAGTCCAAAATATCTGCTAGAATAGCCCCAACCACCACCTAATGTGTATCCGCTTACTCCAACAGTTGGACAAGTTCCTCCTGGAAATGGATAACCTTTTGAGGAAATATAGTCATAGACTTGTTTGTTTTGAGCTCACCTTGAATTACTAGTATATTTTTGTGCTGATTAAGTTGTATACAGTTCATTTTACTTATATCAATTACGAGGACGTTGCTGCCTAGTCCACTTTTCGGAGCGAAGTGTTTTGCCAGAGTATTTAATGTGGCGAATATTTTCAAATGGAATTTCAGTACGCAGTATGAAACCATGTTTTACAACAAGAGATGATGCCGTTATGTTGTAGTGAGAAAAATAGAATGATGAAAGATTTACGATATTTAGTAGCATCATGAGAGTGAAAAAAATAGAATTTTCATTTTGGAAGAATAGCGAAACGAAAAAAATAATTATAAATAATGTAATAAAAATGACATGAAATGGATTCTTTTTCGCTTTAAATTTCAAGATAGTCACCTCGGTATACGTGTACTTTAACTAAATTAAATCACAACATTGTAATAAAACGGGTGGATATGCATAATTGCATATTCTTTCGGTTTATTATTAATGTAAAATTTCTTGATGGGATAAATTCAAAGGAAGTTTTGTAATAGTGGAGTGGCATAAAGTGACTTACAAGAATAGAAAGCTAGCGTTAGTCATAATTAGTTGTATGATGATTATGGGTAGTTGTGCTAATAAATTTGTTGAAGATCGAAACCGAAAGCATGTATTTGTACAGGCAAGTAAAGTTTTAGTAGAGATTGTAGATAGAATATATAAAAGGTAAAAGGTGTTTTCGTAAACGGAAACATCTTTTTTATAGTTAAAATTGAATGTTGAAGTTTTGGAATGAGTGAATACCGGTTCCGTGTTTAATAAGCTCTTTATCATTTAAATATTGAATAGCATATTTCACCTCTTTCAATTCGTAATTCATGTATTAAATACATTCGCTTTTCGTTGCTTTATGTCCTTTTTAAATAATATCTAATAGATGTTTTTATAAAAGTTTATAAAATAGGTAAACGAAACATTGAAATGTTTATTTTAATTGTGTTAAGATGATGAGGTGGTGATAAACAATATTGGGATTTGTCTGTTTTTAGATAAACATTTTAAAGGAGTGTTTAGTATGAGTGATATTTCAGAGAAGTTTTGGGATGCGTCGGTAGAGGAATTGAAAAAAGGGTATGTGTTTGATGAGGAAGCAGAGGAATATATTTGTTTAGCTTGTGGAGAAGCGTTTATTAAGGGTGTTATTTATCAAGATAATCAAGTTTTGTATGAAGCAGAGAAGTTTGTACAAGTGCATGTGCAAAATGAACATACGTCTATGTTTGATTATTTATTAAACCTTGATAAGAAGTATACGGGTTTAACTGATTTGCAAAAGAAGATGGTTCAGTTTTTCCATATGGGGCTGAATGATAAAGAGATTGTAAAAGAGATGGATGGCGGAAGTACTTCAACAATACGAAATCATCGATTTACACTTCGAGAGAAAATGAAACAGGCGAAAGTATTTTTAGCGTTAATGGAACTGTCAGAAGAAAAATCAAAAGTACAAACGAAATTTGTACCCATTCATAGAACAGCAACGATGGTGGATGATCGTTACAATATTACGCAAGAAGAAAATGATGAAGTATTAAAAGCTCATTTTACAGAAGGATTAGATGGACCGCTTTCTAAATTCCCGAAAAAGCAAAAGCGTAAATTAATTATATTACGCCATTTAGTGACGAAGTTTGATAGTAATAAAAAGTATACTGAAAAAGAAGTAAATACTATCATAGAAAGCGTATATCCGGATTTTGTGACTTTAAGAAGATATTTAATCGAATATGGTTTTTTAGATAGAACAGCTGATGGAAGCCAATATTGGGTGAAGTTATAATAATACGGAAAAGAAAATGAATAGAAGTATATCATTATAACAACTATACAAAGAGATGGAAATTGAAAAAATAGATTTTTAATAAAAGGAGAAATGAAATTTGAAACCACCTACAGATAATAATAAAGAAGGTGCGGAGTCACATAAGTTAGAAAGTAAGAGTAAACCGATATGGAAATCGATGTCGATGTTTTTAGTACCGTTACTATTAAGTAATGTATTACAATCGGTTGGACAATTATTTGGTATGGTAGTAGTAGGAAGATGGCTTGGTGTAAATGATTTAGCGGCCATATCAGCATTCTTTCCACTATTTTTCCTACTCGTTTCATTCGTAATTGGTATCGGTTCAGGAAGTTCTATATTAATTGGTCAGGCGTTTGGTGCTAAAAACGAAGATCGTTTAAAAGCTATCGTTGGTACGACACTGACATTTACCTTTATTATTGGAGTTGTGTTGGCGATAATAGGTAGTATTTTTGCGATGGATATTATGCGCCTTATGGGAACGCCAGAAAATATTATTGAAATAAGTGTACACTATGCACGTATTTTATTTATATCGATGCCAGTATTATTTTTATACTTCGCATACACAACATTTATGAGAGGTACAGGAGATTCTAAAACACCATTTTACTTTTTAATTGTAAGTACAGCGCTAAATATGATCTTATTACCGATTCTTATTTTTGGATGGCTAGGAGCTCCGAAATTAGATGTGTATGGAGCAGCCTATGCTTCTGTTATATCTACAGTGATTACGTTCATTGTCATGTTAGTGTATTTAAAGAAGAAAAATCACCCACTACAATTAGATAGTACGGTAAGAAAATATCTTCGAATGGATGGGGAGTTATTAAAGTTATTGCTACGACTCGGTATTCCAGCAAGTATTAATATGATATTAGTTTCATTATCTGAAATTGCAGTAATCGCGTTTGTAAATCGTTACGGTTCGGATGCAACAGCGGCATATGGCGTTGTGAACCAAGTTGCAAGTTATGTACAAATGCCAGCAGTTAGCCTTGGTATTACAGTTTCCATTTTTGCGGCACAATCCATTGGTGCGAATCAATTTGATCGATTGCAGAAAGTTGTGAAGGCCGGAATTATTATGAACTACGTCATCGGTGGTGTGCTAATATCTCTTATTTACTTGTTCTCAAGAGATATTCTATCACTATTTTTAACGAGTCAAACTACAATTGAAATTGCTCATAGTCTAGTTATGATTACATTATGGAGTTATTTAATTTTCGGGCATGCGCAAATTATTAGTGCGACAATGCGAGCAAGTGGTACAGTACTTTGGCCAACTGTTATCGGCGTTGTATCAATATGGCTTGTTGAAGTACCTGTAGCGTATTATCTTTCTTACCATACAAGTCTTGGCATAGAAGGGATATGGATTGGGTACCCAGCAGCATTTATTGTCAGCTTACTATTACAGTATGCATATTATAAGCTTTCATGGCAGAAGAAACGAATTACACGATTAGTGAGTTAAATAATAAAAATGTCCCTAAGTAATTATACTGAGGGACATTTTTGTAAGTGTAGTTTTACAAATAGCTTTTCAAAGTGATATCAAAATGTTGTCTAATGAGTTTGTTATCACTTATATAAAACTCCCACGCTTTTTCAGGTTCACCGATAATTTCAAAAGATTCTTCTGTAATATATAAAGCGCAATTATCCTCTAGTGCAATTCCTTCTATATTACCTTGATGATGTTGTAAAAAGGAATGGAAGGCGTTCATTCTATTTAATTGATTATAATGTGGACAAAACCTTTTGTTCACAATCCCCCAGCCATTGCTCTCTATATAACCAGAACCTTCATAATCTGAGCGGATACTAGATGTGAACCAGCACATAGCACCAGCGCTACATCCTGCAATGAGTGTTCCTTGCTCCAGAGCCAATAATAATTTTTCATCTAGTTTATGTTCTTTCCATTGTGTAAGCATGTGAATATAGTTCCCACCACCGAGATAAATTAAATCAGCAGACTGAATTATTTCGTCTATTTCATATTTAGAAGGTGTATCGGCTATAATACGTAAAATTTGTACTTCACAGTGTAATTGTTTTTCAAATGTGTCTAAAAATAATTTTATATAGCTTTCATCATCATTACTAGCTGTAGGAATGAATAATACTTTTGGATACTGTTTATTTGTTAATTCTATAAGTCGCTCATTAATAGGCGAGTGATTTGATTCTTGTAAATCACCGCCACCAATGACAGCTAATTTCATAGTAAAGCACCACCTAATCATTTTCGTTATATAAAAATTCGATAGAAGAGAGTTACATTCCTTCTGTGATGTAATGAATAAGTAGAAAATATAGTTTGAATATATTGGAATAGTAAAGCAGAGACTGGCTACATAGAGAAATGAATTAGAAACAATTTATCGATATATAATACTTCATACTATTGTTTCAAAATATGGAAACAATATGTTTAAATGGATATAACGAAGCATGAATTCATATTGAATGAGTGCTTATACTTTAAAAAGGAATCGGAAATAATAGAGATTTTACAAATGAGTTTTTACTTTTAATAGGAACTTGTATTACAATATGGTAAAAGTATTTCAATATATTTATTTAATATAAAAATACAAAGAGGGAGCGTGAAAAAAGTGGATTTTCGATTCGAATTTACAACGAAGGTGAAAGAATACTTGGATGATGAGAAGGATGAAAAAATAATAAAAGATGGACATAGAGATATCATTTTTCAGTATTTATATCCGCTAGAGAGTGAAATTGGTATTTATAAAAATCCTAACTTTACTTTTTTTGCATCAGGAAGACGCTCACATATCGTATTAGAAAATGTTGAATTTAAAACAGAGGTAAATGTAAAAAGTAATATCATTGAAATTACAAAAATAGTGGATAATGTCGTTATTCCGTTAGATACTATCGTAGCGAAAAATCGGGAATTATTTGCACTTGGGCGTAATGAGAAGTTTAGTGTACAAATATTAGAGCAGTATCTCTTTGATACATTTGGAGAGAAATTAGGTTTAAAATGAATGGAATGGCGGACGTATTTATAGGTAGTGAATTTTAGTGTATATCATTCGTGTTTGACCTTTCATTTAATTTGTACTACAATTCGTAGTGTGAAAGGAGCCATACTATGTTTACTCAAAACTATAAGTTAAATGAGCAAGGGTTAAATCATTTTTTTGGACCGCTTGAAGCGAAAATTATGGAGATTGTTTGGTCTACCGAGGGTATTACGATCAAAGAAGTGCAGCAGAAATTAAGTGAAGAATCACCTGTGAATTTTAATACTGTAATGACAGTTATGAACAGGTTAGTAGAGAAATTACACTTAGAAAAACAGACTGTGAAAAGAAGTGGTATATATCGCGCTGTACAAACGAAAGAAGAATTCTTATCCAATCAAACTAAGAAAATGACACAGGAATTGATGGGGGAATTTGGAGAGTTAGTTGTAAATCATATGCTAGATGAGTTAGAGCAAGCTGATCCGACTTTAATAAAAAAATTAGAAGAAAAATTGAGTCAGTTAAAAAAAGAGGGTTAATGAAATGAAATGGCAAATGCGTAAAATCGTATTGTTAGCAGTCATTGTGAGTACCCTCTTTTTCAGTATGTTAGTGTATTACGTTACATATCCATTTCTGTTTCAAAATAAGGCGTTCTTTCTTTCGAATTTTTGCTTGTTCCAGTTAGAACAACATATGAAGGAATTATCGCTCATTCGTAGTATAATTGCTGGATTTCTACTACTTACTGTGTTCATCGTGTGCAAAAGAATGTGGCGACAATTTTTCTATAGTAAAAAATTACAAAAAGTACTTATCCCTTTCGTTCGAAAAGGAAAACAAATATATATATTGCCGACCGCAGAAGTTGCGGCATTTACAATTGGATTATTTCGTCCGAAAGTTGTCATGTCGGAAGGGATGCTTCAAACATTTTCAGATGAAGAAATGGATGCGATTATTTTTCATGAAGAATATCATCAAACTAATCGAGATCCGTTAAAATTATTTTGTTTTACGTTATTAGCAGAAGGAATGGTGTACATCCCAATATTAAAAGGGCTATTACAGCGCTATCATGTGTATCAGGAGTTAGCTGCAGATAAGTATGCGATGCGAAAAATGAAATCTAAATTCGAGTTAGGTAGCGCGTTATTAAAATTAATTAAAATAAAGACAATGGAAAATCGATGTGTTACAGCTTCATTTGCAAAAACAGCAATAAATTTACGAATCGAGCAAGTGTTAAATGAAAAAGTTGTTAAGCTTAATATTCCGTTACATACGAATTCGGTATATGTAACATTAGGTTTATTCTGTATGTCGGTTGTACTTATTGTCGGAGAGTGCATATAGCCTCTTTTTTTTAGAATTAGAACTACATATTGTAGTGCTTCAAGGGGAATAAAACGAATGCAGCAGATTTAACAATTTGGCTTGTAGCTGGGGCAGGAGTATTGTCATTTATATCACCATTTTTTTTACCGCTATATCCATCTTATTTATCATATATTACAGGTATTTTATTGTATACAAATCAAATGACAAAAATTACAGCGTTCTTTATCCGTCTATTTGGTGGATTTACAGGGTTTTAAAATGAGGAGGAAAAAAGTGAAGAAACTAATTGCTATTATACTAGTAGGAGCGCTCGTTTGGGCGGGTGTTAACTTTTATAATTCAAAGAAAGAAGAAAAGGAAAGAAAAGCGAAGCAAGCAGAGTTACAAGAGAAAGAAGTATTACCACAAGTAGGCTTTAAAGCGCCAGACATAACATTAAAAGGATTAGACGGGGAGTTGTATTCGTTAAATGATGCAAAAGGAAAACCATATGTTATTAATTTTTGGGCATCGTGGTGTGGCCCATGTGAAATGGAGGCACCTGACTTAGTTCATATGTATGATAAATATAAAAAGGACGTTGAAATTTTTGCGGTAAATGCAACTATCGGAGATCCAGTACAAGAAGCGAGTGCATTTGCAGATCGTCATGGATTTAAGTTTCCTGTTTTACTAGATATGGACGGAGTTGCTGGATTAGATTATAAAGTATTCTCGTTACCAACGACATTTTTTGTTAATAAAGATGGAATTATAGTAGAGCAAGTACGAGGCGTATTACCTCCAGATCAATTAGAAGAGAAATTTAAGAAATTAATTGAGAGTTAAAGAGGGGATTTTGTAGTGATGGAGTGGATCGTAAGGTTACAACCCGTATCTCTTATAATTGGAAGTCTATTTGGATTTATGTTAATGAAACGAAAGATGAAGCAACAAAGTGTACCATATGAAAAAATGATGGATGCTGTAACAAATGCTTTTCTTATCATCGTATTTGTATGGAAATTTACACCAGCAATTTTAAATCCAGTATGGGCTATTAGGTCGCCATTGCAAGCATTATTAGCTATAGGAAGTATGCAGCATATTATAGTAGGATGCATAATGGCAAGTGTATACATTGTTTGGAGAAGTAAAAAGGAGCAATTTTCGCTTCGTATTTTACTTGATGTATTGCCTTTTGCATTGTGCATGAGTAGTATCTTTTATTTTTTATTCCATCGAGAAGTAGGTGCACAAACGACACTACCATGGGGAATGAAAATATATGAATCTAAATTTTTATACCACCCCATTTTCGCATACGAGATCATCCTTGCTCTTTGTATAATGGGCTTGTTATGGATAAAAAATGAAAGGATAGGAAATGGAAAAAATATAAGTGTTTTTCTAATTATTGAGGGATTTGCTCATATCATTATTTCGTTTATTAATGAACAAAATTCGGTTCTATTTGGTTTATCAATAGAACAAATAATGAGTGTATTTGTTATTAGTTTAGGGATTTTATTGATTCAAAAACATTAAGAAATAGCCATGTGCAGACAAAGTAAGGCAGACTGCTGAACCGGTGGTATAAAAGGCAAGTTATAATTGATAAAATATAATGAATAGGCTGATAGATTATGTATAAGAAGAGTAAATTGAAGAGATGTCCTAAATATGGTACTAGGACATCTTTTTTTGCTTTAATGGGATTTAGTCTATACATAATAATTGATAAAACGCTTAATGTATGAGTGAAATCACAGTAAAAAACTCTTCTATAGGAAAGAAGATATACTATTCTGAAGGCAATGCTGTTTTGTCTAACTTTATGGGATCACTTCATTTGTAAATATGCAATTTTACATATTCATATAAAGTACATATATACATAAAAAACCATAAAATTATATTAAAATCATTTTTTTAAAAGATATATATTAAGATTGAATGATATCATTAAAATTTTCGTTTAATTATCTTAGTATAATTACTTCACCTCGTGAAGTGATAGTTATACTTAAGTTTTTTAAGTATAACTTTAAAAAAATAAAACGTTTAATGTCAGAAAAATCAAATATAACAAATGCGATTTTCTAGTTTACTTATGAAAAACATAGTGTTTAAATGATGGGGAAGTAAAGTCTTTACGCTCTATTAAAAAATCGAGTGTACGAGAGGAGAAATTCTAACGTTAGATTTTACAATGTATACGATTAATATCGTAAAAAATAATAGTGAAGAGGTGTACGGAATGAAGAATAAAATTATGGCAGGATTTTTAATAACATCAATTGTTTCTGGTGCGACTATTCCTATTAATACACTCGCAATGCCAATCGTTCAGGCAGAAATGAAACAAGATAATATAGATATTTCCTCAGCATTACGAAAAATAGGTGCACACTCCAAATTAACACAAACCTTTATAGATGGAGCCTTAGCAAGTCCGAATGTACAACTTGAAGAAGTTCCATCTTTAAATACAAATCAATTTCTAATTAAACAAGATATGAAAGAGTGGTCATCAGAACTATACCCAAAATTAATTCTATTAAATTCAAAAAGTAAAGGATTTGTAACTAAATTTAATAGTTATTATCCAACATTAAAAGGGTTTGTAGATAATAAGGAAGATAAAGAAGGGTTTACAGATAGACTGGAAGTCCTTCAAGATATGACCATAACAAACCAAGAAAGTGTGCAACGTCAAATTAATGAGTTAACAGATCTAAAACTACAGGTAGATAAGAAGTTGAAAAATCTTGATACCGATGTGACAAAAGCACAGAGTATCCTTAGTTCAGAGGGAACAGGAAAAATAGATAAGTTAAAAACTGAAATGCTAGATACAAAAAAATCAATTCAAAATGATTTACAGCAAATAGCATTATTACCAGGAGCTTTAAATGAACAAGGGCTGAAGGTATTCCAAGAAATTTATAGTTTATCAAAAGATATCATTGAACCGGTTGCTCAAACAGCAGTAGTAGCGTATAACAAAGGAAAAGAAATAAACAATGCTATTGTAGACGCAGAGAAGAAAGCAGAGAAAGAAGCAAAAGAAAAGGGAAAATCAGATATAGAAATTGAGGCGGCCAAAAAAGAAGCACGTGAAGCGATAGAGAAAAGTAAAAAAGGTGAAATCGCCGCAGCTGCAGTTACAAAAACGAAAGAGTATGATCTTATGAAAGTGATTGACCCTGAAAAAATAAAAAAAACATATAGTACTTTTGCTGAAATTAATAAACTAACAACAGAGCAAATAGCACATTTAAATGATTTAGAGAAACAAAACCAGAAATTATATAACTTAACAACTAAATTAACAGTGGCAGATTTACAAAAATCAATGATTCTTTTCATGCAAAATGATTTGCATACATTTGCTAACCAAGTAGATGGAGAAATTAATTTAATGAAACGCTACAAAGAGGATTTGAATCTAATAAATAATAGTATTACAAAATTATCAACTGAAGTTGATACAAATAATACTCAGTCTCAAAAAGCTATATTAAGACGACTAAAAAATGTAACAACTCAACTCGAAGAGCAAGTTAATAAATTTTAATATTAAGAAGTTAGGTTTAACGAAAGATTAAAAAGCAACTGAAAATAAGGAGGAGAATCAAATAATGAAATTCCCATTTAAGGTCATAACTTTGGCCACTTTAGCAACGGTTATAACTGCTACAAATGGTAGTACTATTCATGCACTTGCACAAGAACAGACAGCTAAAGAACAGACAGTTCAAGAACAGAAAATAGAAAAGTATGCGTTAGGACCTGAAGGGTTAAAGAAAGCGTTGGCTGAAACAGGTTCACATATTCTTGTAATGGATTTGTACGCAAAAACAATGATTAAGCAACCAAATGTAAATTTATCCAATATTGATTTAGGTTCAGGAGGGGGAGAATTAATCAAAAACATTCACCTGAATCAGGAACTGTCACGAATCAATGCAAATTACTGGTTAGATACAGCGAAGCCAAGCATTCAAAAGACAGCACGTAATATTGTGAATTATGATGAACAATTTCAAAATTATTACGACACACTAGTAGATACTGTAAAAAAGAAAGATAAGGCGGGCCTCAAAGAAGGTATAGATGATTTAATCGGTACAATTCATACAAATTCAAAAGAAGTTACGGAAGTCATTAAGATGTTAGAAGCTTTCAAAACAAAGTTGTATACAAATACTATAGATTTTAAAAATAATGTTGGAGGTCCAGATGGTCAGGGAGGATTAACGGCTATATTGGCAGGAAAACAAGCACTAGTCCCACAACTTCAGGCTGAAATTGAGAATCTACGTTCTACGCAGAAAACACATTTTGATAATGTATTAGCCTGGTCAATTGGTGGTGGATTAGGAGCAGCTATTTTAGTTATTGGAACGATTGCAGGAGCGGTAGTAATTGTTGTGACTGGTGGCACAGCGACACCAGCTGTTGTTGGTGGTCTTACAGTACTAGGGGCAGCGGGTATTAGTTTAGGAACAACAGCTGGTGTTGAGGCATCTAATCATATGAACTCTTATAATAAGATTTCAAATAAAATTGGAGAATTAAGTATGAAAGCCGATCTTGCTAACCAAGCAGTTATTTCACTTACTAATACAAAAGATACTTTGACATATTTGTATCAAACAGTTGATCAAGCAATTATGTCTCTAACAAGTATTCAGCAACAATGGAATAAAATGGGAGCAAACTATAAAGATTTATATGATAATATCGATCAAATGCAAGAACATAAACTTTCGTTAATAACTGACGATTTAAAGGCTGCTAAACAAAGTTGGAATGATATTCATAAGGACGCAGAATTCATTTCAAAAGACATTGCTTTTAAACAAGAAAAAATAAACTAAAAATTTATATATATGTATAGGAGGAATTAAAGTGAATAATAAATTTCCTTATAAACTACTTGCTGTATCGACATTTTTAACCCTGACAACAACTACTGTAGTTTCTCCAGTAGCAGCTTTTGCAAGTGAAAATAAAATAGAACAAACGAGTACTGAAGATATATCTCTTTCTGTAAACAGCGAAAAGATGAAAAAAGCTTTGCAAGATGCTGGGGTATTTGCAAAATCCATGAATGATTACTCTTATTTGTTAATTAATAATCCAGATGTTAACTTTGAAGGAATTGATATTAAAGGATATACAAATCTACCTAGTCAAATTCTACAAGATCAAAAGAATGCAAGAGAGCATGCTACGAAATGGGATACGCACATAAAAAAACAACTTTTAGATACACTGACAGGGATTGTAGAGTATGATACCACATTTGACAATTATTACGATACATTAGTAGAAGCAATTAATGAAGGAGATGCAGATACATTAAAAGAAGGTATTACAGACCTACAAGGTGAGATTAAACAAAATCAAGTGTATACACAAAATTTAATACAAGAACTAGCTAAATTAAGAGATAATATTGGAGATGATGTACGAGCATTTGGGGGGCATAAAGATATCTTGCAATCGATTTTAAAAAACCAAGCATCTGGAATAGATGAAGATGAAAAGCGCCTAAATGATGTTTTAGAGCAAGTAAGACATTTTAAACAAGTAGAATCGGATGGAATCATAACTGTATCAGTTCCCTCAATTCCTACATGGATTGCTGGCGGTGTAATGATAGGGGTAGCAAGAAATAATTTAGGTACGTTAGAGCCGTTATTAGTGCAATTACGTCAAACGGTAGACTATAAAATAACATTAAATCGTGTAGTTGGAGTTGCGTATAATAATATTGCTGAAATGCAAAATGCAATTGGATCAGCTATTAATGCTCTTACCTATATGTCAGCACAATGGCATGATTTAGATTCTCAATATTCAGGAGTACTTAATCATATTGATAAAGCATCCAAAAAAGCAGGTCAAAATAAATTTAAATTCTTAAAACCTAACCTGAATGCAGCGAAAGATAGTTGGAAAACATTAAGAGCAGATGCGTTTACATTAAAAGAAGGAATAAAAACATTAAAAATGGATCCTGTTCCTTCAAAAAAATAGGGAAATACGGTTTTGTTGTAAAGTTTTCTAAAATATAGAGACTTTAAAAACATACTGTTAAATAATCAAATGATTCTTTATATATTAAAAAGGTGGAGTTGCATTAAGGGCTCCGCCTTTTTGACGATATGCCTCTAATGAGCTAAAACTTTTGAAATGTTAATTTCAAATCTTTATTAGGATAGAAATTTAATGTTTTTGTTAAAAAAGAATTGACTTCTATAAAAGTTGTAACTAAAATGGTTACATAGAGTTGTAATTGATTTAGTTACAACTTGTGGCTATTTAAAGTGAAAATAAGGTTTATATATTTAATTAAGGATGGTAGTCCGCATTTTATTGCTCGGTGTAGAAAGTTACTAACGTATTTAAATCCAGGCATATTCCGAACTTTATTATCTTCTATTTTGGAGCAATAATGTGCAGCATTATCTTTTGTTAAAGATCTTATCTGATTTTTTGGGGAAGGGTTAGTTTTGAAAAATATAGTAAGGTAACTCAAAAAAGAACAAGATATAAAAAAGATGTACTTATATAAGCCAGAAAGTTAGCTGAGAATTTTAAGTGTTAGCTGGACTGGTTAATAAAAATAAAGGTAGGAGATTTAAATGGAGAAGAAACAAGATAATCTTATATACGTATGGGACGCATATTGTGGGTGGTGTTATGGATTTTCAGAAAGTATTAAAGGATTTTACAAAGAACACACTGAAATGCCGTTAACAGTTTTATGTGGAGGGTTATTTTTAGATGATTTACCAATAAAAAATTTCTCATATATAGAAGAGGGGAATAAAAGAATTAATCAACTTACAGGTGCAGAATTTGGTCCTTCCTATCAAAAATTGGTGGAAGAAGGTACTTTTAAAATGAATTCAAAAGATGCTGCAATTGGCTTTTCAGCATTACGCTCATTAGCGCCAGACCGTTTGTTAGAATTCACTTCGGCTATGCAAAAAGCGTTTTATTATGAGGGAAAAAGTCTAAGTGATCCTGAAACATATCGTAAGATTGCAATTGAGCATGGTTTGAATCCTGAACAAGTACTAGAACGTTTAAACGCTCAAGAAACAATAATAGATGTCCAAAACGATTTCAATAAAGTTCGACAGCTTGGTGTTAATAGTTATCCTTCATTACTTTTACAAAAGGATAATCAAATTATTCCTATTGGTGGTGGGGTAATGACGCCAGATAAAATTGAAGCGCGTTTTAAAAATTTATATTAAAAAATTTCAAGTTACAGTTTATAACATGTAACGTTTTGAAAAAGACTAGAAGTGGATGGACTTAAATCTTTTTTATTACAGTTAGAGTTTCAATTTATTTTTAAAGAGAGTTCAAGTTATAGGGTAAAGTAAGTAGCAAACATGTTAGCTTATACAAAATGATATTCATGTCCCGTCAATTTGCTGATGTTATCACACCTTCAAGCAAATTGAAGAGAACGCTTCTGTCAGAACAGGATAAAAATGTGTGACCTATTTGATAACTTTTAACAAAAGGAGAATAACATTCTATGTTTAAAACAATCGATACAAATCAAAAAGATGTAAAATTGACGGTGTTTAGTTCAGACGAAAAAAGTTTCATGGTCACTGCAACCTTAGTTGAGAAAGCAGGACATGCATTTTTAATAAACTCAAAATTTACGCAGTCTGATTCGAAAGAAATTGTAGAGTATTTGAAAAAAAACGATTTATCTTTAGATAAAATCTTTATTATTCATGGGGATCCTGACTACTACTTTGGATTAGAAAGTATGAAAGCTGCATACCCAGAAGCTATAGCGTATGCTACAGAGTCTACGGTTGAACATATCGTTCATTCTGTATTAGGGAAATTGAAAGTTTGGAAAGATGCACTTGGAGAAAATGCACCAAGTAATGTGGTATTGCCTCAAGTGTTTAAGGAAAAAACGATTGATTTTCAGGGATTAACATTTGAACTAGTAGGCTTAGACGATTACAGAACTAGCTTATTTAACAGAGAACTGAAATTATTAATTGGGGGAATAGATGTATTTAACGAAATCCATCTATTCTTAGCGGATACTAGCTCAAAAGCAGCAATGGAGGCATGGATTGCGAACTTGAAAGTATTACAAGCTTTAAATGCTGACATAATAGTACCAAGCCATGGATCAATTGAAAAATCATTAGATAATCAAGCGATTACTGCAACTATGGATTATCTAAGAACTGCAATTCAAGCTTCTGAGGAAAGTAAAACTTCAAAAGATTTTGTAGCAAAACTTGATACAGCATATCCAGGCTATGCTAATAAAGGTGTATTAGAATTAAGTGCAAAAGTTGTAACAAAAGAAATGCCATGGGGTTAATGCTATGAATAAATATCAAAAATTATTACATGAAACGTATGTGTTAACTGGCGAGGGAAAATTGGATGATTTCAAAGCGTATTTAAGTGAGAATGTATCTTGGACAGAGTCTGCTGGATTTCCATATGCAGGTACTTATATAGGCCCAGATGAAGTAGTGAAAAACGTACATGAACGTCTTGGCACGGAATGGGATAACTATAGCGCTAAAGATGAAATGTATGCATTTAATAATAATACTGTTATCGTTTATGGGAAATATAGTGGAACATTTAAAGCAACAGGAAAATCATTTGTAGCTGATTTCTGTCATCTTTATGAATTTGATGAGAACGATAAGGTTAAGAAATTTATTCAAATTGTGGACAGTGCAACTGTTAATGAGGTATTAAGTTAAAGTTAATAGTTTCTAGCATACCGTGTATAGGGGGCAGTGTTAGTAAAAACTGGTCTTGCCAACATTACTTCTCACTTCACATTGTGGGAAGTTTTTTCCTTCATCAAGCGTGTTATCGAAAATGAATTATATAATTAGAAGAGGTATGTATATATGAAATTAGAGAAAAATTTAATAATAATAATTGTTTCTGTATTTATTTTAGGAATTGTGTCAACTTTGATATTCCAAGCTTCCACTGGCAATAAAAAAGGCAATTCAATAAAGAATGAGAATGTTGCACCAGTATCGAAAGATGATGTGACAGAAAAAGAAAAGAATAAAAAGATGGTAGTTGATTTCTATAATGAAGTTTTTAACAAACATAATATCGATATTATCCCTAAATATGTAAGTGAAGATTATAAGCAACATAATCCTTTTGTGGCTGATGGACGAAAAGCTTTCATGGATTTCTTTAAGGAGGATTTTGTTAAAAAACCTAATTCCTCTGCAGAAATTAAACGTGTAGTAGCTGAAGGAGATACAGTTGCTCTTCATGTACATTCTCGTACGAATTCTCAAGATAAGGGAGTTGCTATAGTGGATATTTTTCGTATAAAGGATGGTAAGATCGTCGAACACTGGGATGTAATTCAAGAGATTCCAAATGAGACAGCCAATAATAATACTATGTTTTAGGTAGAAAATATATTGGATTATTTTTTAATATTAGAGTTGTATAGTATCCGGAAATTTAGATGAATTGTGTATAAGAAGAACAAAATAAAGGGATGTCCTAGATATAGTACTAGGACATCTTTTTTGTTTTAAAGAGATTTAATTTATATATAATAATTGATGATACTCTTGATGTATGAATAAAATTGCAGTAAAAAACTCTTCTATAGGAAAGAAGAGTTTTTTGAGTCTATACTATTCTGAATACAGTATTGTTTTGTCTAATTTTATGGGGGCAGTTAATTATGAATTGACTCCAATTGTTAGATACAGTCTAACAATGGAAGGCGTAATTTTTTTATGAGGATTAACCTGTTTTTATATGTATATTAAAAAATCGGCGGAGTAACAGAAAATAAAACAATCGCATTTTTCTCGAAATGATTCACCCATTTATGTTTTAAATAAGCAGGTATTTTTACGCTATCACCAGTTTCTAATATGTATTCTTCTTCGTTTAAATATAATGTGATTTTCCCTTCTAATACAAATGCTAATTCTTCACCTTTATGTTCTAGCACATTTTCTGATGAAGCTGTATTCGGTGGAACAGTCATAATTGCTGTGGCTAAATTCCCTGTGAAATCAGGTGATAACAATTCATATGATAAATTATCGATAATCATTTTTTTACGTTTATGAGAACGAACAATTAAATCGTCTGTATTTGTATCTTCAAGTAAAAAACTAAATGTTGGAACATCAAGGGCTTTAGCGAGCATCTTTAATGTTTGAATGGAAGGGTTAGCAGAACCACGCTCAATTTGACTTAACATAGATGGTGTAATATCGGCCATCTTTGCTAGGTCTTTACTCGTTAAACCTTTTTCTTTTCTTTGTTTTTCAATTTTTTTACCAATATCTATATTTTCCATAATGAAAATCTCCTAACGATTATCAAATTATATTTAAATAAATTAAATTAAAATTAACTAAAATGAATAATTTATGTTAAACTATATTAAAATTAAATTAATTATAATTTATTATTTAGCAAGCTACAAGGTTATGAGGAGGAAGAGGAATGAAAGGAATCGAGAAAATAAAAGAGCAATATCCACTATTAAACAAACTAATTGCAACAGAAGAAGTATTTTGGATAAACCCGAATATAGAAAAGTATGAAACAGCAATAAAAGGTTCACCGTTAAATGAAGGAAATGTAAAAGACGCGGAAGAAAGATTAAAGCGTTTTGCACCATATATTGCGAAAGTTTTTCCTGAAACGAAAGAGACGAACGGCATAATTGAATCCCCTTTAGTGAAAATTCCTTCTATGAAACAAGCTTTAGAGAAAAATTACGGGCAACCTATTTTAGGAGAATTATTATTAAAATGTGATAGTCATCTTCCGATATCAGGATCAATTAAAGCTAGAGGCGGCATTTATGAAGTGTTGAAGCATGCTGAACAATTAGCTTTGCAGCATGGTATGTTAACAGAGGATGAAGACTACTCAATTTTAGATAGTGATACATGTAGAGAGTTTTTTGCAAAATACTCAATTGCGGTAGGTTCTACAGGTAATTTAGGGCTAAGCATTGGGATTATGAGCGCAAAACTAGGTTTTAATGTAACTGTTCATATGTCAGCAGATGCGAAACAATGGAAAAAAGATTTATTAAAAAGCAAAGGTGTAAATGTTATTGAATATGAAGCTGATTATAGTAAAGCTGTAGAAGAAGGAAGAAGGCAAGCAGATGCTGATCCTAGCTGTTATTTTGTAGATGATGAAAACTCACATGATTTATTTTTAGGATACGCAGTAGCAGCATCGCGTTTACAAAAACAATTAGAAGAGTTAGAGATTGTAGTAGATGAAGAACATCCTTTATTCGTTTATCTGCCGTGCGGAGTAGGGGGCGGACCTGGCGGAGTCGCATTTGGTTTAAAGTTATTGTATAAAGACAACGTACACTGTTTCTTTGCGGAGCCAACGCACTCGCCATGTATGTTACTCGGTTTAATGACAGGACTTCATGATAAAATTGCTGTTCAAGATATCGGGATTGATAATGTAACAGACGCGGACGGACTTGCGGTAGGGAGACCGTCTGGATTTGTCGGTAAAACGATGGAACCATTTTTAAGTGGGAATTACACAGTAAGTGATGAAGAGTTGTATAGATTATTAAAAGAACTGGCTGATACGGAAAATATTTATTTAGAGCCTTCTGCACTAGCGGGTATGATAGGACCAGTGAAAGTATGTAAAGAAGATGAGTATTTACAAAAACAACAGTTAATGGGGAAGATAAAGAAAGGTACTCATATTGTGTGGGGAACGGGTGGAAGTATGGTTCCAAAAGATGTAATGAATGAGTATTATAAGAGAGGTTTAGAATTAACAATATAAGGGAAATGAGGCTAGTTGTAGCCTCATTTTTTCATGTACATAAAAATCTTTGTTATTTTCACAATAGTTCTTTATAGTATATATAAAGGATAATTAATATTGTATAAATACAACAAAAAGCTTTATTTTACATAATAAGAGGATGTGTATACGATGTCATTACAGACTAAATATATAGCGGGTATTTCGCTTGGGATTATGGGAGTAGGTTTTGCTGCTTCTATCCCTTTTCAAGGAACGGTAGCTGGTGAGATTATACAAGGGGGATTTGAAGCTGGATTGGTTGGCGGACTTGCGGATTGGTTCGCAGTTACAGCTTTATTCCGTCATCCGATGGGAATTCCAATTCCCCATACAGCGTTATTACCTAAAAATCGTAAACGAGTAACGAAAGGGCTCATTCACACGTTAGAAAATGAGTGGCTAACGAAAGAAAGTATTACGAATAAAGTAAAAGAAATGCAGCTAGCACAAATGGTGCTGCAAATTGCAGAGAGAGAAATGCAGTCTGATGCTGTGAAGAAAGGAATTGTAACAATTGCTGAGAAGGCGATTGTTACAATAGATACGGAGAAATTAGCGGTTATTATTGAAAAAGAATTAAAGACGTATTTACATACAATTAATACAAGTAACATTTTACAAGTGCTTGTTGATCAATTAGTTGTGCAAGAATATGATGAAAAGACACTTGATTACATATTAGTAAAAGTGAAAGATTGGACAGCACAAGCTGAAGCGCGTTATCAGCTCGGAAGCTTAGGTATGAAGGCGATGGAAAATATAAAAGTAGATGGATTCTTGCAGTTTACGTTGAAATCGTTTATGAATATTGTAGATGAAGATAAAATTGGCGGCATTTTGCAGAAATTTATTATTAGCAATATTAACAGCTTACAAGATGCAGATAATAGCACGAGACAACTTATATTAGCGAAAATTCGCCAAGAAATTATAAATGTAAAAGAAAATGAAGCGTTACTACAAGAATTAGAAAATTGGAAAGAAAAGTGGATTTCAAATTGGAATGCTACTGACAAAATTAAAGAGATGCTGGAACAAGTGCAGCAAAAAGCAGTTACCTTTGCAAACAATGAAGAATTTACTGATAAATATGTTATTCCATTTTTACAAACACAAATGAATAAAATAAAAGAAGATGAAATGACTGTTCAAAAAATAGAAGAGTGGTTACAAAAACAAGTTGTGAAACTTGTTGAGAATAACCATTCGAAGATCGGAAAGCTTGTGCAAGAAAACCTTGATAAGTTAGATGATAAAACGTTAATCGAAATGATTGAAAATAATGTCGGTAAAGATTTGCAGTGGATCCGAGTTAATGGGGCTGTTTGCGGATTTATGATTGGATTAGTGTTAGAAGGAATTAAAGCGATTATATGAGAAAAACCTTCCACAATTGTGGAAGGTTTTTTATTTTTCGATAACACTTACATTTAAATTGTAAGCTTTCTCAATGTTTAGCTTGTACGTCCCATTTCCTGTTTTAATCGAATTTTTATACCAATATTCTCGGTCGATTAATTCTGGATTTTCTTCTGAAGTATTATCTTCTTTTTTCGTTAAATCTTCAACTTGTTCCCAAGGTGTGTTTCCGGGCGCTTCTTTTTTGTTTGTTACGGCGATTAAAGATACATCACTCTCTTTTGCAAGATGGACAGACACTCTTGAGCTTTCTTGTACAAACCAATTATTTTGTAATTGACCAGGATAAAGAGATAGTTCGTTATTTGAAGCACGGATTTCCACATTTTTATTTTGTGGAAGAGCGAGTGTTGGTTTTACCTGTGGTGCTGAATTCCATAATGTATGTTGAACTGGTAATGATTTCAAAGTGATATACATCGTTTCCCCAGCTGTTTGAACGGAAAGAAAATCTTCCTGTTTTAAATTGAGTTTTTCATTAGCTTTCATAGTCATTTCATATGTTCCAAGAAGGTGAATTTGATTTGTATTATTTCCCTCTATTGTTAGAGGGTGATGCCCTGCATCCACTACAATTTTTTTAATAGATTCAGGTATATCAAGTTGTCCACCTGGAATATTACTCGTTTGTCTAGTTGTATTAATAGAATGACGAACTTCTTCTAGTAATCCAGTTGATAATAAACAGTAAAAAGCAATTCCAACACTTCCTAAAACGCCGATAAAGAAAATACTAAAAATATCATATTTAATAAATGATTGTTCCTTCTTAGAAAATAGAAGATATAGTAAAATTTCCACGCCAAGTATAATAAGTAAAACAGGCCACCATGCTGTTAAGGAATCTAATACCTCAGTACCTTTTATAACTGAAAATAGTAAGAAGCAACCTAATGCAATAATAGAAAGCCCCATTGAAAATGTTCCAACGCGCCATGTTCTCATTCTTTTGTACCACCTTTGTTTTCTTTATTTCCAAGTAACAATTTAAAGCCGCCGCCAATTAAGAGGAGTGCAACGATAGATGTTTGAAAATAGCGATAATACAGCTCGCTAAGATGAATGTTAAATATAGTTGCGAAGTAATCATTCAAAATAGGAAGGACTGTTTGATCTAGTAAATAATAACCACCGAGTGTAATTAACCCAATACCGATCCATCTTTGATGATTGATAAAATAATCAATGATAGGTTCGTCATTTACACGTTCTTTTCCATACTTTGCAGTTTGCTGTAAAGCGTCAAAAAAGCTATAGAACCAAATGATTGGTACTAAAAATAAAAACGCTGAAAGTCTTAATAAGTCGAGTAAATATATTGAAAGTAAAAAGGCTGCCATAAGCTGAAGACCACGGCGTTGTAAGCCTAAATACATATGCCCTGCTCCAGGAAACATCGCTAAAATAGAAGCGAATGTTTTACTTTTCTTTCCGTGTTCACGGTGCTCTTCAAACTCTTCGAAAATAGTACGATCATCTAGTTGCTCGCCACGTTCTTTTTTCTGTAGTTGCTGCACAACATCGAAGAAATTGTAAATCCATAAAACAGGTAATGTAATAAGAAAGATAAGGAAACCTTCTTGTGATGTTAAGAGCGCAACGAAAATAATCATACTTCCTATTCCTGTGCAAGCTACTAAAAATGTAAGTCCACGTTGCATAAGGCCTAATTGAAAATGTCCAAGTCCAGGAATGATGGATAGAAGAATGATATAAAATCGTTCGCTCTCTTTAGATGACTCTGTAAATTCTCCGGCAGCTTGTTTTTTCGATTGATTAATAATAGTGATAACTAAATCTAATAAATTAATCGCCCATAACACGACTAGTAAAAATAGAGAAAGAAAAGCAATATCACGGGATCCTAATGCTATTGTACAAAATGCTGCAAAGATAAATAGAAATACAGCCCCTCCGCTATATAAAATAAACCGTCCAAACTTTTTTAAATATAAATGTCCAAGCCCGGGAATTAGCCCTAATACAAGTGCTAAAAAGGGATTTTTATTCATACTTTGAACCTCCGTTCTTTTTCGATGTGTCTACTGATTTGTTTACAATTTGTTGTGAGATAGAAGACTCGTTATGTTTTGAAGATTTCTCGAAATTTGATGTCGCTGTGAAAATATACTGGAATAAACCACTTACCATAAAAATAATTGTAGCCGCAGTTGCAATTATGTAGTGAATGATCGTGCGCTTTAGCGAGTTTGTTTTTATATTTTCATTAGACTGTAGTATTTCAAAATTAATTTGCGTCATAACTTCGTTCGTAAATGAATCATCATTTATCATTGGAAGGTTTTCATGTTGTTCATCAATACTTTCCATATAAAGTGCTAAACAATGATCACATTCATAAAGATGTTCTTCCATAGATTCACGTTCATTGCTTTCTATAAAATCTAATGTATAATTGCGCCAATCTTCTTTTGAATAATGCATCATAGAAACTCTTCCTCCTTCCAATGTTTTTTAATCCATTTTCTTGCCCGATACAGTTTCATTTCGACTGTTTTCACTTCGATATTTTCCTGCAAAGCAATTTCTTGATAGCTTTTTTCTTCTAAGTAATGTGCGAGAACGACGTCACGGTAATTTTCGGGAAGTTCTCTCAGTTTTTGAGCAATGAGTAATTTTTGCTCTTTCGTCAATAATAAAGCCTCGATATTATGAGAGGATTTTATATTTTCTTCAGTTTCTTTACATAAGGAGAGTTCTTCATTTTCTCTAGCTTTCTTTCTCTTATAATCAATAGCGTGATTGGTGGCAATACGCGCCATCCACGTTTTTAATCCGCGAAATTGATAATTAGGGAGAGAGGCGTGAATTTTTACGAATACTTCTTGTGTAACATCTTTCGCATCTTCTTCATGTCTTAAAATAGAAAAGATAACTTGAAAAATATAATGACGATATGTTTGCACAAGGATACGAAAAGCATGTTCGCTTCCTTGCTGTGCTTTTTCAATTAATTGTTTTTCCTCAATGGGTCTCTCCCTCCTTTTTGACGCATTCTATTATATAGACGTAAGAAATGACAGGTTACCCTACACATGTTGTAAAAAAAGAATAATATATTTTTAGGAAGGAGGCTATATGAAAAAAGGTGTGAAAAAATGGTAAAGAGAAGTATATAATGGGCAAGTAGGAAACGTTACGGGAAGAAAGGATGTGAATGTCAGTAGGGAGTAGTCCTTACTAACAAACATGAAAATTAAAATATTAATCGCAGATGATAATTCTTTTATTAGAGAAGGCATGAAAATTATTTTAAATACATATGAAGAGTTTGAAGTAGTAGATACAGTAAACGATGGGAAAGAAGCGGTGGAATATTGCAAAAAGAACGACGTTGATATCGCTCTATTAGATGTTCGCATGCCAAATATGAACGGGGTAGAGGCGACGAAATTCATTTGTGAAGAGACGAAAACGAAACCGTTAATTTTAACGACGTTCGATGATGATGAATATATTTTGGACGCAGTGAAGAACGGGGCGAAAGGTTATTTATTAAAAAATAATGATCCAGAGCGTATTCGTGATGCAATAAAAGGGGTATATAACGGTCAAACTGTTATGCAAGATGTAGTGCTTGATAAAATCAAGTCTAATTTAATGGAAAGCAAAGAGGACGAATGTAAAATAGATACAAGTCTTTTTACAGAAAGAGAACTTAGTATTATCGCATTAATTGCGAAAGGTTTCTCGAATAAAGAAATTTCAAAGCAACTTTTCATATCAGAAGGAACGATTGCAAATTATATTACATCAGTTTTAGGGAAAACTGGACTTGAACATCGTACACAAATTGCGATTTATTATTTAACAGGGAAAGTAGATTAAAGATATGGAATTTTGGTTAATTGTAAGTAAATTAATTGTCTTTATATATATTGTGTTTAGTTACATTTATTTAAATGTTGCGAACTTACCATGGATTATACTTACTTTGCTTTTATATCTTTCTGTAAACGTGCTAATATCTATATTTAAAAAAGATACGTACAAAAACATATTAACTTCTGTGTCAATTGGCTTAGTTATGTTATTTACATGGAAGGTTCATCCGTTTTTTATTTTGTTTTTACCATTGAACTTATATGAAATTATATTTCGTTATATAGAGAAGAGATGGCAACTCTTTATCATTATGATGATTCCTATTATATTTACAGATGAAAGTATTCGAATGACATATGGATTAATTGTTGCATTTTCTTTCCTCGTATTAATTATGGCAGAACGGTATATATCGCGCGTATTAAAGCTTGAATCACAAAATGATAAGATGCGTAAAGATATGCAGCGACTGACGAAAAGCTTACATGAAAATAAAGAGTACATAAGGCAATCAGAGTACACATTTAAGTTAGAAGAGAGA
Source organism: Bacillus fungorum (assembly GCF_002746455.1). Classification (GTDB taxonomy): domain Bacteria; phylum Bacillota; class Bacilli; order Bacillales; family Bacillaceae_G; genus Bacillus_A; species Bacillus_A fungorum. The sequence continues at coordinate 13,978 of NZ_NWUW01000034.1, read as the reverse complement.
AATCGGTTATCACAAGAAATTCATGATAAAATTGGCCATTCGATGACAGGTGCGCTAATTCAAATGGAAGCAGCAAAGAGAGTAATGGGGAGAGATAAAGAGAAATCTGCCGAGTTATTACAAAATGCAATTCATATTTCAAAAGAGGGAATTGAAAGTATTCGGATTACATTAAAAAATATGAAGCCACCAACTGAGCAAATTGGCATTCATCGTATGAAATTGTTCATAGAGGAATTTGCCAGTAAGCATGATGTGAATATTCCTTTCGTTTATAAAGGGAACTTAGATATGATTTCTCCTATACAGTGGAAAATTATTGGTGAAAATGTTACAGAGGCACTAACGAATGCGATGAAATATGCTGATGCGACAGTCATTTCAATCGATATTCATGTGCTTAACAAGATGGTGAAAGTACAAGTGAAGGATAACGGAAAAGGGGCAGCTCTTGTTAAAAAAGGTCTTGGTATTATGGGGATGGAGGAGCGAACGGCGTCTGTAAACGGAAAAATTATTGTAGATGGGACAAGTGGTTTTTCAGTAACGATGTTGTTGCCAATATAAAGAGAATGGGACGAGGATGAACCATCTCATATGAAAAAAGTGAATATTCTCATGTGAAAAGAATGAATTTCTGCACTGAGCAGGTTCATTCTTTTTGTTTATACTAATAGCAGAGAAACCGAAATAGGGGTGAAAATGATGAATACATTAGAAATTAAAAATTTAACGAAAAAATTTGGTGATTTCATCGCAGTTGATAATATGTCTTTATCGATTAAAGAAGGGGAAATATTTGGCTTTTTAGGATCAAATGGTGCTGGTAAGAGTACAACGATAAATATGATTGCTGGTTTGTTAAGAAGTAATGAAGGTGAAATTAGCATACTAGGAAAAAATATAAAGAAACATAATCGATTTGCGAAAATGAATATCGGTATTGTTCCACAAGATATTGCGATTTATGAAGAGTTAACTGCCTATGAAAATGTGAAATTCTTTGCTGGGTTGTACGGATTAAGAGGAGCTGAGCTAAAAGCGAGAGTAGAGGAAGCACTTCAATTTGTGGGGCTTAGCGATAAATATAAAAGTTACCCGAAAAACTTTTCTGGTGGGATGAAACGAAGACTGAATATCGCTTGTGCGATTGCACATAGACCGAAGTTAATTATTATGGATGAGCCGACAGTTGGAATTGATCCACAGTCAAGAAACTATATTCTTCAGTCTGTTCGAAAATTAAATGAAATGGGAAGTACAATTATTTATACGAGTCACTACATGGAAGAGGTAGAAGAGATTTGTACGAAAATAGCGATAGTAGATCACGGTAAAGTGATTGCAGAAGGAACGAAAGAGCAGTTAAAAGCAATTATTACCGATACGAAAGATATTTGGATTGAAGTGAAGTCAGTAGAAAATTTAGATATAGAACAGTTAAAAGAGATAAATGGAGTGAAAGCTGTTCAAATTGAAGAGAACGTAATTAAAGTAAACTCGGATGCAGGATTAAATAATTTAAATAAAATTATTCAGCACTTCATCAATCATGACATTGAAATCCGTTCGTTAGAGGAGCAGGCTCCAAACTTAGAAACAGTATTCCTCACGTTGACTGGTAGAAACTTACGAGATAAATAAACGGTAAATGAAGAAAAGGTAAAGGGAGGTTCATCAATTGAACATCTTCAATATTGCAATTATGCATATTAAAAGAGATTTCAGGGACGTAAGAACTTTAGTTTTTATGTTAGCATTTCCAATTGTGCTTATGCTTGTACTAGGAACAGCATTAACAAACGCATTTAATAGTGATAGTCATTCGATTAAAGATATACAAGTGCTATATAAGGATGAAGCAAGTAGCACGTTTTCTCAAGCATTTGAAGCATTTGCGAAAGAAGTTGATAAATCGGGTATTCATTTTAAAAAAGCTTCTGAAGGTATAGATGGGAAGGAAGCGGTGAAGCAAAATAAATTTGCTGCTTATGTAGAATTAAATAAAGATGGTGCAAAAACTTACGGAAGTGACAAAAGTAGTATTGAGGGAAGCATTGTGGAAGGCATGCTTACAACATTTGTTGATAAGTACAACGTAGCGGCAGAAGTTGCAAAAGTAGATCCTACTAAGGTGAGCACAGTTATTTCAAACGGAAATCATAATGATTATATAAAAGAAACATCTTTACAAGCCGCGAAAAAGCCCGGTTCTATGGATTACTATGCGGTTGTAATGACAACGATGATTGCACTATATGCTGCAATGGGAGCGAGTTCTTTAATTCGAAGAGAACGAATACGTAAAACAGGAGATCGTCTCATTGCTGCACCAATAAGTAAGGCTGAAATATTCATTGGAAAAGTACTTGGTAGTCTAGTAGCAAATGCCCTGTGCATATTACTCGTTATGTTATTTAGTAAATTTGTTTTTCAAGCGAATTGGGGCGATCATTTTGGAATCATATTTATTATTTTATTAACACAAGTCTTTCTAGCAATTAGCTTCGGTTTAGGAATCGGATATATTACGAAAACAGCTGAATCATCAAGAGCAATTATTATGGTAGTAGTGCAATTAGCTTCTATTTTTGGTGGTGCATATTTCGTAGTAGAAGAAAATTTCGTTACGAATTTATCACCATTAACGTGGGCAAATACAGCTGTTATGAAAATTATTTATGCGAATGATGTAGGGGCAGCGCTACCAGTCATTTCTTTAAACCTTGGAATATCAGCACTCTTTTTATTAATTGCAATTATTGCATTACGTAGACGGGAGGGGCTATAGTATGAAAGATATTTTATGGCTCATACAAAAAACGTTATCTGTACTTTTGAAAAATAAAAAAGGGTTATTCATTATTATTAGTTTACCAATAATCGGAACGCTTATCTCTTTTTCGATATACGGAAATGCAGGGCAAGGAACGTTAAATATCGGGATTGTAAATAAAGAAAATGAGTCGATAGCAAACGATACGATAAAGTTTTTAGAAGGATTAAATCATGTGAATGTGAGTAAGGTTAAGGAGTCTGAAGTAGAAGATAAACTTACTTCCAAAAAACTTGATGGAGTTATTACATTAGATTCTGGTTTTTCAAAAAGTGTTCGAGAAGGGAAACCAGATCATATTGAAATTTCATCGATTAAAGGTGATCAAGTAACAGGATTTATAAAATCATATGTATACAACTATATTGATAATGTAGCAGCGATTAGTAAAGTGGCAGGAACAGATCAAAGTGCATTTGATAATATGTACGCAGGGTATCAAAAAAGTGCATTTAATATGAAAACGGAGACGCTAGAAGATACTTCGAAAAATAAGGATATGACAAACCAAACGATGGGTTATCTTATTATGTTTATGCTGTTTTCAGCAGTGAACTTATCAGGATTTATTTTAAAAGAAAAAGAGAACAGAACGTATTTTAGATTATTATCAACACCAATTGACGGAAAGAAATTTATATTATCTAATGTCGCAGTAAATATGATGATATTAACATTGCAAATTATAATTGCAGTATTCTTTATGACGAATGTTTTTCATACAAATATTAATATGCCTTTCATAGTAATGATTGGTGTGCTTATGATATTCGCTTTAATTGCAATTGGTTTATCATTAGTCATTGTGTCTTTTTCAAAAAGTTCAACTGCTTCAAATGCATTGCAAAATCTAGTGATAGTACCAACATGTTTACTTGCTGGATGTTATTTCCCGTATGACATTATGCCAAAAGCAGTGCAAAAAGTAGCTAATTTTCTTCCGCAGCGCTGGTTGTTAGATACAGTATCAAAGCTACAACAAGGAATACCGTTCTCGGAGTTGTATTTAAACATTTTAATTTTATTTGCTTTTGCAATTGCCTTCTTCTTAATTGCGATTTATAAGTTTGGAAGAAATAATGATGCGAGGAACTTTGTTTAATATAACAAGGGTGTGACGTTAAGTCACATCCTTTTTTGTATGAAGCATGAAATCTAAATTTGAATGACAAAATAGAAAGGTGGAAAGAAAACGAGCGGAAGGAAATCAAAATGATAAAAAAAATATTGCGAGTTACTTCTATTATTATGGCTATTTTCATTTTTATATTCATTTGGATGCATATTGATGTTACTTTAGGTAGGGAAATGGAAGCTGGTAAAAACATGCCGACAGAGTACGCTCCTCATTATAGTGACTTTCAATTATATGTAGAAGGGAAGTCATTTTATAAACAGTTATTTACTGATATAAAAGAAGCGAAACAATCTATTTACACATATTTTTTTATTTTGTCGGATGATAAAAGTAGCCATACTTTTTTAAACTTATTAAAAGAGAAGGCGAAAGAAGGAGTAAACGTCTATTTATCAGTTGATCGCATTAATGATTTATCATTTGAAAGAAATATGAAAAATGAATTGCGGGAAAGTGGTGTACATTTTACATATAGTAGAAACCCTGAATTGCCATTCGGATTTTATTCACTTCACCATCGTAATCATCGCCGTATTACAACGGTTGATGGGGAGATTGGATATACAGGTGGTTTTAATATAGGAGATGAGTACTTAGGAAAAGATAAGCGATTTGGATATTGGCGTGACTATCATGTAAGGATAAGAGGAGAAGGAGCAAAAGATTTAGAAGAGCAGTTCGCTTTAGATTGGAAGCGGGATACGAAAGAACATATAAAGAGAAGTACGAATAAAGCGAGTAAAGGGAATACATTACATACAATCGTTAGCTACAATGGGCATCATGTCGCTGAAAAATATATAGAATTAATAAAAGAAGCGAAGCATTCAATTGTCATTACAACACCTTATTTTATAGCGAAAAATAAAGAGTTAATGAGTGCTTTAATTGGAGCACAAAAACGTGGCGTTACAGTAAAAATACTTTGGTCATATAAACCGGATATTCCTCTCATTAAAGAAGCAGCATATCCGTACATACGTCAAGCTGTTAATAACGGGATTATGGTATATGGTTATAAAAAAGGGATGTTTCATGGGAAGTTAATGTTAATTGATAATGAACTAACTGTTATCGGTACAACGAACATAACTGCACGTAGCTTTTATATTAATGATGAGATGAATTTGTATATTCATGGTGGGACTATCGTATCAGAAGTGAATAAGGCGTTAACAGAGGATTTTCGCGATTCGAAAGAAATGAAGAAAACGTTTTTTGAGAATTTATCTTTTTGGGAGCGGTGTAAGGAGAAATTGGCGGGGGTATTTGATTTTTATTTATGAGAATTAAGGAAGAAAAGGTGTCTTTTATAGACACCTTTTTTGGTGGAAATAACTATTTTTCATGCACAAGCAGTGAAGCATCATCATTAATCAATGTCCCCACATGCTCACCTAAGCAAATTCTTTTCATTACTCCAGGCTCATCAAAGTTAAAGACATGTGCTGGTAAATTATAATCACGGGCAAGTAATAAAGCGGCTTGATCCATTACTTGTATGTTTTGCCTAACAATGTCGTTATAGTTTAGTTTTTTGTACATTTTCGCTGATTTATTATGTTTTGGATCACTAGTAAAGACGCCATCTACTCCTTGTTTTGCGACTAATATAGCATCACTATTCATTTCAATTGCTCTTTGGACACTTGGATAATCTGTCGTAACGAATGGTTGCCCGTTCCCGCCTCCAAAAATAACGATATAACCGTTATCTAAATGGTGGACTGCACGTAGGCGAATGTATGGTTCGGCTACTGCGTTAAATGGAATGGATGTCATAACACGTATTTCTCTTTCTGTTTTACTAGTTAAAACACCGCGAAGCATTAAACTATTAATAATTGTTCCTAGTGTACCGATATTATCAGCTTCTACACGATCGATTCCCCATTCTTCAGCTAAATGACCTCTGAAAATATTACCGCCACCGATTACGATGGACACCTCGATACCTAAATCAACAATGGATAAAATTTCGTTTGCGATATGTTCTAATCGTTTGGAGTTAAAACTATTTCCGGTTTGATCGGCAAGTGCGCCACCGCTTAGTTTAATTAAGACTCGTTTATATGGTTTCATAACCATTCCCCCTATATAGATCGCAATAAAAAAGGAACAAAGGCGAATGCCCTTGTTCCTTTTTAAGAAAATGAAAAAGAAAAGAAGAAGATAGAACAAATTTCTGTACATAATTTTTCATACCATCCACTCCTTTTCATTTTGATTTGTTGTAAGTATATATCTTTTTGATTATACAAAACAATCTGATTACTTATCAAGTATATTTTATCGGTTTTTTGATAAAATGGTGTCAATGAAAAAGAAAAGAAAAATTTTTGAATTTTTTGTGACGAACTTGTAGGTTTTTGTATGATTTTGTAGGTTCCCCTATATGATGTGTGAGTAAGCTTTTATAAATACGAAATGAAAGCGTTCGCAAGAAGGGGATGAACATAAATGAAAAAATTCGGATTGGCAACACAAATTTTTGTCGCGCTTGTTTTAGGGATTGTAGTAGGGGCAATCTTTTACGGTAATAAAACGGCAATTTCTTATATCACACCAATTGGGGATATATTTATTCACTTAATTAAAATGATTGTAGTGCCGATTGTTATTTCAGCATTAATTGTTGCGGTAGCTGGTGTAGGAGATATGAAGAAGCTTGGGAAACTGGGCGGTAAGACAATTCTTTATTTCGAAATTATTACGACAATTGCTATTTTAATGGGATTACTTGCGGCAAATATATTCCAGCCAGGTAATGGCGTTGATATGAATAACTTACAGCAAAGCGATATTTCTTCTTATAAACAAACAGCAGATGCTACAGAGAAGAAAGGTTTTGCTGAGACAATTGTTCATATTGTACCGAAAAACGTATTTGAATCGATTGCACAAGGTGACTTATTACCGATTATTTTCTTCTCAGTACTATTCGGTTTAGGAGTTGCGGCAATTGGGGAAAAAGGAAAGCCTGTCTTTAACTTCTTTGAAGGTGTACTCGAAGCGATGTTTTGGGTTACAAATCAAGTTATGAAATTTGCACCATTTGGTGTATTCGCATTAATTGCTGTTACGGTTGCAAAATTTGGTGTAGCAACACTACTTCCTTTAGGAAAACTAGTGCTAGCTGTATACGTAACTGTTATACTATTCGTTGTGATTGTATTAGGTATTAATGCTCGAATGGTTGGCGTAAACATTTTTACATTAATGAAAATTTTAAAAGAAGAACTTATTCTTTCATTTACGACAGCAAGTTCAGAAGCTGTTTTACCTAATATAATGAGAAAAATGGAAGAGTTCGGTTGTCCAAAGGCAGTTGCCTCTTTCGTAATTCCGACAGGTTATACATTTAACTTGACTGGATCGGCTATTTACCAAGCGTTAGCGGCATTGTTTGTTGCCCAAATGTACGGTGTGCACATGTCACTGACAGAGCAAATAACGTTACTATTCGTTCTCATGTTAACATCCAAGGGTATGGCGGGAGTTCCAGGTGCATCGTTCGTTGTTGTACTAGCAACGTTAGGTTCAATGGGGTTACCACTAGAAGGTATCGCGTTAATTGCGGGAATTGACCGCATTTTAGATATGATTCGCTCATCTGTTAATGTATTAGGAAATGCATTAGCGGCCATTGTAATGTCGAAGTGGGAAGGCGAATTCGATAATGAGAAAGCAAAACAATATGTAGAAACAGTCAAACAAACAGAAGCAGCATAAGAAATCGTTAAGGAGTGAATAATCATGGCAACATTAACTGAAGTTAAAAATGGTGTGCGAATTGAAAAAGATTTTTTAGGTGAAAAAGAAGTACCAAACTATGCGTACTACGGCGTACAAACTATGCGGGCAGTAGAAAACTTCCCAATTACAGGATACAAAATCCATGAAGGTTTAATTAGAGCGTTCGCAATTGTAAAAAAAGCAGCTGCACTTGCAAATACAGATGTAGGAAGATTGGAATTGAACAAGGGCGGCGCGATCGCAGAAGCTGCTCAAGAAATTCTTGATGGGAAATGGCACGATCATTTCATCGTAGATCCAATCCAGGGCGGAGCAGGTACTTCAATGAACATGAATGCAAATGAAGTCATTGCCAATCGTGCTCTTGAATTATTAGGAATGGAAAAGGGAGACTATCATTATATTAGTCCAAATAGTCATGTGAATATGGCGCAATCAACAAACGATGCATTCCCAACGGCGATTCATATCGCAACATTAAATGCGTTAGAAGGTTTATTACAAACGATGGGTTATATGCACGATGTATTTGAATTAAAAGCAGAACAGTTCGACCATGTTATTAAAATGGGTCGTACACATTTACAAGACGCTGTGCCAATTCGTCTTGGACAAGAATTTAAAGCGTACTCTCGCGTACTTGAACGTGATACGAAACGAATTCAGCAATCACGTCAACACTTATATGAAGTGAACATGGGGGCAACTGCAGTTGGTACAGGCTTAAATGCAGATCCAGAATATATTGAAGCAGTTGTAAAACATTTAGCTGCAATTAGTGAGCTACCACTTGTTGGTGCAGAAGACCTAGTAGATGCAACGCAAAATACGGATGCATACACTGAAGTATCAGCAGCACTTAAAGTATGTATGATGAATATGTCTAAAATTGCGAATGACCTTCGCTTAATGGCATCAGGTCCACGTGTTGGTTTAGCGGAAATTATGCTACCTGCTCGTCAACCAGGTTCATCTATTATGCCAGGGAAAGTAAATCCTGTTATGCCAGAAGTAATTAATCAAATTGCGTTCCAAGTAATTGGTAACGACCATACAATTTGCCTTGCTTCAGAAGCAGGACAATTAGAATTAAACGTTATGGAACCAGTACTTGTTTTCAATTTACTTCAATCTATTAGCATTATGAACAATGGCTTCCGTGCCTTTACAGATAATTGCTTAAAAGGAATTGAAGCGAATGAAGATCGCTTAAAAGAGTATGTTGAGAAGAGTGTAGGAATTATTACAGCCGTGAACCCTCATATCGGTTATGAAGCAGCAGCTCGCGTTGCGAAAGAAGCAATTGCAACAGGTCAATCCGTTCGAGAACTTTGTGTGAAAAATGGTGTATTGTCACAAGAAGATTTAGAGTTAATTCTAGATCCATTCGAAATGACACACCCAGGGATTGCTGGAGCAACTCTTTTAAAGAAAAATTAAAAGAAGAGGGGGACAAGCCCCTCTTTTTTGTTTACAATATAGAAATGCTATATATGAATAGAGGTAGGGATGTTATGAGTAAGTTTACAGTAGCTTCTAATGGTTCATTAGAAACGACATTAAGAGGAGTAGAAGTATTATCAACACCACTTTTAAATAAAGGGGTCGCTTTCACGCAAGAAGAGAGAGAAGAATTAGGTTTAAAAGGGTTATTACCGCCAGCAGTTTTAACATTAGAAGAACAAGCACGCCGAGCATACGAACAATTTTGTTCTCAGCCGGATGATTTATTAAAGAACGTATATTTAACCGCGTTACATGATCGAAATGAAGTATTATTTTATCGTATTTTAACAGATCATTTACGTGAAATGTTACCGATCGTATATACACCAACTGTTGGTGTAGCAATTCAAAGATATAGTCATGAATATCGTAAACCACGTGGTGTGTATTTATCAATTAACGATCCGTCAGGTATTGAAGAAGCATTTGCCAATATCGGTGCAACAGCAGAAAATATTGATTTAGTCGTTGTAACAGATGGAGAAGGTATATTAGGAATTGGTGACTGGGGCGTTGGTGGTATTAACATCGCAATCGGAAAATTAGCTGTTTATACGGCCGCAGTTGGAATCGATCCTAGCCGCGTATTACCGGTAATTTTAGATGTAGGTACAAATCGTGAAGAACTATTAAACAATCCATTTTATATTGGAAATCGTCACCCTCGTATAACAGGTGAAGCTTACGATGAATTTATTGATACATTTGTTCAAGCGGTAAATAAACAATTCCCGAAAGCACTTCTACATTGGGAAGATTTCAGTTCTCGTAACGCACGAAAAATTTTAGATAAATATCGTCATGACATTTGTACGTTTAATGATGATATTCAAGGTACAGGTGCAGTTTCACTTGCGGCAGTATTATCAGCAGTAAAAGCTTCTGGTGTACCGTTAAGTGAACACCGCGTTGTTGTATTTGGTGCTGGCACGGCTGGAATCGGTATCGCAGATCAAGTTAGAGATGCGATGGTCCGCGTAGGCGTATCAGAAGAAGAATCATATAAGCGTTTTTGGTGTATTGATCGTAACGGGTTAGTTACAGATAATATGGAAGATCTTCTTGATTTCCAAATTCCATATGCAAGAAAAGAAGTGGAAGTAAGTGAGTGGAAAGAAAATGATGTAATCGGACTTGCTGAAGTTGTGAAATATGTAAAACCGACGATTTTAATTGGTACATCAACTGTTGCAGGCGCATTTAAAGAAGAGATTATTAAAGAAATGGCTTCTCACGTAGAAAGACCAATCATTTTACCGATGTCGAATCCGACGCCACTTGCTGAAGCGAAACCAGCTGATTTAATCGAGTGGACAGAAGGAAGAGCATTAGTTGCAACAGGAAGTCCGTTTGAACCAGTTACATACAACGGTGTAACGTATGTAATCGGGCAATCAAATAACGCACTTATTTTCCCAGGACTAGGCCTTGGTACAATTGTTGTACGTGCAAGCGTCATGACGGATGGAATGTTCGCAGCAGCTGCTGAAGCAGTTGCAAGCATGGTAGATACAAGTCAGCCAGGAGCACCTATCTTGCCAGAAGTTGAAGAGTTACGTAATATCTCAGAAAGGGTTGCAATTGAAGTAGCGAAAGTTGCCGTTGCGGAAGGTGTTGCTAGGGAGAACTTAAGTGATAACGATATTAAGATTGCAGTGAAAGAAGCAATCTGGGAGCCGGAGTATCGCCAAATAAAAGCGGTAGAGAAGGTTAGAATATAGAATAGTAAGGGGTACCACCCTGTGCCCATCAAGCTAATGTTTTGAGATATCCCCATAGCGGAAATTTTACCTCTTCACTGTTATTTATGAGAGTTCGGCTTTTTCGTTCTGGGAATCTGCTTTCCTTAGCTTGCTGGTGATGGAGTCACTTCACACTACAAGATTTTTCTTTTTATTAAAATATAGAATCGAAACATATTTTGCAATAGCCAATATAACTTAACGATGTGAGTTCAATGTATATTTTTAAAAGCATGGTAAAAAACCTATTTAGAAGGTTCTTTACCATGCTTTTTCTTATTCCTCCTTTCAAGGGGTGGATAAAGAAACCCAAATACGGATTCAAGAATAAGTTTGGTTTTAAATTAAGAAGTGAGAAAATATGATCCTACTATATACACGCGCTGCATATTGATTGACCTTTGAAATGGAAGAAAGGATGAAAAATGGTGAATGATATTTCTATTTTTGTTAGAAAGGATGAATATGAAATTATGCCTGTTTAATACGAGAATATAATAATTATTTATGACTCTTTTATGAATGTATATATACGGTACTAATATTACTAGGTTGGTTACCAACTCTTATTGTGTTCTCTATAGGGGTGAACTGATAATCAAGTACAGGCTGATGAAGGATAAAATCTCGAGAAGGTTTGTGAGCGATTTTTATTTTATAAGCAATCGTTATTGTATCATTTATAGGCAAGTTTCCTAGAAGTAGCCCTTCGCTAGGATTTACAGCAACAGGCATGGTATTTACTGTTACACTATCTGAGATAAGTACGGTTCCATCTGGAAAGCCTGTTCGAAATTGAATACATTCTGCAGTCGTTGTTCCGTCATTTATGATGACTGTTGTATAAGTGACAATGTCACCAACCGAAGTATGTTCTTTATCTGCTGAATGAGCAATAGTCATTTTTGGTTCAGGCGCATTAACTTGTAGTCCGACTGCAAACAAATTGATTGAATCCATTTGTTCAGCCGGTATGTGGAGTATGGCTGATGTTTGCCCTGAAAGTAATGTTGAAGAAATATCAATCTCTTCATTTAAAATTGAATGGGGTAAATTATTTGTTTTGTTCAGCGTGCTAGTTAGAGGGTAGGTGGAGGGCGCATGTTTTATAGATGGTCCGAAAGCTATGCATGGAATAGAAGATAATATCTGCTTCGTTTCTCCAAATAAATAGAGGGTACCAGAATTTTGGTCTAATGATGGTAGTAGTAGAGGAGAGAATGTAAATAAATCTGCTTGTTCATTGATAAAAAGAGAAATATGACGGACAGGAAAATTTGAATCTCCGTAAATGATTATTAAACCCCAAATTGGATTTCGCTTTGATGTATATTCATCACTATAGTTTGGAAAATCGACTACGAAAGTAGTAGCACCACTATATGGAACAAGGGAAGTAACATTTATAGTGCGCACATAACTTGAAGAATATTTATGATATTGTTCGTCTGTAGGTGGAATAGTATGTGTCTGGTCGTATGTCTTTATTTCTATATTCGTGTGAAGAGGTGAGTCAGCCACCACTATTAATTCTGCATGAAGAATATAGTTAGAGCTATTTGGTTGTAATGAAAATTTGCATGCCTTACCGAATGAATTTCCTATACACTTCAAAGCTAATCGATCAGTTGTAATAAATTTCACTTGTTTATACCCCCCTTATACTATCTGATGATATGAATATCATACTGATTAATGATTCTTTTTATCTATTTATTAAAGGTGCCTAAAGTACGGATATAAAAGAGATGGACGTTTTAGAATTTATAATTGTAATTCTTATGTGAGGAAAATGTTAAATATTCCTTTGTTCCTCCTTTCTACTGAAAGTTTAATCGCTAAAGATAGGTGTAACAAATCCACTCCATGTACTCAAAAAATAACAGGAGTTGTTGGAGCTAGTGAGATATTCCAATAACTGATTCCTACGATCACCAAAGCTAAAATTAGGATAAGAAATATAAACATTCCTTTTTTCCGTTCTTTAAGTATTTAACTTCATCTTTTCCTCCAAAAATACTTTTATTCATTTAGTAGCTGTATAGTCTGCTTTGTCTTTTCTAATTGCTTTACGTGAATTCATATTGAGATGATGAATTCGCGAAGAAGGGACTATCCATTACAAATAGTTGGGCAAAGCGAGAAGTATTTGCCGCACTACGAATTTTCACCTCGGGAGGAAGTGCTGTAAATGAAGCTACATCTACTAACTTAGAAATGTACGGTGTTTTGCTACATGCCCATCAAGTCAAGAGAATAGGTCACTTTGTATCCATTAAACTAAGATTTTAAAGTACTATTAAATGGGAACTTTTTTCTTTTAATACCGAAGTTTATTTTTATCATTTTAGGTAACAATGAATTTCTTATTTTGATGGTAATAGGGCGGTCCCCTTATATAAAAAAATACGAATAAAATCAGCTAATAGCTTATCCCATTTTAATTTTTTATGAATAATATAAGTTGTAGATTTATCTTTAAGGTTTATAAATTTTAGCACGAATAGAAAGGAGAGCATATAACTATGTCACAAGCTAACATACCTAATATTACGCCTAGTATTTCTTTAACTAGAGAGGAATCCATTAATTTAATTTTAGCTTCTATTGCTTTAGAAGAATTAGGTTTAGCTCATATTATTAATGCGGAGGCAGAAAAAATTCAGTATGCACTTGGAACATTGTCTGGGTTATCGCCAGCTGCTACGCTAGATGAAATTTTAGCAGTCAATGAAAGTGTTAATAAAACGATACAAAGTGCACTCAAAACACAGATGTTGTTACAAAGTAAGCTGGATAGTGTGATACAAACCCCTGTATTAACAGGACCTCCAGGACCAACAGGGCCAACAGGACCGGCTGGAGGGCCAACGGGAGCAACAGGAGCAACAGGAGCAACAGGAGCAACAGGAGCAACAGGAGCAACAGGAGCAACAGGAGCAACAGGAGCAACAGGAGCAACAGGAGCAACAGGAGCAACAGGAGCAACAGGAGCAACAG
>NZ_NWUW01000033.1 GCF_002746455.1 Bacillus fungorum | reverse complement strand
CCGCTAACTTCATAAGAGCAAGCTCTTAATCCATTCGCTCGACTTGCATGTATTAGGCACGCCGCCAGCGTTCATCCTGAGCCAGGATCAAACTCTCCAATAAAGTTAGTTTGTCTAGCATCTAAAATAAAAATTGACGTTTCACGTTGTTTGTTTCGTTCAGTTTTCAAAGAACTACTTCGTCGCTCAGAAGCGACTTTATTAATATAACATTTTGTTATATTTTCGTCAACAACTTTTTTTCAATAAGTTGTTTTTCGTTTGTTTTGCTTGTTACCTTTCGTGGCAACGAATATAAATATACCAGTTTGATTATTAAAATGCAATAGTTTTTCTAATAAAATTTTTAACTTAGTAAAAAAGTATAAAAACAGCACTTTTCTTCTATATAAATATAATTTCTCGCACTATCAAGATATACTATCTCCAGACAACTCATACTCAAATAAAAAAAGCTTTGGAGAAATCTCCAAAGCTTAGTCTTGTTTATGACGCATAGCAGGGAATAATAGTACATCACGAATAGATGGTGCATTCGTTAATAACATAACAAGGCGATCAATACCAATTCCTAATCCACCTGTAGGAGGCATACCATACTCAAGAGCTTCGATATAATCATCATCCATCATGTGAGCTTCGTCATTACCTTGTTCGCGTTCTTTTAATTGCGCTTCAAAACGTTCTTTCTGATCGATTGGATCATTTAACTCAGTGAATGCATTTGCATGTTCACGTGCAACGATAAATAATTCGAAACGATCTGTGAATCGTGGATCTTCGTCATTCTTTTTTGCAAGTGGCGAAATTTCTACTGGATGACCATAAATAAATGTTGGTTGGATTAATTTATCTTCTACTTTTTGCTCGAAGAATTCATTAATAATATGACCAACTTCCATTGTATCCTTAATTTCTACATTATGTTCTTTTGCAAGTTCACGCGCTTCTTCTACACTCATCGGATTCCAGAAATCTGCTCCAGAATGTTCTTTAATTGCATCTACCATATGGAGACGTGTCCATTCTGGTTCTAGATTAATTTCATAATCACCATATTGGATTGTTGTTGTACCTAGTACTTGCTTCGCAATATGAGCAACCATATTTTCTGTTAGTTTCATAATATCTTTATAATCAGCATACGCTTCATATAATTCAATCATCGTAAACTCAGGATTATGACGAGTTGATACACCCTCATTACGGAATACACGACCGATTTCATAAACTTTTTCTAATCCACCCACAATAAGGCGTTTTAAATGAAGTTCAATTGCGATACGCATATATAATTCCATATCTAACGCATTATGGTGCGTAATGAAAGGACGCGCAGAAGCTCCACCCGCAATTGCATGCATCATAGGTGTTTCCACTTCAAGATAACCGTTATCATCTA
Organism: Bacillus fungorum; assembly: GCF_002746455.1. Classification (GTDB taxonomy): domain Bacteria; phylum Bacillota; class Bacilli; order Bacillales; family Bacillaceae_G; genus Bacillus_A; species Bacillus_A fungorum. Next base: position 40,490 of record NZ_NWUW01000033.1, on the reverse strand, counting down.
AGTATCTTCTCATTTCACGAATGATTTTACTGCGAGTAACGAATGTTTCACGACTTTCCATACTTGTAATTAAATCTAAGTAACGTTGACGGTAGCGTTGTTCAACATCTTTTAATCCATGATATTTATCCGGTAATGGACGAAGAGATTTCGTTAATAGCGTAAAGCCCGTTGCTTTCACTGAAAGTTCTCCAACGTTTGTTTTGAACACTTTACCTTCAATACCTACTAAGTCACCTAAATCTGCTGTTTTAAATAATTCGTACTCTTCATCTCCAACAGCATCTTTACGAACGTAAATTTGAACTTGTCCATGTAAATCTTGAATATGTGCAAATCCAGCTTTTCCTTTACCGCGCTTTGTCATAATACGACCAGCAATAGAAACAGAGATTTCTTTCTCTTCTAATTCTTCTTTAGAGAACTCTCCATATAAGCTTAATAAGTCATTTGTTGCATTTGTACGTTCAAATCGTTTACCGAACGGATCGATTCCTTGCTCACGTAAGTTATGTAGCTTTTCACGACGAACAAGCAATTGGTCGTTTAATTCTTCGTGGTTCATGTTATCCATGGTATTGATATCACTCCAGCTCTATTAATTTTTACAATATATACAGTATAGCATTTTCTACTCAACTAGAAAAACTGCCAGCAACTAACTGGCAGTTCTTCTTTCTTTCACGTAATTATAGGAAGTGTATAGAAGAATGTCAATCTTCCCTATCTATTATTAACCAACGTGAATTGTTTGTTGTTTTGCTTCTACTTCTTCTACAAATACACCTAATACATTCGCAAGGTCTTCACGCGTATTACAAGCATTAATACCATTACGTACAGTTGCATTACCACGAATACCCTTTAAATACCAAGCTGCATGCTTTCTCATCTCTCTCACAGCAACATTTTCGTTCTTTAAATCGATAAGACGATCTAGATGCAACATACATACGTCAATTTTCTCACGCACTGTCGGTTCCGGCATTAATTCACCTGTCTCTAAATACTTTACCGTACGATAAATCATCCACGGATCTCCAAGGGCAGCGCGACCAATCATGACACCATCTACACCAACTTCATCAAGCATACGCTTTGCATCTTGTGGCGTTGCGACATCACCATTTCCGATAACCGGGATATTTACAGCTTGCTTTACTTGTTTAATAATATCCCAATCCGCTGTTCCTTCATACATTTGTACTCGTGTACGTCCATGAACTGCTACCGCTTGTCCACCAGCACGCTCAACAGCTTTTGCATTCTCGATTGCGAAAATATGATCCTCATCCCAACCAATACGCATTTTAACTGTAACCGGCTTTTCTACAGCATCTACAACTGCCGCTACCATTTCATATATTTTATTTGGGTCTAAAAGCCACTTCGCTCCCGCATCACACTTAACGATTTTGGGTACCGGGCAACCCATATTAATATCAATAATATCTGCTGTCGTATATTTATCTACGTATTTCGCAGCATCTACAAGAGTTTCTTTCTCTCCACCAAAAATTTGTAAGCTTAATGGCTTTTCTCTCTCATCGATATATAACATATCTAATGTTCTTTTATTGTTCAGTAGTATTGCCTTATCACTTACCATTTCGGCACAAACTAGACCTGCACCGAACTCTTTTACTGTCAAACGGAATGCAGAGTTACACACTCCCGCCATCGGTGCTAATACAACTGGATTCTTCATCTCAATATTTGCGATCTTTAACACTCGATTTACTCCTTCCTTCATAGTCACTTTGGCATTAACTCATCTATCGAAACCTTTAATGCTTTAGCAACTTCCACTACAAAATCTTGGGAAGGCGATCGATTCCCTCTCTCAACTTCACCCAAAACAGATACAGATACCCCTAATTCTTTTGCAAAACCTTCTTGCGTATAACCTTTTAGCTTTCGAAAAGCACGAATGCGTCTTCCCCATTTTTCTGCTTCCATACCGTTACTCCCTCTCGCCTTTTCATTTCTTCTACTTGTGAACGTGAAATGTTTTGTTTTATATCTTGATTAATCTCTAACAACGGAACGATAACAAAAGCTCTTTCGAACATCCGCGGATGCGGAACAATAAGATTCTCTGCTTCAATATTTTCTTGATTATATAGTAAAATGTCAAGGTCTATAGTCCTCGGACCCCACCTGATTTCCCTTTTTCTTCCTAAATCATTCTCTACTCTTTGTGTAACCTTCAATAATTCTTGCGGTGATAAATTGGTAGAAATTTTTATAACTAAATTTAAAAAGCAACTTTGGTCAGTATAGCCAACTGGTTCTGTTTCATATACAGATGAAATATCATTAACTTGGATATACGGGTTTTTGTTTAGAAACTGAATCGCTTCAGTTAAATACGTATAGCGTTCTCCGATATTTGAACCTAATGCAATGTAAGCTATATTATTCATGGACGTTCTCTCGTAATTTCTACTGCTACAGCACGATAATGTCCCGGGATCGGCGGATCTGGTTTAATTACCTTTATCGTACATCTTGAAATACTCTCATATTGTTTCAATATATCTGTAGCAATATTTTCCGCAATGCTCTCTACAAGCTTATACGTTCTATCTTCAACAACTTTCCTACATAATTCGAAAAGTTCTCCATAATTAACCGAATGCTCTAAGTCATCACTTTCTCCCGCGCGTTTTAAATCCAATTCCACCGTTAAATCAACTTTAAATCTCTGACCTAATTTATTTTCCTCTGGGAATACACCATGATAACCGTAAAACTCCATATCATGGATATAAATTTTATCCAATTACTTTGCCCCCTTACCAATTATCGCATCCATCATCTTAGCCATACGTGCCATTTCTTTCACATCATGAACACGAACAAACTCACAGCCCTTTTCAATACCAAGACAAACGGTAGCTCCCGTTCCCTCAAGACGTTCCTCTACCGGTAAATCTAGCACGTGTCCAATAAAGGACTTTCTTGAAGTTCCTAAGAGAACTGGGTAACCTAGTACGTTTAACTGTTCTAAATTACGCATCGCTTCTAAGTTTTGTTCGGGTGTTTTAGCAAAACCAATACCTGGGTCTAAAATAATATTCTCATCTCGCACGCCAGCATCTTTAGCAATTTTAATACTGTCATATAAATCAGCAATCATATCCGCCATTAAATTACGATAATTCATATTATCGCGATTATGCATTAAGATAATAGGTACATCGTAATGAGCTGCAACTTCAGCAATTTTTGGTTCCGCCTTCGCTCCCCAAATATCATTAATAATATGAGCACCAGCTTCTATTGCTTGTTTTGCAACTTCAGCTTTATACGTATCGATAGAAATAGGCAATTGCACCTCTTTTGAAACTGCCTGAATCATCGGTACAACTCGCTTTACTTCTTCTTCCACTGATACTTTAGCAAAACCCGGACGAGTAGATTCACCACCGATATCAATAATATGAGCACCTTCATCTCGCATTTCTTTCGCATGGCGCACCGCAGCCTCTACCTCGTTGTAACTCCCACCATCAGAAAACGAATCTGGTGTTACATTTAAAATCCCCATAATTAAAGTTTTTTCATTTAAGTTCAATGTATATTCGCCGCAGCGCAAATCATAATCCCACTTCAAACTACACATCTCCTCTTCGCAATTCATTTCTGCTCCACAACTTCTCTCTCTGCATTTCATAAAGATTCATAAATCTTTTTGTCACCGTCCCTACTTTACCCGGGAAATCTCGTCCCTCTATACGATAAAGTGGAACAATTTCTTGAATCGAGTTTGTTACGAAGACTTCATCTGCTGAAAGTAATTCATCTTTTGTAAAGAAACCTTCCTTTACTTCTATACCCAGTCCTTCAGCAAGCTTTATAATAAACGCACGAGTGATACCATTTAAAATCCCTGTTTTTAACGAAGGTGTATATAAAATACCACCTTTTACAAAAAAGAGATTCGAAACAATACCCTCTGCAACATAACCTGTTTCAGTAAGGAAAATACCTTCCTTATTCACAACATTTCCAATTTCACGTTTCCCTAAAATGTTATTTAAATAATGATGAGACTTCAAACGAGACGCACCCTCTGGTGTATTTCGCACTTGCTTTAAAACAACCCCTTCTTTTTCCACTACATCTTCTGGGGCTGCTAGAGGTTTTATAAAAACAATAACAGACGGCTCTTCATACATTTCCGTTTGCAATCCAATTTCATCTATACCCGCTGATACATTAAAACGTACATATGCATGCTCTAATTCATTCTTAACGAGTAAATCCTTCAAAATAAGCAGTACTTCATCTTTCGTCATTGTCCATTTAATTCGCAATGTATCCAGTGCACCTATTAAACGGTCATAATGATCATCCAACAAAAAAGGATGACCATTATAAATACGAAATGTCTCGAAAACTCCAAGACCATATAAATAACCATGGTCATACGGAGAAATTCTCGCTTCACTCGCTTCTACATACTCACCATTTACGTAAATTAACATGATGTCACACTCGGACTGTATTTACGAATGAAATTCTGCAACAACTCTTTCCCATGAGAAGTCATAATAGATTCCGGATGGAACTGTACACCTTCAATTGGTAATGTTGTATGGCGAAGCGCCATAATTTCCCCTTCTTCAGTCCAAGATGTTACCTCTAAGCAATCAGGTAACGTCTCTTTCTTAACAATAAGTGAGTGATAGCGCGTCGCGGTAAATGGATTAGGAATGTCCAAGAAAATCGTCTTTCCGTCATGATGCATAAGCGACGTTTTCCCATGCATTAATCGCTCTGCACGAACTACCTCCCCACCAAACACTTGTGCAATGGATTGATGCCCAAGACAAACCCCAAAAATCGGAATCTTTCCGGCAAAGTATCGAATAACCTCCATACTAATACCCGCTTCATTCGGACTACATGGGCCTGGCGAAATCATTAAAAAGTCTGGTTTCATATTCTCAATATCTGAAATAGTCACTTCATCGTTACGTTTAACAACAAGCTCTTGTCCCAGTTCTCCAAGAAACTGCACTAAATTAAATGTAAAAGAATCATAATTATCAATCATTAATATCATTTCTCTCACCTAACCGTTTCTTCGCTACGTTCTTTTGCACGCCATAAAGCAATCGCCTTTTTTAACGACTCTTTATATTCATTTTTCGGATTTGAATCAATTACAATTCCCGCTCCTGCTTGTACATGCGCTTTTCCATCTTTAGCAAGAAGTGTCCTAATTACAATATTCAATTCTGTATCTCCAGAATAACCGATCCAACCGATTGAACCTGTATAAATCCCTCGACGAACAGGTTCTAATTCTTCAATAATTTCCATCGTACGTATTTTCGGGGCACCAGTAATTGTCCCCCCAGGGAATACAGCCTTCACTAAATCAAAAGCATCTTTATCTTCTTCCACCTCACCACGCACATTAGAAACAATATGCATAACATGTGAGTATTTCTCAATTACCATAAATTCATCTACTTCTACAGTTCCATATTTACAAACACGTCCTAAATCATTTCGTTCTAAATCCACAAGCATGACGTGCTCTGCTCTTTCTTTTTCATTCTCAATTAATTCTCTTGCCAATTCTTCATCCTCTTGCTCATTCGCCCCTCTAGATCTCGTTCCAGCAATTGGTCTTGTACTTACTTTGGTTCCTTGTTTCTTAATTAGCAACTCTGGCGATCCACTAACAATTTGAAAATCCCCAAGCTCCAAGTAACCCATATATGGAGATGGATTAATTTCACGAAGGCTTGTATAGATTTCTAGCGGATGTGTTTGTAACGTTCTTTCTTGTCTTGTCGACAAGTTTACTTGGAACACATCACCAGCCCCAATATATTCTTGAATACATTCAACCGCCTTCATAAAGCTTTCTTCAGTAAAAACAACTGCTTCACTTTTCTTTTCAGGGCATGCAAATGGTATAGTCACTTCCGGCATTTCTGTCGCCCAAAGAATCTTCCATTCATTTAATCGCTCTTTTGCCTCTTCATACTTATCTACATAATGTGTAATAATCCATAATTCTTTTTCTTCTTGATCATACACAAATACATCATCAAATAATAAAAAGAATATATCAGGTATATTAATGTCATCCTCCGCAAGAGAAGGAAGTTTTTCAATATAACGGATGCAATCATAACTAAAGTAACCAATTGCACCACCTTGAAAAGGCGGGTACTCCGGATTATAGTCTGTTTTCCATCGCTCCATATATTCCTGCATTAGATCTAATGGGTTTCCTTGCTTTATTGTTTCCTTACCACTTTCACTTATATGTAACGTTTCACCCTTCCCTCGGATTACCGCTACTGGGTTTAATCCCACAATGTTATAACGACCGCCACGTCCACTCTCTAACAAAATATGTTGCGGTTTATCCTTAGAAAGAAATTTATATTGCTTAAAGAAATCTAACTGATATGGAATAGAAAGCGCTAAAGATTTTCTTCGTTGCATATCAACACCCCGTCTTCTTTTATCCCACCCTCTTAAAGTAACCACCTCACACTACATTTGTTATGTATATAGATCGGTTATACTCGAAGGCTAGTGAAAATAAATAAATTATACTACCTCTTATTTTACATGAAGTTTTCTAGTCATTCACTCTTTTCCTATTTCCAATCCAAAAAGAAAAAGCATCCTTTTTCAAGGATGCTTTTTCAATCACATATAATTAAGACTCAAATTGATAAAGTGGTGTACTTAAATAACGTTCACCGTTACTTGGGATAATAACAAGTACCTTTTTCCCTTTACCTAACTTTTTCGCAATTTCTGTCGCTGCATAAATAACTGCTCCAGAAGAGATACCCACTAAAATACCTTCCTCTTTAGCCACTCTTCTTGCATATTCAAATGCTTGCTCTGTTTTTACTTGAACAATTTCATCATATACCTCTACATCCAATGTCTCTGGGATGAATCCCGCCCCAATTCCTTGGATTTTATGTGGACCCGGTTTCCCACCAGATAATACTGGTGAATCCGCAGGTTCTACTGCATAAATTTTAATATCTTTATACGCTTCCTTCAGTACTTCACCAGCGCCAGTAATGGTTCCACCTGTACCAATACCTGCGATAAACGCATCTAATTGGTCACCCATTTGTTCAACAATTTCTGGACCTGTTGTTAAACGATGAATTTCTGGATTTGATTGATTTTTGAACTGTTGCGGTATAAAGTAGCCATGTTCTTTTGCTAATTCAGTCGCTTGACGAATTGCTCCGCCCATTCCTTCAGGCCCTGGAGTCAATACTAATTCAGCGCCATAAGCACGTAATAAATTACGACGCTCAACACTCATCGTTTCTGGCATTACTAAAATTGCCTTATATCCTTTAGCAGCTGCTACCATCGCTAAACCAATTCCTGTGTTACCACTTGTTGGCTCAATGATTGTATCGCCCTCTTTTAATAATCCCTTTTTTTCAGCATCTTCAATCATAGCTAACGCAATACGATCTTTAACGCTGCTCCCCGGATTCATAAATTCTAATTTTAAATATATATCTGCGCTGTCTGATTCTACGATGCGGTTCAACTTAACGATCGGCGTTTTCCCGATTAATTCTGAAACTGATTGTGCCACTCGCATTCCTGTCACTCCTAACACCGAGTATTTTTATTGGTTTTATCTATATTTATATTTTGTCAGAAAATTCCCTTTTTGTCAATCTATTTGGAGGATTGTTCCCCCTAAGTCCCTTATTACAGATTCTCAATTAAATTTGTAATATCTTCTTTAGAGAACTTGTATCGTTCATTACAGAAATGACAGTGAACTTCTGTCTCTTCCTCTTCTTCACGAACTTGCTCTAACTCTGTTTTACCTAAACTAATTAACACACTCTCAATACGTTCGCGTGAGCATGTGCAATTAAATTGAACATCCATCGTTTCTAATACTTTTACTTTATCTTCTCCAAGAACTGCATACAGTAACTCTTCTGGAGAAAGCCCTTGTTCAATCAACGTTGATACTGGAGGGATTTTTTGCAAACGTTCTTCAATGAATGAAATTGTTTCTTCCTGTGCGCCCGGCATAATTTGAAGGATAAATCCACCTGCCGCTAATATGCTGTCATCCCCATTTACAAGAACGCCAACACCTACAGAAGAAGGTGTCTGCTCGGAAACTGCAAAATAATACGTGAAGTCTTCCCCTAATTCTCCTGAAACAATTGGAGATTGACCAATAAACGGCTCACGCATACCAATATCTTTAATTACCGTTACAAATCCTTCAGTACCTACCGCTTGATATACACGTAATTTCCCTTGTTCCGTTCCTTCAAAGTCAACATGTGGATTTGTTACATAACCACGTACATCCCCATTTGCATGAGCATCTACTAAGATAGGACCAATCGGACCATTACCTTCTATCTTAATCGTTAACTTTTGTTCACCTTTTAACATTGCGCCCATCATTGTACCTGCAGTTAAAGAACGACCAAGCGCCGCTGAAGCTGTTCTCCATGTATCATGACGTCTTTGCGCCTCACTTACTGTGTTTGTTGTGCGTACACTATACGCACGCACTTCCCCATCAAATGCTAACGCTTTTACTAAATAATCTTTCATACTTATTTATTCACCTTTCTCATGCTGTAAATTTGCATTACGCTCGTATAACATATATAAACCTTTTAATGTTAAAAATGGATCTACAACATCAATGACATTCGATTCTTCTGAAATTAATTTCGCCAATCCACCTGTTGCAATAACTTTCGGTTCTTGTTTAGCTTCCTCTTTCATACGCTTAACGATACCTTCCACTTGTCCAACATACCCATAAAGAATACCAGATTGCATCGCACTTACTGTATTCTTCCCAACAACACTGCTTGGTTTTGTAATTTCAATACGAGGAAGTTTTGCCGCTCTACTATATAAAGCCTCTGCTGAAATCATAATTCCCGGCGTAATAACTCCACCCATATAATGCTTTTCTTCGTTAATATAACAATATGTCGTAGCCGTACCAAAATCGACAATAATAAGCGGACTTCCATATAAGTGGATTCCTGCTACTGCATTTACAATTCGGTCCGCGCCTACTTCACGTGGATTTTCATATTTAATATTTAGCCCCGTTTTTATTCCAGGACCTACTACAAGCGGTTTAATTTTAAAATACTTTTCACACATGCGCTCTAAAGCAAACATAATTGGTGGTACGACTGAAGACACGATAATACCTTTCACATCTTCAAACGAAAGACCCTCATGCTCAAGCAACTGCTTTACAAGCATTCCATATTCATCTTCTGTCTTATGACGATCTGTTTCCATGCGCCAATGTTGACGAAGTTCCCCCTCTTCAAACACGCCTAGCACAGCATTTGTGTTCCCTACATCCAATACAAAAATCATATTCTCACCACTTATCTTATTTAATCTATATTTGTGCAGTATGTATAAAACTTATAAAAACATCATATCACACATACTTATATAATCAGCTTTTCTATCCTCATCATTTTACAAAAAGATGACTCTCTATTTCAATTTTTAATACCAGTTTTATTTAAATTCTTTTTCCACTTCACTTCGTTCCACAAATAAAAAAGGAGTGACTATCGTCACTCCTTCATCTCTTACTTATCTTCTGTATCTTCATCGTCCTTCTTCATGTTGATGTTTACTTTCACATCAGCTGAAGATGTTGGACGTTCTGGCAATCTGCCATAATCACATAAATGATTGATTTGCTCTGCATCTAACGTTTCTACTTCAAGTAACGTTTTCGCAATAAGATCTAGTTTATCACGATTTTCAGTAAGAATTTCTTTTGCACGAGCATAACATTCTTTCATAATCGTTTGCATTTCCACATCGATTTCATGTGCAATCGCATCACTATAGTTTTGTTCTGAATGGAAGTCTCTTCCTAAGAACACTTGACCACCTTGCGAGCTACCAAATTGCATTGGTCCAAGCTTATCACTCATACCAAATTCCGTAACCATACGTCTTGCAATACCAGTCGCACGTTGGAAGTCATTATGAGCACCTGTACTTACTTCACCAAATACAATCTCTTCAGCTACTCGACCACCAAGTAAACCAGTGATTTTATCAAGTAACTCTGGTTTTGTCATGAAGTAACGATCTTCTTTCGGAAGCATTACTGCATATCCACCAGCTTGACCACGAGGGACAATTGTTACTTTATGAACGACATCAGCTTCATCAAGAACAACACCAATTACAGTGTGGCCCGCTTCATGGAAAGCAACGATATTACGTTCTTTTTCAGAGATAACACGACTTTTCTTAGCTGGACCTGCAATAACACGATCCGTTGCTTCATCAATGTCACTCATATCAATTTTCTTCTTATCTTGACGTGCAGCCACTAAAGCAGCTTCGTTTAATAAGTTTTCAAGATCGGCACCAGAGAATCCTGGCGTACGAGTTGCGATTGCTCTTAAGTTAATATTCTCATCAAGCGGTTTATTACGAGCGTGTACTTTAAGTACAGCTTCACGACCATTTACATCTGGACGATCTACTGTAATTTGACGGTCAAAACGACCTGGACGTAATAATGCTGGGTCAAGAATATCAGGACGGTTTGTCGCAGCGATGATAATAATACCTTCGTTTGCACCGAATCCATCCATTTCAACAAGTAATTGGTTCAACGTTTGCTCACGCTCATCATGGCCACCACCAAGACCTGCGCCACGTTGACGTCCTACCGCATCAATTTCATCAATGAAAATGATACAAGGAGCATTTTTCTTTGCGTTTTCGAATAAATCACGTACACGTGATGCACCGACACCGACGAACATCTCTACGAAATCAGAACCACTGATAGAGAAGAACGGAACGCCTGCCTCACCTGCAACGGCACGTGCTAGTAAAGTTTTACCTGTACCTGGAGGTCCCACTAATAGAACACCCTTCGGAATACGGGCACCAACTTCAGCAAACTTACGAGGGTCTTTCAAGAATTCAACTACCTCAACAAGCTCTTGTTTCTCTTCATCCGCTCCAGCAACATCTCTGAAACGAACTTTTTTCTTTTCGTCATTATATAACTTCGCCTTACTTTTTCCGAAGTTCATAACACGGCTACCACCGCCCTGAGCTTGGTTTAATAAGAAGAAGAATAAAATGAAGATAATGACAAACGGAATGATAGAAGTAAAGAAGGTTACCCAAGCACTTGTTTCTTCAGCTGGTTGATACTTAACTTCAGCCCCTTGTGCTTTGTCATTAATTTTCTTTTGTAATTCCTCAGTATTTGGTGCATAAGTAACAAATTGTTCTCCCTGGCTAGAGTTATTAAATTGTCCTTTTACCTCAAATACACCATTTTTCGGTTGAAGTTGCACATTACGCACTTCACCTTTTTCTAGTTTAGTAATGAATTTATCGTAGCTAACTGATGTCGTTTTTTGTGTCGAACCATTAAAATAGCTCACGATTCCAATTACTACTAGGAATATCAGTAAATAAAAGATGGTATTACGGAAGATACGATTCATTCCTAACCTCCTCTCACGGCATAAACACTATAGTAAATCGTAACATAGAAAAACTTTCCTATACAATTGTGACGCCTGTATTTAATTAATTTGAGTAAACGCTTGGTTTTAATACTCCTACATAAGGAAGATTACGGTACTGCTCTTTATAATCCAATCCATACCCTACAACAAATTCATGCGGTACAGTAAATCCAACATAATCCGCTTTCAAATCTACCTTACGGCCTGTCGGCTTATCTAATAACGTAACAATTTTTACAGACTTCGCTTTACGATATTTAAATAGGTCTACTAAGTAGCTTAGCGTAAGACCGCTATCAATAATATCTTCAACGATTAAAATATCGCGACCTTCTACAGATGTATCAAGGTCTTTTAAAATTTTCACTTCGCCTGTTGAAACAGTAGAGTGACCGTAACTAGATACAGCCATAAAATCCATTTCAAGATATGTATCTGTTCTCTTTAATAAATCTGCCATGAATGGCATTGCGCCTTTTAATACACCAATCGCAAGAGGTACTGTGTTTTTATAATCCTCTGCAATAATTGCACCTAATTCGCGCACCTTTTCTTGTATTTGTTCTTCAGAAATTAATACTTTTTCGATATCTTGATTCATCATTTCATTATCCTCCCGGAAGACTCCTTGCTTTTGTAGTGAATAATCATATATTTATCCTTCTTTGCCGTCTCTTTCGAGATAGCAAATGCAGATCGCTTCAACAAGGGTACCCAAATAATATTCCCACTTGCATCACAAACGACCGGCCATTCTTCTCTTTTTTCTCTTGGTACTTTCGCTTCGATAAAAATAGCTTTTATCTTTTTGGTGCCATTCATACCTTGTATTGACATGCGATCTCCATTTTCTCTAGAACGAATACGAAGTGGATATGATATATCATTATACTTAGCAACAAATACTGTTTCATTCATGTTACTTGGTATATCTTCGCTCACCTCTGTTACAAGCTTATCCCCGTTCGATAGTGTAATTGTCCCGGGCACTGATAAATCTTGTGAAAAAGGAGAAACAATTTCTTGTTTAAATCCAAAGCTGCACTCCTCGTATGCGCGAACAATTTTCAAATCACCTGGGAAATCAAGTGAACCCGAAGGTTGTGTCCGCTTAAAAAACTCAATCACTTTGTCAATATGTATAGAGGAAAGAGAAGATGGAATCTTATATTCATAAAGATAGTTTAATATTAGTTGAATCCCTCTTCTTTGTAAAGGCATAGACATGGATTCAAAGGCAGGAATTGATAAGCTAATTTGTTTATCACTTTTTTTTGTAATTACTTTATTCATTTTCTCAAAAGCTAATTCCTGCAAATACGCCTCATCCTCTTGCATCTGCATGCTAAATTTTTGGAATTTCTCATGCACTTGTGGGTTTTCTTCTTTCAAATGAGGAAGAACATATTTACGTAATCGATTCCTTGTATATACTTCCTTTTTATTACTTGGATCTATACGAGGAATTATTTTTAGCTTATTACAGTAATCAACAATTTCTTCCTTCGTTACTCCAAGTAACGGCCTAATTAAATACCCATTATGAAAAGGACGCTTCACTGCAATTCCTGCATATCCTTTCGGAGTACTCCCTCGTACAAGACGCATTAAAATCGTCTCTACTTGATCATCACCATGATGTCCAAGGGCTACATATCTCGCATCATATTTCTTCATTATTCTTTCCAAAAATGCATATCTGCATTCTCTAGCAGCAACCTGTGCATTCATCCCGTATTGCTGTTGATATTGCGACACATTAATCCTTATCGTTTCGCAAATAACTCCCAGTCCTTTACAAAGGTCCTGCACAAACTGTAGGTCCTCATGAGATTCCTCACCTCTAAACATGTGATCCACATGCGCCACTACAATTTCAAACTGTTTTGCTGCTCTTTTTTCTAACAAATAATATAGAAGAGCCAAAGAGTCAGGACCACCAGAAACCCCTACAACAATTGTTGAACGTTCCTTTAATACATCATGCTGCTTTACAAAGTCATCTACCTTCTCAACAAATGTATCTTTCAACTTCGTAATCACCTTTCATTAAACAAGAACAGCAACGTTAGTTACCTTGTTTATAATGGTACAACTTTTACAAACATTGTGCAAAAAAAAGATATACAAAAATTACATTTTTATCTTACATCATCCGTACATATTCACAAAAATAATAACATTACCTTTTAAAGCAAAAAAACCTAGGTATTCACCTAGGTTTTCAGAAAGAAAAAGCGATAAAGAAACATCACACTCCAACTTTATTGTGCCTGCATTCCCACAATTGGAATGGTAGCCCATTTCGGCATATTTTTCTTCACTTTCGCCACTACAATAGTCATATCATCATTTATATAACCATCACCAGAGCGAATCACCTCTTCCATGATGATATCAGCAATTTCTTGCGGATCTTCAGTTTGTAACTCTTTAATTTTCCGCTTCATCCATAATTCATGATTCTCCACATGTTGCGCTCCCTCAAAAATCCCATCGCTCATCATAATAAGGATATCGCCTGTTTTTAATTGCTCACCCACTACATCGACTTCAACATCCTCAATAATTCCCATCGGCAAATTACTTGCTTCAATTTTCAAAATATTATTTGCGCGTTTAACAAAACTAGGCGTCGATCCAATCTTTAAAAACTTCGCACTCGCATCCCGCAAATCTACCATAGCTAAATCTAACGTCGTAAACATCTCTTCTGTTGTTCTTAAAGAAAGAATAGAATTGATAGACTTAATTGCTATTTCCTCATCAATGCCTGATTGAAGTATTTTTTGTAATAGTTTCACCGTTTCTTTACTCTCCATATGAGCTCTTTGCCCATTTCCCATACCATCACTAATTGCAAGAGCATATTTACCAACACTTAAATCCATCATCGCATAAGAATCACCCGAAACAAACCCACCGCCTTTTGCAGCTGTGGCTAAGCCCGTATCAAGAGAATACGTTTTTGCTGAACCAAATGATATTAAGCTGTGGCCGTTCGGATAAGAAGATTTTTCTTCATGTTTAACAACAATATTTTCCTTTAGAATATCAGAAAGCATTGGTGCAACTAATTTTTCACACTCTCCGTGTTCATTAGATGCAACTGGAATCAACATTTCAATATCAATACTTCCTCTATCTAAACAATAAATATCAACATGCTCTACTTCTACACCAAAATCACGAAAGGCTTGCAAAATCTGTTCTTCCTGTACTTGATGATTTTCTCGTTCTCTTTGTATCTCCTTAGCAAAATCCTCCATAACTTTTGATACACCTAATAGTTGCTCTGCTACTATTCTACGATTTTCTTTCATTTGTTTTCGTAATTTTTGCCCCTCATAGAAGTGATCTAATTCACCTGCTACTAAATCCGTCACTTTCTTCCCTCTCACACAATGCTTGTCCCATTCACGAACTAACTTCCGATTATGCTGCAACGTCCCCTCTTCCGTTTCGCTCATTATTTGTTTCATATAATCATAAGTTTTGTCGAAATTAACTACCCAGCATTGATCCTTTTTAAAGCATGTTTGACATGTTTTCGCAGTAATTGTACTTAAGAACAAATCTGCTTCTGTCTCTTTATCTTCCTCCTCCACATATCCATATACAGAAAAGCTATTAGATAAAGCAGCAAATACATTGGCAAATTGATTGATTTTACTCGCTGTAACATCACGCATCCTTCTTAAGTACTGTTGTTGATCTTGCGAATGTTCCTGTGTGCCTGGCATAAATTTAGCAATACGATCCATAACAAGTTTCGGTGTTAATAAGAAGAAAGCAATCGCCACACCAGATTCAATTAAAGTTGTCACAATGTTTGTTTGCTTGTCTACATATAGCGTAATCAAGCTCGTCCCAATCAATAAACCTAAACTAACACCTAAACGCTTCCCTTCTTTTAACAAACCACCAAGTAGCCCAGAAAAAGCAAGCAGGCTCAGTTGAGATAAACTTGAGACATTCGCTAAACTTAATATTAATCCAGTGACAACACCCACTGTAGACCCTGTAGCAGCCCCCGCGATAAATGCAAACACGAGCACTAAATATCTAGTAAAAACATGTTGAATAGAAGCATCATATACAAACCAATCTGTTGTACCTGTTAAAACAGATGCTAGTAATATAATTAAACAAACAATTTCTTCTGTCTCTAACGCTTGTTGCTTCCCTTTTCTTTCTACTAAAAGCGGAACACTTTGTAAAAATATCATAGTTAATACGAAGCTAAGCCCTGCCTCAATTGTACTAACGAGTAAATCGTACATGGTGACGGTTTGTTGCGCAAAATATACGACAACTAAATGTGCGGTTAATGCGGAGATAAATACTTGGAATGGAACAAGTCCAACAGTTTTACGTGTAAATCGACTAAAGAAGATATTATAAATGAAGAAAGTAAAAATAGATGCAAAGGTAAAGAATAAATTATCTATCGAAACTGAAAGTGCGCCCCCCATTAGAGCCAAGAACGCGAGCGGCATTTTATCCCGCTTCATAACATAAACAGCAGCAAAAAACGGCAGTGCAAACGGTAAAATGTTTGTTAATATATATGCTCGTCCCAAAAGAAAACCCATAACAACAATAATAAATCCCCATCTAAAGAAAACTTGTTCAAACTTCATTCGCAACTTACTCGTCCACTTTACTGCTCCAAGCTGACTCTCATTCATTGCCAATGCACTTGTATTCATAGTATTCCTTCCTGCTTTAGGCATATTTTTAACACCACCTGCATAGTTTAATTACTGTCATTATAAAAGATGATTATTGGGATTTTTGTCAAAACAACAGTTTTCACTTTTATAATCGTTCGACTTTTTATTCGAAATAACTCTACATATATACACGGTACGTATTTTATTTTTAATGTTTTAATCGAACATTCAGAAAATATAGGGTAATTTTGTAGAAGTGTTGTATGTCTTAATTTATTTAACAAAAAAAGATCATGCAAATTTGCATGATCTTTTTAGATGACCCGTACGGGATTCGAACCCGTGTTACCGCCGTGAAAGGGCGGTGTCTTAACCACTTGACCAACGGGCCGTTAAATTAAATATAGCGGCGGAGGGGATCGAACCCCCGACCTCACGGGTATGAACCGTACGCTCTAGCCAGCTGAGCTACACCGCCATGTCGTCTTATTTAACGGACAATTAGTATCTTACCTCAGATATAATTTAAAGTCAACACATCTTAAAAACTTTTTTAAAAATATATTTTCACATATAAAAAAGCACCCCGAGCAATTGCCCTGGGCACCTCTCTATATGCTAAGAATTAAACGTTCTTATTATCCGCGACGTGCGCCACGGCCACCACGTTTAGATTCTGTGTTACGCTTTAAAGAAGTTAAACGATCTTCGCTATCCTTTAAGAAACGTGCCATCTTTTGCTCGAATGTTTCTTTTGGAGCGCGTTCGTTACCGCCACCACGGTTATCTCTGTTGAAAGAGCGATTACGTTGTGGACGTCCAGAACGTTGTTGATCACCACCGCGTTGGTATTCACCACGTGGACGATCTCCTTCTGTTTTTTCACGCTCTTTCGCTTTTTTAATAGATAAACCGATCTTACCATCTTTTTCAACGTTAATAACTTTTACTTCTACTTGGTCGCCCACTTTTAAGTGATCGTTAATATCTTTCACATAATTATCAGCAACTTCACTAATATGAACAAGACCCGTTAAGCCTTCTGGCAGCTCCACAAAAGCCCCAAAATTTGTAATACCTGTTACTTTACCCTGTAACTTGCTGCCTACCTCGATTGACATAAAAAAAATGCTCCTCCTTAGTGGTTAAAAAGTCAAATTTTACTTTATTATATATAATCCTAAAATATAGTGTCAATAAGACATACTCTACTTAGAAACAGGAAAAATTATCTCCCCTTTTCCAGAGAAGAAATAATCCCTTCTAGCAATCTTTAATACGTACTCTTCATCATTTAACTTTTGAACTTCGTCTTTTAGACTCTTTTCTTTATTCGTTAATGAATCCAGTTCTTTTTTCATGTCCTTAACTTTTGCTTCTTTTGCTTTAATGGAACTGTTTTGTTGATAAAACGTTACACTAATACTCGCAATAATTGTAAAAGCAAAGACAAGAAAAACCGCTAAACGGCGATAAAGTCGCTTCCTGTTCTCATCCGTTTGTATTATATGCTCTTTAACAGGATTTGGACTCTGTTTTTCGATTGTTCTTTGTCTCAGTTCCCTCATTTCCGAGGTCCCCCTAACTTCTTTTTTATACGCTCCCATAATTGGAAGATATGTCCCTTCAATTTTGCTATATATTGCAGGAACCCTACATGTTTCATTATAAAAAGTTTAACACGATTAGGGAGAAGTTTCCATATGAGCGAAGCAATAAATCGAACAGGCCAGAAAAAAACTTTCCATATGAAAAGTAATATCCAAATCACTATTTTCCATAACACATGTCCAATTGAAAGCAGTATACGAAATAAGAATAATATAAATGCAATAAATAGCTGCGCTATAATAATAACAGGTTTTATCATCAGTAGCTTTATAATTTGAACAAAAAAGTGTGTTGTTTGCACAAAAATATAGATGAGAAAATTTAACAGTCTCATGTACATTGCTTTCAATAAGCTTTGATATGCCGCGAAACCACATAATAATGCCAAAAATACATATATACGTAGTTCAGCTTCATTTACAAGAAGCAATACATAAAAAACGAATAGTGCTTGGACAATCCAAAATAGTATATCATGTATAAATACAAGCCAACGTTTACGTTCCTGACGCTTTAAAAATCGTTGGTATGTATCTAAAGACGCTCCAATCCAAGCACCCATTCCGATCATTGAGAGCATCGTATACAACTGAATTGTTAGGCTCATTTAAACAACTTACTAAAGAAACCTTTAGTTTTCTCCCCTTGATTCTCATCAATATACAGCATCTCATGAACTTTTCCTTTAATTGATACAATACCTTTTTCTACATCTAAGTTTTTCATTTGCAAATTTTGACCACGAATTGTCAAAAAACCCATTACGGTCTCAAGTAAAAACTCTTCGCTATCAAAACTCTCTACCTGCTTTACACCAGTAATATCAATTACACGCCTGCCACGCATAATAATATCATGCTCTACAGAAACATTTTGTTGATTAGAAGACATAGGTGAGTAACCATTATTCACGTAAATCCCCCCATACATTTATACTAGCTAATAGTAATGTATGAAGAGATAATTGATTTTAGAACAAGCCTTCTTCAGCCTTCACTTTTTCTTCGCGAACTAAGCTATACATATTTGCTGCATCTTCTTTTTTAGTCGTTTCTTTCAATTCGTTTATTTTTACAGTTACTATTTTTTGACCAAAACGAATTGTTAATTCATCCGCTACCTTCACGTCTGAACTCGCTTTTGCTACTTGACCATTAATGGATATTCTTCCTTGATCAGCTACTTCTTTTGCTAATGTTCTTCTTTTAATTAAACGTGATACTTTTAAAAACTTATCTAGACGCATATTAAATCCCCCTATTAACGCTCTGTTTGTTTTGCCTCTTCCCATAAAACATCTAACTGCTCCAATGATAAATCTTGCATCTCTTTATTCATTTCAGCTACCTTTGCTTCCATGTATAAAAAACGACCGACGAATTTCTCATTAGTTGAACGTAACGCCTCTTCTGGATCTATTTTATAATGACGAGCTATATTAACAAATGCAAATAATAAATCGCCAAATTCACTTAACATCTTCGCCTCATCCATGTTTGTAACTTCTTGTTGGAACTCTTGCCATTCTTCTAAGGCTTTCTCTATCATCGGTTGTACATCAACCCAATCAAAACCAACCTTGCCAGCTTTTTTCTGGATTTCATAAGCGCGTAGTAACTGTGGCAAACTTTTTGGAACTCCATTTAAAACAGATTCTTTCACGAATCCTTTTTCTTGTTTTTTAATTTCTTCCCAATTAGCAAGTACTTCATCGGCATTATTTACATCCGTATTCCCGAATACATGCGGATGACGACGAACCATTTTCTCAGATAAAGTTCGAATAATATCATCTACAGAGAACCAACCTTCGTCCTCTCCAATCTGAGCGTGCAACATAACTTGTAATAATATATCACCCAGTTCTTCTACTAAGTGATCATCATCCTCTTCGTCAATAGCTTCCAAAACTTCATAAGCTTCCTCAATTAAATACTTCTTTAAAGATTGATGTGTTTGTTTTTTATCCCACGGACAACCATTCGGCCCACGAAGGTCTGCAATAATTTCTCTAAGCACATCAAACTGTTGATACAAGGACGCACGTTCCTGAACTGGTGGTACATACACACTCGTTAAATTATTCAACTCTGTTTCATGATCTAACATGTACAACGGTACCTTTTTAATTTGTTCAAATGAAGTTCCTGCAGCTGTTACGATATACACTTCATAATCATCTGGTAGCATCTCCATTAATGTTAATTTCACATCAGATGCGACGAATGCATCATACACTTGACAAAAAATTAAATGTTGACGTAATTCTAATTGTCCTCTTTCAAATGATGTAGCGTCAATTAATTGGAAGCCTTCAATCGGATCAATCTTTAGACTTGCAAACATAGGATCAAGGAAACTTTGTCCACCTTCAATTCGCACTTCAACATTCGCTACTTCTCCCTTTTCCAACAGTAGCTGAACCGTTCTTTCCGCTACAAGTGGGTGCCCTGGAACGGCATAGATGATTTCTGCGCCTTTAGCTTGTTCTAGCAATGTATTCGCAATTGTCTCATATACAATTTCAAATGTATCATGTGCTTCATATATATTGTCAAAGGCTGTATATTGTATACCTTCTTTCTCCAACTCTTCTATAACGGGATGTTCCTTCGTTCTAACAAACATGTGGTCTGCTTCTTTTATTTTTCGATATACACCCATCGTTAACTGGTCTAACTCACCAGCACCTAATCCTAAAATAGTAATGATTCCACTCACAACCTGCCACCTCTATCCACTCTTCTTCAATGAACCTTCTTTTTTCTCTTTTTTCATAACGATTCCTATTTCCGCTTTTGTAAATACACGTAATTTTAAAATTAAAAACATATATGCCAATCCGCCGATGGCTACACCTAACAATGCCTCAAGTGTCGCGATTCCTCTATGTTCTGTATCAATTACTAATCCAGACATTTGCAATACACGCATAAACATTATTAATATAAATCCCATACCGATACCACTAATCACTACACCTAACATATTACGCTTATCGATAAGCGATTCTGATACAGCTCGCGTAAGTAATACACTATTTAATACAGAAATTACAAGTAATGCAAATAAGGTTGCAACTGCAGCTCCCTTCACACCAAAATGCGGCATTAATATATAATTTAAAGCTAGCTTTAAGCAACCCCCAAATATAACGAATATTGCTGGTTTTAATGTTTGTCCTAACCCTTGCAAAATAGAAGCAGTTGTAATCGACAATGAACTAAATAAAATAGATAAAGATAAAATAGATAAAATATCTGACCCATCACTATTTTCAAACAACATAATATTCGTAGGTTGAATAATACAAGTTAATCCAATGGCCGCTGCAAATCCAATAACAAATGTTATTTTCATTGCTAATTTTACCTTTTCTCGAATAAAGGTAAGATCTCCTCTTTCCTTCGCCGCTGTAATAATTGGAATAAGCGACAACGAGAAAGAAGTTGTCACGACAGTACCTAATTGCATAAGTGGGATACTTCTGTCATAAATACCTTTTAATACCTTTGCACTTTCAGCTTGCTCTCCTGCCCCAATAAGTAAAGAATAGAAGGAAACAGAATCAGCCATTTGTATGAAAATAAGCACTAAATTACTAACACAAATCGCCAATCCTTGCCAAAACAAGATTTTAACGATCCTCTTTTTCCCTCTAATTCTCTTTACACTTTTAAAGAATATAGAACGAAAGGCATGACGCATATAAAGTACAAGTACGATAACCCCGACCAGTCCGCCTGCGATTGAGCCCAACATAGCACCTGCACCGACTGTATATAAATCAAATCCGTGAGCAATTAGGAATAGAGATAAAAATACAATAATAGAAACACGAATCGTTTGTTCTATCACCTGCGAAACAGCTGTCGGCATCATATTATTGAACCCCTGAAAATATCCTCTTGCTACAGATAAAAACGGCATCAATATGAATGAAAATGAAATAACACGTAATAGCTTATCTAAGTGTATATCGCCCATGACTGTTGCAATTACTTCGGCACCAAAGAACAATGTAAAAAAGCCTATGAAACCTATTCCTAATAAAAACCAAAAAGATATACAAATAATTTCTTCTGCTTCTTGTTGTTTCCCTCGCTCTAATCGTTCCGCAACCATTTTTGAAATTATAATGGGGAATCCATAAGTAGCTAAAATTAAACAAAATCCATAAAACGGATAAATTTGTTGGTAAATATAAAAACCAATATCACCCGCTATATTTTGATATGGAATACGGTAAAAAGCGCTTAATACCTTTGTAACAAAACTTGCGATTGTTAATATAATAGCCCCACGCCAAAAGGCTTGATACTTCTTCGATTCCATACAAGAAAACTCCTTTTTCTATTCTCACCCCTCGTATTATATCATAAAGAAAAGGACAAACTTCCTTACCTACACGAGTAATAATACGTTCGTGCAACGCTAGAAATGTTCAACGAAAAAAGGTAGCAAAGCGCTACCTTCATTCAATATACATATATCTCCAAATGATTGATTTCTCAAGAAGAAATATCATAATTAGGAAAGATTGCTACTTCTAAAATTACACACCTCTACTGCTCCATCTGTTTCGCTAAGAAACTGGCAGCAGTATTGACTGCTTTGTGCTCTATTTCGCTTATAATTGCTTCTTTTGAAAAAATAATGACAGCTCCAATTGGGTCTCCATTTGCAACAATCGGTCCAACTGTATAAGAATGAACCTTTTCTGTTACACCATCAATAATGGAAATCTCACTTTCGTCCGTCATAATAACAGACTTTCTTTCTTCCATCGTTTTTTCAATTAGATCGCCAACGCTTTTATTTAAGTATTCTTTTTTTGATACGCCTGATACTGCAATAATAGAATCTCGATCACATACAAGCACATTATGTCCTAAGCTATCATATAAAGCCTCTGCATATTCTTTTGCAAAATCACCTAGTTCGCTAATTGGAGAGTATTTCTTTAAAATTACTTCTCCATCGCGATCAACAAATATTTCTAGTGGGTCTCCTTCTCGAATACGTAAAGTTCTACGAATTTCCTTCGGGATTACTACCCTACCTAAATCATCAATTCGACGTACGATTCCAGTTGCTTTCATTCTAATGCTGCCTCACTTTCTACTGATGATCAAAGTGGTGAATTTACCTGTTCATGTAAAAATCACCAACTGTTAGACATAGTATTTTACACATTAGTTCTTCTATGCACGTCGAATTGTATTTTTTTATCTTATATTAGGCATTTATGACTTCTTTTTTTACATCTGGTAGGCCTTTTAATAAATTTTCAGCAATTGTTAACCACTTCGATGTCTCTAAACCATTTGTTTTCATAACGATTTTCAATTGTGACCCTTCCATTCCTAAACCAATCATACGTCCAAAACTATTTCCAAGCATGAATAATTTTCCGCCATCAATATTTTGACTTGCTTGTTCTGAGAACAGAATTGTTACTTCAAATTTATTTTGCTTAATTAACTCAATTTGTTCTTTCATTGCCAATACTTTAATATTTGCAATTTGTAATAAGCAACCAACTTCTTGCGGGTAATCACCAAATCTATCTATCATCTCTTCCTGCAACTCTTCAATATCCTCAATTGCAGAAACACCTCTAAATTGTTTATACATCATAATTTTTTGTTTACTATCTGAAATATAAGCATCTGGTAAATACGCGTCTACTTCTAAATCAATTTCAACATTAACTGTATTTTCAACTCCGTCTGTTCCTCTACGCTGTTCAATTGCATCTTTTAACATTTGAGAATATAGATCAAATCCGACAGAATCAATAAATCCATGTTGTTCAGCTCCTAACAAGTTACCTGCACCACGAATTGATAAGTCTCGCATCGCAATTTTGAAACCAGATCCAAGTTCTGTGAACTCTTTAATGGCTTGCAGACGCTTCTCAGCAACTTCTGATAACACTTTATCTCGTTTGTATGCAAAGTATGCATACGCAACACGATTAGAACGTCCAACACGCCCACGAAGCTGATACAACTGCGATAATCCCATACGATCTGCATCAAATACAATTAATGTATTTACATTCGGAATATCTACACCCGTCTCAATAATTGTTGTACTTACAAGAACATCATGCTGCCCTTCTAAAAACGATAGCATAACAGACTCCAATTCACTTTCGTTCATTTTTCCATGTGCATAAGTTACGCGCGCGTCTGGAACTAACATCGAAATTTCATCTGCTTTTCTTTCGATATCCTCCACACGATTATATAGGAAGTAAATTTGCCCACCTCTTGCAAGCTCTCGTTCTATCGCTTCTCGCATTAAAGCTGGATTATACTCTACTACATACGTTTGGACTGGGAAACGATTTTCTGGTGGTGTCTCAATAACAGATAAATCACGTACACCAAGCATAGACATATGGAGTGTACGCGGAATCGGTGTTGCTGTTAATGTTAATACGTCAACATTTGCTTTTAATTGTTTAATTTTTTCTTTATGCGTTACACCAAATCTTTGTTCTTCATCAATAATAAGAAGACCTAAGTCTTTATAAGTAACATCTTTAGATAAAATACGATGCGTTCCGATTACAATATCTACCGTGCCATCTTTTAAGCCTTTAATCGTTTCATTTTGTTGTTTTCTCGTACGGAATCTACTTAATAATCCTATATTGATTGGATAATCTTGAAAACGCTCTCGAATTGTTTCATAGTGTTGTTGTGCAAGGATCGTTGTCGGCACTAAAATCGCAACTTGTTTTTCATCCATAATCGCCTTAAATGCCGCACGAATAGCTACTTCCGTCTTTCCATATCCTACATCACCACAAAGAAGCCTATCCATCGGACGTCCGCGTTCCATATCTTTTTTAATCTCTTCAATAGAACGTAATTGATCCTCTGTCTCTTGATATGGGAAAGAAGATTCAAATTCTTGTTGTTCTGCCGTATCTGGTGTATATGCATAACCCTTTGAAGCTTCGCGCTCAGCATATAGTTTAATTAGGTCATCCGCAATGTCTTGTACAGATTTTTCAACTTTCGTTTTGACCTTCTTCCAATCATTTCCGCCCAATTTATAAACTTTAGGATCCTTACCCTCAGATCCTACATATTTTTGCACTTGGTCAATTTGTTCAATTGGAACGTATAACTTATCATTTCCTTGATATTTAATATTTAAATAATCTTTATGAACGCCATTAATCTCTAATGTCTCAATACCTAAGAATTTACCTATACCATGATTTACATGAACTACATAATCTCCAACTTTTAATTCCGAATAACTTTTTATACGTTCAGCATTAGATAACTTTTGCTTACGTTGTGATTTTTTAACTTTCTTATGAAAAAGCTCTTTTTCAGTAATGACAACAAGTTTTTGCATCGGCATTTCAAATCCCGCATGTAAATCACCTACAGCAATTTGTAACCTTCCGGGCAATAATATATCTGTGCCTTCTACAATATCTGCCTCGATATCATAATCACTTAAAATATGTTGTAATTTTTTTACACGTTCATCATCTGTGCCGAGCACAACAGTCGTAAAATGCCCTTCGTTCCATCTATCAATTTCAGTTTTCAACAACTGCATCTGTCCATGGAAATCTTGCATTGTTTTACATGTCACATTCACAATGTTTTGCGGATGCGTATGTGCTATATGACGTAAGAATAACGTTAAATATACAAAACTCCTTTTTTTATGATGAAGAAATTCCTCAAACGAGTGGGAGAAAGATAAATCTTGAATAATTGTTCCCTCACCAAGAAGTGATATATACCATTCTGCCTCTTCTGTTTCAAGATGTGATGCTGTTTCTTGAATACGGGAAATCTCATCTAAGATCACAACACCATCTTCTGGTAAATAATCTATCAGACTAGCAGGTTCTTTATAGAAAATAGATAAATATTTAAACATCTGTTCTATACCTTGCCCGTTTTTTAACATCTCAATTTCATGACTTACCGTCTCAAGCACTGTAGTCTTCAATTTATCATCAGACAGTTTTTGCATCGTCTTAGTCAAGCCTTCTTCAAGATGCTTAATTCCCAATTTCAATTCTTCCTGTGAAAATAAAAACTCCGTTGCTGGACCAAATCTAACACTTTCTTTTTTATCTTGAGAGCGCTGTTCATCCACATCAAATAATCGAATAGAATCGACTTCTGTGTCGAAAAATTCAATACGAAAAGGTAATTCTTCAGTTAGTGGATAAATATCTAATATTCCCCCGCGCAAACTAAATTCCCCAGGAGCTTCTACCATCGACTTACGCTCATATCCAATATGATGTAAAGTATGCAAGAATGTATCTAAATCAATCTCTTGCCCTAGACTGATTTCGATTTGTCTTTGCTTCCACAATTCTTTCATTGGTAAAAATCTGCGTAGTCCTGCAACCGGCGCTACAATAATCCCATTCTCCCCTGCAGCTAAACGATTTAATACTTCAATGCGCTGTGCCTTCAATTCTGGGCTTGCAACACCAAGTTCTGATGCTATCAATTCATTTACCGGGTATAGCCACACATCTTTTTCACCAAGTAACGCCACTAAATCTTCATGCACTTTTTGTGCTTGATATAAATTATGTGTCACAATAAGTTGTGATTTTTTTGTTTTTTTATATAAGGCCGCCATTAATAACGAACGAGAAGAGGTTGCCATGCCTGATACAAGTTGCTCTTTTAAACCATCTTCTAATCCATTAATAACCGATTGGATCTCTTCATTTTTATAAAATTGCTCTAATAAACCTATCATTTTCAAAACCCCTCTCAACATAAAGAGCAAGCCACTATATTTTATGCAAATATTTTGGAAAAAGAAAACAGAAAAATGCTTTGGACATGCCAAAGCGACAACATTTTATTGCAGAAATTTTTCATATTCATAATACTCAGGATAAGATGCAAGCGTTTCTTGACACAATTCACAAATCGTTTGTATATATATATTTCCATTCTCATGAAAATGAATCATCTCTACTACTTCTTGCTCTGTTAGTTGAAATAAAACGTCGCTATATACTTTTTCTGCAGTAACGGAGCCTACATTACTCCCGCAATGTCTGCAATAATAATACCCTTCCATACTAGCCTCCTAAAAATCCAATTACTACTAGTATGGGTAAAAATAAAACAAAATATTCCCAATCATACCCTTAACTATTAAAAGTATTCATGATTTGAAGAAAAGGTTTGTTTAACCATTCTTCACATGCATCCGCTGCTTTTTCAATGGAATGATTGACATCAGGGATTTCTTCCAATGTAAAACGTCCTAATACGTAATCCACTACCTTCATTCCATTTTTCGGACGATCAATTCCCATGCGGATACGTTGAAACTCTTGTGTTCCTAAATGTGAAATTGTTGATTTCACACCATTATGTCCACCAGCACTACCTTTCATACGAAGGCGTAATTTACCTACAGGGATGTCTAAATCATCGTACAGAACAACGAAGTCCTCTACATCAATTTTATAGTAATCCATGAGTGGACGAATACTTTCCCCAGATAAATTCATATATGTAAGTGGCTTTAATAAGATTACTTTTTCTCCATTAACAAATCCTGCACCAAATACTCCTTTAAATTTTTGTTCGTTTAAAGAAATGTTCCAACGCTTTGCAAGTTCATCAATCGCCATAAACCCAATATTATGCCTTGTTAATTCATATTCTCTACCCGGGTTCCCAAGTCCTACTATCAATTTCATTCTTGTACCACTACTTTCTTTTTTCGATACGAAAAGACGTAACCAATCTTGGTTACGTCTCATTCTATCCAATTAATTGAATAATACACTTACAGATTCTTCTTCGTATACACGAATGATTGCTTCTCCGATTAGTGGAGCAACTGAAAGTTCATGTACCTTGTCAATTTTCTTCTCTTCTGGTAATACGATAGAGTTCGTTACAACTAACTCTTTAATATTTGAGTTTTGGATACGCTCAATTGCTGGACCAGATAATACTGGGTGTGTACAGCAAGCATATACTTCAGAAGCACCGTTCTCAACAAGAGCGTTCGCTGCTAATGTAATTGTACCAGCTGTATCAATGATGTCATCAATTAAAATTGCTGTTTTACCTTCAATATTACCGATAATGTTCATTACCTCTGATACGTTCGGACGAGGACGACGCTTATCAATAATAGCGATTGGCGCTTTTAGGCGATCTGCCATTTTTCTAGCACGAGTTACCCCACCATGGTCAGGTGACACGATTACGATATCTTTAAGACCTTTTGTTTCAAAGTAATCTGAAAGAATCGGTACACCCATTAAGTGGTCGATTGGGATATCAAAGAACCCTTGAATTTGTGGAGCATGTAAATCTAGAGTGATTACACGAGTTGCACCTGCTGTTTCAAGCAAGTTTGCTACAAGTTTCGATGTAATTGGTTCACGAGAACGCGCTTTACGGTCTTGACGCGCATAACCATAGTAAGGAATAACAATATTAATTGTTTTTGCAGATGCACGCTTTAATGCATCGATCATAATAAGTAATTCCATGATATGTTCGTTTACTGGGAAGCTTGTAGATTGAATAATGAATACATCGCAACCACGGATACTTTCTTCAATGTTAATTTGAACTTCTCCATCACTAAAACGATCAACAGAACATTTTCCTAGCCCTACTCCAATGTGCTTTGCAATTTGCTCAGCAAGTTCCTTATTAGAGTTTAAAGAGAATACTTTCAAATTAGAATTTAGATATTGAGTCGACATCTAGATTAACCCTCCACATTATGATTTTTTCTTATTCAGCAATTGATCAACATAGTCTTCTTTGTTAACTTGACGTGCACGTGCTACAGATAATGCTTTTGATGGAACATTCTCTGTAATTGTAGAGCCTGCTGCCACATAAGCACCATCTTCAACTGTTACAGGAGCAACAAGATTTGAATTACATCCAATAAATACCCCGTTACCAATCACAGTTTTGAATTTATTCTTACCGTCATAGTTCACCGTAATTGAACCACAACCAAGATTCACGTCTTCTCCAACTTGTGCATCCCCGATATAACTTAAGTGTGAAGCTTTACTTCTATTACCAAAAACAGTTTTTTTGATTTCCACGAAGTTTCCAACGCGTACTTCATCTCCAATAACTGAATCTGGGCGAATATGTGCAAATGGACCAACCGATACTTCTGTACCAAGCTTACTATCATGTACAGTAGATTGACGAATTGTCGTACGATCTCCAATTTCACTATCGCGAATTACTGTATGCGGTCCAATTTCACAATCAGAACCAATTACAGTATTCCCCTCAATAATTGTTCCTGGATGAAGAACTGTATCACTACCGATAATTGCATCAGCAGAAATATACGTGTTACTTGGATCAATAATTGTAACACCATTTACCATGTTCTTTCGGTTGATACGGTTTTTCATAATAATTTCCGCTTGCGATAGAGCGACTCTGTCGTTAACACCTAACGTTTCATCGAAGTGCTCTGTTTGATAAGCTGATACGATATGACCTTCATTTTTTAAAATCTCAATAACATCTGGCAGGTAATATTCACCTTGTACGTTATCATTTGAAACTTTAGAAAGCGAAGCGAATAAAGCTTTATTATCAAAACAATACGTACCTGTATTGATTTCTTTAATAGCTAATTCTTTCTCATTTGCATCCTTATGCTCAACGATCTTCTCAACATGACCATTCTCATTACGAACGATACGACCATATCCAGCAGGTTCTTCTATGTAAGCTGTTAGCACCGTTGCCTTTGCCCCTGCTTCTTTATGTTGCTGAAGCAATGCTTCCATCGTTTCAGCAGTTATTAGCGGTGTATCACCACAAATAACTAAAGTTGTTCCTTCTTCATTTGCAAGTACACTTGCAGCTTGATCTACAGCATGCGCTGTACCAAGTTGTTCTGCTTGTAATGCAAACTCACTTACGTTTCCTAGCTGCTCTTGTACCATTTCAGCACCATGTCCTACGACTGTTACAAGTTTCTGCAATCCTAATTGAGTTACTTGATCGACAACATGTTGTACCATAGGTTTTCCACATACAGGATGAAGCACTTTGTATAGCTTAGACTTCATACGTGTGCCTTTACCTGCAGCTAGAATCACTGCAAATCTGTTTGACATATAGACCCTCCATCGCAACCTATTTATCCATTAACGATATTATCCTAAATCATCATATATTTCAAGAAACACATTTTAACTATTAAATTTTACCATAATTCTTATAAGATGTTTTACTCTTTAGTATCTTTTTTAAGAAATAAGCTATACTATTTAAAATGATTTTGAAAAAATTAGAAGTCCCCCTCTTTATTTTATTTAATTCCGAATTTTCATAATGGTGTATATAACCACAAAAAACAAACCCCTGTAAATGCTTACAGGAGTTTGTTACAAAATTATAGGGCTTTCTTTAAAAATCCCTTTTCATTCGAATTTTACGAAGCACCCGCTTCTTCAAACTCAACCTCTTCTAACTCGCCTAAACGATGATACTCTGTTAAAACCGCATCTTGAATTTTAGAGCGTGTATTAGAATTAATTGGATGTGCAATGTCACGGAATTCTCCATCTGGAGTACGTTTACTTGGCATTGCTACAAATAATCCATTATTACCATCAATTACACGAATATCATGAACAACAAATTCATGGTCTAGAGTAATAGAGGCGATTGCTCTCATGCGGCCTTCTGTGTTTACGCGGCGTAATCTTACGTCAGTCACTTCCATCTTGTGTTCACCACCCTTTTCTAAATAAGCGATATATTTGTATAAATTCCACAAAATTTCTATTTTCCCTTTAATTTTTTAAAAATTTTTAAGATAAAAATTTTTAATGTAATTGAATATAGAGATTAGTAGAGGTTATCGCTTACAAAGAATTACTTAACTAGGGCAATTACTTCGATTTCAACTGAAACATCTTTCGGTAATTTTGCTACTTGTACACAAGAACGAGCTGGCTTATGAGTAGAGAAATAAGAGCCGTATACTTCATTAACAGCATTAAAATCATCCATATCTTTTAAGAATACTGTTGTTTTTACTACTGTATCAAATGAAGCACCCGCTTCTTCTAATACCGCTTGTAAATTTTGAAATACTTGCTCTGTTTGTACTGTCACATCTCCTGCTACAAGCTCGCCACTTGCAGTTAACGGAATTTGTCCTGAACTGTAAAACATATTATTTACAATAATCCCTTGTGAATATGGTCCAATAGCTTGTGGTGCATTGTTTGTTTGAACAACTTTCATATTTTTCACCCTTTTATTATTTATTTTTACTCTTTAAAAATAGTGCACGAAAAGCAGTTTGTCCATCTATTTTATAATCTATAAATAGAATAAAAAAAGATAAAGCTATCTGCTTTACCTTTTTACTCAGCCTCTACAAGCCCTTCATCAAATGGTGCCAGTGAATAATTTCCCTTTTCCACTTGAATTGCTTTTTCTTTCACATCAACTTCTGAAAGACGAATTAATGATACAAAATTATTAATTAATCTTTCTTCAATATCCGTGGATTCTACTAATACACCAATACCAACAACATTAGCCTTAAACTCTTCTAACATACTCATCATACCTTGAATTGTGCCGCCAGCTTTCATGAAGTCATCAATAATTAAAACATTTGATCCTTCTGGAAGGCTACGCTTTGCTAATGTCATTGTTTGAATTCGCTTAGAAGAACCTGATACATAGTTAATACTAACAGTTGGTCCTTCTGTTACCTTATTATCTTTCCTTGCAATTACTACCGGTACATCTAAGTAATTTGCCACTGCATAAGCAAGTGGAATTCCCTTTGTTGCCACCGTCATAACCGCATCAATTGGTTGCCTAGCAAAAACAGAAGCAAACAAACGACCTGCGCCATTAATATGGCGAGGATTACTTAAAAGATCTGTCATATATAAGTAACCGCCAGGCAAAATACGATCTGGATTTTCAAATAAGCTACAAAGCTCACCAATAATTAGATCTGCCTCTTCCTCACTTATATATGGTATATATTTCACTCCTCCTGCTGCTCCTGGTATCGTTTGCAATGTGCCGACCCCTTGTTGTTCAAACGTTTGCTTAATAATAACTAAATCTTCACTAATGGAAGACTTAGCCGATTGATACCTTTCAGCAAAAAAAGTGAGAGAAACTAGCTGACGAGGGTTTTGTAACAAGTAATAAGTCATATCGACTAATCTTGTACTTCGTCTAATTTTCATACTCTCACCTCAAATCACGAATATTCTAAACAAATCATAACGTATTATACGTCTTTATTCAAGCGTTTCTCGCTCTCCCAATAAACGTACTGCGTATACTTGTTCACAAAATCCTTTTAATCCGTTATATATACGATGCATTCGCGAATCATGGTGCACAAGACCAAATACAGTTGGGCCACTTCCACTCATTAATACAGCATCTGCACCAAATCGCTTCATCTGTGCCTTAATACGTGCAACTTCAGGGTGCATCGCAAACGTTACATCCTCTAAAACGTTACCAACAGTATCACAAATACCTTTGTAGTCCCCAGCATTTATGACATCAACCATTTTATCTACATTTGGATGTGTAACTCGATTTAATTTTAAATTGCCATACACATCAGCAGTAGATACACCAATATGGGGTTTTGCTAAAATAACCCAACAAGAAGGCGGAGTTTTTATGTGCTCAATTTGCTCTCCTCTTCCAGTGGCAATTGCTGTCCCACCATATACGCAAAACGATACATCTGACCCAATTTCTGCGCCAAGCTCTGCTAACTGATCAATTGTAAGCCCTAAATTCCATAATTTATTAAGACCACGTAATGTTGCTGCTGCATCACTACTTCCACCTGCTAATCCAGCTGCTACTGGAATCGTTTTTTCAATAGTAATAGATACGCCTTTTTTTACATTAAACTTCTCTTTTAATAATTTCGCCGCTTGATAAGCTAAATTTCTTTGGTCGTCTGGGACATACCGATTATGGGATAAAATTTCAATACGGTCTTCTGCTAATTCCATTAGTTCTAAACGATCCGCTAAATCAATTGTTGTCATAATCATTTTCACTTCATGATATCCGTCTTGTCTTTTTCCCAGTACATCTAACGACAGATTAATCTTTGCTGGTGCTTTCACTAGTAGCTTCAATCTATTCACCCACTCTATGTACTCAATCTTTTATCGTTTATTTTACCATAAATTTATAGTAAGACGATGACACTTCCCTAATTATAACGAAAAGCATTCAGAATGAAACTACTTATGTAAAATGATGGCACCTTTTATAGTACAAAAAGCCGAGGAGTCACTCCTCGGCTACCGTAGCATAGAAAGT
Source organism: Bacillus fungorum (assembly GCF_002746455.1). Classification (GTDB taxonomy): domain Bacteria; phylum Bacillota; class Bacilli; order Bacillales; family Bacillaceae_G; genus Bacillus_A; species Bacillus_A fungorum. The sequence continues at coordinate 7,274 of NZ_NWUW01000033.1, read as the reverse complement.
ATCTTACAACTACTGGTTTTGTTTCATTAATTGCTGTTCTGCAATTTCTATAGCACGTTTCACCATGTTACCAGCATCTTTCGCACGAATTCCGCCCCAGCCTTCTTTCTGAACAACATCATAAAAGCCTAGCTCTTTTGCAAGCTCTTCTTTAAATTGATTTGACATGACACCTCTTCGTCTACTCAATGCAGAGTCCCTCCTTATTTTGCTACGGTATAGTTAGTATGCAAAATAATATAGCTTTTCATTTGTGGGAATATATGTAACGATACATGAATTATAAAATCACTTCATTATGAGGTTCACCATAAAATGTTAACTCTACTGTCTCTGTTAAAACATCCGCATAGCTATACGATACACGTTGCAACGCATCTTCTTGCTGATCCAGTTGTACAACAAAAACAGAACGGTATGTTTCTGCAAGTACACCTGATTGTTCTACAGTTTTTCTTCTCCCACTGTTTGCCTTTAACATCAGTCTCTGTCCAAGATGGTGATCTAACTCGCTTTTAATTTCATCTAAACGTTTTGACATATACTTCGTTACACCTCGCTGTAATTTAGATTGAACACTTAAAACACGATATATCTATCCCAATTATTAACCGCAACTCACAGACAATATCATTATAAAAGCATCATGCGTTCAAATAGATAGAAGAAATACTATATTGTAAAAGTATCATTATGTAGTCTGTGCGTTCTTGCCTCTTTTTATCCAAGCTGATTTAAATCCTTTCCATACAAAAAGCAAGATACATATGTACCTTGCTCATTCTTCATAATATTGAAAGGGTAATCCAGTTCGTAAAATCCCCCTCGTCTCAATCCCGCCAAGTCCCTTTTCGCCAGTAATCGTATTACGTACAACATCCCATACATTGACTCTCTCCATAAATGACGTAAAACTAATTTTACCAACCACATATACAGGATCTAGTGCGTGAATATTAATTCTGGATGGTGAACTAGCAAAATTAGCGCCCGCTCGAATCAATGCTTCAAAGTGTGATTGGCATGCCCCAGCAAAAATAACGAGTTGATCCAATGATGGATATTTTTTTCGCACTTCTCGAACAGCCTGTACAAAATGCCTTGAATGCCTATAAGCTGCTAAATCTCCCTTTACCCCTTTTGATTTTGTATACGCATCGTGCCCCGTAATAACTAAAATGTCCGGGCGGAAATGATCTATTAAATCTACTACCTTTTCATGCATCTCTGTTTCTTTACAATGAATACCCTGTACAGGAACACCAATTTTATTATATAAGTCTAGGCACTTACGTAAATATAATGGGTCTCCATCTATATGCAATACACGTCCGGGCATTTGAAAATAATTTACTTCACTTGTGTATCCACCAGTTGAAGTATGTTCATGCCTTTGTTTCATTAATACATAATCTTGTTGAAACAAACGATACGTACGCTCCATTGTTTCTTTCTCACGCTTCGCTCTTTTTTTATGTTCTCGTTGATCTATACTAACTAAATCTTCAAGCGGCGCATCCGCCACCAATCTAATTTCCTCTCCAAACAATATAGCTATCTCGCCTTTTATCTCTATAATACGAAAAAGTATATCCCTCTTATAAGAATGTCGTTCCACTAATTCTCCAACATGTAAAGCCATTCTCCTACCTCCAAACTCATTAGGCAATCTTACCTGTTTTTAAAGTATGAATTTAGGAGGGGAAAGGTGACAAAAGGAACAGTTCAAGTTGAACTGTTCCTTTTGTACCCTTATGACAATTTATGAAGAACTAATGCATTACTTAATGTTGCAAACTCCTCAATAGATAGCGTTTCGCCTCTTCGTTTTGGATCAATTCCTACTTCTGTTAAAATTCGATCTAACAGCTCTTTATCTTTCGGGAAACCATTTAAATTATTTGATAAATTATTCATTAACGTTTTACGACGCTGTGCAAAACTCGCTCGTACTACTTCAAAGAAGAAGGTCTCATCTGTTACTTCTACAACTGGTTTCGGGCGTTTTAAGAGACGGATAATTGCAGAATCAACATTTGGTTGTGGTACAAACACCGTACGTGGTACAGTCATAACTGTTTCTACCTCTGTATAATACTGAATAGCAATTGATAAAGAACCATACTCTTTCGTTCCAGGTTTAGCAGCTAAACGATCTCCAACTTCTTTTTGCATCATAACAACAAATCCACGAACCGGTAATTTCTCTTCCAGCAATTTAAATAAAATTGGCGTTGTAATATAGTAGGGTAAGTTAGCTACTACCATTACATCTTGCCCTTCCTCAAATTGCTCACTAAACACCTCATGCACATCTGCCTTTAATACATCTTTATTTATAACTGTAACGTTGCTATATGGAGCTAACGTCTCATCTAAAATCGGTAATAATCTCTGATCAATTTCAAAAGCAACTACTTTTTTAGCACGCTTCGCTAATTGTTCTGTTAACGCACCGATACCTGGTCCAATTTCAATTGCACCACTTTCTGAACCAATTTCAGCGTGATCAACGATACGATTTAATACATTCGTATCAATTAAAAAATTTTGCCCTAAACTTTTTTTAAATGAAAATCCATACTTTTCAACAATGTCTTTCGTACGATTTGGCGTTGCGATATCCTTCATTTTCTTTCCTCCTGTATGACTTGTTTATAAGCTTCTGCAAACGATTCTTTTGAAACTTGAAACATTTGTAAACGTTTATGTAACTGTTTTGCGTTTGTATAACCAATCTTTAATAGCTTACCCATTCTTTCTCTACGACTCTTTGCCATTTCTCCGCCCACTAAACCTGCATCGACTAGATCGCTCCAACTAATTTCACTTGTGTAAGCTTCCATTTCTTCATGTATATTCTCTAAAGCACGGCGAATTGATTCATTAGAAGCATGTTCAATTCCGACGCCCTTTTTCCTTTTAGCAAGTGCTTCTTCCTTCGGTAAAAAAGCATGTTTACATCCAGGAACCTTATCAGAAATAACTTTTCGAATACGCTCTCCAGGATAATCCGGATCCGTGAAAATAATAACGCCTCGTTTTTGCAGCGCTAATTTAACTTGTTCAATAACATGATCACCGATTGCTGAACCGTTCGTTTCAATTGTATCCGCATCAACAGCACGCTTAATCGCAACTGTATCATCTTTACCTTCTACAACGATAATCTCTTTAATTTTCATGCTTGCCTCCACACTCGTTTCGTCTCTACTTAGTAAAACAAAAAAATGACGACTTTTCCATTATTATTTTCCCCATTCTTACATTTTAAAAAATAGAATGTCCAAAACTTTGTTCTCTCTCCTTATTGTAACACTTCCTCATTCGCCCTTATTTTCTCTATCACTCCTCCTATTTTTTCATAAAAATAAAAAAAGAATGGGTTCTCCCACTCCTTTTTATTCAACACCAAATAAAGCTTTTGCATTTTTCGTTGTTATTTCTGCTACTTCCTCATAAGAAATTCCTTTTAAGTTCGCAATTTCTTCTGCTACGAGTTTTACATAACTCGGTTCATTTCGTTTCCCTCGAAATGGGTGTGGCGTTAAATATGGACAATCTGTCTCTATTAACAATTTCTCTAATGGAATCTCTGCAGCAACTTCTTTCGGTTTCTTAGCATTTTTAAATGTCACTGGTCCGCCTAACGAAATTAAAAAGTTCATATCAACACATCGCTGCGCTACTTCTACACTACCGCTAAAGCAATGCATAATGCCCCCCACTTCAGCTGCATTCTCTTCTTCTAGAATATCAACAATATCTTGCGTTGCATCGCGGTTATGTATAATAATCGGCAATTTCACCTTTTTTGCTAATGCAATTTGTTTACGGAATACTTCCTTCTGTATTTCTTTTGGAGACTTATCCCAGTGATAGTCTAAGCCCATTTCTCCAAGTGCAACTACTTTAGGATGGGAAGCTAATTCTTCTAACCAAGCTAAATGTTCTTCTGTCATATCGATTGCATCAACTGGATGCCATCCAACTGCAGCGTAAATGAAATCATAGGCTTCAGCTAATTCAATCGCCTTTTTTATCGTTACTTCATCAAAACCAACAACAACTGTATAAGTAACTCCCACTTCTTTCATTCGTGCAATAACTTCTTGCAAATCTTCTTCAAATTGTTCTGCATTCAAATGTGAATGTGTATCAAACAACATAATACATAACTCCTTTTATATTGAAATCAAATTTATTCTACACAAATAAGCTCTTTAATAACTTAACGATAACAATACTACAATCTTAATGCAAAAATAGAGAGTGTAAAAAGAAAAAAGACGCTTCACACATGTTACACGTGAAACATCTCTTTTCTTGTCTTAATTACTTGATTTTTGTGCCATTTGGTAGATTTTGGTCAATCGATGCTAATGACAATACGCCATTCTCTTCACCCGCTAAAATCATACCTTGTGATAATTCACCGCGTAATTTTACAGGTTTTAAGTTTGTTACACAAATAACCTTTTTACCTTTTAAGTCTTCTGGCGAATAAAATTTTGCAATTCCAGAAACAACTTGACGCTTTTCTGTGCCTAAGTCTAGTTGGATTTTTAACAACTTATCTGCTTTTTTCACAGGTTCAGCAGATAGTACTTCAGCTACGCGCAATTCTACTTTAAAGAAATCATCAATTGTAATTTCTTCTGCCTTCGGTTCTTCTTCTTTTTTCTCTTCTACTTTAGGAGCAGAGCTTTTCATTTGTTCTTTAATGTACTCTACTTCCACTTCCATTTCTAAACGAGGGAAAATTGGGTTTCCTTTTTCTACTTTTGTTCCAGCTGGAATGCAGCCAATTGTAGATAGACTTTCCCAAGATTTATGAGCTTCATCAGTAAGGCCAAGCTGAGCAAACATCTTGCTTGGTGCTACTGTTAAGAATGGCATAAGCATAATACCTGTTTGACGAAGTACTTCTGCTAAATGAGCCATTACAGAAGCTAACTTTTCACGATCATTCTCATCTTTCGCTAATACCCATGGTTGTGTTTCATCAATATATTTATTCGTACGGCTAACCAATTGCCAAATTGAACTTAGCGCTACAGAGAATTCCATATTCTCCATTGCCTCTTCTACTTTTTTCAATGTATCTTTTGCAAACGCTACTAACGTTTCATCAAATTCCGTTACATTTGCTTTAAATGCAGGGATTTCTCCGTTAAAGTACTTATCAATCATAGCTACTGTACGATTTAATAAGTTACCTAAGTCATTTGCTAAGTCGAAATTAATACGCTCCACAAATCCTTCTGGTGTGAATACGCCATCAGATCCGAATGGAACTTCGCGAAGTAAGTAATAACGTAATGCATCTAATCCGTAACGATCGATTAATGTAACTGGATCTACTACGTTTCCTTTTGACTTACTCATCTTTCCATCCTTCATTAAAATCCAACCATGAGCAAAGACTTTTTTCGGAAGAGGTAAATCTAATGCCATTAAAATGATTGGCCAATAAATTGTATGGAAACGAACAATTTCTTTTCCAACTAAATGCACATCTGCCGGCCAGAACTTCTTATACATCTCTTCATTTTCTGTTCCATAACCTAATGCTGTAATGTAGTTAGATAATGCGTCAACCCATACGTAAATAACGTGTTTCGGGTTACCTGGAACACGAACTCCCCAGTCAAATGAAGTACGAGAAACTGCTAAATCTTCTAAGCCTGGTTTAATGAAGTTATTAATCATTTCATTCTTACGAGACTCTGGCTGAATGAAATGCGGATTATCTTCATAGAACTTTAATAGTCTGTCGACGTATTTACCCATTCTAAAGAAATACGATTCTTCACGAACAAGTTCTACATCATGACCACTATCTGGGCTTTTTCCTCCAACTATTTTGTCACCTTCCATAATTGGATCTACTAATTGATGCTCTGTATAGAATGTCTCATCTTGTACAGAATACCAACCTTCATATTCATCAAGATAAATATCACCTTGATCTACTAGTTGCTTGAAGATTTTCTCAACAACATCTTTATGACGATCTTCCGTTGTACGAATAAAATCATCATAAGAGATATCCATCTTCTCCCAAAGTTCTTTAATTCCTGCAACGATGTTATCCACATATGCTTGTGGTGTAACGTTTAATTCTTCTGCTTTCTTTTGGATCTTCTGTCCATGCTCATCAGTTCCTGTTAAATAATGAACATTATATCCTTGCATACGCTTATATCGTGCCATCGCATCTCCTGCTACTGTTGTATAAGCATGTCCAATGTGTAATTTTCCACTTGGATAATAAATTGGGGTAGTAATATAAAAGGATTTGTTTTCCTCTGTCATTGTTTTGGACCTCCCGGATAACCTCATATGTATTTATAAATAGTATATCAAAAACTTATATATAAAGTGAAACTTTAATCTGTGGGGGGTGTCCATCCTCCACTGATTATTAGCCCACACCAATCGGGCTTTTACGAGCAACCCGACTTCCACTTAACTTCTTTACTCCAATCGCATGTTGAATTTGGAATCTTACCGCTCGTTAACGTGGGATAGAAACGAGCTAATGCCTGGTATCTTCATCATCTATTACTCATATTTCAAGAAAATATACAATCCTCGCTTACAATTCATAATTTTTCAAGAAAATAAAGTGAAATAATAGTAGAAATTACTCACATTCTATTATATATAAGAAGTAAGAAATCTATAAATCTTTTTAAAAAATATAGAATTAAAGAATTGACGGAAATGTAAATGATTGGTATCATATGTCCATAGGGTATTTTGTCGAAAAATGACGAATCTAAAAATAGACTCGAAACTTATAAACTATTTCTTTAGGAGGAAAAGAATTATGAAATCTACTGGTATCGTTCGTAAAGTTGATGAATTAGGTCGTGTAGTAATTCCAATCGAATTACGCCGTACTTTAGGTATTGCAGAAAAGGATGCTCTTGAAATCTACGTTGATGACGAGAAAATCATCTTAAAAAAATATAAGCCAAACATGACTTGCCAAGTAACTGGTGAAGTATCTGATGGTAACCTATCTTTAGCTGAAGGTAAAATCATCTTAAGCAAAGAAGGCGCTGAGCAAATCTTAAACGAGCTTCAAGATTATATCGAAACAGCAAAATAAGCTTCTCAATTATGAGAAGCTTATTTTCACGTTGTTGAAAAAAGATTTTGTCAATGAAAATGTCACCTAAAAGGTGACATTTTCACTTTCTATTTCATCTGTAATTTGGTAAGTTAAATATAGGCCAACTTTCTTTAGCGAGAGAAGTTTGGTC
>NZ_NWUW01000032.1 GCF_002746455.1 Bacillus fungorum | reverse complement strand
GCAATTCCTCTGCTCTTCTTTTATCTTCTACCGGATCATCACTACGTGGTCTTGAACCAGCTAACGGATTAGAAATAACCTGCATACCATTACGTGAAACGAGTAATTCAGGACTTGCTCCAATTAATGTCTTACTATTCTCGTTTTCATCTTTCGGTAAATTCACAGCAAATGTATAACCATGCTTATTATGCTCTGCTAATTCTCGAAGAAGTTTTTGCTTATCAATTTTTTCGGAAGATTTAACATCTAACAATCTTGATAGAACAATTTTCTTTAAATCTCCGTCCTGTATTTTTTCAATCCCTTGCTTCACACCATTCATATAAACTTCAGGATCTGGTACGGGCGTCATTTCAAATGTTAAGTTCTCATTTGTTTCAAGCTGATTTTTTGTATCTAATTGTAAACGCTCAGAAATTCTGCTATATTCTGGTACGATAAGTTGAACTTCTTTTCTACGATCAAATGGTAAAGCACCAACAACAATAGGGTTCGGATTTCCTGCTTGTTTTGCATTACTTAATACTGCTTGCACAAGCTCTGGAAAACTTTCAATTTCACGATGTTTTACTGTAGTAAACTCTCCTTCTGTCAATATTGTTCGAGTTGGCGAGGCGAAAAAGAATGAAGATTCAGTCTTATAATCATCTAATAATTTTTCCGACAGTTCCTTTACAGCCGTAAATTCATTCATAGTATAGTAACCCCCTGGTTTTTTTATTAAACTCCTAATGTAGCTCCGCCATCGACACATAAATTGTGCATTGTAATATGACTCGCTTTATCTGAAGCTAAAAACAATACCGCTTCAGCAATTTCTGACGGCTGTGCAATTTTTTGTAACGGTATACCGAGTCTATATGTACTTTGAGAACCAGCAATTATATTTTTTGCTCCATTCTCATCAGCCCATAGTAATCTTTGCATTTCAGTTTCAGTAGAACCTGGAGAAACTAAGTTACAGCGAATGTTGTACGCTGCAAGTTCTAATCCTAAACACTTCATAAACATCGTCGTTGCAGCTTTTGATGCAGCATACGCAGCCATCTCCATTCTCGGGGTATTTGCTGCATTTGAACCAACTGTAACAATTGCCCCTGACTTTCTTTGCACCATATATTTACTTACTGCACGGGACATGTAGAAAACTCCTGTAGAATTTACAGAGAATGTTTTATTCCAATCTTCGTCACTTAAAGATTGAATTGCTCCCATACGTAAAACCCCTGCAACATTTACTAATATATCTATTGGTGCTATATCATTTTCAATACGGTTTACTATATCTTCAACAGCGGCACTATTACTCACATCTAAACGAAACGTTTTCATACGTGTTTCATTTAAGAGTATGTTTAATCCCTCTTCATTTTGATCAACCGCAATAACTGTAGCTCCTCTTTCTAAAAACATTTTAGCAACAACACTACCTATACCTTGGGCTGCACCTGTTACTAAAACCGTTTTCCCATCAAATTCCCCTAAGTTCATTTCCTCTATCCTTTCATTTAAAAATTAATCTAACCAAATCAATAATGATAATGATTATCATTATTGATTTAAAAATAATACACTTACTAAACTAATTGGTCAAGTGTACTTTTCATCAAAATATTATTCATTGATAATGTTTTTCATTTAATGTTCTTACACTGAAATGATAATCTTTCTCAATGAACTTGTCAACCTATTTTTATTTTTCAGATAAAATATTTTAGTGCTTCTCAATACAATTACATCCAAAAGCATTAATAAGTACTTACATTAAAAATTTAATTCATACTCCTCTTTTTAAAATTGAAGAAGATTAACTGTAGATGCCTTCATTTACAAAGCCTTACCAAAAACTCAAGTATATATTTTCTCAACATTTTTCTGAAAATACCGATAAAATACTCCTTGCAATTACCGATGTATGTCGGATTTATAATTTAAGATTTAATACGTATTTTGAATATAATGTGTCAATTTATTATATTCCAATATAATCCAAATGGATGTTTTACTCACTTTTTTTCCTCAAGAAAATTCCACAAGTTGTAATTCATAAAAAAGCACCCTATTTAATAGGATGCTTTTTCATAATTATAGTGTTATAGAAGATTTATATACTTATGCTACGCTGCGATACTCTTCTTCTTGTTCTTTTTTCTGCTTAGGTGCTTGAATTAAAATTGCGATAATAAATGATACAACACATAATACGCCGATTACCATGAACGTTGGTTTGAATCCACCTAGAAGTGCACCGATAAAGGAACCTGCAAGCGCTCCAAATCCAAATCCTTGATACACAATTCCGTAGTTCTTACTATGGTTTTTCATACCGAAGAAATCACCAACAATAGCTGGGAAAATAGTGATATTTCCACCGAAGCAAAACGCTACACTTGCTACACATACGAAGTAGATACCGTAATTTAAATCTACGAAACTTAGAACTAAGACTGAACTCGCCATAACAACAAAAGTACCAGTAACGATTTTTAAACGGCCGATTTTATCTGATAGCGGTCCTAGAATAATACGACCTAATGTATTGAAGATTGCAACCATAGCGACCGCATTAGCTGCTGTCGCTGCGCTAAGCCCTACAAGTTGAACACCAATGTCTTTTACCATACCGATTAAGTATAAGCCACTCATACATGATGTAAATAACATAATAAATAATAAGTATACTTGTTTTGTGCCTAACATTTCTTTCGTTGTATATTCCTTAGTTTTTGTTTCATGAACTGCTCCTTGATCTGCAGCTTGATGAATTAAACAAGCGCCAATTACAATCATAGCTGTAACAATTAAACCCCAGTATATAAATGCTTGCGATACACCAACTGATTCAATTAACTGTGCGTTAATGTATTTAAAGATTAAGCTACCTGAACCATATGCAGAGACAGAAATTCCAGCAATTAAACCTTTACGCTTTGGAAACCACTTTATTAAATTGGATAATGAAGTGATATATGCTGTACCATCTGCATACCCTACAATAACTCCTGCTAGTACATAAAGCAATATTAATGAGGAGGCTTGTGAACTAAGTATTAATCCTAGTCCTAATGCTAGTCCAGCTATCATAATAAGTTTACGAAGTCCCCATTTTTCTTGCAATTTACTCGCAAATAAAGTTGAAAATGCTAAGGAAAGACTAGTAATTGAGAAAGTTATAGCAACTGCATTAAGACTCCATCCGTATTTACTAACTAAAGGCTGATTGAATAAACTCCATGTATATATCGTCCCAAGCCCCATTTGTACGATGACTGTGCCAAGGACAACAAGCCATGGATTAACGGTTGATTTTTTCATACCTTTCCGCCTCCTATTTCTATTTCCATGCAATTCGCTAAATTTTCTTTTTTCATGTTCATTTTGGTCACCTCTTTTGATTTAACACTTTCATTGTATAAGATGTTTCTTTTTATGTAAGCGATTACAATATAAAGCGTCAAAAACATGGAATCAGTTACAGAAAACGCAGGACGAAATACAAAAAACGAATTATTAAATACGTAAATAGCTATTATCATGTTTTGCATCCATACCACTTACCGCTGTTTTATCATCTTCTTTTATAAAAATTATGTCTCAAGTTATATCATGGCTAGATTACAAAATTTTGATTTTCCTATACAACCAAAAAAACTATTTTTACACTACGATGCACTTTATTTTTTATAAAATAAAAAATATTTTATTGATAAATAAAACTAAATATTCACTAATATATCTATACGTGGTTTAATATATATAATAAAAAAATATTTCTGTCTTTAATGAGGAGGTACTATGAAAGCAAACGTAGGGGATACTATACTTTTTCAACGAAATAATTTAAAGATTACAGGGTCTGTACTAAAACTTTATACTGAATCGGTCTTAGTTGAAATTACAAATGTAAGCGGTGGTACTTTTGAATTTGATCGAACAATTGTAAATCATAAAAACTATAAAATTTTGAATGCGAATACATAAAGTTAAGTTTTAATCGGCGTTTACAGACAACTAATACGGAATAAAACAACACAAAATAGCCGCTGCTCACCAGCAGCGGCTATTTTATATGAAAATACTTCATTAGTTTATATATCCTAAAACACTTACAATCTTACTCGCTTTTAAATTGTTAATGTGATAATAAATTTCTAAACCTTTTCTTTCAGCTCGTAACACTTTACCTTTCATTTTGGATAAATGTTGCGAAACAGTCGATTGTGGAATATTTAGTAATTCTGTTAATTGTGTTACATTACAAGTTTTTCTCGTACTTAATTCATTTACAATTTGTAAGCGGATTGGGTGCGCCATAATTTTTAAAATATCTACATCTTCTTCTGAAACTAAACTTTTTCTCATTTCACTCGTATATGTTGTCATAAGACATTCCCCTTTTATATGAATTCCTTTTATTTAGATCTATTTCCAAAATATTTAAAACTCCGATGTGAAACCTTTATATAAAAATAATAGAATTTTAAATTTTTAAAAACAGAAATAAATTCAATTCACTTTATTTATTTGGTACATATACATAATACAATGTTAATATGTGCTCTATGTGAAGTTAGCATAAATTTGTAATGAAGATTTTTCAAACAATTCACCTCTAACTATATACTTCCTCATAACACTATCCAGTGATTTTAACATATTTTAGGCATTTGTATATACTATCTACAAAATAATTGTTGTTTAGGGGGAATTCAAATGCCTACAATGTTACAAGAAGAAATTGAAGAAGCGCGCGAAACGTATGTCAGTCGTATCATTTTAGTCGGCGGATCGGTTTTATTTTTAGTAGGTGGCGTTATATCCGCAATTTCGGCCTTTAAAACTTATAATCGTTTGGAGAATACGCCGCCTTCTACAGATAACTCATAAGTGAATTATATAATTCTCAATAACAAATAAATGCCTCCTCAATACAGAGGAGGCATTTATTTTATCATAAGTTCTATACTGGAAAATCGTAAACAATACTTTGAACATAAATTACAATTGAACTTACTTCACTACAAACCGAGTCTGACTACACCCATCCTTCTGCTTCGTTACTTCTAATACAGCTGGCATTGCGTTTTTCAGCTCTTGAACGTGTGAGATGACACCGATAAATCGGCCTGATTTTTGTAAGTCAATTAAGGCGTCAACCGCTTTTGTTAATGACTCTTCATCCAATGAACCGAATCCTTCGTCGATAAACATCGTTTCGATGGAAATACCACCTTCATATGCTTGAATGACGTCTGCCATTCCAAGCGCTAAGCAAAGCGATGCATTAAATTTCTCGCCGCCAGATAATGTTTTTACATCGCGTGTTTGGCCAGTGTATGCATCGTATACATCTAAACCTAATCCACTTTGACGATTTCTCTTTTCAACTCGTTCACTTCGTTTTAAATAAAATTGTCCATTTGATAATTTACGTAATCGTTCGTTTGCAATTTGAACAATTTGTTCTAAATACTCAATTAAAATGTAACGTTCAAATGATATACGGCTTTCGTTATCACCTTTCATTACTTCATATAAATCAACAAGTTCTTGGAACGCTTTTTCTTCCTCATGAATTTGCTCATCAATACGTCTAATATTTTCATGTAAATCTGAAATATATGTTACCGCATTTTGTGCACGTTGACGTTTTTCTTTAATGATATCGAGATTTATTTCTAAATCTTTTATATGTTCACCTAACGCTGTAATATCCATATACTCTTTATCTTTTAATTCAGCACGTAACTCTTCAATTTGTTTTGCAAGTACTTCAAGAGATGAATAATAGCTTTGAATTTCTTTTTGTAACATCTCCATCGCGATATCATTTAATTTGGCCTCTTTATACGTGGATTGATCTGTAAATCCGCTCTGCTCAAGCTCTTTCATAAAGCGCGTATACGTCTCTTCTTTCTTCAATTTTGTACTTTCAAATTGATTAGAAGCACTTTCCTGTTCTGCTTGAATACGTATATTTTCATTTTGCCAATGTTGATACGCTTCCTGTACCTTCTTCCATTCGTCCTCCATTAATCTGAGTTCATGCATGGCTTGGTCAAACTGTACTTTCCAAGCTTGGACCGTTTGTAAATTTTCAGGAATGTTTTTCTTATCATGTTCATATGACGTACGAAGCTGCATACCCTCCATTTCTATACGGTGCTGCTCTGCTTCTACCTCACGCTTTTGCTTCTGAAGTGCATCTACTTTTTCTTCTACGCTTTTTATATTCACAGCAATTTGCTTACGCGTTTCTTCGCTTGCTTTTAACGTATTCACTTCACTTGCTAATTGTTTTCCCTTTTGAACAAGCTCACTATATGTTTCAGCTAATTCTTCCGAGCGATAGCCTCGCTTCTTAACCTCTTCTATTACTTGCTCATATTGAAGTTGATAGAAATTCCATTTCTCCTCTAATTGAACATGTAATTTTTCAGCAACATTCTTCTTATCTCTTAAATCATTTAACTCTTTTTCATCGATTGCATTACTTTGCTCTGTAGCTTTTTTCGGATGGTTCGTACTACCACATACTGGACAAGATTCGCCATCATGTAGATGAAGAGCTAATATACCAGCTTGCTCACTTAACCAGCGGCGTTCCATATTTTCATATGCATTAACTGCCAATTGCATCTTATTGTATGCCGCTTCTTTTTCTTGCTCGAATTTTTGTTTTTCTTGCCAAACATCATATGCTTGGTTTAAAACTTTTGCATCTTCTCGCATATTCGTTAGTTCTTCTACTTTAGCTACATATTGCTCAAGCGCACGTTCTAACTGTTGTAATTCACCAGACATTAGCTGTTTTTGATTTGTATGCTCTTCTAATTGTCGATCTAAGTTTTGCATACTTTCTTTTAGTTTCCCTACCTGAAGTTCTGCATTTTGTAAATTCAACTGTTTCTCAGCTAATGATGCAATAATCGGTTGTAACTCTTCTAACCTTTGAACAAGTTTTTTTGCATCTTCTCTCTCAGGTTCTTTATTCTTTACTGCTTCATATTTCTCCTGAGCTAATTCAAAGCTATTCGTTATAACTTCTTTTCTGGCGATTATTTGTTTCAACAAACTTTCAACCTTCTGCTCATTTTGCATTGCTTCTTCGTACCATTGTTCAAATGGTAATAAGCGCTTCGCTTGTTCCGCACGTTTAAAAGATTTTTCTTTCATTTCAATCACTGTATGGTTTTCTTCTAAAGTATTATATTTCTCATTCTTTTGTTGTAAATCTATAAATTTCTCATTTACAGATTTCGCTGCATGAAAACGTATTTCAGCATCCTTTAATTGCTTCGTTTGAACATCTTGTTCTACTTGTAATTGCTCCACCTCTGCCTTATACGCAGCTGTCTCTTGTTCTAATGCCTCAACTACTTGATGGGTATTTACATGTTCTTGTTCCACTAATGTCTCTAATAATGATCCATCTCGTATTGGTAATTTAAAAACATTACGGAAAAATAACTCTCGCTCTTTTTGCTTTTCTTGTAAGACGTCTTTCCATTGTTTTCGTTTTTGATCAAGTAACTCACGCATTAACTTATAACGATCTGTTTTGAAAATACGACGCAAAATTTCTTCTTTGTTTTCTGTCTCAGATGTTAATAGTTTACGGAATTCCCCTTGCGGTAACATAACAATTTGGCTAAATTGATGTTTACTTAAACCAATTAAATCTTCCACTTTTTTATTTACATCCGTTACATGGAAACGATCAACAGCTGGAACCTTCTCTTCATCAATCACTTCATATAATTCTACTGCATGTCCCGTAATCGTCTTGTTCCCTTGTTTCTTATGTCCAAGTTGTCGTTTTATTTCATAACGTTTCCCTTTTAGCTGAAAGGTTAGTTCTACACTAGTATACATATTATCATCAGCAAATTGACTGCGCAGCATGCTCGTATCACTACGTTCTTCTCCGCTTGCCTCACCATATAATACATAACAAATCGCATCAAAAATCGTTGTCTTTCCAGCTCCTGTATTCCCAGAAATGGCGAAAATACGATGATCTCCAAGATCGTTAAAATCGATTACTTCTTTCTGTTTATATGGGCCAAATGCCGTCATAATAAGCTGAATCGGTCTCATCCTCGTTCACCTTCCCGTTCTTGCACTGTTTGTAATACTTCTACAAATAGACGTTCTTTCTCTTCTGATAACTCTAAGCCTTTCATTTCTTTATAAAAAGCCTTTAATAGTGATAAATCATCCATTTTATGTCTTGAAACAGTTACTTCATTTGACTCTGTGAATTCTCGTCTTTGAATAGATCTTTCAACATGCATTGCATTTGGATATACAGAACGTATTTTCTCCATTGGCTGCAAGACAGGATTTTCATCTAATAGTTTTACAAATACGTAGTCTTCACTTACTGGATGTTGTAATAATTCATCTATTTTCGCTTCTACTGTTCGCATTTTCCGGCGTGGTATAAGTAACCTTTTTTCAATTGTTACTTCACCTTGCTTGTCCAGTTCCACAATATAATATCCCTTTTTATGTTTTTCTTCAGAAATAGAATATGCAATTGGCGAACCTGAATATCGAATCGTCTCATTACGTACGAAATGCGCTTGATGTAAATGTCCAAGCGCTGTGTAATGAAACTTATCAAAATAATGACTATTTACGTATTCAGCACCACCAATTGAAAGTGGTCGTTCTGCATCACTTGTATTCTCCTCCGCTTCGCCCGCAGAAGTTACAAATGCATGACCAACAAAGACATGTCTAGCTTCTTTATCCATCGTTTCAGAAAGCTCATTCATAAAAATACGCATCGCATCATCATGAGAACGTACGTCTTCATTTTTCAATACATGTCTCACTATACTTGGATCCGCATATGGAACGAGATGGAAATGAACCTCGCCATATTCATCATTTAATATAATTGGCTCATATGGGAATTGAAATTGTCCCACAATAAATAATCCTTGTTTCTTCATTAAACTACTACCAAAATGAATACGATCTGGACTATCATGGTTTCCTGCGACTGCAATAACTGGCGTTTGTAAATCAATGACTATTTTTTGTAAAACATCATTTAATAAGTCTACTGCTTCTGTAGGTGGAATTGCTCGGTCGTATAAATCCCCTGCAATAATTACGGCATCTGGTTTTTCTTCCTCAACAGCTTGCACAAACTGATCTAATACAATCTTTTGATCTTCAGTCATATACACGCCATGAACAAGCTTTCCTAAATGCCAATCTGCTGTATGAAATAGCTTCATATTTTCCTGCTCCTTTTAATTTACTGAATTTAGTGATACGAGTTGATAGTTTATAGTAGTTTTTCCGTTCTCCCACTCTAACTTTTGTATCATTGCACTACCAATTCTTTCTTCATTTGATTTATATAAAGGTAATATTTCTTGAACTGTAAATAAGTGATAACCATCCAATTTTAATTGAAATATGTTTTCTTCTATATGTAACCTTACTTCTTTTTCATTTGAAATAATTTTTGTGTGCATCTCAAATTTCATGATAGATACAACCCCTTTTTCTAATCTCTACACTATTAATAGTATATTGGCTATGCAAGATTGACAAGTAAATACACAGTAAAGTACATACTTTTCTATCGCTATATGTTTTTTATTTTTTACATATAATACGGTATGTGAAATTTTATTTTATACAAAAATAAAAATGTCTCATGTGACATCTTTATTTTTGTATAAAATCTTTCATTACATAATATAAAACTGTAATTAAAACGATCGCTACAAAAAATGAAAATACAGCAACAATGTACCCATCCTTATTTAATAAAATACAAAGAGAAATAGATATGATAAAAATCGGAAATACGAGACGTACTTTATCCTTCACTTCCTCTGTCGTATCTGTATGATGAAAAAATTGAGTTATCCCTATCATTAAAGAAGACAAAATAATCACCGACAACAGTAAAGGTCCTGGCATTCCGATTTCTCCTTTCTCTATTTCTAATGAAAAGCAATTTTTCTTTTATCATAATCATTTCAAATACCCTTTTTAAGGTGATTATGTACAATTTATACCTATATAATAGCGTGTTTATCATGATAACTTCAAATAATTACAATTACAGTAATGTTGTAATATTCATTTTCAACCTCCAAAATCCTGCAAATATAACTCGTCAAAATATGCATTGGGCAAATTAACATGTATCGCCAACTTTAGACAAATTTTATAAAGGACATTTCAGTACGTATCAAGAATTAAGAATAAGAAGATATATAAGGGAGGATGAATTATGACTGAACACGTTTTATTTTCTGTTAGTGAAAACGGAGTTGCATCAATTACTTTAAACCGCCCAAAAGCACTTAATTCTTTATCTTACGACATGTTACAACCAATTGGGCAAAAACTGAAAGAATGGGAAAATGACGAGCAAATCGCGCTTATCGTATTAAAAGGAGCTGGCACAAAAGGTTTTTGTGCAGGCGGCGACATTAAAACTCTTTATGAAGCACGTTCAAATGAAGCTGCATTACAGCATGCGGAACATTTTTTTGAAGAAGAGTATGAAATTGATACATATATTTATCAATATAAAAAACCAATCATCGCTTGTTTAGATGGAATTGTAATGGGTGGTGGTGTCGGTCTTACAAATGGTGCGAAATATCGAATTGTAACTGAGCGTACGAAATGGGCAATGCCAGAGATGAATATCGGCTTCTTCCCAGATGTCGGTGCTGCTTATTTCTTAAATAAAGCTCCAGGGTTTGCTGGCCGCTATGTTGCTTTAACGGCATCTATTTTAAAAGCTGCTGACGTTTTATTTATAAACGCTGCCGATTACTTTATGACATCTGATTCATTACCAAATTTCCTTACTGAACTGGAAAGTATAAATTGGCATAAAGAAGATGATGTACATACTAATTTAAAAGAAGTCATTCGTACATTTGCAACTGCTCCAAACTTAGAAAGCGAGCTTGCTCCTTCATTAGAAGAAATTAATTCACATTTTGCTTTCGATACAATTGAAGAGATCATCCATTCATTGGAGAAAGACCCAAGTTCCTTTGCTATAAAAACGAAAGAAACACTATTATCAAAATCCCCTATTTCGTTAAAAGTAACATTAAAACAGTTTATCGATGGCCAAGATAAGTCCGTTGAAGAATGTTTCGCTACCGACCTTGTACTTGCTAAAAATTTCATGAGACATGCGGATTTCTTCGAAGGAGTACGCTCTGTTGTCGTTGATAAAGATCAAAATCCGAATTATAAATATACGCAGTTAAGTGATGTTTCAGAAGAAGATGTAAATCGGTTCTTTAACTTACTTAATGCATAAAGTGAAACTTTAATAAGTGGTTGTTTTGTTCATCCCCCCACCTCACTTCTTTTCTTCAGCTAAATCTTGTGCGGTGGAAATCTTACTACCTGCAAATAGCGGGATAAAATCGAGGCTATATAGTAGTGTAATTACAGCTACTATATGGCCTTTTTTCATTTAATAATTTTTAATAAATTTTAATTTTATTAAATCCATTTTTGTGCTACACTAATTTTAATTTAATATTCTAAAAATAAAAAAGGAGGAGCGACTATGATTGAAAATTATTTTCTTTTCATTATTATGTCTATTTGTCTTATTATTTTACCCGGTCCTGATACTGCAATGACTACGAAAAATACATTGGTTGCTGGTAAGGTGGGTGGCGTGAAAACAGTGTTCGGTACATGTGTTGCACTGTTGATTCATACTTTAGCAGCAGTAATCGGACTTTCCGCACTTATTGTAAAGTCAGCTCTTTTATTTTCTATTTTCAAGTACGTTGGAGCCCTATATTTAATTTATATCGGTATTAAAGCCCTTTTAGCAGTAAGAAACAAAGAAAGCGTTGATACGAATAATATAGCTTTGAATAATGAAAACGAACACACGTCTTGCTTTCGCCAAGGGTTTCTTACGAATTTATTAAACCCTAAAGTCGCAGTCTTCTTTTTAACCTTTTTACCGCAATTTTTAAATCCAAATCATAATACGTTTATCCAACTTCTCGTAATGGGCCTTACTTACCTCGTTTTAACAGTTATATGGTTCGCTTTTTATATATTTTTAATTGATAAAATTAGTGCTTTTATGAAAAAAACAAGGACGCAACGTTATATTCAAGGATTAACAGGAATTGTCTTAATTGGTTTTGGTATTAAACTAGCTTTTGAAAAAAGTAATTAACAAGATGAAAAACACCACATCTTCAGAGTGGTGTTTTTCATTTAACAACTGATTTCGCTGTCTACTCTTTATTAAAACCAGCGCTCAGTTACAACTTTTTTACGTGTATAGAATTGAACGCCATCTGTACCATTTGTACCTAAATCACCAAAGAATGAAGCTTTGTTTCCTGCAAATGCGAAGAATGCCATTGGTGCTGGAACGTTTACGTTTACACCGATCATGCCAGCATCGATGTTATCACGGAATGTTTGTGCATGTTTACCATTTGACGTATAAATAACCGCACCGTTTGCAAATTTAGATTGATTTGTTAATTTAATACCTTCTTCTAAATCTTTAACTCTTACGATGCTTAATACTGGAGCAAAAATCTCATCTTGCCAAATTTTCATTTCTTGATTTACACCATCAAAAATTGTCGCACCTACAAAGTAACCTTCTCCAACTTCTTCCTTAATTTTGCGGCCATCTACTAATAAAGTTGCGCCATCTGCTACGCCACTATTAATATAGCCTAATACGCGCTCTTTATGAGATTCACGAATTAATGGTCCAACATAGTTATCTTCGTGGAAACCGTCACCTACTTTTAGCTTCTTCGTTTCTGCTACTAGTACGTCGATGAATTCATCAGCAATTTCATCTACTACCGCTACTACTGAACATGCCATGCAGCGCTCTCCGCTACTTGCGAATGCAGATCCAATTACACCTTGTACAGTTTTCTCAAGATTGCAATCTGGCATTACAATCGCATGGTTTTTCGCACCTGCCAACGCTTGTACACGTTTTCCGTGTTTCGTACCTGTTTCATATACGTAACGAGCTACCGGCTCAGAGCCAACGAACGAAACAGCTTGAATATCTTTATTTTCTAAAATGCTATTTACAACATCTTTTCCGCCTTGCACTAAATTTAATACGCCTTTTGGGAAACCTGCTTCATAGAATAATTCTACAAGTCGCTCCGCTAAAAGTGGCGTTCTTTCCGATGTTTTTAATACGAATGTATTACCGCAAGCAATTGCAAGTGGGAACATCCATAATGGAATCATCATTGGGAAGTTAAACGGTGTAATACCAGCAACAACTCCAATTGGGTAGCGCCAAATTGATCCATCAATTCCGCTAGCAATATTCGGAAGTGCTTGTCCCATCATTAAATTTGGTGCTGATGTTGCAAGTTCTACTGCTTCAATACCACGCTGCACTTCACCAGTTGCATCCGTTAATGTTTTACCATTTTCTAGCGTAATGATTTTTGCAAGTTCTTCTTTGTTTTCTTGTAAAAGCTGTAAATATTTATACAATTGTCTTGAACGATTCGGAACTGGTACTTTAGACCATGTTTCGTATGCTGCTTTTGCTGCTTCAACAGCTTTTTCAACATCTTCTTTCGGAGATAGCGGAACGTAAGCGATAATTTTTCCAGTCGCTGGATTCGGAACTGCCTCTACTTCTATACCAGTAGATTCTACCCACTCACCATTAATATGATTTTTTACTCGTTTAATTTCAGTTGTAATCATTATATTCTCTCCTTTTTTATGATGTATATAAGTCTATTATTTCTGATTAGAAATTAATTGTTCACTAACTTTCTTATATAAAGCGGCCATATCGTTTTCACCATACCCAGCTTCACTTGCTTCTTCATATACGTTTAATAGCATTTCGCTTACCGGTAAGTGCAGTTCGCTTTCTTTCGCTAAATCAACTGCAAACCCTAAATCTTTCTTCAATAAATTCACAGTAAAACCTGGCTCGTAGTTTTCTGATGCAATGAAACTTTTATAATTGCGCTCATAAATTCTACTTTGACCGTAACTTACATTCAAAATATCAAACATTTTATCCAAATCCATATTGTTCTTTTTCGCTAATGTTAAAGCTTCACTCACACCAGCTGTATAAAAACCAATTAATAGATTGTTAATTAATTTAACAGTCGTACCACTATCAATTTGCTCACTAACATGGAAAATGTTCGCGCCTAATACGCCCATGATAGATTCCGTTTTTTCATATACCTCTTTTGATCCACCAACCATAAACGTTAATGTACGGTTTTCAGCTCCAATTACCCCACCACTAACAGGTGCTGCTAAAAAGTCCACTTTCTTTTCCTTTGCAGCTTCCTCTAACTGTTTGTTTAACTGTGGAGATACAGTACTTGTATCAATTAAAACTACATTCGCGTGACTATTTTCAAATAATCCTTCTTGCCCAAAATATACTGCTTCAACAGCGCGAGGTGAAGGTAAACTTGTAAAAATCACATCGCATGTTTCTGCTAGTTTTGAGATTGATAGACCGATAATTCCTCCTTCTTTTTCAAAGGAAGCTTCAGCATTTTTATTTAAATCCACACCATATACTGTGTAACTCGATTTAACTAAATTTTTAGACATCGGAAGACCCATGTTACCTAAACCGATAAAACCAATCTTTTTCATATCGCTTTCCTCCTATTTACACAATATACTTTCCACGATTTATAATAGCTTTCGCAACTTCTCTCTTTTTTGTAAATACGTTCGTGTATAAAGGCACTAATAATTGACGAATTTCAGCTAAAATTACGTGTCTATCTTGTTCTTCTGTAACAGCCGCTGAAAGTACAGAAATCGCCGCTTCTTCTACTTTACGATATCCTTCTTCACAAATAACATCCGTTATTTGTTGCTTTGTACGTTCTTTTTCCTCACCATTTTTACTTACCGCTTTTCTCGTACGTAAAAACGCTGCTTCCATGACGTACACATCCGTCAACATATTTGATATTACACGTGAATATTCTTGCTCTTGATCAATTTTTAACCCTGGAGTTTTAGAGAGCGTTTTCAAAGATTGTTTCAACAATTTTTTCGCTAATAAAATGTAACGATGGTTTCTTTCGACATTTGCTACATCAATCTCTACTTCAGTATCTTCAATTTGTTCCATTTGCTTCATTAACATTTTGGCAACTGTTAATCTATTAATTTCGTTCGTTCCTTCAAAAATACGACTAATTCTAGCATCACGATATAATCGTTCTACCTCGTACTCTTGCATATAACCATAACCACCATGAATTTGTACAGCTTCATCTACGATATGGCCAAGTGTTTCAGAAGCATTTACTTTATTAAGTGCACATTCAATGGCAAATTGAGACATTTTCTTCATAAGATCTTCATCGCTCTCATTAATTGCTTCATCAATTACACCTGCTGTACGGTAGGCTGCACTTTCTGCTCCATATGTAGCAATGATCATATTTGCAATTTTCTCTTGAATCATCGTAAAGTCTACTAATTCCGTTTGGAACTGTTTTCGCTCTTTTCCATATTGAACCGACAAACCAATTGCTTGTTTTGCTGTTCCAATATTTCCAAAAGCAAGCTTTAGTCTAGCGAAATTAAGAATATTAAGAGCTACGTGATGCCCTTTCCCAACTTCCCCTAAAACATTTTCAACAGGGATGACAACATCTTCTAAAATAAGCGTAGCCGTTGAAGAACCTTTAATCCCCATTTTCTTTTCTTCTAGTCCAATGGATACACCTTCACATGTTCTTTCGACAATAAACGCTGTCATTCCTTCATTTGTTTTCGCAAAAACAACGTATACATCTGCCATATGAGCATTTGTAATCCACTGCTTCTCACCATTCAACTTCCAAGCAGTACCATCTTCATTTAATACAGCACTCGTTTTTGCACTTAAAGCATCCGATCCAGCATTTGGCTCAGTTAGAGCATAAGCCCCAATCCATTCTCCAGACGCAATTTTCGGCAAATATTTTTCTTTTTGTTCTTTCGTTCCGTAATATATGTAAGGCAATGTACCTACACCTGCGTGTATATTAAATGAAACGCTAAATGCACCAGCGTATCCCATTTTTTCTGCTACAAGCCCTGAAACTGCCTTTCCTAACTCAAAACCGCCGTACTCTTCTGGGACCTCGATACTTAATAATCCAAGTTCTCCAGCTTTTTCAAATAATTGACGAGAAACTTTATAGTTATGTTGTTCAATATTCTCCATTTGTGGAACAATTTCTTGTTTAACAAATTGTTCTGTTGTTTTTGCGATTAAATCTTCATCTCCTGAAAAATCTTCTGGCGTAAAGAAAGTATGATGCACATCTTTATTAAGTGAAAAAAATTCATCCCATGGTAACTTCGTTTTCTCCATCTGAATCCCCCTATCATTTCGGCCTTACTTGCTACTACTTATGCACGTCTACGATGAGTGGAATATCTTATTTTTGAAAACAGAAGACGATGAATTTTCACATCAAGCAGTTCGTTTTGCCAAAGATGTATCCTCATCGCCTTAGTTGTTTTATCTATTGATCCTCTGATAATACTGTTTTTGCAATTCCAGTATCGAGTTCTTCAAAGTCATGATATGAAATTGTTTCATATAATTCACTTCTCGTTTGCATACTAGAAAGTGCATCTTTTTGAGAACCTGTTTCCTTAATTAAAGTAAACACATTCTCATACGCTTTCGCTGCAACACGAAGTGAAGTTACAGGATAAATAACCATTTGGAAGCCCATATTCGCAAATTCCTCTGCACTATAATACGGCGTTTTCCCGAACTCAGTCATATTCGCAAGTAAAGGTGCATTTACTTTACTATTAAATAGACGGAACTCCTCTTCTGATTGAAGCGCTTCAGGGAATATCGCATCTGCACCTGCTTTTACATAGGCGTTCGCTCTTTCGATCGCTTCATCCAAGCCTTCTACTCCGCGAGCATCTGTACGTGCTACAATGTATAAGCTCGGTGCAACTTCTTTAATCGCTTTAATTTTTTGAACCAATTCTTCTGTAGTAACAAGTTTCTTACCATTTAAATGTCCACATTTTTTTGGTAATTGCTGATCTTCAATTTGGACAGCTGCCACTTTCACTTCCACCATTTCTACAGCTGTTCTCGCTACATTTAGTACACCACCAAATCCTGTATCAATGTCAACAAGAACAGGCAAGTCTGTAGCTCTTACTAAATCTCTTGCTCTCTCAGCCACTTCAGTAGACGTCACGATACCTAAATCGGGTAAACCTTTACTTGCAGTATAAGCAGCTCCGGATAAATAAAGAGCTGAAAAACCTGTATTTTTTGCAACTAAAGCCGCCATTGCATCATGAGCACCTGGAATTTGCAAAATTTCATTTGCTTCTACTAAAGCTCGGAATCGATTCGCAAGCTCCTCTTGTGTTGACTGCTTTTTCACAACCCAAGCCATTCTAAATTCCCCCTATTATTAAATTAAGAATAGATCTACAAATTCGTTTACATTCATATTTTCTAGTTTTTCTTCATTTAAACAAACTTCATGAATTTGTTCTTGTTGCTTACTAGAATAATGACCTGCCATATTTGCAGTGAATTTTTGAACAACTTTTGGAATTGCTTCATCTCTACGGAAACGATGACCAAGTGGATATTCACATTCCACATTTTCTGTTACTGTGCCATCTTTAAAGTGAACTTGAACAGCGTTGGCGATTGAGCGCTTGTTCGGGTCAAGGTAATCTAAACTGTACTGCTTGTTTTCAACAACAACCATCTTATCACGTAATTCGTCTACACGTGGATTATTTGCTACTGCATCTTCATAATCGTCTGCAACGATATCTCCTTTTAATAAGCCAATTGCCGTAATGTATTGTAAGCAATGATCACGATCAGCTGGGTTATTTAATGGACCTTCTTTATCAATAATACGAATTGCTGATTCATGAGTTGTAATTGTAATACGGTCAATTTCATCTAATCTTTCTTTAATTTCTGGATGTAGTTTCACAGCACATTCTGCAGCTGTTTGTGCATGGAATTCTGCTGGATATGAAACTTTAAATAATACATTTTCCATTACATATGACTCTAATGGTCTTGCTAATTTTAATTCTTGTTTATTGAATAATACATCTTGGAATCCCCATCCTGGCGCAGATAATGCTGTTGGATAACCCATTTCACCTTTTAGAGCAGTCATTGCAAGATGAACACCGCGGCTCGTTGCATCACCTGCTGCCCATGATTTACGTGAACCCGTATTTGGAGCATGACGATATGTACGAAGACTAGAATTATCAATCCATGCATGTGATAATGCATTAAAGATTTCTTCACGTGTTCCGCCAAGCATTTTTGCAACTACTGCAGTTGTTGCTACTTTTACATATAATACGTGGTCAAGACCAACTCTGTTTAAGCTGTTTTCTAAAGCAAGTACACCTTGAATTTCATGTGCTTTAATCATCATCTCTAGTACTTCACGTACTTTTAATGGTTCTTTTCCTTCTGAAATACGAACACGGCTAATATAATCTGCAACTGCTAAAATTCCGCCTAAGTTATCAGATGGATGTCCCCACTCTGCTGCAAGCCAAGTATCGTTATAGTCTAACCAACGGATCATACATCCGATATTAAATGCACCTTTCACTGGATCAAGTACATATGACGTACCTGGTACACGTGTACCATTTGGCACGATTGTTCCTGGAACAACTGGTCCTAATAATTTCGTACATTCTGGATATTGTAGTGCTAAAATTCCACATCCAAGCGTATCAAGTAAGACGTAACGAGCAGTACTGAATGCTTCTGCACTTGTTACCTCTTTATTTAATACATAATCCGTAATTTCTTCTAATAACGCATCTTTTTGTTTAATTTCATTTGTTTTAATCATGCAATTCTTCCCTTTCTGTCGAAAATTCGTTATTATTAATGATGGGTGTCGGTCAAACACCCATCTGGCGGGCGGTGCTAACAACTCCCCAGTTGTTCTTATTTACTAAGCACATGTCGCTCGCCAATATAATTTACACGTGGACGGAACAAACGATTGTTCGCGTGTTGCTCAATAACGTGCGCACAAAGTCCTACTGTTCTAGAGCTAAAGAAAATTGGTGTGTACAGTTGAATTGGAATACCAAGCATCCAATATACTGGAGCTGCGTAATAATCAAGATTTGGATAAATTCCTTTTTCCTTCTCCATAATCTTTTCTCCAGCTTCACACATTTCATATAGTGTATAATCACCTTTCACATCACATAACTGCTTTAAAGCTTCCTTCATCATCAATGCTCTTGGATCCATCTTCTTCATGTATACACGATGTCCAAAGCCCATAATTTTTTCTTTGTTATATAGTTTCTTCTGTAATAACTCTTCAAACTTTTCAACATTACCAGCTTCTAAAAGCATGTACATAACCGCTTCATTTGCACCGCCATGTAAACTTCCTTTTAAAGATGCAACTGCACCTGTTAAAGCACCGTATAAATCTGATTGTGTTGATGCAATAACGCGAGCTGTAAATGTAGAGTTTGGCATTTCATGCTCACTATATAAAACAAGGGAACGATCAAAGATCTTTTCCTCAAGTTCAGTTGGTTTTTTTCCAGTTAACATATAGAAGAAATTCGCACTATAAGATAATTCTTTAAGAGGTTCAATTGGCTCCTCATTATTTAAAATATGATAGCTATTCGCTACAATGTTTGGCACTTTACTTAACAGCTTGTACCCTCGGCTTTTATTCACTTCTAACGAGCGGTTTTCGATATCATTATCGTAACCAGCTAACGCTGACACACCTGTACGTAATCCATCCATGGGATGCGTCTCTTTAGGCAATACCTTTAGTACGTTAAATACACCTTCTGGTACTGCATATTCTTCTTTTAATTTCTTTTCAAGTGTTGCTTTTTCATCTTCATTCGGTAGGTGTTCCTCCAATAAAAGGTGCACAATGTCTAAATACTCTTTTGTTTTTGAGAGTTCGATTAAGTCATACCCTTGAATTACAATTTCACCTTTTACTGTGTCAAGAAACGAGATTTTCGTCTCCGCTGCCACTATACCATCTAATCCCGGGGAAAATTTTTCTTCAGCTTTCATCATTATTTCCTCCAATCCTAATAGATCTTCGTGCACATAACTGTAAGCCTTTACAATATTGTGAAACTACATTTCTATTTCAATGTATCAGAGTTTTTAGAAGATTTCAATTTATTTTATAATGATAAGTTTCCTATACTTTTACCGATGTAACAATACAATTTTTTAAAAATAATTTTTATATTTTATAAAGAAAGGACAGTCTTATCTTTAAATCAAAATATAAAGTTAATTCATATAATCCCGTTAAATATATCTATTTTATAATTCCTTTTACTAAATAAAAAAACGAGCTGTATACATATACAGCTCGTTTTTTTGCATTATATTTATTTCACTATTCTCTAAATATAATTTCCATATAAAATTTATTTATTTTTAATAAAGTTATTATTTTACGTAATTAAATTGAATTTCTTCCGTTTCCTCATGATACCCTACTACTAAATCATAGTTTTGAAAGTACCAAAGATCATCAATATCCACAAAAAATAGAATGCCTTCTTTCTCAACTGACACGATTTTCCCATCTGGTTTCTCAGCAACAATCCCTAAAGAATAGTCAGGCTGAATGGAGCTATCTCCTCCGTATCTTACATTAAACCGTATAGATTCACCATGCTTTATACGTAATTCTTCCTTAACCATTGTAGAGCTTTATGATCAATTGAAATTTTCATCTTTGTTCCTCCAAGTTTACGCAAATTCTTTTTTACTTAATCGCTACTTGCAATGCCGGCTGTGCTGAACCGAATCCAACACCATATAACGCAGCTGCGATAACTACACCCATTAAACTATTTGAAATGGCTAATACAACTATTGCAATTGTCATTTGAATAAATGATTTCGTCCATAATCGTTCCATTAATATTCCTCCATAAAAACGTAAAATCTTGCAATTAACACCTCCATTTTACAATTTCCGCGTTCCTTTTCCTTCCATAAATAGACGTATCTTTTTATAATAAATGATTTACCTTCAATTTAAATTGGTCTTACAACTTTATACGTATGTTTTAGCCTAAAGTCCTATCTATATGTACCTTTATATGTGTGAAAAGAATATACTACTTTATTATCACAACTTAGGAGTGAATATTTTATGTGGGTACCTTCAAGAGTAACTGCCGTAGTTCCTTCGACTCCTGGGATACACGTTCCTGCAGTTCATACAGCGAGTTCCGATGTAGGAATAGAACTTCCCGCAACTTGGCAACAATATCAAATTCCTGGTCAAGTTACTCCCTCATTTTGGCATCATGGAACTCATCCAAGTAGTACCATCTTTCATAGCCACAGTTATCCTCCACTACCTCAGTCTCAAGTTTTTTATCATTTCCCTTCAATTTATTTTCAAAACTTCTATGGTACTTTTAATATTTAAATTACATCTTCTCATAGCTACTGCATCTCAACGAAAAAAGCACTTAAGATTGTAATTTTTACAAACCTTAAGTGCTTTTTAATATTTTTATGAAATTTTCTTATTGCCCATTATTAGCAGGGGCCTCCCCTGCATTACCACCAGTATCTGGTTGTGTTGTCGCTGGTGGAGTTGTATTACCTTGACCTCCTCCATTATTCGCTGGAGGTGTCGTATTTCCTTGGCCTCCTCCGTTATTCGCTGGAGGTGTGGTGTTTCCTTGGCCTCCTCCGTTATTCGCTGGAGGTGTCGTATTTCCTTGACCTCCTCCATTATTCGCTGGAGGTGTCGTATTTCCTTGGCCTCCTCCATTATTCGCTGGAGGCGTGGCTCCTTGGCCATTACCATTATTTTGTTCATTTTGTTTCTTTTGTTCTTCTTGTTGCTTTTGCTCTTCTAGTTTCTTTTGTTCTTCTTGTTTCTTAAGTTCCTCTTGTTGCTTTTGTTCTTCTTGTTTTTTCAGTTCTTCTTGTTTCTTTAATTCTTCTTGCTTTTTCTCTTCTTCAGTTTTTTGCTGCTGATCTTGTTTTGGTTGTTCCGTTGTGTCCGGTACGCTCGTGTTTGGAGAAGAATCACGTTTTTCACCTTTTATACGTAGCTCGCTACCTTCTTGAATAACACTACTTGGCATTTTAAAGCGTGATTTGTCAGTAGCCAACTCACTCATCATTCCTTTAAAGATCAACTGTGCAATTTTCGTATTTTTACTACTAATATACTCGTCTTTACCATCTTTCATATATCCAGTCCATACCGCCATCGTATATTGTGGTGTATAACCTGCAAACCAACTATCACGAGTTGCACTTTCTGGAATGTTAAATTTCGCCAATTGTTTTGAATCATAGTTTGTTGTACCCGTTTTACCAGCTACATCTAAAGAACTAATATTTGCCGCTGTACCAGTACCTGATGTCACTACTGAGCGAAGCATATCAGTAATCATATATGCTGTAGAGTCAGCTATAACTTGTTTTGGTTTTTGCCCAAAACTTTGTGACTTGCCGTCTGGATAAACTACTTTCTTAACAAAATGCGGTTTCGTATATTTACCACCATTACCAAATGTCGCATAAGCACCCGCCATTTCAGTTGGTGATACTTCGTTTGTACCAATAGCTGTAGATTCTGCCGGCGCTTTATTAAATGTAATACCTAATTTCTCAGAGAATTCCTTCGATTTATTAAGGCCTACTTCTTTTGCAGTTTTAACTGCTGGAACGTTACGTGACATTTTTAACGCTTCACGCATAGTAATTGGGCCTAAATGACTTCTATCCGCATTTCGAAGTTCTTGTCCAGTTGAATATTTAAATGGAGAATCATCAATTTGATGATACGTAGCCCATTTTAGGTATTCAATTGCAGGACCGTAATCAAAGATTGGCTTCATAGTTGAACCAGCTGCACGATCTAATTCAATTGCCATATTATGCCCTTTAAATACTGCTTTATTTTCACCGCGCCCACTACCTATAGCACGAACCTCACCTGTTTTCGTATCCATAAATGTGAAAGCACCTTGGAATTTATCATTTGGATAATTAATAATATTTGTATTCAAAATATTATCAGCTAATTTCTGTGCATTTGGATCCAATGTTGTATAAATTTCTAAACCGTCAGATCCAATATTAGCATCTGGCAATTCTTTTTCTACTTCTTTCACAACCGCATCCATAAATGCAGGATATGGCATTGCCTGGAGCTCAGCTGCACTCTTAATATCTTTATCCACTGGTACTTTCGATGCTTCTTCCATTTCTGCCTTTGTAATATAACCATGTCGATTCATTAACCCTAGTACAACATTTCTTCTTTCTGTTGCCCTTTGAACATTTTCTGGTTTCGATGGATCATAGTTATTCGGTGCTTTCGGTAAACCTGCAAGCATCGCAACTTCTGGTAATGTTAAATCTTTCAATTCTTTACCATAATAGTTTTGTGCTGCTGTTGCGATACCATATGAACGGTTTCCTAAGTTAATTTTATTTAAATACATTTCTAAAATTTCATGTTTTGAATACTGTTGTTCTAGCTTATACGCTAAATATATTTCCTGAACCTTACGTTTTGATGTTTTTTCCATCGATAAGAAGTAGTTTTTAATAACCTGCTGCGTTATTGTACTTCCACCTTGTGAACCGTAATCTCCTTTAAGACTTACCAAAACAGCACGGGCAGTACCTTTAAAGTCTACTCCGCTATGCTCATAAAAACGTGCATCTTCTGTTGCTAAAAATGCATTTTCTACTAATTTAGGAATTTGATCATACGTAACATTCGTCCGTTTTTCTTTCCCGTATTCATATACCAAATCGCCATTTTTATCATAAATTTTTGAGGATAACGGATTAACAAGTTTTGCTTTCTCAAGTTTTGGTGCATCCTTAATCATTACGAAAAAGGTAGCAACCCCTGCCACTAAGCCTACAATACCAAGTAATAAACAAGTAATTAAAAACTTGCGAAAGAATGATGTTTTACCTTTTGGTTTTTGTGTTTTAGAAGCTGGCTGTTTTTTCTTTTTAACTTGTCGTCGCTCCTCTCGAGAACGATAATTTTCTGACATGTTACTTTCTCCTGCCTTTCAATTCTCCCGTTGATTTACTTAAAAATATTGAGGTCACTTTCTAAAATGAATTTAATTAAGAAAGTATATTGACCTGGAGCATTCAATATTTTCCTAATTCACAGATTATAAATTTTAAAATACTTCTTATACAAACTATTTTCACTTCTATTTTTCCTAATAATGCTGCCCCTTTAAGCATAGAATGTAAAAAGTGAATTTTTAATACCTCGTATAAATAATATACCTTTTTTTCAAATGGTCAATATTTTCTTATTTATAAATCAAAGGTGAAATAAAAATAGCACAACGATATGTACTTCGTGTGAACTTCCTTATAATTACGTATAACGAACATTTAATATATTACATATAAGTATAATACCTCTTTAATTATAAGAATTTCAACACCACAACCTCAACATCTACAAGAAATTATTAAAAATGCAAAGTGAGGAGTTGCGTAATGATGAAACTATCTCCCGTCATTTCAAAAAATATAGTTGCTGTTGGCTATAATCCTTTTTCTATGATTTTACGCATTCAATTAAAGCATGGAATGTATGATTTCTTTAACGTACCTGAAAACATTTACACCGGTTTATTGAACGCTCACTCTAAAACTAATTATCACAATACTTATATTAAAAATTCTTACCGCTACACTAAAATTTAAACTTAAACAAAATAAAAAAAGAAAGGAGGTAGTCCGCCTTTCTTTTTAAAATAATTTCACGATTCAACTATCTTCTATTCCTCTTATTAATTTCATCATATGCTCGAATTTGTTTTTTTAAACGCCGATCTGCTTTTTTATCATGTACAACTAATATCGCATGTATAACTCCTGGAACCCAAAATATTAATGTTAATATGAAGTTAATTATTGCTTGAAATGGCTTTCCGCAAAATAATACGGCTACAGGCGGAAGAAGAATTGCCAGTAAATACATCATCTCTTGAAAACTCCTTGTTTTGTATTTTTTATCTCTCTTCATACGCTATTTAAACCATTTTTTTGCA
Source organism: Bacillus fungorum (assembly GCF_002746455.1). GTDB lineage: Bacteria > Bacillota > Bacilli > Bacillales > Bacillaceae_G > Bacillus_A > Bacillus_A fungorum. Next base: position 20,211 of record NZ_NWUW01000032.1, on the reverse strand, counting down.
TTTCCTATATTTTTATTAACCATTAATAACTTTTCTACTGTTATATATTCTATCCCAATGCCAAAAAACCTGCCACTCCAACTTTTCTACTTATGTAGTAAAATTTAAATTTTACATACCTCCTTTACATGAACAATTTCATATTATTTTTTCTAATCTTTCTTCTTTCTCTATTATAGTTAATCCAATCGCAGAAATAGCAGTTCCTATCGCTTGTATCCAAACACCAATGAGTGCTATTATTCTCTCATTTTTCTTATCACCTAAACTATCTTCCTTTTCTATTCCATTTTTCGGTACATTAACAATACCTTGATATGCTTGAAGTCCAGCGCCTAGACTTTGCAGAGAATTACCTAGTATAATAATTCTTTGTATTGCTTTCATCTGAAGCAAAGCTGCTTCTACTCCTAAAAAAGCTCCAATCGATTGTAAACTGTTCCCGACAATTATGAGATAATCATTCTCTTTCAATTGTTCATTTATATTAAAATATGTTCCTATTACATTTGATATATTCCCTAATGCTAATAACTCAATGCCCATTTTATCGAGCATTTCACTTTTATTCTCCAAACACATATTTTGATTTTCTCTTTCGCCTTCATCTTCGGTATCATTACTCGCTATAATTTGTAATATATACCCGAGGGCTTGTAATGAGCTTCCTACAATTACAATCTTCGATTCCACTTTCTCTTCTCCAATAAATCCTCTTGTCGTCCCAATAGCCGCTGTAAGATTGCCTCCTACTTGAAACCATGCCCCTGTCACTTTTAAACCGCTTCGGTCCATTCTCATCACCTATTTAGAATTTTTCAAATGCATTTGCAATAAACAAATGTCATCCTTAATCCCATATTTATTTTCCATATGTAATTTTGTGCATTCTATAATGTGTTAATCATACAAAAAAGCACCTAAAAGGTACTTTTTAAACAAAGTGTGTATCACTGAAAATATGCTAATTAAAAAGATACTTATACAATTCAATATATATTTACATACATTCTGGGCATGTCAATGAATCTTCATTTTTATCTATTGTTATATTCAATATATATTGAATCGCATGATGTGACCACATTTCAGGTGTGGGTGATTCATTTACGTACTGTGGTGCACATGAATACAGCATTGGGGTGCTAATACTTCCGCCCGGATCTAAAGCAACAACTGCCATACCATAGGGCAATTCCAGTGCCATAGATTTCGTGATACCTTCAATTGCAAACTTTGAGGCACAATATGGCGCAAGCTCAGCTTCCCCCTCTCTCCCCCAACTAGAACTCATATTAATAATCATTCCTTCTTTCCTAGCTACCATCGCTGGGATAAATGCTCTTATTACATTTACTACACCATTTACGTTTATATTCATTACATTTTCGAATTCTTGAACGGTTACTTTCCACAGTGGCGCATTTTTATTAACAATCGATGCATTATTTATTAACAAATCCGGTGCTCTATGTCTATTAAGTATATCATTTGCCCAATTACTTACTTGCTGAGAATCTGAAACATCAATGATTTGAAAATCATGTGTATTACCATAATATTTTTTTAATTCTTCAATTTTATCTTTTGAACGTCCACAGCCAAATATACTCCATCCCAATTCATGAAATCGATCAACCATTGCACGTCCTAACCCTTGCGTCACTCCTGTAATAAATACTATTTTCCCAATGTTGTTTCGCTTCAAATATCTCTCCTCCTTTACAACATTTTACACTCTTCCTTTTCATTCATCCATTTACTAAAGTATCAACTCATCTCATACTTTAGAAGGAGTTTTTATGTAAACAAAAAGAGTAACCATAACAGTTACTCTTACTTATATATCCAAAAAATCATTATTTATTTCGTTATTGCTTTTAAATTTCAGCTTCTCTTTCCCACACTTCTCACATCGATACATATAAACTACACCTAGCTCACCTCTTTTAAAATCTTCATTATCCTGTGTCTTTATAAATCTAAATTTATGTTTACAGTGAGATTCATCAAAAATTTTTTCGAACCATTTTTTCAACATAGAACAGTTCACCTCTATGAAAAAATCTTCATCTAGCGTTATTACATACTTTTATTTAAATTCTCAATCTCATGTTGCAACTTTTTAAATTGTTCAAAATGCATGGTGATAGATTGACTATTTCCATACTCAATACTATGCTTCACCAATAAAACCCCAGTGTCATGAAAAATTGCTTCAAGTTCTTTTCTGATGGATACTTTCGTTATATGAGCTGTTTTAATAGATGATAAAATTGCAATTTCATTAAACTTTAATTTTATTTCATTTGGACAAAATGCTTCTTCAACCAATATAACTTCATTGCTATAAATAAGTGCAACAAGATTACTTGATTTTGCATCTGTTAAATCTACTTTTTTTATAATCTTATTCATTACATTTTGCCTCCCTTGTTTTCATATATAATAATTATACAATTGTTTTTTAATTACTAAACCTTACATTCAGTTTAACACACTTTTATTATGGGATTCAGCTACACTTCAAACGTTTTACTATTCCACAATTTTTGTTACATGAACCATTTGGACTATAACACCATATATTGGTGTTAACAAATTATTGTAAAGCGGGTGAAAACTATGCCCTCAGTTGTAGGGAATTTAGTTGTACAAAATAGTAACGGTTCATTTAACTTAGGTGATTTCTACAACGTTTCTCCGAAAGAAAATACGAAGGCTTATAATGGATCTGGTGCTTCAAACGTTGGTTTTGTTGTTAATACTTTTAACGGTGTTAGTGCGACTAATACGTTTGATTCTGACCTTGCAGATCAAAATCAAGTTGGTACAGCCTAATCCTATTTTTTCATCGTTCTGTTTAAGAATTTTAAATTTGTCTATACTATAATCAGGCTGTTACACAGCTAGTGTTGATTTTTGGAGTACCCTATCTTTTTCTCCCTTTCCCTGGGGCTCAGCAGCTAGTATGAAGCTAGCTGCTTTTTCGTTTCATGTTTTCTGTTCCACATCTAACATAACGTAAAGTAAGCTAAAAGTTAAATTTTAGCTTACTTTACGTTATTTCAATAATATCCGTAGTATTAAATACGTAAGTTTTATAAAATGCGTCAGTGCACATTATAATATGTTTTAGCGGATTTATATGCACCACTGTCATGTAGCTAGTAAGTATGTAGCCATCTTCAAAATATGTCACCAATATTTCTTTCTCAGTCAACAATGACATTAATAATTTATCAGAAATTCTCTCTTTTGCTTCTTTTGTTAAGAGCGGTTTTTGCACTTTAAATTTCTCTCCAATAACTTTTCGCATACTTAACAACTGTTCAGACATTACTGTAAATGGAACCCATTCTCTTTCTTCTTTTTGCACCTTTACATCATTCATTTCTTTATCTCCTTGATTATTTATCCATTCTATTCCACACATATTGTTACTCGATTATTCTTTAATAATTGTTACACTCATATTTGTACCGCATTAATGTGTAGTATGACTCCCACCTCGAAATTCATAGAAGGCAGGTTGCTCGTAAAAGCGGCATTGGTGAAGACTAATAACCAGTGGGGAATGAATACTCCTTACTAATTAAAGTTTCACTTTATTTCTAAATCGTATACTATATGCTCCTAAAGGAACATCCGTTCTAATTATACACGAACTTATGTTCCTTTGAGAAGAGATATATTTATATTATTAATAAAATATAATTTAAATCATTTCACTATACATTTATCCACCATTTATTCTTTCTTCATCAAATACGCTTTTCACTTTCTATTTAGTAGGACGACGTTCACATATCAACAAAAAAAGCGACTTCATACAAAGTGAAGTCGCTTTTTTTCTAATAACATAAATTTCTATATTTATTTTTCTATCCTGACAAGTGTTCTTCCTGGAATACAAATTTCATCTATATGAAAATGATTTATTTTTAATTTTAATTCTCCCACTCGTTCCTTATCTTCATCACCAACCCAACAACTGAATAATTCAAAATAGTCCCCTTCATTTAAATACCCTTCCATAATCGAGCATAAAGCTAATAGCTTTTTTTAGCTTCTTTCTTCTCCTTTGTATTTTGCCACTCAACAAGTTCAATGCCCCAATTCGTTGAAACTTCATACGTGTAACTTGTTTGAAATTGAAACTCTTGTACAATTTCAAGCATACTTTCATCTAAAAAACACGGTCCAAAAACAATTACATCATTAGAATCTGGATCCGTTAACGGAACTTCTACATTGCACCCTATATAACTTGCTAAACTCATTTTTACTCCTCAAATATTCGTAAAAAAATACTTCACATGAACATTTATCTACTCAAATATAAAATCCCTGCCTAAACTGTTTTTTAAATTTTTCGAATTCATTAGCCATCTATAAATGAAAGCATATATTATTAAGAATGAACTCACAAAATTTTAGAGACTTATAATGAACCACAATTCGTTCCTTATGAATTTCTATGAAAAGGGAACAATTTAAACACTCTCTTTTCGTACATACTATATAACACTATTAACAAATAATTAATCCTTATTATTAAATGTATTTTGGTTGTACTATTATATGTAATTCCCTCTCTGTTACTGCTTTTTTTGGGTGACGAAAATACTCTAATTCGTATTTTAATACTGCATAATCTACCATCCCGATCTTAATCCCTTTCGTTTCTTTTAAAATAGCTAATAAATTACTTATATCTTCATCATACGATTCAAAAATTTTCGCTCCGCCTTCTCTTTGAAAAATTACTTTCACATTTTTTCCTCCCTGCATAATTTATTTATCTATTCAATAATTCATTTCAAAGTATTCATTCTTCTCCTTAAAATTTCATACTAAAAAGAACATCCATTTTAATAGAATGCTCTATTTTCCACTTCATTTAGCGTCAATATTTTTTCAATATTATTGTATGTTTCATTCTACGAATTATGTTTATCCACTTCAATAAAGTAAAACTTAAATCAATTAGGCTTTTGTTCATCCCCACTAATAATTAATCCACACCAATCGGGCTTTTACGGGATAAAGTTAATAAATTCGTTTTATATTTAATGAAATTAAACAAACAAAACATTATAATATCAACATTTTATGAAGTAATGATTATTCCACCTTAAAAAAATTACATAAATTCCCATTGTAATTCTTAATATTTAAATGTAATATTGTATTGTCTTACTATCTATTTATAACTCACACACTAACTAGAAAAGGGAACCTATATAGGTTCCCTTTTCTAATTACAGTCATTATTTCTTTTCTAGAAATTCAAATGTATTTTTAAAGTTTTTATCATTCACCTTAATATCAGCATCTTTCAATAAATCATTGACTACTTGCTGTTTCCATTTGCCTGTCGTATCTTGTAGTCTTTGCTGTTCTAAGTCTTTACGGATTTGATCTTTTACTTCATCAAATGGCTTTAATTCTTTTTTATCCGTCACTTTAATAATATGGTAACCGTAAGTTGTTTTTACTGGCTCACTTACTTGTCCTGCAGCTAATTTATATGCAGCTTCCTCAAATTCTTTCACCGTTTGCCCTGGAGCAAAACCAGTTATTTGCCCGCCTTGTTCCTTTGAACCAGTATCCTCTGAGTATTGCTTCGCTAAAGCCGCAAAATCTTCACCATTATTTACTTTCTCTTTCACTTCTTTAGCAGTCTTTTCATCTTTCACTAAAATGTGACTTACCTTCATTTCTGGTTTATAGTTATCTTTTACATCTTTTTCTGTGACAGTCGCTTTAATCGCTTTCTCAAATGCAATTTCTGGTTTCATTTTTTCTTTTAATTCATCTTCATTTTTCAACCCAACTTGGTCTAAAGTCGATTTGAAGTTGTCACCCATTTTATCTTTTGCTTCTTCTACTTGTTTTTTTGCTTCCTCATCTGAAACTTTATATTTATCTAGCAATGCCTTACTTAACACCATTTGGTATAAAGTACTTTCCCCATATTTTTGTCTTAATTCTTTACTTAACTCTTTCTCTGTAACATTTCCTACTTTCGATGTTACTACGTTGTCTGAGGAACCACATGCAGATAATGCCAGTACTACGCATGAAATAATTGTTCCTAAAAATAGCTTTTTCTTTTTCAATTCAAAATACCTCACTTTTATTATTATACAAGAATAACTATACAATGTACTTGTGTATACAATGTGTTTTCTACATGTAATGTAATTCATTTCATTTGAAAAAACTATGCAGCATATTCTTTTTGTTCAAATATTAAAGGTCATCTTACTATGTATCAGTAATATGACCCTTTACGTATCCCTAAAAGCATGTAACTACTTATAGATACTTAATAGTTACATGTTCTTCGGGTATCCAATTATTTTGCACGATATCTATCGCATTTTTGGCTCTGCCCCACACACGAAAAGATTTTGATCCATCAATATTACCTTTATAATTTATACATTCAGGCTCCGCATAGCAGTTAACTCCATACCCAACAGGATATTTTGAGGATGCATAAAACCATTTCACATATACCCACTGTTTATCGTTACCTAAGCAAATCATATCTTTATCTGCCCCTCCCCAATAACCATGTAAGACTAAATATGGAGTTTTTTGAGTGATTGTACCTGTAAACTGAGGATTCGCAGGATTTTCATATAAGTTTATAGCATATCCATCAGGATATTTTGAAACTGCAATACCGATACCATTTAATCGCTGTGTATCTTCTTTGTTAAATTGAATAGATTGATTTACTTGATCCGAACTTATAAACCAAGAAAGCGGCTTATTTCTAATTAATTGATTCAAATCACATTTCCCAATATACTTTTTATTATCATATTCAAAGCTAGTTTTATTGAAAGCTCCTTATGCCTAATACTAGCGATCTATAATATAAATAAAGAGAATCTAAATTATTTTTCAAAAGTTTGACATAAATTTGAAATATCATCGTTAAAAAATTGAATTACTTGCGCAGCAAAAACCGGAAAGATAACATTTGGCCCACCAGGAAGCTGAGGCTGTACAACAACTTGCTCAAAATAAGGATTATTTTCTAACTCCACTTGAAATAAATGAGCAATTTCAAATGCATCTAGTGAACATGGAAGTGGGTTTACAATGTCATTTTCATTATTAGTTACAATAACTGTTACACTTAAATTTCCAATTTTACATTTTTTAGAAACGTCGCTAACGCTATCGCTTTTTCATTACTTAACGCGTGCACTAAAATAATATAATTCCCGCCGACTGGAATTAACGGACCAACTGAAACAGTTGGATCAGCACCAATTAAATTTTTCAACTCATTGAAATATGTGATCCACGGTGGGGAAAGCTGAGCTTGTACATTTTCTTGCACTCTTTCATTACCTCCTAATACAATTCTTACTATTATAATATGTACCAAGGAAAAAAGTATATTAGATAAGTTACTTATTTTTGCCTATTATATCAATGAAACATTTTATAGAATATTCTCAGGTTCCACTGTATTTTCCACATTCTTACCACGCCATAAAATTCCATATCATTATCAACTCAACTAAAATTTCATATTATATTAATACGCCTTTATAATCTGAACGAAAAAGCGCAGTATACGATACTGCATATTAGGAGCTGATTTCATGGAAAAAAAACCTATCGTATTCAAAGTTCCACCAAATTCAAAGCTAAAAGTTACATTTTTCGGTCCTTGTAACGAGGTAATTACAAATGTTTCTATAATTAATCAACTTTCCACACCTAAATGTCAAACTATTACACAATATCCAAACTATAAAAAATACGAAACTGAAGTGCGATCATTATCCAATTGTTAATCTGTTCTATTCACAATCCTTACAATTTAGTTAGCTAGACGACTTCGGTAATAGACTAAAATTACTCATTTCATGAGATTCCATTGATAATCTATTGATTTTTTACACGTTTTTATTAACCGAGCATATATTATCGTATGGAGATTATCCACTCATAAAACCTATCTTTCTTTAGAGCGTACTTTTTATGTATGCTCTTTTTTTATTTACCCCTTATTCTGTACAAATAAACCTGTTCACTATTATATTTCATGAGTGGTAAACCCATCTGGTGCTTATAAACAACCTAATCAATGTGTACTCAACAACACTCCTTTATTTATTATACATTCACTATAATCCTTGCAGTTTCTTTCAATTTTTGAGAAATTGAAATTCTCCTTCTAAATTAGCCAAAGATGTATTAAAATTCTTTATATACTCAAGGAGGTCAAATATGTTCAAGTTACATCCAATACTACTTATCTTAGGATTTATTTTATTTTTATATAGCATAATCGCCTTAATGCTATTCCTTTCAGTACATTAAGCAATACCTACACAAACATATGTTAAATATGTAATTTCTATATAGTAAAGAAAAAGCCCGTATTTATATGGACTTTTATGTATTCCCAAATTATGATGTTTTTCTATTCCATAAGACGACTAGCAAATGTAATCCCAAAAAACTTTCACCACCATGTTACTTGTTTCATTACACTCTTTTTATTTCCTGTAGAAGATCTAATACTTAAAATAAGATATCCTCTTTCCACCCCAAAACTGCAAAAACTAATTTTGAAACTTCTTCTTTCATTTTTATGTTGTACTTCATTGACGTTTTTATTTCCACTTTCATCACTACATCCTAGCATGCGAAATGCTCCTAAAATAAACTACATTCAACCTATTTACTTATATATTTTAGAAAAGCAATAATAATCCCCCACCATTTGGTGAAAGGGATTAACTAAACCTGCTGAAAAGTACTTTATTGTCTTCATTATTCAGTTGGAGAAGGGAATCTTGCAGCTTCAAAATGTGAGCCATCTTCCGAAGAACTTAAAACTCCGTCTATGCTACTTTGTGCATAAACCTCAACTTGGTCTCCTTCATCCAATTGAACGATCGTCGAAACACTTACTACATTTCCAAAACTTATTGGACCAAAAAAGTCATTATCTATAGCTATTGCTGCGTTTCCATTCACACGAATTTCTACACGAGCTCTATAATTTAAGTTAGGATCGTTCGAAAAAAAACCAATCGTTCCAATTATAGAGTAAACCCCTCTAGTCTTTGGAGTAAAAATAGAAGTTGCTGGATTATACTCATTTGCTAAATCAAATTGTTCATTTTGGAACAATACTTTTACAAAAGTATTGGCAGGAACAGGTTGATTCACCGTATTTCTAGCTCTAAATGCTGATGCCCTAACAAGACTATCCTTGTTGTCATTACACTTACTGGTGTTCTTACAACAGTTATGCTGTTTCTTTTTACACTCTTTACAATACTTACAATAGTAATAGCAAGACATAACAGTTCCCCTTTCATGCTTATTACTACATATTATGTAAGGGGGATTCGTAATGTTTGGACGAGCTATTGTTTTAGCCCTATACTTGTCGCCTATTTATATACACGTGAACAGAAAATATATCCATAAAACCACAACCTAGATGTATAGTGCTCTCTATTCAATTTTGATAGATTCTTCCCTTATCTATTTTACTTTTTATGCATAAAAAAAGAACGAATCTACATTCGCTCTTTCACACATATTTATGGCCCAAAGCTTATCATCCAACCTAACATAAATCCAAATATAGCAAACAGTTGCATAAAAACAAATAAACTACATGCCCACAATGCATATTTTCGACTTTTACTTTTTGTGATCATGCCTACGACTGAACAGAGCAACCCAGCACCAACTATTTGAAGAAAACCTTCGCCTATAAATGTTTCTGGAATAAGCAATATAATGTTCAAATACAATAACGCTAGAAAAGCAATAATTAATGAAATAGTCCCCATCCATGTTTCCTGTTTATAAATATGATTCTTTCTTTTTTTTAAGAATGCCAGTTCCATAATCTCGCTTCACCTACTTTCAATTTTCTAACTTTTTCATGATTCATCAATTTTTCGACTTCACCTTTAGGTCCAGTTACAACTGCCCCATATGTTTTTATCCCTTTTTTTTCAAGAAAAGAAATACGCTTTGACAACTCTAATGTTTTCGCTCTCGATAGCTTCACTGCTAAATTTTCATGCTTCTGTAATGACTTTAACACCCTGATAAATTGTTCCTCATGAGGTGAATCACTTACAAAAGGACCACTTAGACTTGAAATCGTATCTGCTGGAAAACCAATCGGGGCAACATACAGACCCTCATCATTTTTCTGCTTTTCCTCAAATCCTGTATTCACGGCGTACCAAACAATATCAATAGTAGGAAACATATTCGTTACCTCTTGTACACTTAATAATTCTCTAAAAGATACAAATGCTTCTACAACAGATTCTTGTGGAAGACCTTTTAATACCTGTGCTTCTTCACTACTACTATAGGACGTATTATAATTATTAGGATGAAACAATACCTCATTATCTATATATGGGATTTCTAGAATTTTTTCATCTGTTGTGTATTCACGGCTTACTTTTGCTACTTTACTTAATAAATAATATGTTTTCTCTTCACCTATTCGAATATCTTTCTTTCCTACCCTTTTATACAAATCGAAATGCAATTGTAAACTAAGCGGTAACAATGTTTGCTCCATGTCTCTTTCTTTCATATATACATTTGGTTCCGTTACACTTAACGTTTGGTTTACTACATTCCGTATCTCCATTGCGTTTGTAGGTGCAAATATATAGTATGCAAGTGTAGATATATATATAATAGGTTGAACAAGTAATAAAAAAGTAAATACAATTAAAACATTCGTAATACGCGCTCTTTTTTTTCCTGTTTTCAACACTTGCTCCTGTTTTTCATCAGGAAGTGAATCCGGTCTTTGATGAAGAGCTTCTTGTAACAATTCTTTATAATCTTCTTGTTCAGAATGAGGTTTATCATTTGTCATTATGACTCTTTTCCTCCTTTAACAATTCTTTTAATCTCTTTCTCCCGCGAAATATGTGACTTTTATACGTGTTTAACTTTAAATCTAATACAGACGCACCTTCTTCGTACGTTAATTGATGTACGTCACATAATAAAATAGCTTGTGCCTCTACCATAGGTAAAGTATGAATAATCTGAATTAACTTTTCGTAACTATTTTTTGCGACTACATACTCTTCTGTAGATTCTCCTGCTTGTATTGCCTCTAATTCCTCCGTTCCTACAAAAATTACTTTTTTCTCTTTTCTAACAAAATCAATAAACGTATGATATGCCACTTTAAAAAGCCGTGATTTTACCTTTTGGTTTTTCATAGTCTTCTAGATAAAGATACGCCCGATAAAAAGTCTCCTGCATCAAGTCCTCCGCTACGTGATGGCTACGGGAAAGGGAAAATAAATACCTGTACACGTCGTTTATATAAACCTTATATATTTCTTCAATCTCCATCCCCTCCTCCTTTCATATATAACACGAATAAACAAATCAAAAAGTTTCATTATTTTTCCTTTTTTTATTTATTAAAAAGAAAAAATTTATACATTTTAATAACTATTTACAATTATAAACAAAATATGTGATGTTATGTCTGTAAATATCCTTCAAAACCAGTTAAAAGACGGTTCGGATCTTCTTCTATTCTTGTAGGCTCATAGTCATAAGAAAATAGTCCTATACGATATAAACACAGATAGGACTTCGGTGTTGCATCTCGACCTGGTTCACGTAAGTAAATGTTCATGTATCCTTCTGTACAAAGCCACTAACCATCATTTGTCATGATAAGATAGTTCCTATTTTTTCTTTAACCGTCTCCTTCTCACAAAAAAACTTCACTTGTAGTATGTACAGGGATTATCTCATGGATTATTTACAAATTATATGTGGGGACTATTTGACGCTTACATAAACACAATTTCATCCCCCTCAATTGTGCCCGCCATTTGTAAGCAATAAGACTCACACCTCAAAATTCGGCACATACGCGAAAGTTAGGTGGGGGCCCTGTTGACCATTTGGTAAGAGTTAATAATCGGTTTTGAACCTGCCCCCAACTAATAAAAATTTTTCTTTATAGATTAAATACAGTTCCATATGGGATCGTAAGAAAAGAACTTCCGTACGGTGTAATAGGATGCACTGGATAAAAATACTCCATGGATGAATAGTACGGCTGGATACCTTGTTGCTGCATTTGCATTTGTTGTTGCATTTGTAACGCTTGTTGAACAGCTTGAACTGTACTTTGTGCTCCGCTATACGTTATAGATGTACCATATGCTGGTCGCATACCCGCTTGAGAAGCAAAATATGAATAAAACATTCTCCCCACCCACTTCCATATCATTTGAAAAATCTGTTAAGCTACTTTACATTCATTTTATCCCCAAGACAAATGATAAATATATTCCCCCGTTACACTTTGATTAATCCCAGTAATTCTAGCAAACCTCATTAAGTCCGCCCCTTGAAGAAAATACATCACAAGCATTACTGGCACTTGCGACCACATAAACTGATAAAGCTCCTCGACTCTCAGGTTTGTCGAAACAATTAAATCATTTACAGGTCCTTGACTCCATACAGAAGTTCTAACTGAATTAAAAGGTAGATCATTCCCATTAACCACTATTCTTGCCATACTTTCAGTTATGTCCACATCAATTCCCTCCATCATTACAAAAATTAGACCTGTGTATTTACTCCTTTCGTTATAAATATTCTTAACCTTCATAAATGTCTAAGGCAAACCTCTATTTTTACTTCTATTCAAATGAATTTATTTCATCCAGCAAACAGATAAACGGAAATTTTAGTATTACTCTCCTTCAACTTCCGTATCATTTAAGTCATTTACACCCTTATTCAGCTTTTACAATTCGGTATGCAAAATTACATATCTTATTATCTCAATATCACTTTATTTACTACAAGTTGATAGAAAAAACATTAAAACTAATTGATAAACCAACGTTTGTAATTTAATTCCTTATTTTAAATTCTGCCTCTTTATTTTTAAACACTATATTCAAATAATTATATTGGAATTTCTTGTTGTATACACATCTATCTTTTTCAGGTATTATATACGAGAAGAGTAAGGTAAGAGTTACTCTTTGCCATTTTAGGAAAGGTCCTGTTGGAAACAACAGGACCTTTTTTCGTATTAGCAAAAGCAATTTTGATGTACTCATTCAATACATCCATCGCTTCCACAAAGATATTCTCAACCATTTCACCTTTAATCTCTCGAATATATGTTGCTATACGTTCTCTTCTCAGTAAACGGCTACTTGTAACATGCGAGCTACTCTTGGCATAGCCGGCTTTCAATGCAGCTTGCGTACCATTGAAATACTTCACGTAATACAAACAAAAGAGCCGTTCTTGTTCCGTTAGCTCTTCATCATCTAGCATCTTTTTTAACTTGGCTTTTGTCTTGGGATTTTTAACATTGGTAACGCTCCTTTTCGCAATAGTAACGTTACCTTTTAATTGTTCATCCCATTTGTCTTGTGATTTCCACTTTCTGATTTGAGATGGCTTTAAGTTTAATTCTTTCGCAATCTCAACAAGCGGCTTCTCACCATTGCTTGCTTTATATATTTCGAATGCTTTATCTCTGTCTGGGCTACGTTGTCGTGCCACAATCACCACCTCACGATAATCTCTTTATAAAATAAATAATAAAACTTATTCTGACACTAACTGCTCTTTCTCATATTCATCCATTAAGTAGAGCAACACGTAATAACAATGTCCACCTACAAGCTTATGAGCAAAGGAAACCTTCTCTGGTTTACTTAGTTTCTTCATTACATCATAAACATCTGCCTTTACTTGTGAGTAAGATGTGTTATCTTTTCGTTTATAACACATTTTAGTTATTATAATCCGGAAATCACACATAACCATTTCGTCATCTGTTTCAGAACGCATAATCACCTTTTCTACATCTCGTCCAACTTCATCTATGTTGATATTAAATTGTAAACACAATGCTCCGAGATATTTAAAAAGTAATTCTCTAAAGTGTTTGCTATCAAATACTTTTATAACAGCATAAATTTCTTCTTTAGTCATCCCTATCTTATGGACTTCATTCACTTTGCGAATTTCATTTAATGCTTGTTTTAATTTCTCCACGCTACTCACCACCTCGCGGTAATTCCTGAATTGTTTAACAGAAAATTCAAATAAACATTTTACAAATATGTCCAAGTTAATATAATAGAATTAACATTGCCATCTGGAAAAGTAATTCGCCCCCATGCGAGTTGCTTTTCCTTTTTTATGGCTATTGTTTTAGGAATTCATCCACCGTTTTACCAAGCAAACTAATCATTGCTTCTCTCTTTTGCTTTGGTGTTGTGTTATCTTGCATTTCATTAAAGATAGGAAGCACACTTTCTAATTTCTGTTTATCAATACGCTCATTTACAAGGTCCTGTCCTAACATTGAAATGAATGTACCGATTGCAACCGCTTGTTCTTGTTTGGTTAATTTAATCCATTTATCTCACTCCTTTAAGCGTTTCTTTCTTAATGACAACATCTTTGATTGAAGCTGCTATAGCTCAGCTACAAGGTCTGCTGTTACTTATCTTCCTAAACAATCCATTTTAGTAATGTATAATAATCTTTTTATCATCAATATAAAGCGTCACAAAAATAGAAGCGTGCTCAATTAATTGAACACGCTTCTTTATTAATGTTCCATATTAATACTTTTGTCCCTCATAACATCCAGTGTAAATTCCTGTTGATTGATTAAAATGCATAGCTTTGAAATACCATTTAATACGCTTTTCTGTTTGATCCCAAACGTTTGCAAAAACACCCGATTTCCTCTTTCTATAATACTTCCCTCTCTTCATCCCAAGTACCGTATAAATATATTCATCATTTAACTCTTTACGATTCATATATTTCATTTTGAGTATTTGTTGCTCGTTCTCGTCAAGCGCTTCTTCAAATGCTCTTTTTAATTGTCTGTATCTAATTTCATCTTCCGTACACTTCTTGAGTTCTGGAAATAACAATTCAACACCGAACGCCGCTTGCTCTTCAATATTTTTAAACTTCACTTTCAATACGCGGTATTCTTGTAACTCTTCTATCACGAAAGGGCGTATTTCTTTCTCCTCTATATGCTTGAAAAATGATAATTGGTCCAAATATAATCCTCCCACGTCTCAATCCTTACATATATAAGGCTAAAACTTTAAATATTTTAGATATATACCTTTATATGTGTATGAAATTAGTTCGTAATCCACAATCGGCTATAAACCTTTATTTTTTTACGTCTATTATTATGTAATTTACTAGCAGTGATCATTTAACTTAACAAAATCTCACCAGATTCTCTAAGCATATTTAATGGTTTTCACCAGGCATAAAGTATAAAAACAATTAAAGAAAAGAGACTGCCTTCAAAAGTTAATCTGTGGATACTTTTTTGACAATCTCTTTTCTTATATCAAAATTTTCAACTACAAAACTTACAAGTGATTATACGAATGTTATACCTGCACTTGCGAAGCCTGTAATAGCAGTAGCTATATCAAAACCAGGTGTAGTTGATGAAACAACAAGTAATATCTTATCTTGTGGAGCGACCGCAATTGCTTGTGCACTAATACCACTTGAATTAGCACCGATAGCAATAAGACCACTAAATGCTGGTGTTAATAGTAACGGTGTACCTACTGGAGTGAAAGTATTACTTGCTGCTGGTGCACTGTACAACTGCATTTGAATTTGTATGCTTCCTAATGCTAAAGCAACCGCTACCGTTACACTAAAGAATCCTGCTAACGAAGTAATTGTACCTGCGCGAGGAGCTACAAATGCGAAATCTAATACTGGAGGTACAGGACCTATAGTAATTGGGCCACCAGGTGGGACAATTACAGGGAAGAATGAACTTCCAAATCCAACAAGTGCCCCTGTGTTTGCCAACCCACCTAAAACAGTTGTTAATGCTACTGGTGTACCTGATGCATACGGAATAACAGCTCCGCCTCCTGTTGCTCCTGTTGGACCTGTTGCTCCCGTTGGACCTGTTGCTCCCGTTGGACCTGTTGCTCCCGTTGGACCTGTTGCTCCCGTTGGACCTGTCGCTCCCGTTGGACCTGTTGCTCCTGTTGGACCTGTCGCTCCCGTTGGACCTGTTGCTCCCGTTGGACCTGTCGCTCCTGGAGTAGCGTTGATTAATTGAATTAATAAATTAAAAAGAACTTGTAAAGTTGCAGAATCGATATTTGAGTTACAGGATACAGGGATAAGATCTAAAGCGAAGAAGAATTGTGCAAGGGCGCTATAAAATTGTTGCAATAATGTTGACAATTGTCCTAAATTAGGTGCTGGAGATTGTAATAAAATTATAATACTTTGAGTTAATTGTTTCAAAAAATTAACTTCTGGGGAAGATAGTAAGGAATTTAAGAAAATTAAAAATTGATTAAATAAATTGAGTAACGCTACTCTGTTTGCATCACTTGGATTTGCAAAAAATGCTGAAATAGCTGGTATTAATGAATTTAGTAAAGTAATTAATTGACTTAATTGTTGGCTAGTAATAGGAACTGACTGTGGATTTTTACAACAATCAGCTGAAAAAACAATCGGATTGCAGTTATTATGACCAAAACAATCATTATGTTTCATTTATTTCCTCCTTATTTAATAATTTTGAGAGAATACTCTTATACTAAGAAACACTCAATTGTAATGGTGTTGAATATTTTTAAATATTCATTTTTCTTAGTATAAAAATAGTTACAAATAATTAAACTATAAAAATTTAGTTTAATTACATTCACAACTCACATAATATAAGTATACGCATCTATTTATATAGTGCTTAGATTAATTTACTAATAAAAACGCATATTTTTAAAGGAATACGCTATTACTCCTATCAACGTGTTTATTTTATCAATAAACGAAAAACATATTAATTTATAAGTTCAATAATTCCATTCTAGAGTAATATCAAATGAAGTTTTTTGAAAAAGTTTAATCCTCATAACATAGTTGTTTGTATCATGGGTTTCTAATAATGCATTGTATTTTCCATTGAGAGCTAATCATTTTGCTTTTGCTGACTAATTTTTATTTTTTGTAACAATTTATACTCATCTTACATAGATTATCTTGAATCCTTACTTGTCAAACCATTTAATTGTTCATGACTCACAAACATTAACAATATATGAATGGTGTACTGATTCATAGAAGAGTACCATATAATGGTGCTCTTTTTCATGTCCTATAAAATGAAATTTTGTATAAAAACTGGTGAAGTAGATGTATCCAGCGGTGTTATTCTTATTAACTTAAACCCTGGTGATTTAATTCAAATTGTACCAGTTGAATTAATTGGTACAGTAGACATTCTTGCTGCAGCGTTAACAGTTGCGCAAATTGCTTAATAAAAATCAATGCATTTACTGTAGCTAATACAAGTTTTTAGGAGGTGAATATATGCTTAACGAAAAAAATTCTGAGAATTCTTCAACTAGTGATTTCTTATACTCTGCTGCACTTGAACCTAATGCTATTGGTCCAACATTTCCACCTCTTCGGCCATTCTCATTACCTACTGGTCCTACTGGCTCTATTGGTCGATTTATACTATCCCTACTGATAATAATAAACCTATCGATTCTACTGAAACGTTAAAGCACTTTTTGATAAAATATCATTAAATCCAAATATTCAATAATTAGGCGAAAATATAATTGAAATTGTTTTTAATACCAAGATAAATCGTTTAAATTTACTGTCTATAATTCTTATTTGTTACGAATACGACAGTTGTTGTTAAAGGTCCAAAAAAGGTCCTAGATATCTAGGATTCTTTTTTATCCATTATTATTTAGTTATTCCTACCCATTCACCATGCCAGTTATTTTCTATAATCATAGATTTCTCTCATATTAGTTGGACCTTCCCATTTCCCTTCACATACCCACTTCTTCTTGGGTTTTCCAACATAGGTAAAGCTACGCTCATACATAATGCTTATTTCCTTATCTGGAATTTCCTTTTAATTCATACGATACGGTTCCCCTCCGTTCGATCTGCTTACTTTTCAAAGGATTATTTTATTAAGTTTTAAACATACCCAAAGCCGAGTGTTCCCAGATGATATAATATAGTCAATTAGAAAAAATTCACTTTATTAACCCCAAAGAAATGAGGTGACTTTTATGAAAAGTATGAATAAATGGGTACTAGCTATTAGCTACTTTTTTGTTTTAACACTCGTTCTCCATTTATCATTTAAAATGTTGATTTTAACCGCTATGGATCCTACTACTGGCTTTCCAACTTCAAGATTTCTCATTGGACTGTTAACTTTAGTATGCGGAGGTTGTTTATTAGGTTTTGGCGCTAGAAAATATATTTTTTCCTCTTCAAATATTAAAAGTGAACAATGGAAAGTTGCAGCAAAGTTTACCTTGTTGACGACTCTATCTTGTTTTACTGCAATGCTTATTTTTTATTGGGTTTAGCCTTGAATTTTTTTACAATATATATCTGACCCTGAATAAAACTCAATATTCCGTAAATACTAAAGTCACATGGTTATCTTTCCTCTGTTTTTCTTGGGTGAGCAGTTAGCTTTTGCTAGCTGCTCTTTGTTTGAATTTATTAATTAACCATTCTTTATCATCTGCATGTTCTTCACATAAATCTTCAGCTCGATCTAAGATAGCTTCTACTCGTTTGATATCTTCTTGAGTGACATCGTTTTTCAATTCGTATAATTCTTTCTCGAGCTCTTCAATACGTTTTCTTCTATTTTTTAATTCTCTGACTGCAAAATTAAAGTCATCCTTCAATAATTGATACTTTGTGGAGCCTTTCATCGAACCACCTCATTTCTCTACAAAATGAAATTTTTATTAAAAACTTTCTTACCTTCCAACATCCATAAAATAGAATTAAAATTTATGCTCATATACTAGTCCATACGCCGTTTCTAGTATAAAAAAACGTCATAGAATACAATATAGGACAAACTTTCTTTTAAAATAGTCCTAATAAAAATGAATAGGAGGTGAATATCAATGGCGATCATACCTCCATTTATAGCTTCTAGAAGATTTACTTCTACACTAGGTGCGGGTACAGGTACAGGTGCTACGTTTGCAATTGCTGCTACAGCTTGTTTGAATGATGCTGGAGTTGCTGCTACAGCGTTCCCAACCTTCACGTATTATAATTTCTACCTAAACGGTGTACTTCAGCCAGGCGGAGACTCCAGTGTTACTACTGGCCCAACTGGAGCTATCACAATTCCTGGTGGAAATGCATTCGATCCAGCAATTCCAGTTACAGTTGAATTTATCATAACTTAATCTGCATCTTTTACTTTTGGACAGGTTTCTTAATAAAGAAATCTGTCCTTCTTATTAAAATGAAATTTTTATTAAGCTTCCTTCATTCCCGCATAACATTTCCAATTCCGTTTAATACTATAGCTGTAACTTACAGTTACATAGCATTTACTTGTAGGGCCTAATTTTCTTTTGTACAACAAGTGGTTAGCTAATTAAGCTAGCTACTTTGTTGTGCCAAATGAAGTTTTTGTTATACTTCCTCTCAAAACCCAAAATATGTTAATATATACATAGATTAACAACATTTATCATTTAGACATTTAAGAAAGGATGATAAAATGGTTATTTTTCAATGGTTAGAATCCTGGTTATCTAGTGACATTCTTCATTTTAATTCATTTGTAGGTATAACAACCTTTCTTACTCTAGCATCTGTCATCTTATTCTCTATAACATTTAAGAAAATAGGTACCAACGACACAGAAAGGCTTAGAATCAAGCTCCAAATATCTTATACAATGTGTACTTCACTACTTGTCTTATTAGCCATCTTTATTCTGTGGATGCCTACAAATACTATCTATTTCAGACAGTATCTCATCATGATAATCTCCATCTCACTTCTTTTGGGATCAATATCTGGCCTGTACAATTATAGAAAAGAAACACTCACAGAGAGTTAAACTCTTTTTTAGAACTCGTTGCAGTTAGCGGGTTCTTTTTTTATAAAATAGCGTTTTGGTTTAAAATAATGACCTTACCCATTTGGACACAATTACCAGTATTTTTACCAAAAAATTCATGATATGGTTAATTAGTCGAGTACGTCATTACTTGGCACTTACCCTTAGAAGCCCCGCGGACAATCGGGGTTTCTTTTTATCAATATATAGTTGTCAAA
>NZ_NWUW01000031.1 GCF_002746455.1 Bacillus fungorum | reverse complement strand
GGTAAAATGAGAATAGCTCATACTCGTCCTCCGTGTTAAGTAAGTGGTGTGGTAACTTCTACTTTACACGAAGCGAGGTGAGCTTTTTGTTTTTTTTAGGTGTCGCACTTAATAATACAATGTGTCATATAGAAAAAGAAAGGAAGGCAGAAGTGTTTTTTAAACGATCGATTTATTAGAAACACTCGATTCGAATTTACGTTTTGAGATTACATAGTTTATAGCAATTCCTAACGAAAGGATCAATATGAAACTTAGTAAATAAAACGGTTCCATGACACCTACTTTAGAAACACCAGCCGTAAACAACATTAATAATACAATTCGTATTCCTGTACCAATTAATCGAAATAAGCTGTCTACACGTCCCATTACTTCGTTTGGAATTTCCTCCATCATCAATACATTTCTCGCCACCCTTGTACCCGCATTTCCAATTGCATGAAAAATCGCAAGTCCATATAACAACATTACGGAAGGTTCAATAATTATTGCGGTAATTGAAATTACATATATGAGCATAGTCATAACGATTGAAACTTCTGTCTTTATATATTTCATCATAATTGGAATACTTATTCCCGCAAGAACCGCTCCGACACCGTACATCATACCTTCTATTGCGTATACAGAGGCACTGGCTTTTAATATATCTGAAATGTATACCGGGATTAAATAATTTGCCATCATGACACCGATAAACGGCATATAAGTCGCAAGTAAAAACCAAAAGAACTTCGGACGCTTTTGCATGAAGTGAACCCCTTCGAACAATTGCTTCTTAAATGTTACTTTCTTTTTTACTTCTTTTTTCTTTACGTACGGTATACATAAGAAAAGGACGAATGCTCCTGCAAAAGTTAACATATCTACTAACAAGATCCATTTTAAAGAAATGATTTCAATAAGGAAGCTTGCAGCCGCTCCTGAAATAACTTGAGTTAACTGTCCTTGTATTTCCATTGTTCCACTTAAATTTTTATAATGTTCTGCTTGAAATATCTCTTGGTTGAACGCAAATATTGTAGGATAAAATAATAAATAGTAAAATGACCCTGCTATATAAATAAGAATATAGTGTATAGAATGATAAGGTTGCCCAGTAAATCCCCATATAGCCGTCATTCCTATAACGACTATCCCAATACTTTCATTACATAATAATAAAGATTTTCTTGAAAAACGATCAATACTTTGCCCGATAAACGGTGTTAATAAAAACATAATAAGAGTTGCGATAATGGAAACATAACCAAACGTTGTCTCTCCTCCACTCTCTTTAATTAACAACCACGGAATCATTATCATAACAATACCGGAACCAATAGCTGATAAACTATTGGCCCCTAGAATGAAATACAAGCGTGAATCTTTATACAGAGATGGCATATCACTCAACTCCTAGTTGTTTTTTCACCTCTTTATATACGCCCATATATGCTTTTAATTCTTTAACTAAATCATGAATTAATGGTTTTGCATCTTCTCCGAGTTCACCGTCTTGTACATGAAGTCCATCAAGCACAACTTGTTTTGGTATTGCATTTGCGTATACCCCTCTAGCAACAATGCGCATACTGTTTAATGCGTTAATTCCACCTTTACCGCCTCCTGCAACCGCAAGTAATGCAACAGGTTTATGGATGAATTCACTACTACTTAAATAATCTAATGAATTTTTCAGCGCGCCGCTCATCGCATTATGATATTCTGGTGTACATAATACTACCCCATCAGCAGCTTTCACTAACGCCTTTAATTTTTTTACCGCTTCTAATTCACGTTGTGATTCTTCCCCGTTATATAATGGTAATTCTTCTATCGCTAAATCATATAATTCCCCTTCAAATTGATCTGCAATATATTTTGCCACCACGCGAGTTCTACCGAATTTTCTTGGTGTACCATTAATAACAACTAGTTTCATCATTATTTCTCCCCTTTGTTTTCAAGTTATACTTATATATTATCAGAAATTTCTATACAAAATACAATATAAAGAGGGAACTAGCTTGATAAAATAGTATGATAGATGTAAAAAAGAACTCATACGAAAGTATGAGTTCTTCACAGTTACTTTTCCTACCCTTTATGACTCAGTATTCCTATACTACCTTTAGCTTCAAAATGGTTATACGCTTTTTCTGCTAATTTGATACGTTCTTCTGGTAAGGCTACATATTTCATAATATTTTCTATTATTTTTTCATACGGAGTAAATACAATTCCTGGCCACTCTATCTCGTCCTCTGGGTTACTATTTTCCGAAATAATAAATTTCTTATTTGCCACTGCATAAGAAACACGAGGTGTTTCAAGAATGCCTGATAAGTAAAAATGAATATTTAATATAATTTTAGACCTAGCAATAAGCTCATTTCTAGCAATTCCCCACACATTATTTTTAAAAACAATATTTAAATTTGGTGCAACTGCTTTTAATTGATCAAAAATAGCTTGCCGCCTCGGATTAAGAGCACCTATAAACAGTATATCAATGTCTTCCGTAATCTCATCTTCAAATGCATCTTTTTTTATTTCTAGAGTTGGTGCATAGTTCATTCCTACATGTTTTATGTCTTTTCCTACTCCCTTTTGTTTTAACCATTCTATATTTTGTTTACTATAATCCCAAATTTCCTTATCTTTTAATAACATTAAATAAAGTGGATGCGCATAAGGGCTTCCTTCATATAGCTGTTCTAAATTATAAATAATTGCATTTTTCGGAAGTAGATTTGGGTTATGTGCATATGTATGTGCTCCAAAAACAATTGTATTTTTTACATTCTCTAGTATTGTTTCTGATATGATTGCTGTATTTCCCTCCTGCTCCAATCGCCATTTCAGAGCTCGCGCGACATCTATGAAACTACCATACGTCTTTGGGCATATAAACAGACAATAATCATACCCTTTATTTAAATACGCTTCCATTAATCTTAAATTATTTTTATATAAATCTACATTCGGATATTTAAGTAAAAGCTCATTTGCATATTTTTTTGCTACTTTATATAATCCAGCATAATAAGCGGCAATGCACCTTCTTAATTCGATTATTTGCCGATGCTCATCTGCTACGTCCATTTCTAAAAGAAGATTTGCGATACAATACGCTTTTAAATGATCACGATCATAATAGTAATCTAGTAGTGGCATCAATTCTTCATACGTATTTCCATGCACAGATTCCCCTAGTTCTAGCGCCCATCGTATTAATTCCATGATTACTCCACTACTCCTTTAACTGAGATTGTATTTAATAAAATTTCGCATTACTTTCCACCATATTTGCTATATGCAACGGTAACTCTTCTTTTTTCGACTCCAAATATTTTTGTGATACTGCACCTAAATGTTTTTTATGCGGTATATAAAAAGCACTGATAGAAATCTCATAATCAAATAAGTAATCATACACATGATAATCTACAAATAGAAGATCATCTTTTGGAAAAGGAACTTCCTTCCCTTGCAGGGCATACATCAAAGCAATATTACTTTGAGATTTTAATCGATACATTCTTGCAAGTTGATATAATGGCTCAGCTCTAGTTGGTCTATATTCCCACGCTTTTTGAAAATAAAGAACAGCTAATGCTGTATATTGCTCTTCTTGCTTCTTAGCATTTTCTTTTTCATTAGCTTCTGTTACTTCAAGTTGTTTATTTGCTGAACGGTTTGCTAATTGTTCGTAGCAAAATCCTATCCGCAATAACGAATAGAACACCTCTTCAACCCATCCGCCTGCTTCCACTCTTTTTTTATACCATTTAATCGAATCTTCAAATTGGCTTAAATGAAAATAAGTTTGGGCTAAATAAAATAAGTATCTTATATGCAGATCTGGCGTTGTTTCTGGGTCGTTTATTCCTTGTAACAACAATCTCTCATCTCTTTCAAATTTATCAGCTTTACTCCCTCCATCCCCAGGGTCATTAACGACAAGCGTCTCTAGCCTAGCTACTCTCGTATTGTAATTCGCTCCAACTTTGGAACGATCTATATCCCAATACTCATGAGTAACACCGACAGATTTCCATGGTAAAGACGCTTTTAAAAGCCGTGTAAGCCAATACTTAATATGAATATCATATTGCAATGTAAGATAATGGTCTTCCGTTAAACTAGTTTTATCAAACTCAGGATTCACTTCTAATATCATATCAGCATCTAATATTAATAAATAATCTGCTTCTGGATATGTTTTTTGTGCCAATGAAACAGCTAAACTTCTGTTATAACCGAAATTTTTAAATGATTCATGATGAACTGTTCCAGGGATTTCATTTTCTTTACACCAATTTTCAATAATTTCAGGTGTATTATCAGTTGATCCAGTATCACAAATAGAAACAAAATCTACAATTGATTTCGTTGCATTTAAACATCTTTCCATAATTCTAGACTCGTTTTTTACAATCATACAAAGACATAACTTTTTTTCTTCCTTTATATTGTTCACCTGCTCATTTCCCATTTAACCACCTCATATTTTATTAACACGCTCTTCTCATATGTAACAACATTTCTTAGCTATATTGATGACATAGGCACCCTTTTACTATTTATGAAAACTTCATTTTATTTATTCTTACTTTTATGTTGGGACATCTTTCATGCTTCGCTTTATATTTGATACACCCAGTACAAATAAACGCTGGTTGATTGGTATTTTTAAATTGGTGGTTTCTAACACTATAAAAAAGAAACTTGCGCTTATGCACAAGTTTCTTTTCAAAAACATCCTTATTTTTTTACAACCTCATGTCCACCGAACTGATTACGAAGAGCTGAAACTACTTTTCCGTGGAATGTATCATCTTCTTGAGAACGGTAACGCATAAATAATGACATTGCGATTACTGGTGCTGCCGCTTGAAGTTCAAGTGCAGTTTCAACAGTCCATTTCCCTTCTCCTGAAGAGTTCATCACACCTTTAATGCCATCAAGTTTCGGATCTTCTGCAAATGCTTTTTCAGTTAAGTCCATTAACCAGCCACGGACAACAGATCCGTTCGCCCATACTTTTGCAACATCTTCATAATTGAAGTCAAAATCACTTTTATCTAACACTTCAAACCCTTCAGCAATTGCTTGCATCATTCCGTATTCAATACCGTTATGAACCATTTTCAAGAAATGCCCACTACCAACGCGGCCAGCATAAGAGTACCCATTCTCTACTGCTAAATCTTTAAATAAAGGTTCTAATTGATCATAAATTTCTTTTTCTCCACCAACCATTAAGCAAGCACCGTATCTAGCTCCTTCTACACCACCTGATGTTCCGATATCTACATAATGTAAACCAAAGCTTTTCGCTTCTTCAGCACGGCGTAACGTATCTTTATAGAATGAATTTCCCCCTTCAATAACGATATCGCCTTCCTCTAATAATGGATAAACTTCTTTTAATACTGACTCAACAACTTCTCCCGCAGGTACCATTACCCAAATTGTGCGAGGAGCTTCTAGTTCAGCAATCATTTCTTTTAATGAATGGCAAGCGGTGATACCTAATTTATCCGCTTTTTCAACAAGCTTTTTATTTACGTCATATACAACTACTTCATGCTTGTCTTCATATAAATGTTCCGCTAATGGGAATCCCATTTTTCCTAATCCAATTAAACCTAGTTTCATATTAATCAATCTCCCATTCTATACAAATATATTTAATAACGAAATTAGTCCAAGTGCTACAACAGATAATATTGTCTCCATTGCAGTCCATGTTAATAATGTTTCTTTCACAGTCATTCCAAAATACTCTTTAATCATCCAAAATCCAGAATCATTTACATGTGATAAAATTAATGACCCTGCACCTGTTGCAAGTGCTAGTAGTTCAACATTTACACCTGGCGTACTTGCTGCAATTGGTGCTACAATTCCAGCTGCTGTCATCATTGAAACAGTAGCTGATCCAGTTGCAATTCGAATGAGTGCCGCAATTCCCCAACCTAATAATATCGGTGAAATATGTGACTCTTTCGCCATTTCTGCGATTGTCGTTCCAATTCCAGAATCTAACAATACTTTATTAAATGCTCCGCCTGCACCAATAACTAACAGTATGTTCGCAATAGGTCCTAAGCAATCATTTGTAAATTGTAATACTTTATCTTTTGAGAAACCTTTTGCGTAACCAAGACTAAAGAAAGAATATATCGTTGCAATTAATAACGCGACTACCGGATCTCCAATAAAGTGCAATACTTGTGCAAGTTGACTTGTTTTGCTTAATGCTACTTCCGCAATCGATGCACCTAGCATAAGAAATACTGGAAGTAAAATAGTAAACAATGTATTTCCGAAACTAGGAAGTTCCTTCTTCTTATCTCTTTCAATAAATTGCTCCGCTATATCTAATGGTACTTCTTTATGTATACGAGCACCGATCCATTTCCCGTAAAGCGGACCTGAAATGATTGCAGTTGGAAGTCCAACAATTAATGCATATAAAATTGTCTTCCCTACATCTGCTTTAAAAATACCTACCGCTGCCATCGCTGCTGGATGCGGCGGAACGAGCCCATGTACAACAGATAGTCCTGCTACAAGCGGAATACCGATTGTAATAAGTGATACCCCAGTTTCTAACGCAATTGTAAATACTAATGGAATTAATAGTACAAATCCAACTTGGAAAAACACCGGAATCCCTACTAAAAATGCAACGAACATCATCGCCCAGTGAACACGTTTCTTCCCAAAACGATCAATTAATGTGTTAGCAATTCGTTCAGCACCCCCAGATTCGGCCATCATTTTTCCAAGCATCGTTCCTAATGCTAAAACTATCGCTAAAAACCCTAACGTATTACCAAGCCCTAGTTTAATAGAATCGATAATCCCTGGATCTTTTGGTGAAGTTCCAATCAATGGCATTCCCATTGCAAGCCCTACACCAATTGCTGTTAAAATTAACGCGACAAACGGATGCCATTTCACTACTGTAATAAGTAAAAGTAGTATGACAACTGCCGCTAGTACGATCCCAACTACCATTTCTCCCAATCCCCCTATTGTTTACGTTGGAAAGCAGCTATACAATCAAATTCTTCTTTCAAGCGATTGTAAAGTCGTTCATACATATAAAACATTTCTAAATATATAGCCGTATTTTCTTTATTCGGTACATGGTGATGAACAATATCGATCCAATCCTTTACCTCTTCAAGAGAATCAATCTTTCCTACAGCATATAAAGCAACTGCCGCCGCCCCAAGCGCAGATGCTTCATGACTTTCAGGAACAAGCAATTCTTTACCCATCATATCGGATAACATTTGTCTCCAAAATGCAGATTTCGCAAATCCTCCTGAAACACGTATTTCAGTAAGTGGCCCTGTACAATCCCTGATTGCGAGTGCAACAGAATATACACTCATACAAACGCCTTCCATCACTGCACGTATAAAATGTTCTCGTTTATGCTGAAGGTTAATTCCAAAGAATGTACCGCGAGCATTTGCATTCCAGTAAGGTGCACGTTCTCCAGATAGAAACGGTAAAAATAGCAATCCACCCGCTCCAGCTGGTACACTTTCCGCATATTTAATTAATAAATCATACGGATCAATTCCAAGTTTCCTTGCTACTTCTTGCTCCGGACTACCAAATTCATCACGTAACCATCTCAGTAAAATTCCACCGTTATTCGTTGGTCCGCCGATCACCCAGTGCTCGTCTGTTAATGCATAACAAAACGTTCTTCCTTTTTCATCTGTATTAACACTCGATGAAATTGTTCGAACCGCACCACTTGTTCCAATCGTAATTGCAGCTGAGCCAGGTGATATTGCCCCAACACCTACATTCGCAAGAACACCATCACTTGCACCAATAACAACTGGAGTATCTTCGCGAATACCCATCCTTTGTGCTAATTCTGGCTTTATACCCGATAAAATATATGTAGTTGGCACAGGTTTTGATAATTGTTCTGGAGACATATGTAACATCGTTAAAACATCTTCATCCCAATTTAATGTTTCTAAATTAAATAACCCAGTAGCTGATGCAATTGAATAATCCACTACGTAACGTGAAAACAATTGATAAATAACATACTCTTTAATAGAAATAAATTTATAAGCACTTGTATATAATTCTGGTTCCTCTTCTTTCATCCATAACAATTTAGATAATGGAGACATTGGATGAATCGGTGTACCTGTACGTCTATAAATTTCATGTCCATTCATATGTTGTAATAATTTTTCTGCTTGTTTCGTACTCCGATTATCTGCCCAAATAATAGAGCGCGTTAATGGCGCGCCATTTTCATCTACAGCAATTAATGCGTGCATTGCTGTACTAATACCGATTGAAGAAATATCTTCTGGTAATACATTACCTTTTTTAATGGCAACGCTTACACTTTTATACACAGCAGCACATATTACATCAGGATCTTGCTCAGCCCATCCGACTTTCGGTTGAATAATTGGATAATCAATTGCATGTGACGCAACAACTTTTCCTTTTTCTGTGAACACAACCGTTTTTGTACTTGTGGTACCGATATCAATACCGATTACTCTCCCCCTTGTTTCCATGCGAATCTTCCCTTCATTTCTAGCAAAATACGATTTAGTAAACCGTTTACATGAATTAGTATATAAAATATTTTTTCTTTAATCAAGTTTTAAAGAGAAAATTTTTTTCATAACGAAAAATAATTCCCCATCTTCATCACTTGTTAAAGTGCTTTGTGGTGGTACAATTCGCTTAAATACATTTACTCCTTTTTAGGGAATCCCTCAACTAATTCTGCAAATTCGATTTCTGTTTTTGGTTTTGGGAGTGGAGAAAGAGTTGTATTTGCAGGAGCTACCTTATCTGAAATCATTATTTTTCCAAGTAATATGGGATTAAACCAAATTTCAGCTGTAAAAGGTTGATCAGAACGATTTGTAATCGTAAATGCATTTACAAATAAATTTATATTTGAATGACAAGGGTTAACTAATCCCCCCAAGCATTTTTTCCTTCTCCTAAATGAATGGTTTCAGTTTGCCCAACAAAATACTTTCCTTATATATATATCAAAAATAATATAGATAGATTTATATGTTTGTAGTGTTTAAAAAAGAAGATACGATTTATCAATCGTATCTTCTTTTTTTATCTATTTAGCATAGCTCTCTTTGTAACAAAAAGTTTACTTTATTATCTAGTAGCAATTTAAATAGTTTAACATAAAACGTTATTAACCGTTTATAAATAGAATACAAATTTTCATGTAAATGTAGACTTCTCATTATTTTGAACAGAGGTCTACATTTATTTTATATTAATGGTTTTCGCCAATAAACACCATAATGATCAATTTGAATTAATGGTTCAGTTATATTGTTTTGTTGTCGAAAATCTGTTACAGCTGCTTTACATGTAGTTAATGCATAGTCATCAATAATGATAAATCCACCCGAAGAAACTTTATCATATAAACTTGTTAAACTATCCATTGTAGATTCATATAAATCACCATCAAGCCTAGCGATTGCAATTTTTTGAATTGGTGCAGTAGGTAAAGTATCTTTAAACCAGCCTTTTAAAAATTTCACTTGATCATCAAATAAATCGTATTTTTTAAAGTTTTGTTGAACTTCTTCCAGAGATACACGTAAATAATCTACGGTATATAATAAATCACCTTCATCTTGAGGATATTTTTCAATATTAGGGGCAGGTAACCCTTCAAATGAATCTGCAACCCATACATTACGATCTTGTATATTATAATTTTTTAAAAATCCTCTCATAAATATACAGCTACCACCTCTCCATACGCCTGTTTCAATAAAATCTCCAGGGATGTTTTCTTTTATAACTGTTTCCATGGCATGGTGTAATTGATCTAATCGAGCGCGACCAATCATACTATGAGCAATAGCTGGCCAATCTAATCCATATTTTCTGTTCTCGGGATTAGGGTGGGTTTGATGCATTAATTTTAAATTATGAATTTGCATAAATGTTTGTAATGCCTGAGGTATATCTATGTAAGCAGGTGAATAATTTTCATGTTCTTGCCATATTTCGAAAAGAATTGCTTTTTTTAGTAGTTCAAAATATAAATTATTTTCTTGTTTTATAGTCATTAGAATAATCCTCCCATTTTTTAATATCTTTATTATAAGGTATTAAAAAGTTGTATATATATTCTTTATAAAAGGAGTGAAATTATGAAAGATTGGGTATATTATTTGCCTGTTTTTGAAGTTGATACTTATGATCCTCAAATTAGAACTTCTGAGTGGAGTGGTCATACTAATTTTGCATATGATTTAGTACGATTTATAAAACCAGAAAAAATTGTTGAGTTAGGTACTCATTTTGGAACTTCTTTTTTTAGTTTTTGTCAAAGTGTGAAAGATGGAAATCTTTTTACTAAATGTTTTGCCATTGATACATGGCAAGGCGATTTGCATAGTGGTTTTTATAATGATGATGTTTTTAATAAGGTATCTACTATTACCAAGTTGTTTTATCCTAGTATGTCTCAATTGATACGTTCTACATTTGATGATGCATTAAAGTTTTTTGAAGATGAAACAGTAGATATATTACATATTGATGGTTATCATACTTATCAAGCTGTTTCACATGATTTTTCAACTTGGCTACCTAAATTAAAAAAGAACGGAATTGTATTATTTCATGATATTTCAGTAAAAGAAAAAGATTTTGGAGTATATAAATTTTGGGATGAGATAAAAAATGTATATCCATATTTGGAATTTGTACATTCATCTGGTTTGGGGGTTTTATTTCCTAAAGGTCATGATGAAAAAATTGAAAATATATTAAAAAAAGCAAATGAATTACAAAATCGATATACAGGTAATTTTTTACAAAATATAGATGAAAAAAACAATTCACTACCTTTAGTTAGTATATTAATACCAACTTATAATAGGCCACTATATTTTGAATTAGCTTTGCAATCAGTACTGAATCAAACTTATCCAAATATCGAAATTATTATTGGGGATGACAGTACAAATGATAAAACAAAAAAATTAGTTGAGGATAAATATTTACCTTTTTATAAAAATATAAGATATATAAAAAACGATGAAAATGTAGGACAATTTAAAAATGATATAATGCTTTTTAATTTAGCAAATGGTGAATATATTAATTATTTAATGGATGATGACTTGTATACAGAAAAAAAGATTGAAAAGATGATGAATTATTATGTAATGGATAAAAATGAAGAAATTAAATTAGTAACATCGTATAGAAAATTAATTGATGATTCAGGTAATTTTTCACAAGATATTTGGTCGACTAAGCCATTATTTGTAGTAGATGCAATTTTAGATGGAAAACAGTTAGGAAAAAAAATGATTACAAGTCAATGTAATTTTATAGGAGAACCTACAACAGTGTTATTTCGTAAAAAAGATTTAATCTATCCATTTGGTATGTTTAAAGATAGAAAATATTTATGCAATATTGATGTGGCTTCATGGTTAACATTATTATCACAAGGAAAAGCAGTATATATAGCAGAACCACTTAGTTATTTTAGGTTACATATAAATCAACAATTAAATGGGCCTAATAAAATAATAGATGGATTAGAAGACTGGTATCATGGAATTACAATAGGAAGACAAGAAGGTTTTTTTACTTCTCATGAAGATTATGTTATTGCTATTAGTAATTTTATTAATCATTCTAGAACGATAGTAGAACTACCAGAATTAATAAAAACTAGTTTCTATCAAGAAATTTTTAATATTTAATTATAATTAATGGATGATAGAAATGAAAAGATAAGAGGTAGTTGCTTGAGGGTATGTCAATGGTACCGGACTGAACCCAAAATGGTATGGTGAAGACTCCTACGTTGCGTGTATATATCGATAAAATGAAAAAAAGGCCATCCTTTCTGTGTAATCCTAGGAAAGGATGGTTATTTGTTTAAGAGAATTTCTATATAGCAGATGCAAAAGTAGATCTTATCCCTTTTGGGAGGTCAAACTCAAACACTTGTATTTAAAGAATACAAAACTATATTTGTTGAAGGGAACACATTCCACTTTTCACCTCATGTTTATTATATAACTGGGTAACAGTGAACTTTTTAAAGTGAAAAGTACGAGTTATTTTATTTTCGATAGCTTAAATTATGTGAAATCAAAAAGTGGAATTAAATGAATATGGTTATTCTTTTACTCACAAAAATCCTAGTAGTAATTGAACTGACCCCATAAAGTTAGACACGTTATTTCATTAAGCGGCTGTTAGGGCGTGAATTCGGTATTTTACTGGACTCACACCCTTTAATTTTGCTTTAATTCGTTTGTGATTATAATAATCGATATATTTTTCAAATTCTTGTTTAAAGTGTTCTATACTCTCAAAATCTTTGAGATAAATAAATTCAAATTTCATAATACCAAAGAAACTTTCAATAACCGCGTTATCGTAACAGTTCCCTTTACGAGACATACTTTGCGTAATCCTGCGTTCCTTTAAGGCATGACGATACTTCTTCATTTGATAGTGCCAACCTTGATCTGAGTGAATCAGAAGATTGGCTTCCTCTGGAAATTGTCTCAAGCCTTCTCTAACATCCTTGAGACAAGTGAATAGGTTGGTCTTGAATCAATTGTATAAGCAATTATCTCCCCGTTAAATAAGTCTAACATCGGTGATAAGTAGAGTTTCTCACCGCATAATTTAAATTCTGTTATATCTGTAACCCATTTTTCGTTCGGCTTTTCAGCTTTAAAATTATGTTCTAAAATATTGGGTGCAGTTCACCTAGTTTTAAAGCTTTTTTTACTAAGTTTATGTAACTCATTCTCCTGTGTGGAGCAGGCTCCCTACTATCATTTTTTTAACTTGTAAATATATGTTCTATACTATAAAATTTAATAGTATTTATATTTTTCAGAAAAATAAAACGATACATTGGACTTTATTGTATAATGTTGTAAAAAGATGTCGGAGGGATTTAATGTTACATAAAATATCTCAATTCACAGTAAAGCTTTCATCGATTCTTTTATCACTCTTACTATTATTAAATCTACCTTATTTATTTATGACTCAACAAGGATTCAGCTTTCAACCAATTTATTTTTTTAACCAGATCGTTACTATGTTAAAACAGGTTTTTTCACCTGAATCATTAGTGGTTATAGGATCCGACCCACAGTTTGGTCAATTCAAAAAAACACCATTATTTCCAACTGTTTTAGAACCTTACCTATATTCATTTACTGTATTATTTTTAGCCTTTCTCCTTGCGCTCTTTATCTCATCTAGTATGGCATTTTTTTATTTTTTAGCAAAAGATTATATAAAAAAATGGATAAACCGAATTGTGTTCATATTAGAAGCTGTCCCTGATATGATGATGATGATTTGTTTGCAAATATTTTTCATATGGTTACTTAAGAAATTCGGGGAATCTCCTGTCACCATTATTTCTTTTAATGAAAATCGAGCTTATTTACTCCCTATTTTATCTTTAGCTGTCTTACCTACACTACAAATGTTTCGGATGATGGTGTTATACATAAAAGAAGAACATGGAAAACATTATGTAGAGGTTGCATATGGAAAAGGCCTTTCATCAAGTTATATACTATGCATTCATTTATTCAAAAATATATCTATCCACTTCTTTCATCATTTAAAAACAATTTTTGTTTTCTTACTTTCTAACTTATTCATTTTAGAATTTGTTTTTAATATGCAAGGCATTATTCAGTTTTTATTTAAAA
The DNA here is from genome assembly GCF_002746455.1 of Bacillus fungorum. Classification (GTDB taxonomy): domain Bacteria; phylum Bacillota; class Bacilli; order Bacillales; family Bacillaceae_G; genus Bacillus_A; species Bacillus_A fungorum. The sequence continues at coordinate 33,405 of NZ_NWUW01000031.1, read as the reverse complement.
AGGCGTTTATTTCACCTCCCGCTGCATTTATCATACTTGTCATGATTATTTTACCGTTTCATTCCATTTTCCAAATAATCTCTCTCATGATGAATAGATGGCAAAAACAATTGAAAGGAGCAGCTTTATGAAATCTATTTGGAAATCAAAACGCTTTTTAATCGGCTTTACTTATCTATTCATACTTGTTTCAGCTAGTTTTATTTATAGTTGGTTCTTTAAAGATAACATCCCCAAACCTCCTCAGTTACTTTACAATGACAATAACGAATTACTTGGAAAGGCCCCCTTTCCGCCATCGTTAATACCGCCTTTTGGATCTGATCGTTTTGGAGAGCCTGTTTTCTTACAAATTGTAGAAGGAGCAAAATTCACCATCTTATTAGCTGTGGCAATTAGCTTCTTTCGAATTTTATGCGGGACATGTATAGGAATCCTCTTAAGTTTATATGCTCCAAAATTCAAGAGATTTTTCCAGGCATGCTCAGAAGTTTTTTATTATATCCCAACTCTATTTATCGCATTTATACTCATCACGCCCGTTAATATTGTAATCACATCAAATGCTGATAGATTAGATCCAAATATTTCATTTGCGTTTTATCAAGTACTCGTACTTATTTTCGTCGCTCTGCCTACACTTTCATTATATATATCCTCAGAGGTTGATGAATTTATGAAACGAGATTACATTTTAAGTTCCCAATTACTAGGAGGTAGCCGTTTTCATATTATCAAAAAACACTTACGGGTCTTATTACTTGATCGCCTATTTGTGTTATTCATGGAACATATCGTCCAAACGCTCATCCTCGTTATCCATTTAGCGTTGCTTGATATTGTAATTGGCGGGATACAAATGCGTGAACTCTATGACGGAGTGCTCAAACCTGTTTCTCTATCTAATGATTGGGCAGGCCTTATTGGATTAAATCGTTATGAAATGAATCTTTCATGGTGGATTATTTTTTATACTCTCGCTTCATTCTTTATTACGATTCTTTTTATTAAGCTTATGACAATCGGGATTCAAGATGCACTGAAAGCAAGAGATTCGCAAACTGTAGCAATTCAATCCGTTCCAGATCAAAAGAAATTTGTTAAACATAAAGATTCTTTTTCGTTTGCAAATAAATTAAACCTTTAATCATTTCTCATTAATCGGCATTGATATTAGTAGAATATAAAGAAGATGATCACTATTGAATACAGGGATCATCTTCTTTATGCCGTCTAACTTTTTACATGTCCTTTGCTAGACTCATGCTTTTTATATTTAAAGTGAATTATTTACAATCACAATTATGTTGTTTAAAATCGATTACCATACGCCCTTGAATTCTACCTTGTTCCATTTCTTCGAATACATTTTGTACTTTATCTAGAGAACAAGTTTGAACAACTGGTACTACTTTCCCTTCTGCACCGAACATAAATGCCTCTTCTAGATCCTTACGAGTACCTACTAGAGAACCAACTACTTCAATTCCGTCTAGTACAAGGCGTGGAATGTTCAAATCCATAGTTTCTACTGGTAAACCTACTGCAACGACTTTACCACAAGCACGTACTGCGTCAACTGCTGAGTTGAAGGCTACTTTAGAAACGGCTGTTACTACAGCAGCATAAGCACCACCAAACTCCTCTTGAATAATCTTATCAGCAGGACCTTGTGAAATTGGATTGATAGTCATATCAGCACCAACCTCTTTTGCTAAGGCTAATTTATCGTCATTAATATCTACTGCAATTACCTTTGCACCAAATACATTTTTAGCATATTGGATAGCTAGGTTACCTAATCCACCACAACCATAGATTACGATAGGTTGACCAGGTTTAATATCTGATACTTTTATTGCTTTATATGTAGTTACGCCTGCACATGTGATTGATGATGCTTGAGCAGGATCTAATCCTTCTGGTACTTTCACCGCATAGTCCGCTGTAACAATACATTGTTCAGCCATACCACCATCTACTGAATAACCAGCATTCTTAACTTCACGGCAAAATGTTTCTCTACCAGTTACGCAATATTCACAACGTCCACAAGATTGGAACATCCATGCAATACTTACACGGTCACCTATCTTTAGTGAAGTAACATCATCAGCGATTTTCGTCACAATACCTACACCCTCATGACCGAGAATGCGGCCATCTGTGTTTCCAAAATCATGATTTGCAACGTGTAAATCAGTATGACAAACCCCACAATACTCTACATCTACTAACGCTTCACCTGAGTGTAACGGACGTAATTCCTTTTCAATCACTTCAATGTTTGCTTTACTATTTTTATTAACTACTACTGCTTTCATATGTGATCTCCCCTTTAGTGTGTTAGAATTTTTCATGAGTTCGTCTCACAACTTCTGTCTTCACTAGTTTGGCTAATCATTATGCCAAATGTAAGTGTTCAATCATCATTACATGTTCATCATAACATGACTCTTCATAAACACATTGTGAAATTATGAACAATGTTTGAATTATTGCATAAGTCGGTTTTTATTTTATATTTTTAACAATGAGAGTCTATCACTGACTATAAGTAAGTCACATATTTCTACAAGAAAATAAATCAGCAAACTATTTGCCAATAAAAAAAGCCCTTCATTTGAAGAGCTTTTCTTATATTCGTTTCATCGAAATTGTTTCACGTATGCTTTGTAAATTTTGCAATGTTTCTTCTTGGCGTTGTAACGATAATCCAACATATAAAGTATCTAATAAACTCAACTGTGCTAATCGTGATGAACTTGCTTCTGTACGGAATTCCGTCTCGCGTGTAGAAGTATAAAGTGTTATGTCAGCAAGTTGACTTAATGCTGATTTCTGATAGCTCGTAATCGCAATAATGCGAGCTCCCCTTGCTTTTGCTACTTCTAACGCTTCCAGTAATCCTTTATTACTACCTGAATGAGAAATAGCAATCACAACTGCTTCTTTCCTAAGTAAACCCGCACCCATAATTTGAAAATGTGAATCTGTATGTGCAATACAAGAAATACCCGTTCTCATAAATTTATGATATGCATCCATCGCAATAATACCAGAACCACCATTTCCGTAAAACTCAATTCGGCTTGCTTCTTGTAAGGCTTTTATAGCTTGCTCTAATGCTGTGTCATTTAACAAATGTAATGTATCTTGCAGTCCTGTAATATGCGAATGAAAAACTTTTTTAGCAACAGTTACCATACTATCTTCTGCAGATACTTCTTCATGAATATTTTGCATCGGAGTCTGTACAATTTCACGAGCTAATGTAATCTTTAAATCTTGAAACCCTTGCAAACCAAGGTGTTTACATAAGCGGAATATCGTAGCTTCGGAACTATTCGTAACTTCTGCTAATTCAGTAATAGATTTATGTACCACATCTTGTGGATGTTTCAATATATGTTCGGCAATACTTCGCAATTTTGGTGACAAACCGTTTAACGAAGCCTGAATCTTACCAATCCCACTTCTTGTTCCAGGCATAGCATATCTTCCCCTTCCATCGTAGCTTTATCCCGTAAAAACCCAATTGGTGTGGGCTAATAATCAGCGGGAATAGACCCTCCACTAATTAAAGTTTCACTTTATTGTACCTAATTATTGAAAGAAGAAAAACCTTTATTCAGCTTCACTATATATTTTATTAGCTTTTATACATTTTGTCGTAACATCTTCAAAAGATAATAATCCTGTTTTTGTATTTATTTTTATTTTTTCATCAATGTATTTCATTCGAAACATTGCAACTTCCTCTTGAAAAGAACAAAGATAAAGCTCAAGTTTATACAATACACCATAACGTTTCGGCACTATAACATAGAGTTTATTTTGTGTTTCTATAACTTGAATTACTTCATTGTTTTCTGTTATATATTTCCCCACACATTTTAGTTTATCGAAAAAATTCACCTCATACGCCTTTATAGGACTGGGCATCTGAATCTCTTCCCCATGTATAATCTTAGCTATGTTATTTGCAATCTCTATGACTGGTGTAATATTTATATTACTTAGTACAAAAATACAAACATTATCTTTTTCATATCGAATCATATAATTCACAAAACCATTTATATCACCAAAATGACTAGTAGAAATATATCCTTCTCGTTCAATAGCCCAACCATATCCATAATAATCCGAATATGCAGTAAACATTTTTTGAAGTGAACTTTCTGAAATCACCTCTCTACTTCGCAACGCTTTATGCCATTTAAACAAATCTTTAACTGTCGAATACATTCCATATGCCCCTAGTGGAAATGACATATCGATATGTTCAGTTTGTTTTATATCTCCAAATATCGTATATCCTGTTGATAAAGATTCTACTATTTCTCTATACTCATCCTCACATCCAGTATTATGCATTTGGAGTGGTTGACATATATGTTTATGTATATATTCTTTATATGATAAACCAGTAATCTTTTCGATTATAATTGTTAATAAAATATAACCAGAATTTGTATAACTATATCTCTCACCTGGTTTAAACTCTAACGGATACGTCTTTAATACATGCACAATGTCATCTTTAGATACAGGTTTCCTCATTATATCCGACCAATAATTAGGCCAACTTGTAAAATTTGAAATACCCGATGTATGAGTTAATAGGTGGTGAATTGTAACATCTTCTCCATAAGAGAATCCCTCTATATATTTTGAAATTGAATCTTCTACCGAGAGTAATCCACGTTCTTCTAATTGTAAAATTGCTGTACTGGTAAATCCTTTCGTTAATGAACCAATTCGAAATTTTGTATCAATAGTATGAGGAATATTAAATGTGAAATTCGCTATTCCAAATGCTTCACTTAACAATATTTCATCATTTTTTGCAATAAGTACTGTACCATTAAAATAACTAGCTTCAGACAAACTTGACATGTACCGCTGTAATATAGCCCTTACTTTCATACACTCCTCCTAAATAACCCCATGTTTCACCGCATATAATGCAGCTTGCGTACGATCATCCACTTCCAATTTAGCCAAAACATTTGAAACGTGTGTTTTCACAGTCTGTTCTGTAATATGAAGCTCTGCTGCAATTTCTTTATTGCTTCGCCCTTTCGCAATTTCCCAAAGTACTTCTTGCTCTCTTTTCGTTAACATGGAAAAAGGGGTTTCTTTTTCTTTCTTGACTGCTGACCGTCCTAATAGCGCTGGTGTTACTTTCGGATGAAAATTCGCATTTCCTTCATGTACTGCAATGATAGAAGCTACAAGTTGTTCAGGTTGTACTTCCTTTAGTTGGTAACCATCTGCTCCAGCTTCTAGTGCTGGTAAAACATAATCTTGCTCTGAAAAACTGCTTAATATTAGTATCTTTATTGTTTCATCATATTGTTTTATTCGTTTTGTTGCTTCGATACCATCCATCTTCGGCATTGATAGATCCATTAACACTACATCTGGCCTTTCCGTTCGGACAAATGTTAATGCATCTTCACCATTTTCTGCTTCCCCAACAATTTCAAATTCTTCTCTCGTTTTCAAAAAGAATACAAGTCCTCTTCTAACGATATGATGATCCTCAACTAATAGTAATTTAATCTTCAACCTTCTTCCCCCTTCAAACCGGCAATTGAATTTCAATTTTCGTACCCTTTTTCAGCTCAGTTTTTATTTGAAATGACCCATTCAATAACTGAACACGCTCCTTCATGCTTTTTAAACCGAGTGCTGACTCTCTTACGTGATCTTGTATAAATCCTATTCCGTTATCCTCTATGTAAAAATACAGCTGGTTATTTTCTATTTTCAAAAGAACATTTACCTTTTCACATGAAGCATGTTTTTTACAATTGTGTATCGCTTCTTGACTAATACGCCATAAAACTTCTTCTATTTCATCTCCAATTGAAACCATTCCATCAATTCGAACTTCCACGTGAATCCCTAACAACTTTCCGTAATTTTTAATTGCTTCAGCTAACCCTTTCTCTAATCCTTCCGGTCTTAATTGCCAAATCAAAAGTGTCATCTCTTGTAATGCTTCCTGTGATAATTCTCCAATATAGCTCAACATCTCTTGCAATTCTCTATCTTTCGTCATATTGAGTGTCCCTTTTGCTGTTAACATAATAGAAAATAACAATTGTTTTACTGAATCATGTAAATCACGAGCTAATCGATTTCGTTCTGCTACAACTACGTATTTACGTTCTTTTTCCACTAACTGAATACGTTGGATTGTCGTTCCTATTTGAAATGCAATTGATTCTAATAATGCTAATTCTTCCTCTGAAAAATGTGTTTTTTGAGGCGCGGCCACATTTAAGAGACCAAACTTCTCCGACCCAGACCTTAATGGAATTGTCGCATGATGCGTAACATCTTCGGTCTCTCCCCAATTACGTTCAATCGCATCCTCTATTCGCTTACATTCAATAATATTAGTCGCTTTTTCCAATCTGCCATTCACGAAACGCTCTACACACCAGCAGTCTCCTTCACACATTGGCTTCTTCTCTTGCCAAATAAGTGCTGGTGGTAAGTTTTCGTCTACAAGCATACGGTGCTTTCCACTTTCATCAATAAAAAAGATCCACCCTGTTTGTAAATTCATTACTTGTAACAATGTATGTAACACTTTTTCTAACATGTCTTGTAAATCTGTTGCTTCATTTAATAATTCAGCAATTGCTTTTAATGCTTCTAATCGACGCATCTCTTTTTCTTCAAAGTTCATATTCATCACCAACTACCATTATAACATTAAGAAATTTCTAAATTCTACAAATAAAGAAAGAACTGAATTCCTTCAGCTCTTTCTTCTATCTCAATCATTTTATTATTGCTTTTCTATCCAATATTGGAAGCGGAATTTTTGTTACCGAGCTGTGCTACATGCTGAAATTATTTTTTTTGAAAAAGGTACATAGCTACTCTTCTTTAGTTATCTGCTAAAGATTGTCCACCATGGATATGCTGTAAACTTTCAGTAGTAACGAACATATTTGCTGCTGGCATTTGCACTTGATTCTTATGGAACATAGACATTAATTCAAATCTTACTTGTCTAGAAGTTTCAAAATAATCTTCTGGCTTTATTAAACCTGTAATACAAAGTTCATATCCAACGTATTTAAGATTCGGGTTTAAATCTGTAACACCTACATATTTAAAAGGTTCAACAGCTTCATCCTCTACTTTATAAAGACTTGGAGCCAATTTTTCATTACAATTAACACAAACTTCTTCTAACAATTCCTTAACTCTTGTAGGGTCTTCCTGATAACTTACCGTAATCCGTTCAATTACGCGCATCCATCCTTTATTAAAATTTTGTATCGTTCTAATCTCTCCATGTGGTATGGTAAGGAGTTTTCCTGACCATTCACGAATTTGCATAAAACGAATACTAATTTCCTCAATCGTTCCTGAGTTTGTTCCGTTAAAAGTAACAAAATCACCAACACGAAACTCTTTGTCCGCTAATCTCGCAAAACCTAATATAACATCTTTTAACATCTGTTGCGCAGCAAAGCCGATAACAACCCCTGCTATCCCTGCACCTGCAATGATGCTTTTTATATCTACAAATTGACTAATTAAATATATGATTAGACTGATGATAATGATATATCTACATATAGATCGAATCACACTTTGAATCGTTTGCTCTACCTCTTCATCAAAAAAGCTTGATTTCCTGAAAAACCAATCAATAATGCGGTTTATTACAAAAGAAATAATGATTAGAACTAAAGCAAATAGTAAAAATCTTAAAAGTAAAAACTCTCTTACATAATTAAAAAATTCTTCAGTATACGTTAATAAACTCAACTAACCACTTCCTTACTAATAAAAAAATTCATACTCGTCTCAGTTTGTTCTAGAAAATTCTATTATCCTAATCTAAAATGCCACTACCTTACTATGGACTTTATTACTAACTCACTTTAAACAGTATGTCTAGATGTTCTTTTCCCTTTAAATATACCCTTTTTAATAACCTAAGGGGAGCTAATAGTGAATTTTTTTTTAACATTACAACTTTATTCTGCTCATTACGATTTCAACTAATTTATTCATTAACTACGTACAAAAAAGAGCTGAATTTATTAGCTCTTTTATTCAATATTAATTGTTGTTTTACTGCTTTTTTCTTCTTTCAATTTTGGCAATTCAATTGTCAGTACGCCATCTTTATAATTTGCTCTAACATTTTCTTCCTCAACTTGTTTAAAACTAAAGCGTCGAGTTACAGAACCTATAGAACGTTCCTTACGAATATATGTGCCATTCTCATTTTTTCTTCTACTTCATTATGATTAGTTGCTTGAATCGTTAATACATCTTGTTCAAATTCAACTTGAATGTTTTCTTTTTGAAAACATGGTAAATCTGCTTTCACAGTATATTTATCAGATTGTTCATGAACATCTACTTTAAAAGTATCCATGTTCATCGGTTTAAAGAAAGCATCTGTCATCCCTTCTAATAAAAAAATTAATTAAGCAAAACCTCGTCTCAATTTAAACGTAAAAAGAGACCTTTTTTTAAAGGCCTCTTTTTTCACTTCACTTCTGCATGTAGGCATGACTTAAAATGTCCAAGTGCAAATTCATGCCCTTGCGCATTAAAAGATGCAACCGCCTTTTCAAAAACTACAATTTTAAATCCTTTATTATAAGCGTCTACCGCTGTATGAAAAACACAAATATCGGAGCAAACACCTACAAGATGAACTTCTTCTACTCCTCTTTCTCGTAACTTCATCTCTAGGTCTGTTCCTGCAAATGCACTATATCGTGTTTTATCCATATAATATACATTCTCTGCATTTTTATATGTTTCGTACACATCTTGTAATTCACCAAACAATTCTCTTCCATTTGTACCAGCTATGTTATGAGGCGGGAATAACTTTGATTCTGGATGATATACATCGTTTTCTTTATGCTTATCGATCGCAAAGACTACGTAATCTCCATTTTCAATATATCGCTTCGTTAAATGGACAATTTCCTTCTCAATTTCTTGTCCTGGTTTCCCGCATGTTAAAGCACCTTTCTCAGCTACAAAATCATATGTATAATCAATATTTATAAGAGCTCGTTTCATTACTATCTCTCCTTCTCCTGTTTCACAGTAAACAATAGAAAATTTGTTATTACGACATCGTATGTACTATTCGACATTTCAAATGAAATACCTACATTTCTCTTGTGAAACTTACCTTAGTCAGAGTTTATCATATAATAATAAACTCTTGTATCGTAAAGCAAATTACTGCCATCATTAAACTAATCAAAACGATACGAATACACCGATTTACATATTCAATCTCTTTCTCTGTCATAGTAGTAACAAGTGGTTTCTTCCTATTTAATCGTATTAGAAAACGAAACAAGTTATTCACTATTGTACACTCTAGTCCAAACAAAAAAGCACACTACTTTTTTGAGTAATGTACTTTTTATTCTTATTAAGACGCAGGTTTTGTTTCAAATGTTGCTTGATTAAAACTAATAACCTTTCCTTTCGGGTCATTGTTTTCATACTGAACTGCAGTAATCGTATGACTACCTGTTTCAAGCGTCTTTTCTTTTAATTGTACTGTTGTCTGTGTTGTACTAGTTACTTGATGTTTATCTGCAAACAGTCGATCTACAAATACGAATGTTTCTTTATCATTTTGAAAATTAGAAAGCTCTAATTCCACGTGTTGAATTAAAGTATCCTTTTTGATGAATACGGTTGGTATATTGCCATTGTCAGAAGTACCATCTGGAGTAATAACTTTCACTTTTCCTTCCCCAATTGGCATTACTCCTTCAGGAAATACAACTATATTCTCATTACTTGCGTTTACAACTTGTTCTTCTGGCTTTGATTGTGTACCCTCTTTTTCCTTTGGAGCACCGCAACTGGCTAATAACAATACAGACAATCCAGTGATTATGAATTTTTTCAAAATTCATCCCCCCTGTCATTTCATTATAATTTATTATACAAAAATAACTTATTAATTTTAAGACTACTTTTAACACTTTCATGAACAAATAGAATCTTGCTCACGATTAATGTATCATACTTTCCTTAATAGAACATTAATTTTTTTTATGAAATAAATAGTAATTCCCTCTTATCTATCATTTTAGCCTAACAGATTAATTACATACCCTCAAAAATAAAAAGACATTGTTCATTCAATGTCTTTTTATTTTCGGCTTTAAAAAACAAATGTTGTAATCTCATCTACTTCTTTTCTTGGAAGTTTCTTCGGCTTATCCTTCGGAAAACCGAGTGAAATAACCATATTTATTTGTTTTTCAGGCTCAATTTGTAAATATTGTCGCATTTCATCTTGAGCTAACAATACCGGTCCCGTCATCGGACATGTACCAAGCCCCTTCGCATGTGCAGCCAACATTAAGTTTTGTGCCGCTAAACAGCTACTCTTAATTCCTTCTTCTTCCCAAACTGAATCTGGCACAAAAGCAATTGGATCAAATATCTTTTCACGAAACTTTGATTCATATGGCGTTGCCAAACATACGATTAATACTGGCGCCTCCGAGAAAGCTGTTGCATATGGTCCGAAAGAACGTGTAAGTAATTTCCCTGCTTTCTCTTCTCCGTTTTCTGCCGCTTTTGCCGCAAGTTTATGTAATGCATCCCATGTCATTTGTTCAATTTCTTTAATTTTCTCTCGGTTCATAATGACCAAGAACTCCCAAGTTTGTGAGTTCGTATCACTCGGTGCATAACGAGCACAATCAATAATTTCTTTTATATCACTAGTGGATACTTCTTGTTCTGTGAACTTTCTAACACTTCGTCTACCGTGAATTAATTCTTTAAAATCTTCATAATTCATACATTAAACCCCCTTTTTACAGCGTTTTCAAATCTTGTCCTATGCTTGAATTATATCATGAAAAAAAGCTGGAGGAATACCAGCTTTTTTCTTCAATATTAGTTTGTAACTTTAAACAAACTAATACTTTCTTCATATGCCACTTGGAGTTTCTTTGTAATCGGTCCTCTTTCACCGTTTCCAAACTGCTCGTCACCAATTTGAACGACTGGGAATATTTCAAGTGGTGTCGCTGTAAAGAAGCACTCATCAGCCTCATATACTTCTTGTAGTGAAAATTCTCGTTCTTCTACATCAATATGTAACTCATTCGCTAATATAATAACGTAGTGACGTGTAACGCCGTGTAGAATGAAATTGTCAGCCGGATGTGTAATCAGTTTATTATTTTTCACCATAAAGAAATTTGAATGACACCCCTCAGTTACAATTCCATCTCGTACTAATATCGCTTCTTGATAACCTTGTTCGTTTATTTTATTTTTAATTATAATATTAGGTAGCAGGTTTAAGGATTTTATATGACAGAACTTCCAGCGTATATCCTCTTCAACAGTAACTTTGATTCCTTGTTCCATAGCAGCAATTGGTCGTGGAAACGAAACAATATTTGCAAAATAAGTTGGTTGCATATTTGACTCATACACATGATTACGTGCTTGAGCACCTCTTGAAATTTGCAAATATACATTCCCATCTTCTTGAAATTGATTTTTTTCAATCATTTGATGTAACTCTTCGACTAACTCTTCCTTAGTAAACGGTGGAATTAGTTTTATTTCTTCCATAGAATTAAAGAATCGTTCCAAATGTAAATCTAATAAATGTGGTTTCCCATCATATAGTCTGAATACCTCGTATATACCGTCACCAAATTGAAAGCCTCTCTCCTCTAATGGAATCATCGGCTGTTCTTCCTTCGCATTTACAATTCTTCCGTTAAACAAAATCCAATCTTTATGAGTAGCTTCCATTTATTCCCACTCCTCTATTCCATGATTGCTTTAATTGTACAACTTATCCACACTCAAAAGAAGGAATTTTCTGTATTTTAATAAATAAAAAAGTGCATCACCCATTTAAAGTGATACACTTCTTTATTTACTTCAGAAAATAGTTTTCAATATCATCTAACATAAGGTTTGCAGCTACAATACCACCTGCTGTATTCCAAATCACTTCATCTACTTGGAATACTTTATTATCTTTAGAAGCCTGTAACTGCTTAAAGAGCAGATCTTCTGTCCATTCTTTCGCTAACGTGTTTCCTTCATTATTCTTATCCGCATCTTTATCAGATGTGAAATAGAATAAATAGTCCCCGTCCATATTTGGAATTTGCTCTTTTGGAATTCCTTTTATCGCAAATTCATCTTTATCTTGTAATGGCGGTCGTTTAAATCCAATATCATTTAATACAACGCCTGAGAATGAATTTTTTTGATAAATACGAACATCACCAGGGACGAAGCGAATAATTGAAACTTTAGAGTTAGCTTTATCACCTAATTGTTCTTTTATTGCTGCAATACGCTTTTTATAATCATTAAGAGCATTTTGCCCTTCTTTTTCTTTATTTACAGCTTCAGTATAAAGCGTAAAGTTATCTTTCCAATCACCGCGCAATGTTTCAGCATATACTGTTGGCGCGATTTCTTTTAACTGCTCATATATTTTTTCGTGACGCATTTTATTTCCGATAATTAAATCCGGCTGAAGCTTCATTATTGCTTCTAAATTAATGTCACGCTCAGTTCCTACTACTTTTGTATTTTTTAACTCTTTCGCTAAATGAGGATACCATTCGTTGTAACAATATAAATTTCCTATCACTTAATTCCACTGTTACTTTCGTATATAAATAAACAACTATGACACTAATTAAAATGGCACCTATTGTATCACTGAGCACAATGTACACGTAAATAAAAAAACGCCTTATGTAAGGCGATTTCTATCATTTTGCTTTAACCAATTTAAAATAAATATATACGATTGATAGTGAATATAACGTATGCAAAATAAAAGAAATAAAAGGGCTATTCCAGTGGTACTATACAGCAAACCGAACTTCAAAAAAATATTTAACAGCGGTGGAAAGTTCGTTATGTTTTGTAATGTAAGTAGCATACAAAACAAAAGGAAAAACACTGGGGCATATTGTAATTCATACGGCTTTCTCTTCTTATTCATTCTTTTTCGAATAAACATATGGCTTAGCTCCGCTACTAAAAAACACCCACCAATTAATACAAGACCAGAAGTCATCGTCATACATCCACCTGCCTTATATTTATCTCGCATAACTACTCATCGTTATATTTTCTTCACATATATTCCATCTTCTTCATTAAAACCAAAGCTCTCTATGAAAGATCTTGCTTGTTCTGTTAATTCCGTTTGTAATACCTTTATCTCTTGCACCTTTCTTTCTTTCATCATCGTTTCAAATGTAAAATAGGTATTTGTACCATAACCGTAACTTTGATAATCAAAATGAATGATTAACTGAGATAAAAATGCAGTCTCCCCTTGAACACGATAATCTATTACACCAATATATGTATCATCAACTTTCACACAATACTGTACTTCTTTTTCACTTAAACTATGTGAGCGAAACATTTCTTTAACAACACTTTCATTTTCTACAGTTACTTTTTCAAACGTAATCATATGTTGTCCATCCTTTTACTATTATTGTATCAATAATACGTCCTATTTATGAAAAAAACCTTAAGACCATATACGATCTTAAGGTTTTTCTCATTAAACTAAGCTATACGCACGTTTCGTTTCTTCGTGGAACTTATTCGTATCGTATTTATGCTCAACATAAATTTGGTGCCATACCATAAACGCAAGTACAGTCCAAATTTTACGGCTATAATCGCCTTTATCTGCACAATGTGCTTCCAGTAAGTTTAATACATACTGTTTGTCGATTAAATGGTCTGTTTTACTCTCATTTATAATATTAATAGCCCAGTCATGCATTTCGTCTTTTAACCAGTGACGAATTGGTACTGGGAATCCAAGTTTTTTACGATCTAATACGTGATCCGGAACAATTCCGCGTGCCGCTTCACGTAAAATAGCTTTCGTAGTTCCGTTAGCAATCTTAAATTCAGTTGGAATTTTAGATGCAACATCGAATACTTCTTTATCTAAGAACGGTACACGAAGTTCTAATGAGTTTGCCATTGTCATTTTATCAGCTTTTAATAAAATGTCACCGCGTAACCATGTGAACATGTCAATGTACTGCATTTTGCTTACATCATCATAATCTTTAATTTCGTTATACAATGGTTTCGTGATATCCATATAGTTAACACTTTCATTGTAATACTTCATTAATTCAGCTTTCTCTTCTTCACGGAAGATTTTCGCGTTTCCATAGTAACGCTCTTCAATTGGCGTACATCCACGCTCTAGGAAGCTCTTTCCTTTAAAGCCTTCTTTAAGGGCACCACTTAATGCTTTTAGAACGCTCTTACCTGGGCTAGGAATGTAAGAGAACATTTTTAGTGAGTTTGGCTCACGATAAATGTTATAACCACCAAATAGCTCGTCTGCACCTTCACCTGAAAGAACAACTGTTACATGCTTACGCGCTTCTTTTGCAACGAAATACAATGGTACCGCTGCTGGATCTGCTAAAGGATCATCCATGTGCCAAATGATTTTTGGGAACTCATCCATAAACTCTTTCGCAGAAATGAATACGTTATGGTTTTTAACACCTAATTTCTCAGCAGTTTCTTTGGCAACATCAACTTCACTGAAACCACGTTGCTCAAAACCAACAGAGAATGTTAAAAGATTTGGATTCATTTCTCTTGCGATAGAAGCGATAATAGATGAATCGATACCACCAGATAAGAATGAACCTACTGGTACATCACTACGCATATGCACTTTTACTGAATCATATAACACATCACGAATTGCCTGGATATGCTCCTCTTTCGTTGCACTTGAAGCATTGAAATAAGGTTTCCAGTAGCGATGGATTTCCATCTCTTTACCGATTTCTTTTACGAAATAATGACCAGGCTCGATTTTATTAACATCAATTGTTAACGTTTCTGGCTCTGGACCATATTGATACGTAAAGTAATGTTGTAGTGACGTTGGATTAACACCTTTATCTTCCATCACATGCATAATACTTTTCTTCTCAGATGCGAAGAATGTAGTATCACCTTGTTGTGCGATGTATAAAGGTTTAATACCGAAGTGATCACGTGCACCGAAAAGTTTCTTCTCTTCACGATCCCAAATCATAAATGCAAACATACCACGAAGGTAGTCTACACATTTTTCTTTCATATGTGCATACAATGCAATGATAACTTCTGTATCAGATTGCGTTGCAAACGTTGCACCTTTTTCAAGTAACATTTCACGTAATTCTACATAGTTGTAAATTTCACCATTAAAAATAATTACATATCGATCATTTTCATAAGTTAGCGGCTGATGTCCTGCCTCTAAGTCAATGATACTTAAACGGCGGAAGCCAAATTGTACATGTTCATCACGAAAATATCCTTCGTCATCTGGACCACGGTGGAAAATCATCGTGTTCATATTTTCAAATTGATGTTTTTCTGTTTCTGAAAACTCTCTAGGGTTTTCACATAAACATCCTACAAAACCACACATACTTCTTACCCTCTTTCAGTTTTCATTCTGTCTCTATACTACTATATCAACCCTATTTATACTAGCATAATCAACTGAATATGGCGACCAAAAACTATAAAAAAATCACTCCATTTCACATTTTTAACAATTTTTTATGAGAACATGAAAACTAGGCACTCACCTTTCTCCGCTTTTGTCATATGATATTGCAAATTGATTTTTAGGAGGGAATATCATGAGTGAAGAAAAAAAAGACTCTTCTCGCCCACCGGTTCGTAATTATTTAAAGCAAATTGATGATTTCTTCGAGCAAACACCACTTCGTAATGTAATCGCTGATTTAAATCATTTTTTCCAAAAAGGAAACCGTTTATTAACATTCCCTGTAGATTTATATGAAGTTGGTGAAGAACTCGTTGTTACAGCTGAACTACCAGGTATACAAAAAGAACAAATTCAAATTGAAATACAAAGTGAATACTTAAAAGTCTCTGTAAAAGAAGAAATACTTGAAGAGGCTGAAGAAGAAACATCTCATAACTATTATCGCCGAGAACGTTCCATTTCAGAAGCATCCAGATTGATTAAATTACCGTACTCAATTAATAAAAAAGCAGCGAAAGCTTCGTATCAAAATGGCGTGTTAGAAATTCGGGCACCAAAACTTCCACAGCAACATGACATTTTATCCATAGACTAATGTAAAAAAAGAAGGGTGCTTTAATTAATCTGCACCCTTCTTTTTATTCTGCTAATCGCTTCATATCACGTATAATGTCCTCATACGGCGTATTACTAATACCATTATACTTTTTCATTACTTTTCCGTTTTGATCAATTAAATAAAATGATGTACCATGCATAACTTGACCATTCTCAGGTTTATCTACAAGTGATTGGAAATTATCTTTTGCAAACTTTGTAATATCTTCTAACGAATAACCCGTTAATAAATTCCAATTACTAGTATCCTCTGTAAACTTTTGAATGAACGCCTTCAAATTCTCCGGCTTATCAAGGTCTGGATCTACACTAAACGAAACAAACTGAACGTCTAATTTCTCTTCTTTTGCCATCTTTTGCAGTTTTGCCATATTAGCAGTCATTGGCGGACAAACTGTTTGGCAGTTTGTGAACATAAAATCTGCAACCCAAACTTTCCCTTTTAAATCTTTTGTACCAAATGGCTTTCCATCTTGATTTGTAAATTGGAAAGTTTCTAAATCCCAATTTAATGGTTTACGAAGCTTTGAACCTGATCCACTACATCCAGCAAGTACAAAGAGACAAAATACAACCATAAGACCAATTACTTTTTGATAACGCTTCATTTATAAACCTCTTTTCTCTATCCTAAATTTAAATAGGTTATGTTTATCATAACAAAAGTTAACACTACGAGAAAATTGTTTACTACATTTGTTCACGAAATCGTACGAATTTACGTATGTTACTTCTTTATTTCAAGCGAATTACTAGACAAAATATATTTTTTCACTATTATTTCTCTAAACCGAAGTTGCAAAACTAATTTTATTGTTACTTTTGTAAATACATACCCCTATTTTTTAACAATTCCTTAAACATTCATCCATGTTATACACTGTATTCCTTAACAACATTTCGGTACAATACAATTACAACGATTTTAAATGAGGTGATGTTCATGACAAAACGTTATGAAAACATGGATAATGTGAGCACAAAAAAATCAATTCGTTCCTTTTTACGTTGGCGTAAAGAACGAAAACAAAATAAAAAAGATTTTTGTTTTTTAGTAGAACAATCACCTGTTAAACAAAGTAAATTTCTACAAAACAACTTTGAAAAGACGACTGTAACTTGGATTGGTCATTCCACATTCCTTATCCAAACGAATGGGCTAAATATATTAACAGATCCAGTATGGGCTACTAAATTAAAATTAGTTCCAAGACTTACTGAACCAGGTCTTTCTATACAAGAATTACCTAAAATTGACATCATCCTCATTTCACACGGTCATTATGATCATTTAGATTTTCCAACGCTTCGCCAGCTAAATGATGATGTTCTATACCTTGTACCTATTGGGCTAAAAAAATTATTTACTCGCAAAAAATTTACTCACGTAGAAGAGTATAATTGGTGGGAAAATACAACAATTAATGATGTTTCCTTTCACTTCGCACCTGCCCAGCACTGGACGAGAAGATCATTATTTGATATGAATACATCTCACTGGGGTGGATGGATTATTAAGAATGACAATATGGAGGAAAGCATTTATTTTTGTGGAGACAGTGGCTATTTCCAAGGTTTCAAAGAAATTGGCAAACGCTTTTCAATTGATATTGCTCTTATGCCAATTGGCGCTTATGAACCAGAATGGTTTATGAAAGTATCTCACGTTTCACCTGAAGAGGCAGTGCAAGCTTATTTAGATTTGAATGCTACACACTTTATACCAATGCATTACGGATCTTTTGCACTCGCCGATGAAACACCTCGCGAGGCAATAACAAGACTTCGAAATAATTGGAATTTACGTATGTTACCGTGGGAACAACTGCATGTACTCTTTTTAGGTCAAACTTTCACTTATAATAACGCAACAAATGATAAGCAAGTAACTGAAAAAATTGAAACTTTTCATGTATAACGTAGCGACTGATTTTCTATATTCAACATATAATATAGAAAATCATAAAGGGTGTTTTCTATGAATGAATATTTACAGACTCGCTATATCATTAGCGGGAGTGCCTGTATAGCCCTTCTTATTTCTTACTTTCTCTTCACATAAAGTGAAACTTTAATCAGTGGGGGGTGTTCATCCCCCACTGATTATTAGTTGAACCAATCGGGCATTTACGGACAGCCCGACTCCCACCTAACTTCTTTTCTTTATGTAGGGAGTCTTACTGTCCGTTAATGCGGGATAAAAAAGGCTACTTGAAAGTCATTTCAAGTAGCTTTTTTATTACTCTGCTAAATACATAAATCCGATTGCACCCGGACCTGTATGAGTACTAATAATAGGCGTTGTAAAGAAAATTTCTGATTGAGCAAAACCACTTACTTTTTCAACAGCCGCTTTTACATTTTCAGCTAAAGGAATTGCTTTCGCATGTGGAATTGCCACAGCTTTTACAACTTTCCCAGCTGTATCTTCCTCAAATAACTTAGCTAACGTTTTTACAATTTGACCTTGGCTACGCACTTTCGTTACAGGGTTATAAACACCATCTTCAAGGCTAGCAATTGGTTTTATATTAAGTAGCGAACCGATAAACGCTTTTCCTTTACCGATACGGCCACCCTTCACTAGGTTTTCTAATGTATCTACCACTACATATAAACGAGTATTCTTTCTCACTTCATCTACACGTTTTAAAATTTCTTCTAGTGAGCGTCCTTCATTTGCCATTTTCGCAGCTTCAACTACTTGATATGCTAAAGCATGTGTAATAAATTGCGAATCAACAACTGTTACTTTTGTGTCGGTCATTGATGCAGCACTATTTGCCGTTGCCACAGTACCACTCATTCCACTTGTCATATGAATGGAAAGTACTTCACTTCCATCTTCACCTAACTTGTCATACATTTCTACAAATGTACCCATTGCTGGTTGTGATGTTTTTGGTAGTCCCTCTGATTTAATCATTTCTTCAATAAATTCATCTGGTTGTAGATCAACGCGATCTAAATATGTTTGTCCATTTACAGAGATTGATAATGGTAGAACATGAATGTCATACTTCTCAATTACCTCTTGTGATAAATCTGCCGTTGAATCTGTTACAATTTTAATTTTTTGCATATTATATTCTTCCCTTTCCAATACGCTCTCCTTGTTATTATACTAGTATTCCCATTGCTTTCAACAATTTGGAACGAAATTTAATCAAATTAATTATATTTTCATATCTAAAATGAAAAAGACAGAGCTCTTAACCCTGTCCACACTCTATATCATGCATTTTTTTCAAGAGTATTTGTTTTATATACATTTAAATAATCATTCCACTTCAAACAATTTTGTAAATATTCACGGAAAGAATACGAAAATCTTGGGTGTTTTTGTTTTTGAATTTTTGCAATAAATAATTGAAGACGAGACTGAATTAGAAACGATAATGGATGCTGCGCCTGTAGGACAGGGATTTCAAATATTTTAATACAATCCCCTGTTGAATGAGTGAAATAAAAACTTTTCGTAATCACAATATCAATCCTCTTTTTCATTGGATTTTTGAACTTCCTCTACTTTACGCTGTAACACGTTGTTTAAAGTGGAGACTCCTATGAATACAAAAGTACCCTTAGACAATCCCTTTAATCCTTATAGTTAGAAGATTTATACTCTATTCATCTCCACCTAATCCATCCCCCATCCTAAATATCCATTAAGACAGGACTCTCGTTATCCGTAAATTACTTAATACATTCAGTATAAACTTATAAAAGCGCAAAGTTTGTCTAAATTTTGGAGATTCTATAATTTTTTTCTTCTATATATTGTATACATTTATAGCTAGAGTATAACAAATAAATAAAAAAAGTGCCTTTATAACGAGGCACTTTTCGACTGTATTTCTTCTCTTTTCTTTTTGCGCTTACTAACAACCTTTGATAGAGCGATACTAATTTCATAAATACAAATAAGTGGTACAGCTACTAAACTATGTGATAAAAAATCGGGCGGTGATATACACGATGCAATGATAATCAATGCTACGTATGCATACCTTCTTATTTTTATGAGAAATTCCGCCGTCAACAATCCAATACTTGTTAAAAACATTACAACTACAGGTAATTCAAAAATTACAGCAAATGGAACTGTTAAATTAAGAACAAAATGAAAATATTTTTCTGTCGTAAACATCGTATTAAACATTTCGTTACCTATCGTAGTTAAAAAATGAAATAAAAACGGCATTACAACGAAATATCCAAAACATAAACCAGCAATAAATAATATGGACAATACCGGTATATACATCACTGTCATCTTTTGTTCATTTGGATGTAAACCCGGTTTTACAAATAACCAAATTTGTATAGCAGCAAAAGGAATTGTACAAACGATAGCAAATACTGTAGCAATCGAGAAAAAAATCCACAATACATCACTCGGTCCCAGAACTGTTAACTTCATCGGCAAATCTTTTACGAGCCAAAAATATATATCCTTCGTAAAAGTAAATCCAATAATTAAAAATAGTACAAATGATAAGACTGTATATATTACTCTTTTACGAAGCTCAACAATATGTTCTACTACGCTCATTTCTTGATCTTCCATCTCGTTCACCACACTTAATTTATCCATTACAAGGAAAACCCATTACATTTTTTCCTTCTTTTCCTTCTCTTGAAATGCATCATCCGTCAATTCTTTCGTTGATTTTTTGAATTCTTTTAACGTTTCCCCTAAAGCCTTTCCGATCTCCGGCAATTTTTTAGGCCCAAATAAAATGAGTACAGCTACTAAAATTAAAATTAACCCTGGAAAGCCAATATTTGAAAACATTTCTCCATCCCCTTTATTAGTAGATTCCTTGTCCTACTATTACATAATTTTATTTTGTCAAAAAAGTTTGAAAACGTCAACAAATCCATTGCCTTTTGTCAAAAAAATTCAAAAATATAATCAATTATACAAATTCCATTTTCTATTGCCCTTGTGTATGATATGGTAAGGGTAATGACATATTATTTTATGATAGTAGAAAGGATTTGCATTATGACTGAAAAAATGACACGAATGACTCAATTTGTTAAAGAAGAAATTGCAAATGCAATTACACATGGTATCGGTGCTATTTTAAGCATCCCTGCCTTAATTATATTAATTATTCACGCCTCTAAGCATGGTACCGCATCTGCTGTAGTTGCATTTACGGTTTATGGTGTAAGCATGTTCTTACTGTACTTGTTTTCAACATTGCTACATAGCATTCATCATCCAAAAGTAGAAAAATTATTTACTATACTAGATCACTCAGCTATTTATTTATTAATCGCTGGCACATATACTCCTTTTTTACTTATTACGCTTCGTGGACCATTAGGCTGGACGTTACTCGCGATTATATGGACACTAGCAATCGGGGGGATCGTCTTCAAAATCTTCTTTGTACGTCGCTTTATTAAGGCATCAACGTTATGTTATATCATTATGGGATGGCTTATAATCGTTGCCATTAAACCACTTTATGAAAATCTAACTGGACATGGTTTTTCACTACTGTTAGCGGGCGGCATTTTATATTCTGTAGGGGCTATATTCTTCCTTTGGGAAAAGTTACCTTTCAATCATGCCATTTGGCATCTTTTCGTTTTAGGTGGTAGCGCGATGATGTTTTTCTGCGTACTCTTTTATGTCTTACCAACAGCGTAATAAAAAAGGTTCAGCTTATATAAGCTGAAACCTTTTTTATTACTTATGTAATTGTGATGCGATAACATCCTGTGTATGCTTTGTTAATTCTTTAATATCCATATTGGCATATTCTTCAGGTGTAATCGGCTTAGAAATTGTTACTGTTGCATGAGCTGGTTTCATACGATTTCCATTCGCTTCAAACATTTTATATGTCCCATCTAATGTTACAGGTAAGATTGCTACACCAGATTTTACTGCAAGATGAAAACTCCCAGCCTTAAACTCTCCAATTCCGCCACCCTTACTTCTTGTCCCTTCCGGGAAAATTACGATAGAATGTCCATTCTTTAATAGCTCGATTCCATCTTTAATTGCTTGAAGAGATTGACGACGATCGCTACGATCCATAAATACACAATTCATAAGTTCCATCCAAGTTGGTACAACCGGGAACTTTTTAATCTCTGCCTTTGAAACGAATCCAATTGGTTTATTTAAATAACCTAGTAAAACAGGGATATCCATATTACTTTGATGATTACTTACAACTAGTACCGGCTTGTCTTTCGGAACATTTTCAAGTCCCTTTACCTCTACTGTGGAACCAGCTACACGTACCATTTTCTTACCAAACCAATTTGTCGTTTTATACACAGCATTATCTTTTTCTTGTGGCGACATCGTATTTACTTGTCTTTTAAGACGCCACATTCTCGGTGTAATCGCTATTACGATTAAAATTAAATAAAAGATTTTAAAAAACGTTTGAATCATACAGAACCCCCACTTATTATCATTCCGCCCTTCATTATACTAGACAAACGAAGGAAAAAGAAGAAAAAATGTCCAAACAGCAAGTGTTTGGACATTTTTAAGTATAATATATTAGAAACGTTTTGCTAATTCGCGAGCATTAGCAATTGCTGCTTCTTTAATTTCTTGTGCTTTTTCAGGGTTTGCATTCATACCTTCAACTGCAATATATTCAGTATCATTTACACCGACAAATCCTAATACAGTTTTTAAGTGATTGCGTCCGAAGTCTACAGCTGCGTATGCTCCTTCAGAATATACGCCACCTGTTGCTTGAATGTGCAGTGCTTTTTTACCTTCTAATAAGCCGACTGGACCATTTTCAGTATATTTGAATGTTTTACCTGCGATTGCTACGTTATCTAAGTATGCTTTTACTACTGGTGGGTAGCTAAAGTTCCACATTGGAGTTACGAATACATAACGATCTGCATGCATAAATGTTTCTAAGTTTGTGTTCATTGCTGCAACTTTTTGTTGTTGAGCTTCAGTTAAAGTTTCAAAGCCTTCACCTGCTGCAAATTTACCCCAAGCAGCGAATACATCTGCATCGATTGCTGGTACTGTAGTGTTGAATAAATCAATTGTTACAACTTCGTCTTGTGGATGCTCGTTTTTATAAGCTTCGATGAAAGCTTCCCCTACTGCCATTCCGAAAGAACCTTCTGCTGAATTTGGATTTGCTGTAATAAATAGTACTTTTGTCATTGTATTCTCTCCCTTTTCTACACTTTATCTTTAATTTGAGATTTATAATTCGAAAGTAAACAACTTACCTTATGTAAGTATAATACAAAAAGTCGTGTTCGATGTCAATAAAAAATAGCTACTTTTTTTTTGTAAGTTAATGATTTATTTTGTTTCCTTAAAATTTAGTATAACGGATATTAAGAATTCTTTCATATAAAAAGGCTAACTCTACAAATTATAGAGCTAGCCTTTGATTACATATTATTTTTGAAATACATGTTTTACTTTTTCAGCTGGAATATTACTTCCGCCTCTACCTTTTACATCTTCAATCATCATTGTAATGACCATATCTGGTGAATTTAAATCAAATGCAGCGAACCAACCTAGTTCTTTTCCTTCGGCCTCTTTTGATACTTTTAATTCCGCTGTGCCTGTTTTTCCAGCAAGAGTCATGCCATCAATTTTAGCAATTTTCCCTGTACCATCTGGATCATTAATTACTTTCGTCATAGCAGTTTTTAATATATCCTGATTGCCTTTTGAAATTACATTCTCTTTCCAAACTTTTAGTTGCTTATGTGTTTTAATAATATATGGAGAAGGTATGTTTCCGTCATTAACAATTGGTGCGTACGTTAATGCTAGATGAAGTGGCGTCATTAATACTTGCCCTTGTCCATAACCTGTGTCTGCCATTTGAATATCATTTTTAATACCATCATTTGCGATTTTAGAAGCTGGGAATCCATATTCAATTGGTAGTTTCTCATCGAATCCGAATTTTTTCGCTTCACTCATAAATTTATCTTTTCCGATTTTCAAAGCTTCTTGCGCGAAATAAATATTATCCGAGTATTTCATCGCTTTATCAAAATCGATCGGATTTGCATCTTTTACACGCGTTACATAATAATTACCCCAAGAAGAATCTTTTGTCCATTTCAATCCTTCAATTTTCAACTCTTCTTTTGGATCAATCGTTTTCGTTTCAAGACCGATTGCACCTGTAATAGGCTTAAATACAGAGCCTGGAACTGATAATTGTGTAAATCGATTCGTCATCGGTTTTTTCGGATCATTATTCCATGCTTCTCGTTGTGCTTTTGATGTCCCTCTTGCAATTACATTTGGATCATATGCTGGGCTACTTACTAGTGCAATTGTTTCTCCACTTTTCGGATTAATTGCTGCACTTGAACCAGCTTCGCCCTTCATTTCATTATACGTTTTTTCTTGAACAGCACTATCAATCGTTAAAGTTACATTTTCTCCATCAACAGCATCTGTTTTTGCTAAATTTTTAATTTCTTTTCCTTGTGCATCTTCTACAAAGACACGGCCACCTTTTTTACCGCGCAGCTTTTCTTCCAGTACTTGCTCTAAACCAGCTTTACCTACTGGATCATCTGCTTGATAGCCTTTCTTTTGTAGCGTTTTTAAATCTTCAGCATTTACTTTTCCAATATAACCAGTCAGATGAGCTGCCGCTTCTCCTAATGGATATGTACGAACATTTACAGGCTTTGTTGAAACACCTGCTAATTCAATGTACGTATTTTGCGTTGCCCCTTCAGGTAAAATTCCAATTGGTACAAGATATCCTGGTTTTACCCATTTAGCAGCTAATTTTTGATCAATTTCTTCTACAGACATATTTAATAACTTCGCTACTGTTTCTTTCGTTTGGGGAGCAGTATCGCCTAACTTTTCAGGAATCAATCCAATTTCAGAAGCTTTCCCATTCGTTGCAAGACCTTTTCCATTACGATCGTATATTTCACCACGTTTTGGCTCTGTCGTCTGCATACGCACTTTACTATCTTTCGTCATGCCTGGGAATATAAAATCAGGAGTCCAATCTACTTTCCAAGATTCTTTATCTCCATCTTTTTCTTTCACCATTTTCGCTTCATGTCCAAAAGTGATTTTACCACCAACTGTATCCATGCTTACTTTAAAAGGAACAGGGCCTTCATCTTTTTTATCTTCTTTTACTTCTCCTGCTTCTACTTTTAAGTTTTTCACTTCAATACCAGAATAAATTTTCTCATATTTCTCAGTAAACTCTTTCTTTGAAATATCTTTTTTTGCCTTTTCTGATAATTGATCATACATATCTACAAATTTTTGTTTATTCCATGCTTTTGCATATGTATCAAATGCCTCTTGTGGCTTTTCTTCTTTACCACATCCAACTAACATGAACGTTAAGCAAAGAAAAAGAATCCCCCATATCTTTCTCAATCGATTCTCCTCCTCTTTCTATCTTAATACTCTTGAAAATTTTAGCATTTTTACATGCTATCTTTCATTATAACACTATCGAATATCATCTATAAACTTATATCTATGAATACAAATTAAAAGATTGATGTGAATTTTCACATCAATCTTTTTGATTATTGTTGTTTCTCATATACATGGTAGTAATACGTATACGGATTTTTTTCATCCGTTACACCTTTTTCTACAAAAACTTCTTTCCAATTTGTCATATCCATTTCTGGGAAGAATGTATCTCCTTCAAATGCATGATGGATTTTTGTTATATATAACTTGTCTACGTAAGGTAAAAAGAGATCATAAATTTGCGCTCCGCCAAAAATAAAGATCTCTTCTTCATTTTTGCATAGCTCAAACACTTCTTCTACAGAATGTGCTACTTCACAGCCTTCAACCTGATACCCTTCATTGCGAGTTACAATAATATTACGTCTTCCAGGCAATGGTCTTCCAATCGCTTCATAGTTCTTTCTCCCCATAATAAGCGGATGACCCATCGTTGTTTTCTTTACATACTGTAATTCACTCGGTAAACGCCAAGGTAAATTATTCTCTTTACCAATTACTCTATTCTCGTCCATTGCGACCATAAATGAAACTATCATCTTTTCATCTCCTCTACAATTACACTGCAACTGGTGCTTTAATTGCTGGATGTGGATCATATCCTTCAATTGTTAAATCTTCCATTTCAAAATCAAACACAGATTTCACATCTGGATTGAGTGTAAGTTTCGGGAATGGACGTGGTTCACGTGCCAATTGCTTTTCTACTTGTTCAAAGTGATTCGTATAAATGTGTGCATCTCCAATTGTATGAACAAATTCTCCCACTTCAAGACCACATTCATGTGCAATTAAATGTGTTAAAAGTGAGTAACTTGCAATATTAAATGGAATTCCAAGGAATATATCCCCACTTCTTTGATATAACTGACAAGAAAGTTTGCCATCCGCTACATAAAATTGGAATAACGTATGACAAGGCGGTAATGCCATACTTGGTACATCTTCAGGATTCCAAGCAGAAACAATTAGACGACGTGAGTCTGGCGTTTTTTTAATCATTTCAATTACATCTTTTAATTGATCAAGTGTCTCACCAGCTGTCGTTTTCCAAGCACGCCACTGCTTACCATAAACGTCTCCTAAATACCCAAATTTTTTTGAGAAATCATCATCTTCTAAAACGTTTTTTTTAAATAATTCCATTTGTTCATCGTATTGCACTTTAAATTCCTCATCTTGTTGTGAGCGAAGACCGAAATCAGTCATATCAGGACCAGTATACTCATCACTTTCTACCCAGCTCTTAAATGCCCATTCATTCCAAATATTATTATTATGCTGCAATAAATAGCGAATATTTGTATCACCTTTCATAAACCAAAGCAATTCACTTGCTACAAGGCGAAACGGTACTCTCTTTGTCGTTAATAAAGGAAAACCTTTACTTAGATCAAAACGCATTTGATATCCAAATACAGATACAGTGCCTGTCCCTGTACGGTCTTCTTTCTTCGTACCATGCTCCATTACATGGCGGCATAAATTTAAGTATTCATTTTCAGCATGTTTCATATGTAGAAAAACCTTCTTTCAATCGTATATGGAATTTATCATAACATGAAAAACAGCAAATTTAATAATCTTGATTAATAAAATTTATTTCAGTAATTCTTACAAAATTATTAACTTTCCATATTTAAAAAGGTTTTCATTTTCTATTACCGAAAGTATAGTACGGTAGGGAAAAATTTATAGTTGGAGGTTAGAAGTATGTCTAAAATTGAAACGCCTGTTATGACTTCTTTACAAACGACAGTAAAAAAAATGATGAAGGATTTAAACGTTCCTGGTGTTGCTGTAGCTGTTGTAAAAGACGGTGAAATTATTATTTCAGAAGGTTTCGGCTATCGTAATTTAGAGACAAAAGAGGCTGTTACACCGAGAACTCGGTTCGCAATCGGTTCTTCAACGAAAGCCTTCGGTACACTTTCATTAAGCTTATTAGCGCAGCAAAAAAAGTTTAATTGGGATACTCCTGTCCAATCATATATACCTAACTTCTCTTTATCTGAACTACTTGCTAGCTCACAAACTACAGGACGAGATTTAGCTTCTCATCGTACTGGGGTAAGTCGTCATGATGCTCTTTGGTACAGCTCTTCTTTAACTCGAAAAGATATAGTAGAAAAAATAAAACATTTATCACTTGATGCACCGTTCCGCACAGCATTTCTTTATAACAACTTAATGTATGCAACAATTAGCCACATTGTTGAAAATATTACAAATCAAACGTGGGAACAATACGCGACAGAACATATTTTAGAACCTTTAAATATGAGACATACAAACTTCTCTGTTACAGATTCACAAACTACAGATGATTATGCTTTACCTTACATTGAAAATGAAGGTGAAATAAAAGAAGTTCCATTCCGTAACATCGATACAGTCGGCGCTGCTGGATGTATTAATTCTACAATTGAAGATATGGCAAATTGGGTACTTCTTCACTTAAACGAAGGAAAGTTTGGAGATCATGAATTAATCTCCTCTGAATTATTACAACAAATGTATACACCGCACAATTCAATTCCAGATCAACCGGCTTTATCACTTCCTGAATCTCCATTAAATAGTTATGGGCTTGGTTGGTTTATTAGCGCTTATCGTGGTTACAAAATGATTCATCATGGCGGTAATATTGATGGATTTTCTGCGTTTGTTTCATTTATGCCAAATGAAAATTTAGGTCTTGTTATATTAACGAATGCTGGAGGGACATTATTGCCTATATATCTTGCTAATCAAATTTATGACGAGCTACTTGAATTAGAAAATATCGATTGGCATAAACGTGCTGTAGAAGATACTGAAAAAATAAAGGAAATGCTGAAAGAAGCAACTGAATCCATTCCAGAACAAATAAAAGGAACTACACCTTCTCATAAATTAGAGGATTATACTAGTACTTTCGAACATCCGGCATACGGAACATTACAAGTATACAAGCGAGATGATTCATTATTTGTACAATTCATGGAAATAGACATTCAATTAGGGCACCATCATTACGACATCTTTTCTGCAAAAGTTGACTTATTCCAAATGAAAATGAATCTATTATTTGCATATGAAATGAATGTGAACGGTGAATTCCCATCCCTTCAGTTACATGTACCAGCCATGCTAAGTACTCAGCCGCTTGCATTTAAGAAAATTAAATAAATTTTAAATAGAGGGATGATAACACTTCCCTCTATTTCCTTTTAAATCCCCCATCAAAAAAAGGATAATACGTAACAGGCACAGAATTCTATTATTCAACTAATTAAATTATCAGGAGGAAAAGCTGTGTACATAGAAATTTTTAAAGAAATTGTTTCGATTACTCATCACGATTATTCAGGTTGTATAGATAAAAAAGGATGGGACGATCCTACTACTTATTTACAGACAATCGAGAAACTAGAGAAACAAGGAGAACTAACACCAGTACAATTTACCGAAATTGTACGTGATTACTTATTAGACTTTAAAGATAATCATATGTTTTTCAAAATGATCTCTAACAATCAACCCCTTAACAGTGTTGGCTTTCAAGTAAAAAGATATGAAGACCACCTATATATTACATCCACTTCACAGGAAATAAGAGTGAAAAAGGGACAGTCTATTCTAGCATTAGATAATATGAAAGTTCCTGAGCTATTAATAAAATATAAGAAGTATTTAAATGAGCATACATATGAACGTGAAAAATGGGATTATGTTTTATTAAAATCGTCAAATTGTACACTTATAGATGAAGATGGATTGACTCAAACAATTACTTTACAAAAGTATAAACAAAATGAATACACGCCTATTTATTCATTTAAACAGCATAATAAAGATACACTCTTAATTACTTTGACAGATTTCGCAAATACTGAAGCTATTAATAAATTATTAGACTCACACAAAAATGAGCTAAATTCTTTTCCTAATTTAATTATTGATGTGCGTTTGAATCGTGGTGGAAGTGATGATGCATTTTTCAAATTACTTCCTTACTTATTTGAAGACAAAGAGATCTCTCTTTTAGATTCTTCAGATACAATGCAATTAAATCATACAGAACGAAACTTTCATTTACGTATGAAAGACATCGAAATGGAAGATTATGATTCTTTAGACGAACTTTCCAAATTATTCACTGATATATTTATTCAAAATTTAAAAAAGAATTATAAAAAAGGATTTGTTACATTTGATACTTCTGGATTACCAAAAGAACTTCAAGCATTAACAATACACGGACGAAAATCACCTAATAGAGTAGTTATATTAACAGATATTACATGCGGGAGTTCTGGTGATTCTTTTGTAGAAGTTGCAAAAAAATCATTGAAAGTAAAAGTAATAGGTCGTCCTACTGCTGGCGTAAATGATTATTCTAATTTAGCGGTAATGGAATGGGCAGATACATTCGCTCTTTACTATCCTACTTCACGGCTTTCTATTATAGATAAAGGCGAAGGAATGTCTGGAATTGGTATACAACCACATATACACATCCCGTGGACTCCGGAACATATACAAGAAGATGTAGATTTAAAGTTAGCATTACAACTACTTCAAAACGAAGAGTGGTAAAAAATAAAGGTAGATGTGAACCACACCTACCTTTTCTATTTCATATTAATCTTTTCTGGTTGAAACCAAATTGGCCTTAATAGCTCAAAATCTTTATGATCCTCTAAAACTATAGTAAGACGCTCTAACGTATCATCTAACATATGCGGTGCTGCTCGTAAAGACCAAACAACTGAAGAGAAAACTGTCATTCCAACGTATACTGCATATAATTTCCAAAACTCCTCTGGTATTCTCCCATTAAAGTATCCTTCTATTTGTCCGATTGAATACGGAATACTAATGTCCCTTGCAAATAGCGCAATTTTTACGAAATCATGAAGTGGATCGCCCCAATCGTAGCCATTAAAATCAACCACCCCTACATATTTTCCATCCCGTACAATTATATTTTCTAAATGAAAATCATCGTGTTGAAATCGATTTGGGCGGTTTTGTAAATATATTTCATTTTCATCTATAAACTTAATGATTTTATCATCATTTTTTATTTTTATTCCGCATGTTTTGTATGCCTCTAAATATTTTTGATGTTTTTTCATGGCTCTTTCATACCATGGAAGTATATCATTAGGAGCTTCATATGTATGCATTTTTGCTAAATCTTTTCCTGCCTCTATACCAATTTCATGTTGTTCTTTTGGTGAATACGTAGGCAATAGCTTCTTCGCATCTTCCCCTTCTAAATATGAAAAAATGCCATAGCATAAACCTTCTTCTACGAACAAACCCATTTCAATTGGTTTTTGTGCTTGCACACTACGTTTTTGCATTTCATTTAAAATTTGAAACTCTATTTTCTTTCTTTCATACTCTTTTATATCGCCTGTCCGCAATAAATATTTTTCATTATTCGCATTCGTAATTACATATTTCTTATCAGGTGAGAACCCTTTGGAAATTTCTTCAATATCCACTGCATCTTTTACTATTTGTATATTGTTTTGCCCTGCTGTAATTGTCTCCATGTATATTCCCCTTACATTTCTACATTTGGTGTATACGCTACTTCTATAATAAACCCATTCGGATCATAAAAATCAATCGTATAGTACTCATCTGAATAATGATTCATTTCAATCGGACCACGTATTACTTTCACTTTCGCACTAGAAAGAAACTCCGCTACCTCATCCACCACTTCTCTTTTAATAGCTTGGTAACAAATATGTCTAGGCCCTAACGTCCTTACGATTTCCTCGTCTACTTCTTTAAAATATATTTCGCTTTCTCCTGTACTATATGATACTTCATTTAACTTTCTCCATCCAATTATGGAAAACAACATATCGTAAAAAAAAATGGATGCCTCTAAATTTGCTACCCAAAATTCAATATGATGAATACCTGCTCGAAGTGTCTTCATATTAAGAATACGCCCCTTGTACTACTTGCACAATTTCCATCGGCGTATGAACCATAAAATCAGGTGCATCTTTTTTCACTGTTTCAATGACATCATATCCCCAAGATACCCAAATTACGTTCACCCCTGCCTTTTTACACGCTGCTACGTCTCGCTGTTCATCACCGACATATAACATATCTTTCTCTGTTATTTTTTTCGATTTTAAAAACCTTTTTATCATTTTATCTTTACCGAACAAATTTTTAGAACAATACACTTCTTGTATATTTTCTATATCATTATTGTGTAAAAATGCCCGAATATGCTCTTCTGAGTTCGATGATATGACTGCAATTCCATATCCTTTTTTATGTAGCTCATCTAATACATCCTTCATCCCATGGAACAAAATGAGATCTTTTATAGCAGGCTGATACAATTTATAAAACTCCAGCGCTAATATCGGTAGTTTATACAGCGGTACATCAAGTTGTTTACATCTTTCTGGCATCGTTAATTTACGTAAATACTCAATTTCTTCTTCCCTTACCGTTTTATATCCGTGCTTTTCAGCAAGTTGATTATAAATTGGTACAAATATATTTTGTGAATC
Organism: Bacillus fungorum; assembly: GCF_002746455.1. GTDB lineage: Bacteria > Bacillota > Bacilli > Bacillales > Bacillaceae_G > Bacillus_A > Bacillus_A fungorum. Next base: position 1,133 of record NZ_NWUW01000031.1, on the reverse strand, counting down.
TACTAATGTGCCATCAAAGTCAAAAACAATATATTTTTGCATTCCCATACTCCCTTTGCTTCTTTTTTCTAAACCTATCTTATTCAACAACAAGGTTACCTTACCCTTCTATAAACATAAAAAAGAACAAGATTTTCTCTTGTTCTTTTTAAGAAAGCCATTTTGGTGGTACATTCGTATTCCAATAAATATTTCCCAATTCATGATGCCCATTGTATCCATCATCAAAACGATGATAATGGAAATTAAAATAATAACCATCTTGCGGTGGATGATCTCGTCTTACATGAAATCGAAGTAAATCATTTCCTGATTTCGTATCATAAACGTGAAAAATCTTTTCATTATTTCCACCGGCCGGTCTTTGAGAAATCGCTAATGATTGTAACGACTCCTCTGGTACATCATTTGCCAGTTCAGCAATTGCCTCTTCAATTTTCGGTAATATTACATCTTTAAACTCATCTTCAATTACTGGACCAATTTTAGTGCCAAACTTTTGCATCGACTGCTTCTCTGCTTCTTGCATTGCGTAAGTAATAAAAGTATCGGTGGTTAACCTGTCATTCGTTTCTTCATATGTATAGGACGTACTCTCCAAATTTTGTTGCCCAGCTGTGCTCGTAGGCTTGTCCGCAGCTTTGGCATTATCAAGCAATATGGAAGGAGGCGTCACTAAACCAAATGTAAATACGGTAATTAATGCGACTAAGGTTTTTCTAAACCAATTTGGCATGTATGTTTCCTCCCCTTTCACTCATTATATTTTATATAACGGTTGTTTCCTCTATTATACAAAATGATTGTAATTTTTGCACTTTACAATTTTGTTAACGTTCACATATTTTTCACTTGAATATGAAATTGTAAGATTTCATACAATAAAAATACAACAATAATGAGGAGGAGATCAGATGACTTTAGATGTCATGTATTCCGCCGCAAGCATACTCGTTTTAGTATATTTTATTTATCAATGTGTTACGGATTAGAAAAAGAGCGATTTTGAAGTGACCCCTAAAAGTTAGACACGGTTATTTCATTAGGCAGCTTGATAAAAGTGAGTCCGGTATTGTACCGGGCTCATTTTTAATTTTGCCTTAATCCGTTTCGTATTATAATAATCTATATAT
>NZ_NWUW01000030.1 GCF_002746455.1 Bacillus fungorum | reverse complement strand
AAAAAAATCGCCTCTGCTTTCGTGTTTTTGTTGGTGTGGTTACTTACAATTATACAGGACAAGGCGATTTTTTTGTGCAAAAAAAGGGCTGCCCATAAGTCGGTTTCACCGACTTATGGGACAGCCCCTTTATTATTACATTATTTCTTTTCTTTAGAATCCGTAGACTTCTCAGTTCCACTTGTTTCTTTATCCTTTTTGTCCTCTTGTTGTGTTGTTGTATCGTCTTCTTTCTTCTTGTCCTCACCTTTACTACAACCTACCATTAATAAAGAACTTGCAAGTGCCATAGCAGTTAATGATTTAACCCATTTGTTCATTTGCGTTTCCTCCTTTTGATAGAATATGTACAATCCCATATTACTCTCTATTTTTAAAGGAAAGATTGAAAAACAGTAAATAAACGGTAAATATTTGTAAATTTTCTGATGATACAGATATACATCTAGTTTTTTCTCTATGAAAAGAAAAAACTAAGGTGCGCATCTTTCTGCCTTAGTTTCTTATGCAAACTTCTCATTTTCATATACATGTTTAATCTTATACTCTTTCTTCACAACATATTGCCATACACTATAGGCATAACGGTTCATTTTCAGGAAGCAATTTTCTAAAAAAGAGCGGAATTCTGGATTCGCAACTTCAACTGCCACTTGAGCAAACTTTAGTGCTAACTGTTTTAAATGCGAAATATAACAAGTTGCAATATGGACATCTCCTGTATATTTACTATCAATTTCCTTTTCCATTTCATGAAAATGAAATGAAATTGGTTCACAAGTTATATGCTGTACATTCTCTCCTTCTTGAAAATTCACTTGTTCATTATATGCTTGCAACATATATGGTAAATGTTGCTGTAATAGCTCCTTTAATTCTTCGTCTCTTACCTTGCCTGTATACTCTCCAACCTTATATATAAGCATATAACTATACCTCATTAGTTCTTTCATACAATCCACGAAAGTGCCTCCCTTCTCTTTTTTCTATATGCTATAAATATGATGCTATAACATTCCCTATTCTTGCTAAAAACCAATCCCATTTACTAATTTTCTCAAAATCTTCTTCCGAAAATCTTTTTGATTTATGAAAGTCTTCCTTTAATTGGTTCCATACGTCAGCAACAACTGTTTTATCATATATGACACAGTTAGATTCACAATTTAAATAAAAACTTCTATTATCAAAATTCGCTGTACCTATATCAACAATTTCTTCATCAATGATTGTTACTTTCCCGTGAAAAAAACCATTCCGATATTGATAGATCTCCGCTCCAGCATGGTTCATCTCTCTCAAATACGGGTAGGCAGCTTGCTTTAACAACACGGCATCACTTTTAAATGGTACGAGAATTTTTACATTGACACCCCGGTTTAATGCATCTTTTAACTCTCTCATCATTTCTTTACTCGGTACAAAATATGGTGTAGCAATAATTAAAGACTTTTTAGCCTGCTTTAAAAGTGCTCCATATTTTTCCCATAACCCTTTTCCATCTGAAAATAAATATTGATATTTTACATTCCCTATTTCAGATGAACTTTTATGTACAGGCATATTTTCTCCAGTATCTTCTTTCCAGTCAGCAGCGAATTTTCTTTCCATATCAGTTGCACCATTCCCCTTGACTCGCACATGATAATCACGCCACGGGCCAAATTTCGGATCTTGTCCAAAGTACTCCTTTCCAATATTAAAGCCGCCGATATATGATACTTTTCCGTCAATCGTAACTATGCGTCTATGGTTTCGTTGATGCAATGAATAGAATAGATGTTTCAATTTAGGTTTTTTACTAAACGTAAACTGCACACCATTGCTTTTTAGTTGACGAATTATCTTTTTCTTCAGCTTATATCCACCCATTCGATCAACTGACAATTTTACTTCTACTCCACTCGATGCCTTTTTCTCGAGCAACTGCAAAAACTCTTTGCTTATTTCATCTTTACCTACAATATAAAAATGGATATATATGTACTTTTCTGCATTACGTATATCCTCAAATAATTTTGTATATAACTCTTCACCGTTCGTATACAGTTGAAATTCACCTAATCGAACTTGTCCTACTTCATATTCACTAGCCATTTTTTTCCCCATTTCCACATCGATGTTCATCCAAATGAATACACCTATTAAACAAAGGATTACAACGAAAAAGTGTTTCATGGATATTTTCCTTTCTCCACTTACTGTTATTTCTATATCTTCCCTTTTTTAATACAATATCATTCAAGAAAATATGTCATTACATGATATATGTCCATATCAAACGATAGCTCATTTGCATATTGTATGTTGTATCTTAAAATAAAAGGAGGAAATAACAATGGGCTTCGCACATGGTAATGGATTCGCGCTATTAGTCGTATTATTTATCCTCTTAATCATCGTCGGTGCTGCTTGCTTCTGCTAAGTAGTTATCGTCATATGATATGTGGATGAAAAAACTATAAAAGCGGACACCTATTTTTAGGTGTCCGCTTTTCATATGAAAAACATTTCAGGCTGTTATGATACCTTTAACGACTAAATATTCAACTCAAAAAGTTAGTAATGTGGCTACTTTCTTACTCTCTGCCTTACGTATATGACGTTGTTCTGCACGTAGCACTGCAATACGATGTAATTCTTTCTCCTCTTCTGTTTCAGGGATTACTCGAGGAACTGGAACTGGATTATTTTCCTTACTAAGTGCAACAAAAGTAACAAATGACGTTGCCGCTATACGCTTCTCACCTGAAATTAAATCTTCTGCTACTACCTTCACAAATACTTCCATAGAAGTTCTACCCGTCCAAATTACAAAGGATTCATAACTCACACAATCTGAAGAACGAACAGGATGTAAGAAATCTACCCAATCCATAGATGCTGTAACACATTCTTTTCTCGCATGCCTCGTTGCTGAAATAGAAGCAACCATATCCATCTCGGCTAATATCTTTCCACCAAATAGCGTATTGTGATCATTTAAATCCGTTGGAAATACTCTGCTCGTTTTAAACACTCTGGATTCATTAGCCGTTTTTCCCTTTACTTCAGTCATTGTTATCACCCCTTTAATTATTTATCCTTGATATTTCCATACTCACTATAATAAATGAACTACACATTTAATATTAACAACATTCAGAACTCTTAGTCCATAAAAAAGAACCGATGTGATCAATCGGCTCCTCTAAATACATATTGTTCTTTCGGCTGTTCAACTTTATTCCATTTTGTTACTTCTAAAACAGGAATATTTGCATGGAACGGCTGATAAAATTCAGTAGAAATTTCTCCCTCTATTTGAATCCAATCATCATTTTTCCATTCTACTCCTTCTGGCTTTTTCACTAACATACCGTATACACCGGAATCCGCTACACAATGTATAATACCGAAGCGGAATAAGAAATATTGTTCTTTTTTAGAAGAATCATCCTTGAACACAAACCCTTTAAAAGATAATTTTTTCCCAGTAAACTCGCCAGGGTAATTGTAAATCGTTTCCATTCCTTTTAAGAAATCCTCATCGTTTAAAGCAATATTGTCTTTCGTAACAAACTCTTTCTTCCCTTTTTCCATTACACCACGGTATCCTTCTTTTCCGTAATAAATACTCGTGTCCGGTCTAAGGAATTGCCTTGTCATAAACGGATCTTTACTTTCTGCTTGTGCTACCGGAAAATGAAATCCCTTCGCTTTAACAATATCCGAATCTAGTGTCGCAATCGGGAAAAATAATCCTGAAACAATTGGAAAACAGAACAAAGTATAAGAAAATGTTCGTTTCCACCATGTATTTTCATCTTTTGAATGATCGTGCCCACAATGACTATGATCACATCCGCAATTGTGCTGTTCTTTTTCTTTTTGATGCTCTTTTTGGAAAACGATAATAATTTGTACAATCGTTAAGAAACCTAGAATAATTGCTGCTGTTGTTGATAAATAGGCATACTTCATATTGATATACTTCGTAATATTACCGGAAATATGAAGCTGCGCGATTAAGATTGTAAAACCCAATAATATATATGCTCGAAACATAACCTACCACCCCATCGCATAAATGAGTAGTGAGCTTGCATAAACAACAAGTGTAACTGTAACTGTAACGACAATTACAAATTTTGTTTTAAACGTCGCAAGCATCATAAACATATTTTTAATATCCACCATCGGTCCATATACGAGGAACGCGACAAGTGATGCCGTTGAAAATGTACTTTGGAATGACGAAGCAATAAACGCATCCGCTTCTGAACAAAGTGATAAAATGTAAGCAAGTCCCATCATAACAGCTGGTGAAGAGAACGGCCCTTGTCCTATAGCAAGAAGTGTTGAAGTTTGTACGAACGTTTGAACTGCAGCTGCAATTAACGCACCTAATACTAAATATTTTCCCATCGAGAAAAACTCTTCAACAGCATGCGTACATACATCCCACATTTTTTTACGTAATGGACGCTTATGATTCACTTCTGGGAAGTGATCATCTCTTAATTGGTGTTCTTTAAACATAAATGATAATATAATTCCAACGATAATTGCTACGATAATCGCTACAATAGAACGATACCATACCATGTGCATACTACTTCCAAAGGCAACGTATGTTGCAAATAATACGACCGGATTAATAATTGGCCCAGTTAACATAAATGCAATCCCGGCATATGGCGGAACCCCTTTTCCGATTAATCGCCTTACAATCGGAACAATTCCACATTCACAACCTGGAAACATCATACCTAAAAAAGTAGCCATTAAAACAGACAGAAATCGGTTTTTCGGCATCCATTTTGCTACCATATCCTCTGTCACAAACATTTGAATGAATCCTGAAATAAATACACCAATGAGCACAAAAGGAAGTGCTTCGATCAATATGGAGATAAAGATTGTATTCATTTGCAGGAATGCTTTCGGTAATTGAAACAATTCCATGATGTATTTCCTCCAACTTTTCATTAACAATATGTAATTTTAACTCCATTTTATGAATTGGACAAGACTTATACGGAATTCACTCCCTTCATATACATTACATTTTATAAGTTATATTCTATTCAAAACTTTCGATTTCATAGCAAAAAAGCTGCTCTAGCGCAGTTATACAACTATGCTAGAGCAGCTTTCTTATCGTTAAAAGTAACGTTTCTTCCAAAAAACAAATGCTAATGTGAAAGATAGTGTTACACATATTATAAGTACAATTACAAAGCCATGTGCTTCTCCTTCAAACGGAACCTTTACGTTCATTCCAAAGAAACTAGAAACCATCGTTGGTAACGATAAAATGATTGTAATAGACGTTAACAGTTTCATAACACTATTTAAATTATTTGATATAACAGAGCTAAAAGTATTCATCATTCCACTTAAAATGTGACTATATATTTCTGCCATTTCAATAGCCTGTTTATTTTCAATTAATACATCTTCTAATAAATCTTGATCATCCTCATACATTTTTAAGAATGTACTGTTACGCATTAATTTTTGAATTACAATTTTATTTGCCTTTAATGATGTTGTAAAGTAAACTAAACTTTTTTCAAGACCTAGCAATGTGAAAATCTCTTTATTTTTCATCGACTGATTTAATTGATGCTCTAAATCGATTGTTTTTCTGTTAATTTGCTTTAAGTATCTTAAATAATAAGTAGAAATTGTATATAAGAGCTGCAGTGCAAAGCGTGTCTTCTTAAACGTATAAAATTCTTTAATACGCTGATTAATAAAACGTTCAAAAATTGGGTTTTCTTCTAAACAAATTGTCACAAAACAATCTGGCATAACAATCATACCAATTGGAATCGTGTCATAAATCGAATTTCCTTCTTCATCATGTCTAACTGTTGGAATATCCACGATTATTAAAGTATTATTGTCTTCCTTTTCAATACGAGAGCGTTCTTCATCATCTAAAGGGTCTTTAATGAAATCTAAGTCTACATTTAAAGTTTGTACTAGATATTGAATTTCTTCTTCCGTTGGATGAAGTACATTAATCCAGCAACCCTTTTGCATTTCCTCAACCTCTTGTAGTTTTCCGTTTCGGTCTGTTAAATAAATATTTAACATACTATCACCCCGATTCTTTTTACATGTAGGAATCTACCTCTCTTACATAACAGTTTTTGAACCGCCATTCTCAGCATATGAAACATACGTTTAAATTTCAATAGAAAAATTATTTTGAAAACGTTTTTATAAGAAAAATATTATAAAGTGAAACTTTAATCAGTGGGAGGCTCCATCCCCCCACTGATTTTCAGCCCTCACCAATCGGGCTTTTACGGACAGCCCGCCCCCAACCAACCTTCTTTTCTTTCGCTGAATTTTGAGATGAGGATCTTACTGCCCGTTAAAGCGGGATAAACAAAGAAAAAGACAGAGTGCTCTCTGCCTTAAAAAGCTTATGTTGCCTTTATAACATATTTAGAAAGCATCCACAAGTTAAAGCCAACTGAAATCGTATAACCAGCGTATGTTGAAATAATAAAACTTACATAATCGAAATACGGAAGCAATACAATATTTAAAACTATCTTCACAATAATGCCAATCACTAACCCTAGCACTGTTTTCTGTTGTTGATTAATTCCTTGCAGCATCGCAGCCGTTACTGTAAAAAGCGAAAATAGTATACAAGCAGGAGCATAATACTGTAAAATAACTCTTCCCATATCCGGATCATTTCCGGCACCAAATAAAAGAGTATACACTGGTTTTGCTAACACCATCATTCCAATTGCCGCGGGTACCGTAATACCTACTACTAATAGATTCGTCCTCGTAAAATGTTTGTACAGTAACTTCACATTTCCTGCTGTATAAGCTTTTGTCATCTCAGGTACGAGAGACATACTAAAAGCAGTCGCAACGGAAACTGGGATAAGTACAACCATCTGAACAAGTCCAATTATTGCATTCATCTTCTCAGCCTCTCCTTGCATATATCCTATTTGTATAAGTAGTTTATTAATTGTAAATGTATCAATTGTCTGATACAACGGAATTGCTAAACCAACCACAACAAACGGTATTGAATATGTAAAGAGTTCCTTATACAGCGAGAAAAAAGATTTCGTTGTTTGCGGTATACTTGCCATTTCTTTTTTCTTTAAGTGCTTTCTCCTTCTTATGTAATATGCACTTAAAACCGTTAATCCACCTATCGCTCCCATAAAGGCACCGAACGTTGAAATACCAACAGCTAGCGAGACAGAAGCTTTTAAAACATATAAAACGACAAAACTTCCTATCAAAATGGTTAAGACCCGAAAAAATTGCTCTACAACTACACTTAAAGCAGAAGGTCCCATCGATTGGAACCCCTGAAAGAAACCCCTTAATAAACTCATTACTGGTACAAGTACTAACGCAAAACTTACAATTTGAATATTATTAGTAACCGCCGTTATACTATTTCCCGTTTGATCATTTCCATCGATTACAAGTTTAGCCAAATGCGGAGCTAGCATATATAACGCAAAACACGAAATAACTCCCATTATAAACATAAACACAATTCCACTTTTCAACACTCTCTTAACCGTATGATAATCATTTAGTTGATCATATTTTGATACCATCTTTGAAACTGCAAGTGGTAGTCCCATCGTCGCAATGCTGAGCATAATTGTATATGGACGATATGCATACGTGTATAAAACGTACCCACTCGTACCGACCATAGCTGTAAATGGTATAACATATATAAACCCTAACATTTTAGATATCATCGTTGCCATTGTTAAAAATATCGTTCCACGTATAAACGGTGACCCTTTCATCACATTCCCCCGCTACACTTTATTATTACACATTATGGACAACTCCTTTTTTTTAGAACCGAAACAAATAAAAAAGCCAATGAAAAATCATTGACTTTAACGCGCTGTTTTTTTCTTTTTGAAATACTTTAATCCAAAGTATAGAGCAACAAAGAGAACAGCTCCTATAATTATGTAATGTGTGTAATCAGATGCATACTCTTTGATGTGTCGCCAATTCCCACCAAGCTTTTCACCTAAGTATATAAATAGAATTGACCATGGAATAATCGCAACTACTGTATACAGTGTAAATAGTTTTAACGGCATTTTAGCTAATCCTGCTGGAATAGAGATTGCATGACGTACGACTGGGATAAAACGTGCAGAAAAGATTACTCCTGCTCCGTAACGCTTAAACCAATTTTCTGCTATGTCTAAATGGTGTTTATTAATAAGTAGATATTTTCCATATTTCTCTACAACTGGACGGCCTCCATAGTATCCAAGCCAATATAAAAAGATTTGAGCTAAAGTACCACCTATTGTTCCAGCAATAACTGCACCAACAAAGCTAATTTTACCATCTGCGACTAAAAATCCAGCATACGAAAGTACAATTTCACTCGGGATAATTTCAATCATTAAAGCTAGTGCTACTCCAAAGTAACCTAAGCTTGCAAAAAATTGCAATAACTGATCTATTATGTTTGCTAACATTTTCTTTTCTATCTCCTTTTTTCTTCACATACCATCCCATTATTACATAAAGGTTACATTCTGCCAATATCTTCATTCCAATAAAATTATCAACATAAGCATTACTAATCTATTATTTTTTCTTTCTGCGGATCTTTCATGTAAGCAAACATTTCTTTAATTTGCGCTTCAGTATTTCTAGCAATCGATAGATTAGGTAATTCATTCTCACTAAAAAACTCCACATCTTCTGTTTCAATGCTAGTTTTCTTTTCTCCGCCTACAATCTCACATCCAATAAAAATCTTATATACATGCGTTGCTGAAGGTGATGGATGATGTTTTTCTTTATCAAATATAGCCAGTAGCTTAAAATGATCTACCTCATAACCTGCCTCTTCTAAAACCTCTTTTGCTGCTACTTCTGTCGGCGTATAACCGATATCAGCCCATCCACCTGGCAACGCCCATTTCCCATCACTTTTTTCTTTCACAAATAATAGTTTTTCATTTTGAAAAACGACTGCTCTTATATCAACTTTAGGTGTTTGATAGCCTGTCTCACTGGCAAATAACTTCTCTACAACTTCCCAATCTGTCTTTGTGTAATGTGACATCATCGAAATGGAAATATCCCGCAATTGTTGGAAACGCTCTATATCATACACATCCTTAGAATACGTTAAACCTGCTTGGGCTATAGATTGTATTTGTTTTACCCAATCAATCCATTTTACCGTCATGTTTCCACATCCCCCATCCTCTTTCGAATGAATATTAAGTCAATTTGATTGATACATCTTTATTATACAAAAAAAGAGATTGATAATGTTCCAATCTCTTTCAAAATTAATCCAATTCATGTAAATGGTCTTGTATATACTTTCTTCTTTTATTTATATATTCATCAATCATATCAGCCTCTTGATCAAATGTTTCTAATTTCTCTTTCATATATGGATCTTGTAGTAAATATGGACGAATTAATTCACACAAACCCTCTACTTTAGGCATCATAAACGAAACGGTAAATTGTTCTTCTAATATTTCTTCTAAAATACTTCGATATTGTTTTCTAAATACAGGTATATCTAACAATCTTGCACTTAACGTGTTATATCCTTGAATACGAATATATTCATGATTAAGTGGCCTCCCTTGCACATCTCGCCCCCAAGTCGCATCATAATCCCACGGTATCACTTCAAATAAATTCGTTTCATCGTTATGATATAGTGCATAGTTATGAACAAAACCATCAAAGTTTTGCGTAAAAATGACGCCAGCTAACCACCGTAAATATTTGTCTACATGTAGAAACTTCCCAATTTCTTTTTCATAAGATTCCCTAGACAAAGTATTCGCTTGAAATACAAATTCACTCAATTGTTCTTCACTATTTTCATTCGAACATTTAAATTCATAACCAGCAAAAAGCTCGGTCTTAACATCTTTCTCTCTCTCACTCATTAAAGAAAAATTCGCATCATCATCTATCGCATAATAAATAGAACCACTCGGCAACCCTCGATTTTTCAAAAAGTTTTCATCAACTGATTCTAATTGTAAATATACGCCTTGAATTTGACCATTAATTTTTATAAATACATGTTGTGACTTCGGTGAAAGTACACCAATATCATGAAAAAAATCTAGTGATAATTTATTTCGAATGAGGGACGGATCCATAAACTCTGAATTTAAATGAAACTCTTTCGCGCCTTGAAATTTTTTCGGTTTATAAAACATAACATGATAAGACTTTTTCTCAAATTCTCGAATATGAGCCCCTCGGTATACGATATCAATATCATACTTCTTTTTTCCATAAGTTAATTTTGCTGGCACTGGACTGTCTGACCAAATATCTTTTTTCAATTCCACTAAGTACATTGGATGAATAAAAAAATCATATGAAGGTAGCATATTTCCACATCCCTTCTCAGTTCTCTTCATTCAATGTATGCACTTCGCCTTGTCCATACCTCCACTATCAACCATTTATATAAAATTACACTCTTGTCCTGTTCAGAAAGATACCCACATACATATCCTGTTAAGGAAAAAGAATACCTTTTCAATTAAATACATGATAAGGAGGATTTCTATGAAACGAGATATTAGAAAAGCTGTCGAAGAAATCAAAAGTGCTGGGATGGAGGATTTCTTACATCAAGATCCAAGTACGTTTGAATGCGATGATGATCGCTCTTCAAAAATTGAGTGTAGCGATGATTGTAAATGTCCAAGAACAAGATGTACTCGCGTGAAACATTGTACATTCGTTACAAAATGTACTCACGTTAAAAAGTGGACATTTGTTACGAAATGTACTCGCGTTCGTGTTCAAAAATGGACGTTCGTTACGAAAATAACACGTAGAAAAGAATGCGTTCTAGTTACAAAACGTACTCGCAGAAAGCATTGTACGTTCGTTACAAAATGTGTGCGCTTTGAAAAGAAATTTTACTGGACAAAACGATGTTACTGTAAAAAGTGTGAATTCTTCCCTCACAGCCACGGCGGCTCTCGCGATGATTCATGGGGTCATGGTAAAGATTGTCACGATGGCGGACATAAATTCCCATCTTGCAAAAACAAGAAATTCGATCACTTCTGGTACAAAAAGCGTAATTGCTAATTTTCATACAAAAAGGCCGTTTTCACGGCCTTTTTTGTATGCTTACTGAAAATGACTTATATCCGCAAATTGCTTCACTACACCTTTACCGTCTTCAAATTCTATTACACTAAGACTAGCACTATGCATAAATGGATCATCCCATACATTCTCTATTTCAATACCCGCAAAATGTCCTACAAGTAATTTTGCCGCTGCCGCATGGGAGACAATTAATATACTTTCTCCTTTATGCTTTTCTAAAAGAAGCTGTATCCCCTCCATTACCCTATTTTGAACAGCCTCAAAATTTTCTCCTGATGTGGATTGAAAAAGATGTGGCTCATACCAAAATAACTGTATTTCGTCTGGGTATTGCCTTTCTATATCATCAATTGTCTGTCCTTCCCAAATCCCCATGTTAATTTCATAGAAATGCTCATCCGCGATTATCGGTATATCACGATCGCCCTTTATTAACTCTGCAGTATGAAGAGTTCTTTCACTCGGACTACTATAGATTGCATTGATAGATAAATCTTTCATTCGATCTCCTAATCGCTTAGCTTGTAGCATACCATTTTCAGTTAAAGCAGAATTTTTCCGCCCTTGCATTCGCTTCGCTACATTCCATTCCGTTTCACCATGCCTTGTTACATATACAGTTGTTTTCATTTCGCATTCCCCCTTACCATGTTGGCCGCAATTCCCACGCTTCTACTCGCCCTACAATCCATTCATCGCATTTACTATCAATCCCCTTTATTACCCCATCTGATATCTCTTCATGAGTAAGCCATCTTCCGTATGTATCTTCTAATATAAACCCTAATATAATTCTATGATAACTACATCGCGTACCACCTATTTTTTGTGTAGTCATACGCGACGCTTTACTGCCTAAAATATGAAAAACGCTGTATGTTTCAGACAACAAGTCTAATTCTTTACAAATGAGTGATAACGCATCCTTTGCGCTTGCGTGTATCCATGCGACAACTAATGTTATTGGGCCATTCCTCTCAATTGTACGTTTAATAGCTAACTTTACATCGTCATCATTATGATAATCTAACGGAAGGCATGTAATACTTTCTGGTGTAGCACTCTCTTGCTTAACATTTTCTAATCTCCCTTCATCTCTTCCAATAATAGAAACATGAAACCCTTGCTCACAAAGCCACATAGAAACTCTCTTTAACATCCCTGTTCCACCAATTACTAGTGCATGCAACTTCCTCCCCCCTTAGTAAAATGTCATATGAGGTTTATCTTCCTTATAATAAGTAAGTCGGTCTTGCAATGTCCCTGAATGAAATTCAAACTTATGGCCATCTGGATCAACAAAATATATAGACTCACAATCCCTTACATCTCGTTCTCTTCCTTGTAATATATGAACATCGTTTTCTTCTAATCGCTGCAGTAGACGTTCAAAGTCTTTCTGTTCAACAGAAAACGCAATATGTGTATAAGATTGATGAATCTCATTTCTCGGAATATGTATTTCTTCATTAAGTGCTATCCATACTCCACATATATTAAAATATGCAAGTTTTCTTCCTCTAACTAATAATTCTCCTTCCAATACTTTTTCGTAAAATGTAATAGAATCTTCTAAATTAGATACTGAAAAACAAAGATGATTGATTCCTTTTAACAACCCTAATTCCTCCTATATAAATAAAAGATGAGCGAAAATTCACTCATCCTTTATTATACTATTTCTTTGTAATATATGCCCATTTATAACTGAAATCTCCACCAAACGTATGATTTGCAATACCTTTTACGTATGGTTTCTCTAAATATGCGGTACTTTGTTGGTACGTAGGAGAAATGGCAGCATCTTGACTAATTAAGATTTTTTCAGCTTCTGCAAGTGCATTCCAGCGTGCTTTATCATCTTTTAATAGCTCTCCTTTTGATTTCGCTACTAAATCATCATACTTCGGATTAGAATAATCCATTTCATTAAATGAGCTTCCAGTAACAAACATATCAATATAAGTCATTGGATCTGGATAATCTGGACTCCATGCAGATAAAGAGAATTCATATTCAAATTTCTTTTCTAAATCTAACTTCTGCTTATATGGCTGTTGTTTCAAATTCACTTTAATACCAGGTAAGTTTTTCTCTAACTCTTCTTTAATAAAGTCGCCCACTTTTTTACGGCTACCGTTATCATCATTTAGTAATTCTACTGTAATTGTATCTTGGCCAAGTTCCTTCTTCGCTTCTTCCCATAATTTTTTTGCTTTTGCTGCATTATCTTTACTGTCACGGAAATTTTTATTTACAGAACGGAAATCTTTCCCATCTGGTCCTGTCGTAAATTTTTCAGGTACTAAGAAATATGCTGGTAATGATCCGTCATTTAAAATAACATTTGCAATTCCTTTTTTATCATATGCCAGATCAATCGCTTCACGAACTTTTTGGTTTTTAAACGTTGCATTTTTTTGGTTAAAACGTAAGAAATACATACGTGGATCTAACTTCGTTTTAAATTCATCTGGCTTATTCTTTTTATATTTATCAACAAATTCAGAAGTTAAAATAACTCGATCCGCTTGATCACTATCATATAAATTTACTCCTGTGCTCGTTTCCTTCACAATATTCACATTAATTTCTTCTAACTTCACAGTATCTTTATCCCAATAATTAGGGTTTTTCTTTAACTGATAACTTCGTTCATGTTTCCATTCACTCATCGTAAATGGTCCATTATATAATAATTTATCTGCTTCTAATCCGTATTTATCTCCTTGTTCTTTCACATATTTTTCATTTATAGGGAAAAATGTTGGAAATGAAGTAAGCTCAAGGAAATATGGTGCTGGTTGTTCTAATTCTACTACTAACGTTTTATCATCCTTCGCTTTCACTCCTAATTGATCTAACGGTAATTCTCCTTTATTGACTTTCTGTGCATTTTTCACATCAAATAAAATAAATGCATACTCAGCTGCCGTTGCTTTATCTAATGTACGTTGCCATGCATATACAAAATCTTGCGCTCGAACTGGATCACCATTAGACCACTTTGCGTCTCGTAATTCAAATGTATATGTCTTTTTATCTTCACTCATTTTCACGTTTTTTGCCATACCTGGAGTTGGTTTATTATCCTTATCCAAACGATATAATCCTTCCATTGCATTTACAAAGGCACGGAATGATACAGAGTCTGTTGATTTTGACGTATCCATTGAAGGTATTTCTGCTGTTTCTAGTAAGTTTAATACTTGCTTATCTGCTGCTCCCTTACCCGTTTCTTTCTTCGTTGTAGATGCCTTCTCCCCATTTCCGCAACCTGCAACTAATACACTAGTCGATAATGCAACTGCAGCAATCGTTGTTACCTTTCTCTTCATTCTTCCTTCCCCCAATCTATATGTATAAATGAAAGCCAGTATAATACATATTATTATACAAAAGATTCAGATTATTTCAAATATTATTTTCGTATATACAAAAAAAGAAGCGGATAGAGAGCTCTTCTATCCACTTCTTTTTCTACTGCTTTTACTTGTAATCCATCCTCTATGTCAAATGGGTTTTGAACTTTAAATATTTCGTCCATTATCTTCAAAAATTCTTCCTCATTTTTAGATTCTCCATTAATCGTAAGTGAGTACGGCTCAATCTCACCCAATTTATAATCAACAATAAATTGGATCGTAACCTTTTTCTTCGACATATCCGGACTATCCCCTTGGAACTCTACCAATTCTAATCCTTCGGTGCCACGATAATATGCCCAACCCGGATTTCTAAAATAATTTTCAAACGATTCGCCGATAGAAAAGAATGGATATTCATATAGCGAGCTTGTACGAACTTTTTGAATAATATCTCGATCAGTCGGGAAAAAGAAATGGCTGAAAAAAATACTAGCAACCGCTAAAATCGTAACGATTGTTGCTCCCATTTTACTCGTTCCACCACTATCACGAATGAGGTACTTTTCAACCGTTTCATCTTGAATTTCTCGTGCTTTTATTCGATATATACGCCTTTCTGCGAATTGATAATATAATCCATTCGCAAAAATCGCCATTCCAAATAAAATAAAAACAAGTAATAGAAACGTAAGAGGCACCATATTAATGATCGGCAGTGCTACGTTGAAGCCCATATAATAGGAAAACGCATCACACGCTACTAATAACAATACAAATAATGCTGCCGGTAAATAGTACTTACGATATCCAAGCCAACCTACATTGAAAATAGTTGCCCAACCATTCCAGCTCCACCTAGCAATCCGCTTTTCCTCAATCTCCCATTTCCTTTTGTAATACGGATATTGTCTCCCTACATATACTTCTAATTCCTTGTCTATGAGCGAGCTTCCTTCACTCTGTTCAGTATGCAAAGTCCGCTGGCAACTTTCACAATTTAACTGATTTCCCTCGCAAAGTTGCCCACAATTTATACATTTCAAAACAATCCCTCTTCCCATCCATACGTCATTTCAAAATACCTTCGTGTTTTAATAACCACTCTTTCCTCCATAAACCACCCGCATACCCAACAAGTTTCCCGCTCTTCCCTATTACACGATGACACGGAACAATTATTGAAATCGGATTGCGGCTATTCGCTCCTCCTATTGCCCGTACAGCTTTCGTATTTCCGACTTTCTCTGCAATATCTAAATATGAAGCACTTACGCCATAAGGAATAGTATAGAGCGCATCCCATACGTTCTTTTGAAATGATGTTCCCTCGGCAGACAGCGGAACTGTGAACTCTTTTCTTTTCCCCTTAAAATATTCATCTAGCTCATTTATACATTGATCTATCATTTCATTTGTATGTTCTTCTTGTCTCTCATCAACAAATATAACAGACGTAATTCCTTTATCGTTTGCTGTAATTTCTAGCAAGCCTAATTCACTTTCATAATAAGCCTGGTACATGTGTCATCCTCCAATTCAATTCATATTAGTCATTGTAACACGAATAGACAAAATTTTTCGTATAAGCGTTTTATTAGGGAAACAAAAAAGAGAATGATACAATGTAAGAAAATTCAATCTAGGAGGCTATTGGATGAATTCCCAACTTTTTTCACCTTATGCAATTAAGGACGTTACATTAAAAAACCGGATTGTTATGTCACCTATGTGCATGTATTCATCAGAAAACGAGGATGGCCAAGTAACGAATTTCCATCTCGTTCATTATGGAACAAGGGCTGCCGGTCAAGTTGGTTTAGTTATGATTGAAGCAACAGCCGTGTTACCTGAAGGGAGAATTTCTAATAAAGACCTAGGTATATGGGATGATAGCCTAATTGAAGGCTTACATAAAACGACAACTTTTATACATGATAACGGCGCAAAAGCTGCCATTCAACTCGCTCACGCCGGAAGAAAAGCGGAATTAGAAACGGATGCTTTCGCTCCATCCGCAATTCCGTTTAATGAAACAATGAAAATACCAGTAGAAATGAGTTTACAGCAAATAAAAAATACTATATTAGCTTTTCAGCAGGCTGCGATACGTTCAAAACAAGCTGGGTTTGACGTTATTGAAATACATGGTGCTCACGGTTATCTTATTAATGAATTTCTTTCTCCACTTTCTAATAAGCGGACTGATGAATATGGGGGCTCACCTGAAAATCGCTATCGTTTCTTACGTGAAATCATTGGCTCAATAAATGAAGTTTGGAACGGACCGTTATTTGTTCGTATTTCAGCAAACGATTATCATCCTGACGGTTTAACGGTTCAAGATTACGTTCCATATACAAAATGGATGAAAGAACAAGGAGTAGATGTAATTGATTGTAGTTCTGGAGCTGTTGTTCCGGCACACATCGATATATATCCCGGGTATCAAGTACAATATGCTAAACATATTAAAGAACATGCTAACATTGCAACTGGGGCTGTTGGTTTGATTACGACCGGGGCACAGGCAGAGCAAATTTTAAATAATAACGAAGCAGATTTAATTTTTATCGGCCGTGAGTTACTTCGCAATCCTTACTTCCCAAGAATAGCCGCCAATGAACTTGGCTTTGAGTTAGAAGAACCGTATCAATACAAGCGAGCACCGGGGAAAATCAGTACAAATAAATAAAACCGAGAAGCTATTCTTCTCGGTTTTATTTATTCTATCGTTGTAATTTCATTCGAATTATAAATGCGGATCCCTGATTCTTCTTGCAATGCAGTTATATACATCCCTTTTGCCACATCTTTCGCTGAAATTGGTTTATACTTTTTGAAAGCCCCTTTAAATATAAAAGGAATCATACGAGATAACTTTTCAGCCATTCGTTCACCAAAGCGAAATTCTTGTCGATTTCCTACTAATAAAGATGGCCTAAAAATGTGAATACCACCAATGACTAACTTTTGTAATTCCTCTTCCATTCTCCCTTTCACTTGTGAATAAAAGAAAAACGATTTAGGATTGGCTCCCATTGAGGACACAACAAGGAAATTTTGTACCCCTTGTTTTTCAGCTAAACAAGCAGCTCGTAACGTATATTCATAATCTACTTTTTTAAAATTTGCCTTTGTTTTTGCTTTTTTGATTGTTGTTCCTAGACAACTAAATACGTCATCTACAGCAAAGAACTCTTTATATTCCTCTAATGCCAAATAATCTACTTGCTTTTGCTGTAACTTTTCATGTTGCCATTGTATTGGTTCTCTTACAAAAATAGTAACCGAATCGTAGTAATCAGATTCAAGTAATAGACGCGTTATCTCTTGTCCAACTAAACCACTTGCACCAAGTACTAACGCTGTTCGCTTATTCATATATGCATTTACCTCTTATTTTACTTTTCTCTCCTTCAGTAACATACAACTTTTAGGAGTTTCCTTCTCTCATTTTACCACAAGTAAAGCACTATGCGTACGCATAGTGCTTTACTTACTCTTTTTTCTCATCTTTCTCTCGTAATTTTGTTACGGTTGATGCATCTCCTAAATTACTTATTAATCTTCTTAAAAAAATTAAGACTAAGGCTAATGGTATTACTACCGCTAATATCAATAAAATAGCTTCCATTAAGTAACCCAAACACTCATCCCCCTCTACACCCTCCTTTCATATATATGAACACTGCGTTGTCACATATGCATGCATTCCTAAAAATAATACATCCAAATTTGACAACTTTATTACAAAAACAAATCGTAATGATTATTATTTATTGCAACTTTATAAAAGATGTATTATACTAAGTTCGCAAACTAAAACGTAATTATTCCGTTTTGTATTAAAATGATATTTTTCTTCTATAATTGGGGAAGATATATCCGTAAAAAAAGAAAAGAGGAGAACTTCATGCCTAAAAGATTGACTATATTTTCATTCTTACTTATTTTCACTTTAATTTTTACTGGTTGCTCAAATAAAAAAGAAGGTAATGCCAAAAAAGACGGAAAGCTAACTGTTTATACAACTATTTTTCCTCTTGCAGATTTCGCAAAAAAAATTGGTGGCGACTATGTAACTGTTGAAGCGATTTACCCGCCTGGTGCAGATTCTCATACATTTGAGCCAAGTCAAAAACAAACTGTACAAGTTGCAAAAGCTGATTTATTCGTTTATAACGGTGCTGAATTAGAACCATTTGCTGAAAAAATGGAAAAAACATTGCAAAAAGAAAATGTTAAAATTGTAAATGCATCAAAAGGTATTGAACTGCGTACTTCTACTGAAGAAGAGCATCATGATCACGGAGATGGCCATAAAGAGGATGAACATCATCACGATAAAGACCCACACATTTGGTTAGACCCTACTCTAGCAATGAAACAGGCAGAAAAAATTAAAAATGCACTTGTAGAATTACAACCTGACCATAAACAAGAGTTCGAAAAAAACTTCGCAGCACTTCAAACAAAATTTACTGATTTAGATGATCAATTTAAAGCAACTGTTGCGAATGCAAAAACGAAAGATATTTTAGTTTCTCATGCGGCTTATGGATACTGGGAACAACGCTATGGCCTAAAACAAATTGCTATCGCTGGTATTTCAGCTTCTGATGAACCATCACAAAAACAGCTTGCTGACATTACAAAAACAGTAAAAGAACATAATCTACAATATATTTTATTTGAAACATTCTCTACTCCAAAAGTAGCATCCGTTATTCAAAAAGAAACGGGTACAAAAATTTTACGCTTAAACCATCTTGCTACTATTTCTGAAGATGATGCGAAGAGCAATAAAGATTACTTCACTTTAATGGAAGAAAACGTAAACACATTGAAAGAAGCTACTAACTAATCAACTTTTGATAAGAAGCTGAATATGACATTCAGCTTCTTATTTATGTGTTTCTGCTTGACTTGACCACAATAACAAGTAAAATTATCCATATTAGCTTTTAAGCTATATTAATTTAGAAGGTGAGTTGGAATTATGAATCTTCACATTTGTGAAGTAACAGAAAAAAATTGGCGTTCAGTAGCTGCTATAAACGTCGCAAAAGACCAGCAGCAATTTATTGAAAGCAATGCGTTTTCTCTAGCAGAATCATTATATGAGAGAAACGGAACGTCAGTAGGGTTATATGATGAAGAAACACTTGTAGGATATGCAATGTACGGATGGTATTGTGAAAAACGTAAAAGCGTATGGTTAGACCGCTTTATGATTGACCAACAATATCAAGGAAAAGGATACGCAAAACGTTTCCTTCGCTTTCTTATTCAATTCTTACAAAATAAATTTGAATGTAAAACAATCTATTTAAGTTTACATCCAGACAACAAACTTGCAATGGGATTATATGAGTCATTTGGCTTCCGTTTAAATGGCGATATTGATGATGAAGGCCCTGTTATAGGTGTTGTAATGGAGTTACTTTTAGATGAACATACAAGCCTGTGAAAACAGGTTTTTTAATCCTCCGTTTTTGGCAATCTAGTATTTTTCTACAAAACACTTAGTTAAGTCCAAAAATAAGCCTGCAATAAACGCAGACTTATTTCACACACTCCTCGAAATGTTCTTGGAACCATTCTTTATTAATATCTTTTCCAATAAACACGACTTCACTTACTCGTTCTTCGCCCTCTTGCCACTCTCTATCATATGATGCAGCAAACAGTGTATGCACACCTTGGAAAACGATACGTTTATCTACTCCATCAATCGATAAAATTCCTTTGTAGCGGTATAAATATTCACCTAGTTCTTGAACGACAGCTGACATCCACTCATTCAGTTTTTGTAGATCTAACGGACGCTCTTCGCGTAGTACAAACGATTTTACACCTTCTAGATGATTATGCTCTGTATGAGGATAAATTTGTAACGTATCTTTCGTTTTAAACGTTTGAATTTTTAGTAACGATGGAATATCCACATCACAGTTCGTCGACTGAATTAACTTTGCAGTCGGGTTTATTCCTTGAAGTTCATGCAAGAGATTTTCTTTTTCGCTCTCTTCAATTAAATCTAACTTATTCACTAATACAACATCAGCAAATGCAATTTGTTCTTTTGCTTCTAGTCCTTTTTCAAAATGTTTATGTATATGATAACTATCTACTACTGTTACAACACCGTTAATTTGGTATGCAGATTGAATAACAGGATCTAAAAAGAATGTTTGAATAATAGGACCTGGATTTGCAAGACCAGTCGTTTCAATTACTAATCCATCAAAGTCCATTTTACCTTCTGCTTTTACGTCCAGTAATTGTTTTAACGCAACGAGTAAATCTTCCCGTACAGTACAGCATAAACAACCGTTTGTCATTTCCATAATTTCTTCTTCAACATTCATAATCAACTGATTATCGATACCAATTTGCCCTATTTCATTTACAATCACCGCTAATTTCTGACCGTGATTCTCTGACAAAATGCGATTTAATAGTGTCGTTTTCCCTGAACCAAGAAAACCAGTTAATATTGTTACTGGAATCATCCCTTACATCTCCTTATAGCTATATATTTCTACATTATAGCATATAGAGAAAAACGTTTTTGTAGCTAAACATATTTATTGTCTGTACACCTAATTAACTATATAATAACATGTAGTAAGAAAGCCTTTTCAAAATAATAATTATTCATCAAGGGGGTACATATAATGGAACGAGTTCAAATGGCCGAAACACTACAATTTTCTCGTATTATTCAAGGTTTTTGGCGTTTAGCAGAATGGAATATGACGAAACAAGAATTACTTTCTTTCATTGAAGATTGTATGGATATGGGAATTACTACTTTTGATCACGCTGATATTTATGGCGGTTATACGTGTGAAGGACTGTTCGGAGAGGCATTACAACTAAAGCCTTCCTTACGTGAAAACATGCAAATCATCACAAAATGTGGAATCGCTCCCCTATCACCGAAATTTCCAGAGCGTTATGTTGCTCACTACAACACTAGTGCAGAACATATTATTCAAAGTGCAGAAGCTTCACTTAAAAATTTACATACAGATTATATTGACGTATTACTTATCCATCGTCCTGATCCTTTCATGGATCCAAATGAAGTGGCAGAAGCCTTCTCACGCTTAAGACAAGAAGGAAAAGTTCGTCATTTTGGTGTATCTAACTTTTTACCTTCCCAATTCAATATGTTAAGTTCATACTTAGATTTCCCGCTTATTACGAACCAAATTGAAGTATCAGCTCTGCAGCTTGAGCATTTTGAAAAAGGAACAATTGATTTATGTCAGGAAAAACAAATCAATCCAATGATTTGGTCACCTCTTGCTGGCGGAGAAATCTTTACTAGTCAATCAGAACGTGCTGTACGTGTACGTGAAACTGTGCAAAAAGTTGCTACTGAATTAGGTGTTGATAGTATAGATATCGTTATGTATGCTTGGTTACTTACACATCCAGCTAAAATGTTGCCAATCATCGGCTCTGGTAAATTAGATCGTGTTAAAACGGCCGCTCTTGCTACAAAAGTTAACTTAGACCGTCAACAATGGTTTACAATTTTCGAAAGCTCTAACGGACATCCTGTACCATAATGTACAAAAAGAAGAGCCGTTTCTTTACAGCTCTTCTCTTTCATATGTATCTCTAGTCATGGCAAATACACACATATCCCTTAATCCATTTCCATCTACTGCTACACTCGCACTTTCTAACGTACCTTCTAGCTTAAAGCCTAATTTCTCAGGTATCGCTCTACTTTTCTTATTTAAAGAATCACATCGAATTTCTACGCGGTTTGCTTTCAGTTCAGAAAAAGCATAATCTGTTATACCTTTTGTAGCCTCGACCATATAACCCTTTCCACTAAACCTCGAATCAATCCAATACCCGATTTCAAATTGAGGTATATCCCAATTAATGCGATGTAATCCAGCTGATGCAATAAATTCACATGTTTCTTTCGAAAAAACTAGTAATCTTAAATCCTCACGCTGCAAAAATTGAATATGCGATTTTCTAATGCTCACTTCTACTTCTTCCTCTGTTTGCTCTTTTTGTGCAAAAACCATCCATGGTTTTAATTCTTTCATAGAAGCTTGAATTGCATCATATACAGCTTTACCGTCACCTGGTTTCGGCATTCGAATAAATAGCCTTTCAGTATAAAATTTAGAAGGAAAATCGAATAATAATGGATTCACTTTCAACACTCCCTATAATTCTTTTATATATAATAATATCCATCTCAAACTATATAGTAAAGAAATTTCCGAATTTTACACATTTAATTCATTTACTTCTAATGCTACACGAACGCCAGATTCAATTGCCCCTTGTATCCATCCATGATATAACGTTGTATGATCTCCGGCAAAGTATAATCTACCTTCTGTTTTTATAATCGCTGGTTGTAATTCAGATTCTTGCCCTGCCTGAAATAACGCAAAACCTCCAAGTGCATATGGATCCAATGTCCAACTTTTTGATATGCCAGACATGAACTCATCATATACTTGACCGCCTAATATTGTCGCTAAGTTCTGTAGTGTATAATAGATACGATCACCTTTTGATAACCCATCCCATAACAATGCATCATAAGACCATGTATAGCTGCCTAACATCATAGCAGGTCCTTTTTCTCCAATCCCGTGACTTGGATAATATGCGTAACGAATTGGCAAATCTGTTATAATCCTGCCACCTAACTGTCCTTGTTCTTCCCAAAATCGACTTTTAAATTGAATTCCTATTTTTGTCGCTGGCATATAATGCAATTCACGAATTGCTTTCCATTTTTCATGCGATATAGAATCAAAGGGATCTACTTCCACAAAACGCATTGTCGAGAATGGGATTGTAATAATAACTAAATCACCAGTTATACTACTATATTCAAAAGTTTCCTCGTTTCGATAGAAAGCTGTTACACCGTTATCGTGTTGTTGTAGCTTCATTAGTTTTTGATTATATATAATATTTTCTTCCAATTGTGGTAAAAATGACTTTGGTAATCTATCATTCCCACCTACTATTTCACAAAATCCACTCTCCTCTTGCATAATATATATAAAGCGTAACGTCTCAACAAACGACCTTTCCAAGAAACCTTCTAAATCTAATAGAACGCCGATCATCTCAATTGTTACTGGTGAAAAGTAAGTATGATATTGATAAGGATGATACTTTAAAAATTGTCCTGTAGAATATCTCCCAAAATCCTTTACTACAACATCCCAATTTTTCTCTGGGTTCTTTTTAATAAAATTTATAATAGGCTGCACCGCTAATAATAATAACTCCTCTGATGTTTTCCCAACTTCATTCATTTCCACAGGATACTTCAATATACTTGGATCTTTTTCATATTGTTTTAATATCGTTTTTTGGCCATTTACGTAAACGATATCTGTCTCATTCCTATTAATAAAAGGACTTACCTGTAGCCCAAATTTTCTTATATATGCCATCGTTAATGTGTGCGAATACGGAATTCTCATTGCCCCAACATCCAAATATAATTCAGTTTCTTCCATTCTAACAGTCTCTATGCGACCACCTACCCGGTTGTTTGCTTCAAAAATTTTCACCTCATGTCCCGCAGCTTTTAATAAAGATGCCGAAACTAATCCAGCCATGCCGGCCCCTACTACAATAATTTGCTTCGGGCTCGTCGTCTTCTTTAATCCTTTATCTATAATTTTTAACGTTTCCTCCATCTCAGTGTTATACATTATATCTTTCTGCACAATTCCACCCCTTACTTCATCAAATGGGCATTAGTCGTTTAGTGCATTTTATTCATAACTCCCCATAAACATAACAGCATAGCAAGTGGAATATTCACTAAAAATACATAAGAGATAGCTTTCACATTACTTCACACTTCGTATAATATAGCAACAGCAAAGAAGGAGTGGTTGAAAATGAAACAAACTTACGACTACCACGCTACAAAAAAGTATTTAGAAGAAAAGAAACAACAACTATGCAAAAAACTTAGTAGTAAGAATCTATCTAAAAAAGAGAGGGAACAACTAAAACTTGAGATTGATAACTACGAATATATTCTAAATGTAGTCGAAATGAATCATTATGAACGAGGATTTTCACGTTAAAAGTGGATATGTGATTTATCCACTTTTTATTTTGAGCATTTTATTACGAATTTTTCGTAAGTAAATATATAATAGGATGTACATTAAGATTGAGAGGTATATTCTATGATCAAATTAAGTGTATTAGACCAATCACCTATTTCAGAGGGTAGTACAGCAGCCCAAGCTTTTTCTCATACAGTTACACTTGCACAAGAAGTTGAAAAACTAGGATTCACACGTTTTTGGGTATCTGAGCATCATAATTCCGTCAGCCTTGCTGGTTCAAGCCCTGAAATACTTATTTCTCATATTGCAGCAAAAACGGATCGTATAAGAGTTGGTTCAGGTGGTGTTATGTTACCGCACTATAGCCCGTATAAAGTTGCCGAGAATTTCCGCGTTTTAGAAGCTCTTTATCCAAATCGTATTGACCTTGGTGTCGGCAGAGCACCTGGTGGTATGCCAATTACAACTCGCGCACTACAAGAAGGAAAAATGGTCTCACTTGAACAATATCCAGAACAAATTGCAAATGTTGCAATGTACTTACATGATCAAGTACCAGAAAACCATCATTATGCAAATTTAAAGGCTACTCCTTTAATTTCCACATCTCCCGAGATGTGGATGCTTGGTTCTAGTGGAGAGAGTGCAATGATTGCCGCAAAACAAGGTGCTTCTTTTGCATTCGCACAGTTCATAAACGGATACGGCGGCCCTGAAGTAATGAAGGCTTATCAGGAACAATTCCAACCTTCTTATTTAGGAGATAAACCAAAATCAATCGTCTCTATTTTTGTTATTTGCGGAGAAACGAATGAAGAGGCGGAAAAAATTGCTTCTAGTTTAGATTTATCAATCTTATTACTAGAACAAGGAAAGCGTACAACTGGTACTCCTTCTATCGAAACTGCACAAAATTATTCATACAGCGCTTATGATTTATTCCGTATAAAAGAAAATCGTCAACGTATGATCGTCGGTGATCCATCTTCTGTGAAAGAACAAATCGCAAACTTAAGTAAAGCGTACAATACTGACGAATTTATGATTGTCACAATTACTCATCAATTTGAAGATAAATTGAATTCTTATCGCTTACTAGCAAATGCCTTTAATTTATAATGACAAAGTAAAACTTTAATCTGTGGGGGTTTTACGGGCAGCCCGGTAAATAGCAAGATAAAAGGGAGACACATCAATTATGATGCATCTCCCTTTCTTACTACTTATTACTTTTACCGTCTATATATTCAATAGCTTCTTTTAATAATTCATCAAAATCTTCAGGATAATCATGGTTTAAATTAGGTACAACTTTATACTTATGTTCTATATTCTTATCTCTTAATAATTGTACAAATTGCTGCGTACATTCGAAACAATCTTCATCTTGCTCCCCGCACACTATATATCCTTTTATATTTTGATCCTGTAGTACGCCCAACAACTCATTCCATTCTTCAATCTCTGGAAGCCATGGTGCCATAAAAATAAAACCGTCTACAACTATATCTTTTTGTAAAATCGTATACAAAGCTACTCTGGCACCAGCAGAAAAACCGCCAATTATTAACTTTTCTACTGTACGGTTCTCTATAAGCTTATCGTAATGCTCTTTTAATTCTTCTTTCCCTCTATGTATATCATCCCAAACAAAACCATCTGAAAACTGAATTTGCGAAGACTGTGGTAAAGCTAACGTATAATCTTGTGTCAAAACAATTTTCCAATATGGTTCTATTATTCCTATATTTTCTTGATCACCGTGCATTGCAATAAATAGTTTTTCTTTTGTCTCGCTTTCTATATATTTCACGTCTGCTCGTTCTGCTTTCTTTGCTAATTCTTCTCTTTCTTTACATAATTGAACCATTTTCTGAAACTCTTCAAATTTATGTAAGGATTTTAAATCGTCATCAGAAATTAAATACTCATATCCATACCAAAATCCCTTCTCTATAATGGCCTCTCTCATTAAATATAATGCTTCTTTTTCAAGTCCTGCCGCACACGCTAGTGCATATTTAAAATTATATATTTGTGCCTCATTCCCCACTATACCTTTAGCATGCTCCATTATATAAGTGTATGCTTCCAAACTTCCTTTCTTTGCATAACAATGTAATGTTTCATTCAATAATTGAATGTAAGTCATACTATTTTTCATACACCGATTCCCCCGTAATCTTTTATAATATTTATTTCTCAAACCTTTATACCATTCTGTAATCACTGTATATAACTCACGCTAACAATACTTAATCATTACTCCTCTTCTTCCAATAAGTTTAGTATAAATTTGAATAAAATGAAAAATCAATATTTTTATAAACAAAAAAAGACAACAATATATTTATTGTTGTTTTCAATACATCTATCCACTCTTTTGTTTTTTTCTGTCTGGTTTACTTGAAACTAAATAATGTTTTTCTGAAATATATAAGTCTCTTTTTAATATACGATCTAAGTAAGGTCCTAGTTTCATTCCGCATATAAGGCGATCTTCACTACCTTCTACAATTGGAAACATTTCTTTTTCTGTTACATATTGGTCTACTGCCTTTTGTACAAGATCAATTTCTTTAACTAGGTTTAAGTTTTCTTCTGTATGTTCAAATACCTCAAGCGTTTCCTTCGTAATCAGAAAAAGATTTGTTGGAAATGCAGGTAAATATGGCTTTAACAAATCATAATTTACTGTATAATCATCATTTACTAATACTGTATAAACGATATTAGCATTCTTTTCTAGAAACTTAGCCATCGCTTGTTCTAATTCATCTTTCGTAATTTCACGCTCTTCTTTTCCAGTTTTGAAAAAGCGAAACATTGCATCGCCTCCTTTTTACTATATTATAGCATAAAAGAAAACTGAAAAATCACAAAAAAGCCATTGAAAGAATTTTTCAATGGCTTTTTTCTTTATAAACTTATATTTATTTTAAGAACGCACTTAACATCCATACGTGTTGTTCTAATGTTGTATGAATTGCTAACAACATGTCCGCTGATGTTTCATCGCCAGCTTCACCAGCAACTTCCATACCTTCTTTTAATTCTTGAATAAGTGCAGAGTAATCATTCACTAATGTTTGCACCATTTCTTCTGCAGATTCCTTGCTTGTCCCTTCATTCACACTAGATGTTGCCAGATATTCCTTCATTGTCGCTAACGGCTTACCTTCCAATGCTAAAATACGTTCTGCTAATTCATCAATATACGTTCCAGCTTCATTGTAAAACTCTTCAAATTTCTCATGTAATGTAAAGAAGTGTGGTCCTGTCACATACCAATGATAATTATGTAGTTTCACATATAACACATTCCAGTTTGCTACCTGCTTGTTTAATACTTCAACAACATTTGTTTTCGTACTCATACAATCCACTCCTCTTATCATTTCATAATGTTTATCTTTTCATAATGTTTATCTTTTCATAATGTTTATCTTTTCATAACCTAATTACATGTTACCATACATTTCCTATCCTTTCGAACGATTGGCTCATATGTAACAAAGTTTTAACACCTTTAATACTTCCCTAATATCTTTTAATTCATGTATGATTTCTAACAGTTCATACGTCTAATTGTCCAAGCTCATACATATGCATAATAGTAAATCAAGCTCATCGTAGTAGAAAGAGGGATAACATGGACAATCAACAATGGCAAGTAGCAAAGAAAGTCGCTGCTACTTATATTGGAACAGTCGTTGGAGCTGGATTTGCTACTGGACGAGAAATTGTTGAATTTTTTACAGTGAACGGATTTTATGGAACACTTGGCATATGTGTAAGTGGATTTTTTTTTATTTGGCTTGGCACAAAGATGATGTTGCTCTCCTCACAAATCGGTGCATTTTCAGCACAAGAATTTAACAAATACTTATTTGGGGATGTTTTTGGAAATGTTGTAAATACACTATTATTACTCGTATTATTTGGTGTAACGAGCGTTATGTTATCAGGAGCTGGAGCGGTATTTGAAGAGCAACTTCATTCACCAAGACAACTCGGTATTTTCATTACAGTGATCGCCTGTCTCCTTATAGGTAGTCGCGGATTACAAGGTGTTTTTGAAGTTAATACACTTGTCGTACCTATTATGATGATTTTTATTATCGGACTTGCTATTACAACGTTTTTTCACGGTACAACTCCTATTAGTAACACTATTCCTGCAGAAAGCTGGAATATGAAGTGGGTAACTAGTCCTATTACATATGTCGCCTTAAATCTTTCTCTCGCCCAAAGCGTCCTCGTCCCGTTAGCCAGTGAAGTAAAAGATCGAAAGGCCATTTTATGGGGCGGTATTTTAGGTGGGGCAGGACTTTCTTTAATATTATTATGTAGTCATTTAGCTATCTTATCAGTCGACCAATTTTATCAATATAACATTCCAATGGCTGAAGTCATAAGGAAATTCAATGCCACTTTTCACTTTTTCTTTGTTCTTATCATTTTCGGTGAAGTGTTCACAACTTTAGTTGGCAATGTGTTCGGAATGACAAAACAAATGCAATCCATCACCGGTTGGAAAAGTAACAATATTATTTTCTTCATTTTACTAATAAGCTATTGCTTTAGTTACGTTGGTTACAGTGAATTACTCCACATTCTATATCCTATAATCGGATGGGTCAGCATCATTTTACTTCCAATTATTGCTTTTAAACAACTTCAAAAAACATAAAAGAAGCATCCATGTAATTGGATGCTTCTTTTATGTTCATTCACAATCATCACATACTTCCCAGTACGGACCCATTTCGAGTGCTAAATATGGCTTTAATTGTAACCGAATCATCCGACTAGGCATACGTTCTAAAACGAATTGAATCCCTTCTTCCTCTTCGTCTAATTCAACTTTTGAAATGGCAATTCTTTGCATAGTAGAAATAGGCATTCCATCTTTATATAAAGTGATTTTCACCTCATCATATTCATTAAAATACAATTCAACACTCATTTGATTTTTCAACATTTTATCAACAATTTTATATTTATCATTTCGTTCCTGGATTATATATTTCCAGCCGCCTCTACCTTCTTCTTTCGGAGCTGCTTGAAATAATGTCATCAAATCCTCGTATAGCATAAGATAACCCCTCTCTTACTAAAAAACGATGAGTATTTTATATACCCTTTATCTCTATCACTATCCATATGTATTGTACCATATATCAACGTTCTTACCGTATTCATTTGCTTCATAACTGCATATAAAACAACTGATTTTCTTCATTACTATATGAATTGTCTCTTATTTAATTTTGGTCCATCCTCCTCTTATTATTTGCTTGCAACAACAAAAAAGGAGAGTGACTTATATCACTCTCCTTAAAAGAATTTCCCAGTAGCTGCTAACGCTAATACTAATATTAAAATTGTAAATAATAATGATACAATGAAACTAAAAATAGGTAATGCTTTCTTTTCATTTTTCTTAAAGAGTAACTTTAAACTAAGAAAAATGTTTACTGGTACAAGTATAAAATAAAAATATTTAACAATTTGCACTGAACTATTCGAAAGTGTTTTTAAAATAAACACTTCAATTAAAAAAACTATAAAAAACGAAATACTTAACCAAAATGAGACATAACTAAGCCAAGAATGTCTTTTGGTACCCCAGTACACTCCCATATGAATCTCCTTTTATTTGTATTCTATATGATTATAATTAAACACAAAGTTAACAAATACCTCTATTTTTCGACAAGAATTGTACAAAATATACCTTTACATATCATAAAGATACTCTTCATCCCATTTCATTTTACATAATAAAAACAGACTACTCCAATAGCATACTGCTATTTTGGAGATAGTCTGTCCTCTGTTAAACTTTAAATCTTTCAATTAACCCTTGTAACTCTTCAGCCATTTGAGATAATGTACCAGCCGCAGAACTAATCTCCTCAATGGACGCTAGTTGTTCTTCTGCTGATGCTGCAACGTTTTGAGTACTCGTCGCATTATTCTGTGCTGTCATTGCAATTTGACCTACTGAAATAGATACTTCATTGGCACCTTTTGACATCCCATTAGCCGTTTCAACCATCGTTTTAATTTGATCTGCAATTTCATTTGTAGATTGTAAAATCTCAGTAAAGTTTTGCTTCGTTTCATTCGCAATAACAAGTCCAGATTGAACTTCTTCATTTACATGACTCATAGATTTTACCGTCTTACTCATGTCATCTTGTATTTCACCTATTAATTTGCTAATTTCACTAGAAGATACGCTAGACTTCTCCGCCAATTTACGTACTTCATCTGCAACGATTGCAAATCCTCTTCCGTGCTCTCCTGCTCTTGCAGCTTCAATTGCTGCATTCAAAGCTAGAAGATTTGTTTGATCTGCAATATTTTGAATTACTTCAAGTATGTCACCAATTTGTTTTGATTTATTATTTAGTAACTGTATAACTTCATCTGATTGTGAAACAGATTCTGCAATAGACTGCATTTGATTTACCGTTTTCCCTACTAGTCTTCCGCCATCTTCTGCTTTTTCACGAGTATGAGCAGAAGCCGTATTAATTGATGATGAACTATTTGCTACATGTTGAATTCCTTCTGTTACGTCAAATAGTAACATTGCACCATTTTCTACACTTGTTGTTTGCGTTGTTGCCCCGCTCGATATTTCATCCATCGCCATTGTAATTTGCTCAGTCGCTTCACCCGCTTGTCTTACACTTGCCGTTAGCTCTTCTGATGCTGCTGCAACATGTCCAGCCGATGTATTAATTCTTCCGATTAAAGTCCGCAATGCATCAGTCATCTCATTAAATCCTTTTGCAAGTTGACCAATTTCATCATTAGAATGAATTTCAATTATTTGAGTTAAATCCCCTTCACTTATTTCTTTAGAGGTAACAACTAATCTCTTTAAAGGCTTCGTAATTGAAAGTGTTACAAAATAAATAAGTGTTCCACCTACTACTAATGAGATAAGCATAACAATTAACATATTATAAAATACAGGTTGAGCAGCTTCAATTACTTCACTTGAGTACATCGTCCCGCCAATTTTCCAACCTGTTTTTACATTCGTAGCAAATACCATTTTCTTTTCACTATCACCATAAGAGTAAGAAAAAGCACCATGATTATCTTCGTAAATTTTCTTCGCCCAAGAATCAGCTGCCTTATCTCCTGATTTTTCTTGTGGATGAGCAATTATTTTTTGTTTCCCATCTAAAATGAAAGCATATCCTTTTTTACCAATATTGATTAACTTTGTTGTTTTTAATAAATCATCTAAACTTAAATCTACCGCTACAACACCGTTTTTATCTTCTGTTTGTTTTGCAATCGTTACGACAATATGTCCATTTCCTTTTGCCTTATACGGCTCAGTAATTACAATACCACCTTGTTTTGCTACCGCATCTTTATACCAAGAACGTTCTGTTGGATCGTAGTCCGCTGCCATTTGTATATTTGGTTCTTGCACAAATTTCTTATCATTCCCAGCAACATATACTTGTTCAATATCTTTATTTAAATTGATATATTGGGATAACATTTTTCGTAATTCATCTTGATTGTCCCCTTGATACATATTCCCTTGAATCACACGTGCAAAATTATTCACATCATTAAATTTCGCCTCAATCATTTGATTGATCAAATTATCTAATATTTTTATATTGTCGTGAGCACTGCTCGTAATTTGTGATTCAAAATTCTTTTTAGCTGTTTGATAAGACATGCCTCCGATAATAGAGACAGCTGCAATTAAAATGACAAAAAATGAAATTAGTAGTTTTTTTGCTACTTTCATATCACGAAACCAATTTAATAGTCTACCCATTACAAACCTCCTGCTTTTCAATTTCATAAGTTAAATCTAGTGAATTGCAAATATTTACTATTCCCTAATTGTTATTTTCATAACCTTTTATGATGAATACTTTGTAAAGTTTAAACAATTAAATTCTTTTTGTCCATATATACGAATAATATTATTATAAAATTTACAAATACAAAAACCAAAGGGTGGTTCCCTTTGGCTTTTCACATTTTTTTATGCTGTTTAGAAATCTTTTTCCACTTATCACGCTCGGCTCTTGCAAGAATAGCATCTTGTTTTCTCATAAAATACGCTAGTTCTCTTTGTAGTTTTTTATAACTTTGCAAACGATTTATCGTAATAATTCCGTTATCAATTGCATTATGCACTGCGCACCCTGGCTCATTTTCATGCTTACAATCTCGGAAACGGCACGTTTTTGCTAGTTCTTCAATATCAGAAAATGTTGTTTGAATTGCATCGCTTCCTTCCCAAAGCTGCAGCTCCCTCATACCCGGCGTATCAATAACTAAACTTCCACTCGGTAATCGGAACAATTCACGATGAGTTGTCGTATGCCTTCCTTTACTATCTTCCTCACGAATATCTCCTGTTTTTGCTACTTCAATTCCTATGAGTGCATTCAACAAAGTGGATTTCCCAACCCCCGATGACCCGACTAAAGCAATTGTTTTTCCTGAAGAAACAAATTTCTGCAACGATTCAATACCAGTATGCTCTAAACTATCAACAACGAAGATCGGAACACCAATTGCCACAGCCTCCGTTTCAACAATTTTCTGTTCCACGTCTTCACATAAGCTACTCTTTGTTAAAACAATAACAGGCATTGCACCGCTTTCATACGCTAATAGTAAATAACGTTCCATTCTTCTTACATTAAAATCATGGTTAAGTGCATTCACTAAAAATAGATAATCTACATTTGCTGCTATTACTTGTTCTTCCGTTCTAGTACCAGCCTCTTGTCTAGAAAAAGAGCTTCTTCTCGGAAAAATACGATGAATAACTGCTTTCTTTTCATTCTGTATTTTCTTTATATACACCCAATCACCAACCGCTGGATAGTCTCCCTTCGTTACTGCTTCATGTCGAAATTTCCCAGAAAGCTCTGCCATATATTCACCATCATTACAAATAATTCGATATAGATGCTTATGCTCAAGTAAAATGCGCCCTACTTCAAAGTTCTCTACAGCTTGTTCCTCAAAAAAAGAATCCCAGCCGAACGATTCTAAAATATTTTGATTCAAATTGATATCCTCCCTAGTTTAAGCTAAGCGGAAGGATCGTGCGCTCACTTATATAGTCTCGCCCTTTCCATCCACCTTTGTATTTGGTTTATTATTCATATAAGTTATTTTCGCCATAATACATCACCCCGTTCTCATTTTAATTACTCTCATTATATGGAATATTCATTTAAAAAGCCACCTTATTTAACGTAATTTTCAAATAATTTATTTTTCATCATTCTAATTTGTCCACGGTGACTAATTTCATCTTCTAGCACATGAAACCAAAGATAGTGCTGGTTATATGCTACACCGTTAGGCCACTTCTTTTCTGACATTAGCCACTCATCATCTTGTTCACTCAAATACTTCAGAGATTCTTCTCTAACACTTTGTAGAAGTTGTACATAATACTGTATTTCATGTCCACGAATCGTTCTCCCCGATTCCCCTAAATACAGTGCGTCTTCCCATATTTCTAATTCTTCTTTTGTAAAGTCACGCTCTTGAAATGAAATAAGCTGATGTGCTTTTTCAATAGCTGCTATATGCTTTAATAAAGCTCCGATGGAATTCCCTCCACTTGGCATAATTGAATCTAATTGCCCAACTGATAGATCGTTTATTTCCTGTAATGTTACAGCCCTCGTATGCTCCAGCATGCTTACTAATTGCCCTATATTTTTTGTATAACCATCTACACTTCTTATTCGATAATCTATATTCATATCGCACACCCCTTTTTATATTCATATTAATAAATACTCTCTTCATATCATAGACTGCTATATATCAGATTTTTCTGTTATAATTAAATTGAATTGAATAAGGAGTACATCCAAACAAACTTTCTCAATATGCTTATATGAAATATTAAAAGGAATCAATATAAAATAATCGAATCTTATTCACTAAAAGGAGTGGATTCGATGGAAATGTATCAATGGCTAACTGCTGTACTCGTTGGTGGCATTACTGGTTTCGTTTCCCATCTGATCAATAACCAAGGTAAGTTATTGCTTCCACGCCGTTTGAAAACCTTTTTTCACTTTGGGTTTTTGACTGATATTTTCACGGGTAGCCTAGCTGCACTTCTTGGACTCGTTTTATTCGATGTCACCTTAATAAAAGAAATTATTAAAGTATCCATTGTCACTGCTATTTCCGGTCAGACTTTCTTACTACATCAAGCACTTGGTGGTGAGCAGGCTAAAAATACACAAATTGGGAAAGTAGATGAGAAGATTCAAGAAATTGACAAATTATTACGACGTTAGTCTATACTTTCTTTAAAAAATATTGTTATAATAAACAATAAATATTTTCTATTGCGTCGTTTGTCAGAAGAAAGGGTGTTTCGTATGACAAAAAAGAAAATAGAAGATTTCTTAACAAACACTGAAAAAGAGGAACTGCTAGAAAACTATAAATGTTTACGAGAAGCCCGCACAAAAAGCGAAGCTAACTATTTTGGTGAAGCAGTAAACCATCTATTAAATAAAGCAAGACAACGAATTATTAAAGATGCAGGCATACATGATGAAAATGCAGCAACTGTTCAATCAAAAAGAAAAGCATTGTTTTAGTTCAATTAGCTAAAACAGTGCTTTTTATTACGGTATTTTTCACATTATTTTCACATTTATTTCACAAATATAAGTAGTCCTATATGTTAAACTAAGTATATCCTTTTTCAAGGGACTATATGCCGATATATAAATCCCTATCTCTATAGGGATTTTTTATTTTTGAGATTTCCCTTAATTTTGTTACAATACCGTTCTATTATTTATCTACTTTTTTTACCCTCTGCACTCAAAAATTCCTTCATGTATTATTACTTTTATTCTTTCTGAATTGCAAAATATTTATCTATTATTAAAAAGAGATTCCAACATTAGCACCTCCTTCCTCCCCCTTCTAATATTAATTTAATATGTTTCATATTAGGTTTTTAACTAATATTTTCATCGGTAGACTAACTGCACTTCTTGGACTCGTTTTATTTGATGTCACCTCAGAAAAAGATAAAGCTTTTTTATTTGTACAGGCTTTATGACGCAATTGTTGCTTCACGATTCTCAGTTAGTTTTTCACTTTTTCTAAACAGAAATAAAGCTACAATATATAATAACGCAGTAAAACTACCTACAAATATAAAATTATGAGATGCTGCAAATAGCAATCCTGCTATTGCTGCTCCTATCATTTGACCAATATACATAGAAGCATTAGCAAGAGCGGCTCCTGTTCCTCTTGCTACGCTAGACATGTTTTGTAAGTGCCTCATCATCAATACAAACAAAATTCCTGTCACAAAAAATAAAACAAAGAATAATAACTCCACAAATATAATGTTCTTTACATGAGGAAGTAATACATATAGTACTGCTGTAAATACAATTCCACCATAGAAAGAAAGGTTATAACCAATTTTATTTACGATTCTAGGGCCAAAAATATTCCCTGCTAAATTTCCTAATCCTAATACGAGCATAGCTGTTCCTACTTCATGAACTTGTAAGTGAAATTGAATAGAAAGCCACACACCGAAGAATGAAAATGCAGCAAAATTACCAGTTTGAAAAACAAAATATGCAAAATAGGAAAGTGAAACCTTTGAATCTGAAAGTAATTGTTTATAGCGCTTTAAGATGTTTGTTTTATTTCCACTAATATGAACCGGTTGTATTTCTGGTAATACTACATAAATAAGAAGGACAAGTAGCGCTGATAATATACCAATGATGAAGAATGGTGTTGTATAATGTATCATCGCTAAATATGATCCAACTGGCAGTCCTAAAACTTGAGAGATTGATAACCCTGCTGTTGCAATCCCAATTGCCTTTACAATTTGTTCCTTCTCTATAAGAAGCGGAATAGATGCCCACACTTGTGGAGATACAAAGGCTGCACTTACACCTGCTAAAAATCTAAATGTTAACATCCATAAAAAACTCGGCGTCATTCCACATAAAAACGTACTTAACGCAAAAAAACTCATTCCTATTACCATCACTTTTTTTCTGTTTAAGCCATCTGATATAGGGCCGGCGATAAGTGCAAATACAGCGTATCCTAAAGCATATGAACTCACCATCCACCCTGACAACTCAGTTGAAATATGATACACCTGTTGTAATGTGGGTAAAAGTGGTGCAATTAAGAAAGTATCTGTACCGATCATAAACATTATTGTAAAGAATACAACTAGTACTCTTTTCATTTAAACCTTCTCCTTTTATATAAAAAGAGGGGACTATCCCTCTTTTTAACTAATCTTCTAAAATAGATTCAATCTCTTTTATAACCTTTTCATTTAATGAAACTTCCACCGCTCTTACACTTTCTCTTATTTGCTCCGCTCGTTTCCCACCAGGAATAACAGTATCAATTCCTTTTTTGTTTAATAACCACGCTAAAGCTAAATGCGATACTTCAAAATTTATTTCTTCAGCTAAGCCTTTTAACTTCTCAACTTTTTTAAAGTTACTCTTATACGTATTTTCTTCAAATAGATTTACACTTTGACGCCAATCACCTTTACTTAATTTAAAATCTTCTGTATATTTCCCACCTAGTATCCCAAAGGCAAGAGGCCCGTACGGAATAAATGAAATACTTGATTCTATACAATACGGCAAAAGTTCTTCCTCAGCAGTACGATTTAACATATTATACGGTGATTGTACAACATCTATATGTCCGTGCTGATTCGCTTCTTGTAATTGCTTTACGTTTACGTTAGATATTCCAATTGAACGAATTTTCCCTTCTTCTTTTAGGCGAGTAAGCTCTCCAATTGAGTCTATGTAACTTATTTCTGGATTTGTAAAATGTAAATAATATAAATCAATATAATCCGTTTGTAATCTTCTTAAACTATTTTCTACAGCATTTCTTAAATAGCTTGGTTCATTATTAATATAAGCCTCTCCATTTAATAACGGCTGTATTCCACCTTTTGTAGCAAGTACAACTTCGTGGCGTTTTCCTTTCAATACTTCCCCTACCAATTCCTCTGATCTACCGAAACCGTATGAATCTGCTGTATCAAAAAATGTAATCCCTTGCCCCATAGCTTCTTCTATTAATCGTTTTCCTTCTCCCTCATTCACATCAGCATATAAATTATGTCCCCCTACAGCGTTTGTTCCTAACCCCAACTTCGAAATATTTAGTCCTGCCTTTTGCAATTTTGTATACTTCATTTTTTCTCCCCCTATATTTCTATTGTTCGAATATGTTCGAACAATAGAAATATACCACTTTATATGTTATAGTGCAAATATATTAACTTATACAAGCAGGTGAAAAAATGCGTACTCTCTATCATCCAAATCGAGAAGAAATTCAATTCTCTTCTGTCTTATATGCACTTAGCGATCAAATTCGTTTACAAATTGTAACTATGCTACTAGAGAAACATGAACAATCTTGTGGTGCGTTAAACATTCCAATTGCGAAATCAACTTTATCTCACCATTTCAAAGTTTTACGTGAATCTGGTGTTATGTATACACGCCTTGAAGGCACACAACGTTTCATTTCAATTCGTGAAGATGACTTAAATGCTAGATTCCCCGGTTTATTAGATGTCGTATTACATGCGACAGAACCATATTAAAAAACATCTCATATAAATATGAGATGTTTTTTAGTATTTACTATTCTTTTAATAAATCTATTAATCCATTTCCTTCAGAAGTACGTTCATATCCTAAAGGTACAGTTCTTTTAATCAGTTGTGCATATATTTCTGGCTCTGATAACTTTCTACCATACTCTCTCTCACACTGCTTAATGAGCAATGCGATCGCTCCAGCAACATGCGGTGTCGCCATAGAAGTACCACTTAAAACCGCATATTTCCCCTCAGGATACGTAGATAATATTCCATCGCCTGGCGCCACTAAATCAATTTCTTGATTTGAATTACTAAAACATGAGATTTTCCGTTCTAAATTGACAGCGCCGACTTCAATTACTTCCGAGTAAGCACCTGGGAAATCTAGTTCCTCCGTATTATCATTACAATCTCCATTATTCCCAGCAGCACATACAACGAGAATATCTTGCTTTACCGCGTTTTGAATTGCTTCATGTAGTTCTGGAACGTCTTGCGGGCCACCAAGTGACATTGAAATGACTCTAACTCTTTCTTTATTAGGCCCTCTCCAATTTACAGCATAATGAACCGCCTCAATAATTTGCTCATAACTTCCAGAACCATCTCCCGCTAAAACCTTTAACACTAACATTTTAGCAAGTGGTGCGACTCCTAAAATACCGACACCATTTTCAGTCGCTGCAATTGTCCCCGCTACATGAGTACCGTGGCCGTTATTATCAAGATAAATATTTGGATTCCCTTCGTAATCTTTCGTAAAATTTCTTCCGCCGATAATGCGATCCTTTAAATCTATATGATTCATATCACACCCTGTATCTAATACGGCAACGACAATATCTTTTCCTTTCGCACTCTTCTCCCATACTTGTGGAGCATGAATGAGTTGTACACCTGGTGGAATTTCATTTACTTGTTCAACCACCTTATCTACTGTAAAAGGAATCAATTGTATACCTTTTTGTTTATTTGCTGTACTACTATTCATCGTAATCCCTCCTGAAAATATATTATTTTCATTTCAGACCACTTTTGAAAACGTTTAAATGTAACATTCGTTTTATTCGTTTCATTTTCCTTCCTAAAAAATATTTCTCAATATAGCTTACTAATTTTATACTACTCTTTTATTTATCTCGTAATTTTTAGGCACCACAAATCCTATTGGTACAACCAATACTCAAAATAAAAGGACCAATTTATGGTCTGGTATTATCCCCTATAGGTAGACAGTAAAAAAAGAATCCATCTGGCGTTTAAGTCCCCCTAGATTAGACCCAAATAGGACGTTTAAATACCTCTATTTTTATCGAAATTTCCGTAACAAAATATATGATGTGTTACATTAGAGGGTTTTTGAATCATTTTTATAATATTTGGTTTTTGTTGAGTTTGTTTTGCAAAACGCAACACGTTTGCGCTGACCTTTCCTTAACGACAAAGAAGACGCCACCCAGTTCACGGCAGCGCCTACGATAATTACTATTGGTTTAATCATTAACAAGTATACCCGGCACTTTCTAAAGTAGTTTGAACAGTACTTTTAGTAATTCTTAATATTTTGGGATTTTTTTCACACAGAAGCAATTCCCCTTCGACATCATATGTCATTCCAAGCTCCTGCATTATTAACGTTTTCTCACATAATACATCCCATTCTACTTTCGTTCTCTTTTTCGGTTTATCACCTACATAGGTTCCCCCTAAAGCAGTTCCTAATTTATTTATCTGTTTACCTATATCACAAAAAGGATTATTTTGTTCAGTTCCAATATGCAATATTGCATATTCTTTACTTTCGATCTTCATACATGCAATAATTTATTTATAAAAATACAAAGTATTAGTTAGGATGATCATATGAACAACTCTCGAAAGGAAAAGATGCAGTTTTTACAATCATTTTGGAGAAGTCTCGTATTCGGTATATTGACATTTTCTTTCTTCATGATTATGAATTTATCAGGTTCATCTTTAAATACATTAGGTTGGAGAGACTGGCTAGGTTCTGTAGTAGGTGCAGCTATCATGTCAGCTGGAATGTTCACCTTTGAAAAAATGAATTTAAAATAAATATTCCGTCAATACTACAGACAACCCATTAACCACATTCCATGAGTGGAGCAGTTAGCTTTTGCTAGCTGCTCTTTTAAATTTAGAAAAGAGCAAGCTGTCCGTTTCTAATTTGCTTTTCAAGTTCTTCTATTCGTTTCTCAGCTTTTAATAATTCTTGTTGTAACTGATAAATTATTTTCTTATCATTATTCCTGGAATGAAAGCATGATTTGTGAAGTGTATTATCATGTTGATCAAGTATAACTTCATCTTCATAAACCCATTCCTCACAAATTGGACATTGCCCCATGATGCAACCCGATGCCATATCCATTCCCCTTTTCTACAAAATGAAATTTTTATTTAAATGTGTTTACACAATTTTTTCACATATCTTTTTGGGTTTTAAACTCATTTTAATTAATATCTAAGAATTATTAAGATACGCACCACCTCCTACTCAAAATAAGGATTTTGTATACCTTTATTCATTTTGCTCATTAATATTATATATACTTAATATATGGATATATGTTATGATTCATTTATGAAACATCACGTGTTTCAAATACAACATCTTTTTGATGACCTCTTATCTTTCCGTAAGAGGTCTTTTTTCAAATAACTATTTTTTTAACTTCCTAAGATTGCCTTATGTACATCTTTAAATTATTATATAATGAATTTATAGTTAAAACATTTTATTATTAGGAGGTATAATTATGTCATTTGCAGCATGGAGTATACTCTTACCAACTTTAATCGGTGCAATATCTGGTGCAATTTTCGGTATAATTACTTCTCGAAATAAGAGCAAGAATCCAAATTAAAAGCTTAATAATAAGATTTAATAACTACTCTATTGGCAGCTGATTCACCCTTGAATTTTAAGCTGCCATTTTCTATTCAAATAACGTTTTTGTTTAGTTTTTTAATCTTTATACTCTGTTGCAACAACCTCAGCAACATCTATATCTTTTTTCACTAAATCCTCTAAAAATCAAACGCTTCAAATTCTCCTTCATCCGCTCTTATATCTTCAAATTTCTCTTTTTGTTTTTCATCTAGTTCGTATTCAAATATTACTGTTACTTTCATTTCGTTCCCCTCATTTCTGATAAAATTCAAATTAGGTCTTACTATCCGCTCGCTTGACGTACAAAGTTTTCCTCATTCTTCTATTTGTAGGCATGTACAACATCTTCAAATTTATAACCATACAAATAGCAAAGACGAAAAAAAATACCGAACGCCTTATGTAAATGGGTTAATGTCACACTTAAATCGCTAAATTGGCACCATGCACGTTTCGCACATAAAATATCTTGCATGTACCATTCAAAGAGCATGTTTATAGAATCCACTTATCGTAACTTGAACGATGTACACCCATAAATTTCATAAGCCATATAAATGAATATTTTGTCTTTAATGATTCAATGATATGATATCTCTCTTTATATTTTAGTACGCCTCCATTTATAGATTTGGATACTGCTTTTTTAAACATTCAACCTGTGCCTTATAGTAGTCACGTTCCTCTTCAATCGTCTTAAAATAAACACGTTTTCCTTTTAGAGGGTTTGGTATACCTTTCATTCCCCCATTTTTCCCGCGAGTATCTGTAATCTCACCACATTCTTTATATTTTTCGACCCAATTTTTAAGCTGGGTAGAACTTCTAATCTGATATTTTTCCTTTATCATATTGTAACTTCCTTCTCCGTTTAAATAACTTTGAACAGCTGATAGCTTTAATTCTTCGGAATATGTATTAAATATTGATCCTTTTTAGTCATGGAAAATCCCCTCCAAGTAATAGTGTAATATCCATGTGTGTACATGGTCTTTTTTACACTGTCTACCTAAAGGGGATAATATCATTTAATGGTCTTTTTATAGTTTTTAAAGAATGATATGAAATTTTAAAAATAATATAAATTAAGACTAAACCTCACTCTTGTTTAAAAACTTCTCTATTTCTTTTATTAAATATTTCGCTCCATCTATACTAACAGTAATGTTTCCATTTGCTAATGATATGTTTTGATTTGAAACATCACCTGTTATTTGACAAGCATTGTAAGGTTGATATTTTTGTAAAATGACTTTGTCTTCTTCTACGAAAATTTCAAGCGGTGATTTAATTTGTATTCCCAATACATCACGTAATTCTTTAGGAATAACAATTCGTCCTAATTCGTCTACTTTTCGAATAACTCCTGTTGCTTTCATATTACTTCCCCCCTTATTTTTTATTAATTTTTCCACCTCGCTTTTTCCATTTTATCACTTTTTGGTAATACCTGCCTCTTTTTAGAAAATTTTGTACTCAAGTTAAAAAAACACATTTAACGAATACATAATCTCTCTTTCAATTGTTTTAAATAACGAGATCGTATCAGTAAGAAATATACAACTTGAATTCCTACGAAAATACTTAATACTATCGCATTTTCTTTAAATAGTGAGTACTCAAACATCTGTCCGAGTGCAGTTAACGCTACTGCCCCGTGTAATGTTGCAACCCCTATTGGAACGAAGAATAAAAGTGCCAATCGAATGGTAACTACTTTCGATAATTCTCCGCTCGTTAAGCCTACTTTTCGAATCATTTCAAACAAACGAGCATCATCCTCCAAATCAGAAAACAAACGGAAGTAAAGGAAGCTTCCTGCACATACGAAAAATACAATACCAATAAAGAAACCTACAAATAGAATTGGCCCTGCAATTTGTAAACTTTGGTTTTGTTCGTACTCTTCTGCACTAAACGTTGCATATTCTTCATAAGGCTTCATCTGATGCGTTAGTTCTTTACCAACCTCAATTTCATCTTTCGTTCCTTCTGTTTTGTACACATAATCTTTTCCCTCTTTAAATCCATCTTGTAATGCATCATACTGATTGTTCGAGATTACATAAACGTTACCTCTTATTATTTTACTTAATGAAGAAGTATTAACTTTTTTCACTTTTAAAGGTTCATTCAAATGTGGCAAAGTAATTTCTTTTTTTTCTTTCATCGGAGGTCCTGGTATATCGACTGACAAAAATAAAGCTTCTTTATTTGATACTACATTAAAGGGTTCTCCCGTTAACTTTGCATATTCCTTATAGTCTGATTCTTTTATAAAGGCGGCGCTTCTTAACCACTGCTCCTCCGTTTTCTTCGTGGAAATATTAGTTTTTGAAGCTGCTATATTATATTTCTTTAATCCTTCGTCAATCATTTGTATATGCTGTGATTCAGTACTATTTCCTTGCTTAGAATGATAGTGAAACGCAATTGGTCTCTCCATAATCGTCTTTGTCATTGATGTAAAGCCAACTAATGTACCTATTGCTGAAAATGCTACAGTTGAAATAATGGTTACAA
Source organism: Bacillus fungorum (assembly GCF_002746455.1). Lineage (GTDB taxonomy): Bacteria > Bacillota > Bacilli > Bacillales > Bacillaceae_G > Bacillus_A > Bacillus_A fungorum. The sequence continues at coordinate 3,456 of NZ_NWUW01000030.1, read as the reverse complement.
TAAAAAACATTCTTGCGTTATCTCTCATACGGTAAGCTAAATCTGATAACGTAATAATATTTGTCTGTGTCCAATAGAAACGTTTACTTTTTTTGCATAGTCTAATAATAAAGACACTCAACTGCTTGTACAGCAAATACGTACCAATAATGACTACCGTTGTAACTGGAATCATCATGACAAATACCATTGCGCCGTGTGACATAAGCGCTCCTGCATATCCCGTACTAAGTAATATGACTGCTAATATAGAAGAAATAATGGATGCTTTCGGTTCCGGCTTCGCTTCTGCTGATCCTCTAAACAATTTCATAATTTTATTTTTCCGGATCATTCCTGCACTAAACAATGAAATGATCATAAATAATATAAAAAACATAATACTCGTTACAGCAATGGCTTTCATTGGTATGTAATAAACTAAGGAAACATCTAATTTTAATATCATCGGGGCTACAAATATTAATATTCCAGCAAACAACATTCCTACAAGAATTCCAAAAATAATTGCCCCTATCCCAATCATAATATTTTCAAAGAAGATAAGACGCTTTAATTGATATTTCGTCATACCTAACATCATTAAAATTCCTAATTCACGCTTTCTCGTTTTTAAAAACATTCCCATCGAATATAAAATAAAGAAAAATGTAAATAAGTAAATAATGGACTGTGCAAAAGACATACTTACGAATACGTACTGACCCAATTCTCCTGCACTTAATGCCGGATGAAACGCAAAAAATGAATACACAAAAAAGGCCATAATAGCAAATGCACTACTCAAAAAATAGGCTGAGTATGTCCGTCTATTTCGCGTTACATTCCGATATGCGAGTTCTCTAATGTTCATATTACTTCTCCGCCCTTCTTTCTACTAACTATGTTTTTATATTAGTAAAGTACGGAAATACCTTCCATCGATTCAAATGACAAAAACCTTACATTATTGAAAGGTTTCAAAAAAATTGCTTAAACGAAGCAGTTTCATTATAATGACTACATTCATATTCATACACGTATCCTATTGTATATTCGTTAGTTTTGCGAAATAATAAAGGATAGAAGTATGTACCAATATACATATAAATTTATTTACCGCTTTAATATGAATAGGAGGAAAACATAATGACATTACAAGAACAGATTATGAAAGCATTACATGTTCAACCTGTAATTGATCCAAAAGAAGAAATCCGTAAACGAATTGATTTCTTAAAAGATTATGTAAAAAAAACGAGTGCGAAAGGATTTGTACTTGGAATTAGTGGCGGACAAGACTCTACACTAGCTGGACGTTTAGCTCAACTTGCAGTTGAGGAAATTCGTAATGAAGGTGGTAACGCAACGTTTATCGCTGTGCGCCTACCTTATAAAGTGCAAAAAGATGAAGATGATGCGCAATTAGCATTACAATTTATTCAAGCGGATCAATCTGTTGCATTTGATATCGCTTCAACAGTTGATTCTTTCTCAAGTCAATATGAAAACTTATTGGGTGAATCATTAACAGATTTCAATAAAGGTAACGTGAAAGCACGTATCCGTATGGTTACTCAATATGCAATTGGTGGACAAAAAGGGCTACTTGTTATCGGAACAGATCACGCTGCAGAAGCTGTAACAGGGTTCTTTACAAAATTCGGAGATGGTGGTGCAGATTTATTACCATTAACGGGATTAACGAAGCGCCAAGGACGTGCATTATTACAAGAGTTAGGCGCAGACGAGCGACTGTACTTAAAAATGCCAACAGCTGATTTATTAGATGAAAAACCAGGTCAAGCTGATGAAACAGAGTTAGGTATTACTTATGATCAATTAGATGATTATTTAGAAGGTAAAGCAGTTCCAGCTGACGTTGCTGAGAAGATTGAGAAGCGTTACAAAGTAAGTGAACATAAGAGACAAGTACCAGCGTCAATGTTTGATGATTGGTGGAAATAGAGCATAAAAAAGAAGCTAATCTCATTAGCTTCTTTTTTATACGTTAACGATACATCCCTACTCTTTTCTCTAGTAAGTCCTGCAAACAATCCTCATGTTGTTGATTAATTAATACGTAAATGTAATTGTTGCTAATGAATAATCTGCCATTGCACTATATGGTGCTACTTGATAAGATACACGTTTTGCACCTTTTGGCCAATCTATTTCATTTAACACTTTTTTTATATCTTGCATTGTTCCATCCATAGACTGCTTATATCGTACTTCTACTTTTTCTGGCTTAGAAGCGAATTGTTGCTGCAACTTTTGCTTAAATTCATTATAATTTTCAGCCCCATATTGTGCTGATAAATATTTTAAATTCGTATCTTTTAACATTTGCTCGTATACGGGAGTTTTCGAACTACCAGCTTTTATTTTGTTTGTTAATTCACCAAAATAACTTGTAGTTGCTGCTGGATATTTACTACGATCCCATTCATGATCTTTACTTAATTGCTCATCAGACATATTAAAATATGAATATGTTACGCGCCCAGCTTTATCTGGCACTGGATCGTCAAATGTCGTATCAAGATGATACCACTTGTTTTCAATGTTTACTAAATTCCATGCGTGAGCTTGTCCATTTCCTGTACCTGTTACAATATGGTTTTGGATACCCGCTTCTTTTAGCAATTCATATGTTAATAACGTATATCCTTGGCAAACGGCAGAACGATTCGCTAACGCTTCATATGCTGTATACGCTTGATAAGACGTATCATAAGATACGTGTTTTACAACGTAATCATGAATAGCTTTTACTTTCTCATTCTCATCCATCCCTGGCTTTACAATCGAGCTGATAATCGCTTTCGCCTGAGATTGTACATATTGTGTTTGCTCTTTTGATTCACGGTACTTCACTTGCAGTGTAAACGTATAGTTTCCTGGTAACCCTTTAATAGAATATCGAGTAGACGCTACATTATACTTTACATACTCATCTGCATCTACAATTTTATTAAACTCGTCATACAATTGGTCCATAACATTTCTAGCATTTCTATCTTTCGTTTTATATGTGATTGTAATATTCTCTTCTCGATTATCAATCTGTTTTTTTAATTCTATCCTGAAATCATTTAACAACTTTGCATCTGATTGTGATGTCACTACAGTTGGATTCGTAGCTGCATAAGATACAGATGAAGCCTGTAAGCCTCCCATTACTATAGTTGAACAAAGTGCGGCAGCTGTCACATATTTACTTGTCTTTCCCATCTCGTCACTCCTTACATTCTATAACTATACGAAAAAGTATCGTATAGTTTTAAAGTATACAATACTTTTTCGTATAGGTCATATGAGATTATGCATATTTAACATTGTAAAAAGAGGTTGTCCCAAAAGTAGCTGAATAGTTACTTTTGGGCAACCTCTTTTTTTGCATAAAACATAAAAAAGAATCGTCCAACTTTGATATAATTAAGTCACCACAACCAAATCACCAAAAGAAAGGAA
>NZ_NWUW01000029.1 GCF_002746455.1 Bacillus fungorum | reverse complement strand
CCGCTAACTTCATAAGAGCAAGCTCTTAATCCATTCGCTCGACTTGCATGTATTAGGCACGCCGCCAGCGTTCATCCTGAGCCAGGATCAAACTCTCCAATAAAGTTAGTTTGTCTAGCATCTAAAAATAAAAATTGACGTTTCACGTTGTTTGTTTCGTTCAGTTTTCAAAGAACTACTTGATCGCTCATTCGCGACTTCCTTATGTTAACATCTTCGTTTTTCGATGTCAACTAAGTTTTTTTAATTTCTTTTTTGTCGTTTTCTGCGTTTCTGCATCAGCGACGGTTATTAATATATCATGCAGTACATACATGGTCAATACTTTTCACAAAAAAATTTCACATCCCGTTAAAACTTTAAAAACATGTTTCAAAAATCCGTATAGTCTCCCTTCATTCTTTACCCTAATTCACATTTCATATCTTATCACTTTATCACGCTTCTTAACGAATGAAAATTCTAAATTTTATGTTATTATTATTGTTATAGGAGAGTGGTGAGAATGAGCATTAAGTATTCAAACAAAATTAATAAAATCCGGACCTTTGCATTAAGTTTAGTATTTATCGGCCTCTTCATTGCATACTTAGGAGTCTTTTTCCGTGAAAACATTATTATTATGACAACATTTATGATGGTTGGCTTCTTAGCTGTGATCGCTAGTACTGTCGTTTACTTTTGGATTGGTATGTTATCTACTAAAACTGTACAAATTATTTGTCCAAGCTGCGATAAACCTACAAAAATGCTCGGTCGTGTCGACGCATGTATGCATTGCAACCAACCTTTAACAATGGATCGAAATCTAGAAGGAAAAGAATTTGATGAAAAATATAATAAGAAGAGCTATAAATCATAGGCACATATGAGTACAGTAAGGAAAATGTAATCTTACAAAACTAAACATTAAAAAGTGATTTCTTAACCAAGAAATCACCTTTTGTATTTACTCTTAATTAAATTAGGTTCTTTACTGAACATTTTAAATCCTCCTGAACCTAACGCAATTCCTAGATATAATAAAGAAAGAGGCTGACGTAAAGCCGTCAGCCTCTTTCTTTATATATATTACGCCTTATGACACTCTGGACAAACGCCATAAATTTCTAAGCGATGACTATTAATAACGAAGCCTGTCGTTTTCGCAGCTTCCTCTTCAAGCTGTTCCAAACCTCCATAAGGAAAATCAACAATCTTACCACATTTTTCGCAAATCACATGATAATGTTGACTTGTAACATAATCAAATCTACTTGAAGCGTCTCCATAAGTTAATTCCTTTACAAGTCCAACCTCTTTAAATACACGTAAGTTATTATAAACAGTTGCAACACTCATATTTGGAAACTTACCTTCTAATGCTTTATAAATGTCATCCGCTGTTGGGTGCGTCATAGATTCCACAAGGTACTCTAAAATAGCATGACGCTGTGGAGTAATGCGTACACCCGTATTTTTCAGCATTTCTAGCGCTTCTTTTAATTCTTCTTTGACCACCGTCATGCACCCCGATTCTATACGGATTATTATTTTATAATTCTTATAAAGAGTGTACTCCTTTTCTTATAAATCGTCAATATTTCTACTATAAGTATGTGGTTTATTTTTGTATATAGCCTTATTCTTATGTATCTTTCCCCATTTTTTTATACATTTACATAGAAAAAAAGTGCGACATAATCGCACTTGGAATACTATCATCTGAGGAGGTATGCCCTACACTTCACTTTATGTAAGACGATAAAATATGTATAGACACTCGCCTTACTTCTATATATTTTATCTCCATTATGGATTTACTTTATATAAGAAAGAACATCTTCAATATGCCCCTTCACTTTCACTTTACGCCATTCTTTTACAAGCTCACCGTCTTTATTAATAAGGAATGTAGAACGCTCGATTCCCATGTACTCTTTTCCAAAGTTCTTTTTCAATTTCCAAACATCGTACAATTCCGCTACCTTATGATCTTCATCTACTAAAAGTACAAATGGAAGTTCATGCTTTTCAATGAATTTCAAATGTCTATTTGCCGGATCCGGACTCACTCCAAGAATAACCGTATCCTTCTCTTGAAATAATCCATAAGCATCACGGAAATCACACGCTTCAGTTGTACACCCTGGAGTCATATCTTTCGGGTAAAAATATAGAACTACATTTTTACCACGAAAATCAGCTAAGCGAACTTGTTCCCCGTTACTTCCCTCTAATGTAAATTCTGGAGCCATTTCTCCTACTGTGATCATTGTTATCACTCCTACTCTTTTCTTTTACTATAACAAATGCTTCCTTATTTTTCATTGTCTATTACAGACCTCATTACAAAAGCAAACGGTAATGTATATCCAATTAGCGCTTCTCCAATTGCAATCCACCGCCCAATTCCAATCGGAGATATATCACCATATCCAACAGACAATAAAGTAACTGCGCTAAAATATAAACAAATTTCAACCAGTTGAAAAGAGTGAGCATTCACACTTTCTCCATCCTCTTTCAGAACTGCAAAACCCATTTCTTCTAATACAACATAACTTAACCCAAACGCAATTAGTACAGTTGTATAAATCAAAAATAATGTGGCTAGATTATACAACGAAAAAAAACGCCTTGAATCTGAATATGAACTCCATAACAATTGGACACTTCTCAAAATAGAAATTGCTGCAACTAATAGAATAAATCCCCATAACATGTCCTCCACCTCATTTTATATGTATGAGACAGCCATTGGATTTATCCCTTAGAAACAAACAAGCTTCTATAATTAATTACCAGCACCACGGTACCTTTTTACCCCTTGATTCCAAAGAGTAATTGCAATTGTAAAACAGATAACGCCAACGAGCGGTGTTGCAAATGCATAGCCATTCCACTCTGTTTTTCTTAAGAAGTATGCTGCCGGATACACTCCGACAAACGCAAATGGTAGGACAAACGTTAAAATGAAACGAATCACCCGGTTATAAATGTTAACAGGATAACGACCATAGTTACCTATGTTATACATTAGCGGCATAATTGAACTTTTCGCATCCGACCAAAAACCAAGGCTTGCAAGTGTAACAAATATCCCTCCATATACAAGTGCGCCCCCTCCTACCATTAGTAAGAATAAGAAGAAATCGTACCAGTAAAAAGATAATTGCAACTCCACTGCTGCGTAGCCCATTACAATCATCCCTGTAATCGCTCCAATTAAAGATTCAAGCTCCATTCTTTCTAATATAATTTGAAATAAACTATGAATCGGTCTCGTTAATATACGATCCATTTCTCCTTTAATAATGTAACGATCATTAAAATCCCATATGTTAAAGAAAGCTGAGAAAATGGCAAACGGCACTAAAAAGAAACCATAAATAAAGATGACTTCTTCTCTACTCCAGCCTTTTAATGCTTGTGTATGTCCAAACACAACGAGAATAAAGATTAAATTAACAGCTTGTAGTGATAAATCAGAAAGTAATCCAACGATAAAATCGCCCCGATACTCCAATTTTGTTTTTATATATTGGCTTGCATATTGCAAAAATAGTTTTATATATATCATCTCATCATCCCCCTTGTACAATTAGACGTTTTCTCGCCGTTCTCCACATGAGTACAATTGGAATAATAAGTACAATTGCCCAAATTACTTGGAATAATAATGCCTCATACAATTTACTTCCTTGTATACCTTCTGAAAAAATCATACTCGGAATATAACTAATGGCCTGAAACGGTAAAAACATCATTGCCTTTTGGGCCCATAACGGATAAAAACTAATCGGTAATAATAGACCTGAAAATAAATCAATAACAACACGTTTTGCATACATAATTCCACTATTATTAAATAGGAAGAACGTAAGCATTCCCGTCATTAAATTAATTTGTGTATTAATAATAAAACTAAATATTAAAGATAAGAAGAAATATAACCACGTTTGAAAATTCGTTGTAATTTGCAATGAAAATAATAAAGTAACGATAACCATACCCGGAATTGAAAAGAAGGCAAAGCGAAATATTCCTTCACCAAGACCTTGCATCACTTTCATCCCTAAATAGTTATATGGACGTATCAGTTCTACGGCTACACGTCCTTCTTGAATCTCCATCGCAATTTCCCTGTCTATATTATTAAAATAAAAGGCACGTGCCATCCACGCAATTGCGATATACGTAGTCATTTGCGAAATAGATAAACTTTCAATATTCTCTTTTCCGCTATAAATTGCTTGCCACAAAAAATAATATGCGCCGATATTAATTGTATAAATTAAAATCCCGCTATAGTAGTTTGTACGATACGCAAGCATCATTAAAAAGCGAATTCGAATCATTTCAATGTACTTACCCATGTTTAATACCTTCTTCATAAATGTTACGAATAATTTCCTCTGTAGACACTTCGTTAATTTTTAAATCTTTAATTTGAAATGCTTGTACTACTTTAGAAATAAGCATTGAAATAATAACTTCTTCATTCGGTATCTTTGCAATCCACGCGTTTTCCTCTTTCGCTTTCGACCAAACGACATGACTATCTGGCATAACCATTGATAAAGCTTGATAGGAAACTGGTGCGACAAACTGAAAATGTATTTCTTTCTCTGCTCCCCACTGCGTACGAAGATTATTTAAAGAACCGTCATACATAATATTGCCTTCATCCAGCATAATAACGCGCTCGCATAATGCTTCAATATCAGTAATATCATGAGTTGTTAATAAAATTGTTGTTTTATAGCGTTCATTCATTTCTTTTAAAAATTCACGTATTTTCAATTTCACAAGTACATCTAGCCCAATTGTTGGTTCATCTAAAAATAATAACGGCGGATTATGAATTAATGCTGCCGCTAATTCACAACGCATTCTTTGACCTAAAGATAGCTTTCGAACTGGCTTATCTAATAAAGGACCAATATCTAACGTTTCAATCACGTGCTCCATATGTTCTTTATACTGAGCGTCTGATACACCGTACACTTTTTTTAATAAACGAAACGATTCTTGTACAGCAATATCCCACCAAAGCTGTGAGCGTTGACCAAAAACAACACCAATTGTTCTTACAAATTCTTCTCTCTGCTTATGCGGGTTCATCCCATTTACTAAAATGTCTCCTGATGTCGGAGTCAAAATCCCCGTAAGCATTTTAATTGTCGTTGATTTACCGGCACCGTTCTCACCGATATACCCAACCATTTCACCTTGTTTCACAGTAAAAGATACATCATTTACTGCTGGTACTATTTTATAATTACGATTTAATAAATCGCGAAATGCACCCTTTAAACCTGGACGACTTGAATAGGCTGTAAATTCTTTACGTAACCCTTGTACCTCAATTACCGATTTCATAACCGGACCCCCTTCCTAAATGTCACAACGAATAGTTTACCCAACTGCCTTCTCTATCACAAACAATACGTCTTTTCAAAAAACATGTTAGAATAATACATAGATTTTTGTAAGGAGATGAATGGTAGTGAAATTCACAAAATCAGAAGCATTACATAAAGAAGCTTTAGAACATATCGTTGGCGGTGTTAATAGTCCTTCTCGTTCTTTTAAAGCAGTTGGCGGCGGCGCTCCTGTTGCTATGGAACGCGGAAAAGGTGCTTATTTCTGGGATGTAGACGGAAATAAATATATCGATTATTTAGCAGCATACGGTCCTATTATTACTGGACATGCTCACCCGCACATCACAAAAGCAATTACAACAGCTGCTGAAAATGGTGTACTTTACGGAACTCCAACAGCACTAGAAGTAAAATTTGCAAAAATGTTAAAAGAAGCAATGCCTGCATTAGATAAAGTCCGTTTCGTAAACTCTGGTACTGAAGCTGTAATGACAACAATTCGTGTCGCTCGTGCTTACACAGGCCGCACAAAAATTATGAAATTCGCTGGTTGTTACCACGGTCATTCTGATTTAGTACTTGTAGCAGCTGGATCTGGCCCTTCTACACTAGGAACTCCTGACTCAGCCGGTGTACCACAAAGTATCGCTCAAGAAGTTATTACCGTTCCATTTAATAATGTAGAAACTCTAAAAGAAGCATTAGATAAATGGGGACATGAGGTAGCAGCTATTCTTGTAGAACCGATTGTTGGAAACTTCGGTATTGTAGAGCCAAAACCTGGCTTCCTTGAGAAAGTAAATGAACTTGTTCACGAAGCTGGTGCACTAGTAATTTATGATGAAGTTATTACTGCTTTCCGCTTCATGTACGGTGGTGCTCAAGACTTACTTGGCGTAACACCAGACTTAACAGCGCTTGGTAAAGTTATTGGCGGCGGACTTCCAATCGGTGCTTACGGTGGTAAGAAAGAAATTATGGAACAAGTGGCTCCGCTCGGACCTGCATATCAAGCTGGTACAATGGCAGGAAATCCTGCTTCTATGGCATCTGGTATTGCTTGTCTAGAAGTTCTTCAACAAGAAGGGCTTTATGAAAAATTAGATGAACTTGGTGCAATGCTTGAAAAAGGAATTTTAGAGCAGGCTGAAAAACATAATATCGATATTACATTAAACCGCCTAAAAGGTGCTTTAACTGTATACTTCACAACGAATACAATTGAAGATTACGATGCAGCACAAGATACAGACGGAGAAATGTTCGGTAAATTCTTCAAGCTTATGCTTCAAGAAGGAGTTAACTTAGCACCTTCTAAATATGAGGCATGGTTCTTAACGACAGAACATACAAAAGAAGATATTGAATATACAATTGAAGCTGTAGGTAGAGCATTTGCTGCTTTAGCAAACAATAAATAATCCCGTCATTAAAAGGAAAAAAGAAAGCACACCTTTCTTTTTTCCTTTTTTCTATTTCATAAATTCCTTATCAATAGTATAATTATTCATAATTATCTGTTTAATTTTCTTTTATATCCTTACTATCTTTGTATACAAGGCTGCTCACGCCTTAAATAGTAAGATTATTCAAACTTTCATAAGAGGGGGGATTGACGGATGCTCAATAAAACAAATACATGGACACCGTCTTTATTTCGAGATTACAAAAATGCAGAACATGATGCGTGTGGAATCGTTTCCGTTATGGAGAAACGAAAAATTCCTACAAAAGAAAATATTGACCTTTGCATACAATCACTTGTCAAAATGAATCATAGAGCTGGTTTCATTAATGGCGAAGGTGATGGAATCGGCATTCACATTGATATACCAAAAGCACTTTGGAATGAAAAATTAAAAAGTAGCGGATATAATCCAACGATCGTGGATCATCCCCACTTTATCGTTGGACATTTTTTTCTAAATAAAAACGAAAATATAGTTAATTTAAAAAATCATATTCGTACACAATTAAACAACGAAAACTTTGCAATTCTTTTCGAAAGTGATGATGTAATAAACTCCGATGCACTCGGTCCACTTGGTAAACAAGAAGAACCTTTATTTTGGCAAGTTGCTCTTATCGCAGAAAATGAAGTTGCAAATATTGAGCAAACATTATTTACAGTAACGATAAAAATAGAAGAAAATGAAGCGATTCATGTTGCTTCCTTAAGTCGTGATCACGTTGTATATAAAGTTCTAGGTGCTGGGGATACACTTGTTGCCTATTACAATGATTTACAACACCCACTTATTGCTTCAACTATGACACTAGGACACAATCGCTATTCTACTAATACATTATCTAACTTCTTTCGTGTACAACCATTTAGTATCCTCGGACATAATGGTGAAATTAACACAATTGCAAAATTACGCGATCAAGCTGAAATGATTCACGTTCCACTTACTGCTGGGGGCAGTGACTCCCAAGATTTAAACCGCACCTTAGAAACTCTACTTGTTCAATACAACTACAGTTTATTTGAAGCAATGGATATACTATTCCCGCCAATTATTAATGAAATTAAACTTTATGAACCACATTTACAAGATTTATATACGTATATACGTGAAGCATGGGGCCATTTTGCACAAGGTCCAGCTGGCATTATTTCACGTTATAAAGATGAAGCTGTTTTCAGCGTGGATTCCCTTGGGCTACGACCAGTATGGAAAGTAGAGACAGAAAGCTCTTATATTTTCTCTTCTGAACCTGGAGTTGTATCACCAACTGAATATGTAGCAGAACCAAAACCACTCGCTCCAGGGGAAAAAGTCGGACTAAAGTGGAATGAACAAGATGAGCTTGTTCTTTATGAATATGACAAATACCAAGCTCAAGTATATGACCGTTTTAAAAAACGAGTGGATACTAAAGATTATCATTTAAACTTATCTACCCCTGAAACGAAAGAAATCCAAGGATTATGTGATTCTATGCAAGTTGAAACGAAACAATACGTTGCTTTCGGATGGGATCGTGAACATATTCAGCTTCTTGAACAGATGGCAACAAAAGGCGTTGAGCCAATTCGCTCACTCGGGCATGACTCACCACTCGCTGCACTCGATACTGATAGACGAAATATCGCTGATTTCATTAAGGAAAGTGTAGCTGTTGTTACAAATCCAGCAATTGATCGCGATCGAGAGGTCGAACACTTCTCTACACGAACGATACTTGGAGAGCGACCAAGTTTATTAAGCGGTGCTAAACAACCATTTGTAGTTGAGATGCTTTCCCCGATTATTTTAGAAGGAAGTGTAGCACAATCTATTGCAGAAGAATTACACACAGTTACGTACGAGCAACTTATACAACTATTCAATACTCATAGCTCTATCGCTACAATCTCTGCTACATTCAGTCAGGCAGAAACTTTACAATGCGCCTTAAGTCGAATTAGTTCTGAAGCAATAACAGCTGTGAACAATGGGGCTTCCCTACTATTAATAGACGATGCCAACGCTCATCTAAATGAACGGTTATGGATTGATCCCCATTTAGTTACTGCGAAAGTACATCAAGTATTAAGCGAAAATAAATTACGCCGAAACTGTTCGCTCGTTATACGTTCGGGTGCCCTTCGCTCCTTACATGATATCGTCACACTGTATGGATTAGGAGCAGATAGTATTAATCCATATTTATTATTTGCAACCGTAAATGATGGGACAAAAACACCAATTACGAATTTATACAATGCTCTTAATAAAGGACTGGAAAAAGTCATTTCAACAATTGGAATTCATGAATTGCGTGGTTACGGTCGCCTCTATTCTTCTATCGGGTTACATGAAGAAATCACAAATATATTGCAAATCACGAATTTCTTAGGTTCAAATGATTTAGCTTTTTCTCTTGAATCACTTGCTGAAGATGCACAAATGCGAGCGAACGATTATAACAATCCTAAAGTTAGAATGCGAAAATCTTTTCATATATTCCCGCGAATTTGGAAAGCAATTGGCGATGTTGCAAAAGGAAACTCTTATGATGATTACCGTGAAAAATTAAGTGAATTAGAAGAAAATAACCCAATCGCAATTAGACATCTTGTTCAAACGAAAGAAACAAAACATGTCATTCCGGCTGAAGAAGTGTCCATCAGTATTCAAAATCATGATTTACCATTTATTATTAGTTCCATGTCATTCGGTTCTCAAAATGAAATTGCCTTTCGTGCATATGCAGAAGCAGCCGATCAGCTAAATATGATTAGTTTGAACGGTGAAGGCGGCGAAATTAAAGATATGATTGGAAAATATCCACATACACGTGGACAACAAATTGCGTCCGGACGATTTGGCGTAAACGCCGAACTACTCAATTCATCAAACTTAATTGAAATAAAAATTGGGCAAGGCGCAAAGCCTGGTGAAGGTGGACATTTGCCAGGTTCAAAAGTAACAGCCAAAATCGCTGAAGCACGTAATGCGACAATTGGATCAGATTTAATTTCACCTTCTAACAACCATGATATTTATTCCATTGAAGATTTAGCTCAAATGATTACAGAAATTAAAACGGCTAATCAACTTGCGAAAGTAGCTGTAAAAGTCCCTGTCGTCCCTAACATTGGAACAATTGCTGTTGGTATCGCAAAAGCTGGTGCTGATTTTATTAACATTAGCGGATTTGATGGTGGTACAGGGGCTGCACGTATTCACGCATTGCAACATGTAGGGCTTCCTGTAGAAATTGGTGTGAAAGCCGCTCACAATGCTTTATTAGAAGCAAATATGAGACATAAAGTAGAAATTTGGGCTGATGGTGGTATTCGAAGTGTGAATGACGCCTTGAAAATTATGCTCCTTGGAGCAAACCGCATTGGATTTGGTACATTATCCATGATTGCAATTGGCTGTACAACTTGCCGCGGATGTCATCTAGATACTTGCCACGTTGGAATCGCAACACAGATTGAATCTGAAGCTCAAGCGAAAGAACACGGATTACGCCGCTTCGTCCCGCGTGAATTAGAAAGCGCCGTGGCTGGATTATTACATTTATTCACTACTTTTGGCGAAGAACTAAAACGATTAACAGGAAATCTCGGCTATACAAATTTACAAGAAATTGTCGGGCGTTCCGATTTATTAGAACAAGTTCGAGGCAAAAATTTATTAAACTTATGTAATTTACTACAAACGATAGAACATCCATCTAGTACAAAAACAGAACACGTACTAGAAAAACAATTTGAAACAATTCATTCTCCTCATTCAAAAGAATTAGTAGGCGTTGGCGTAGAGCAACGCGTTATGGGTGGTCTAGAATCTTGTTATCGCGTTCGTAGTAAATTATATGAAGACACGAAGCTTGAACCACTTACATTAAAGTATACGAATGGCTCGATTCCTGGAAATGGATTAGGTGCTTACAATAGTGAGAACTTATTTATACACGTAAACGGCGGCGCACAAGATGGTATTGGTAAAACCTCCTTTGGTGGTGGTATTTATATAACGAAAGCAAAAGGAAAAGACGGTCTATATTATAACGGTTCTGTCGGAAAAGGTTTTGGATACGGTGCACAAAAAGGGGCGCTATACGTTCAAGGTAACGCTGATGCTCGCGCTGGCATTCGCCTCTCTGGAGCAGACATGATAATTGGCGGACGCATGACAAAGCCACTCCGTGAAAAAGAGCAAGGGAATATAGGAGCATACTCTAATATTAAAGGTTTCGCTTTTGAATATATGACAAATGGGCGCGCTCTTGTTTTAGGGGATCCTGGTCCGTGGATTTGCGCTGGTATGACTGGCGGGGTTGTTTATTTACGCCATGATTCAAGCTTAGGTTTAACAGAACAGGCCTTAAAAAGAAGAATCGCAAAAGGAGCAAATGTTACATTACAACCAATTAGTAAAAATGGTGTGCAAGATGTGACCGAGTTATTACTAGATTATATCCGTGTATTAAATGAACATGAGCAATACGAGGAAGTTGCTTTGTTAACACCGTTACTCGATGATATGCAGCAACAGTTTTTTGAAATCATCCCGAAAAAAGAGCAGGCTGATCCATCTATCTCAACAGAGTGATATGCCTAATTTTCATCTTCAAGAAAAAAATTGACGAAGTACACTTCTCATAGTAATCTATAGTAACAATTTGAAACCTGCTGAAATTCAGCAGGTTTTTTTACTAAAAATTGATGTTTAAAAAGAATTAGGAAAAAGTATAAAATGAATCTTAATTTCTTATTAACGTCACTAAAATATCACTTGCTAACATATTGTAATGAATGTATAGTATCATGTTGTACATTCATTATGACAAGAGAAAGGATCTTATTAAGGGTATGAAACTTGGTGCTCGCATTTTAAAAACGGGTATTGCCATCACATTAGCTTTATTTGCTTGTATTTTACTTCACTTACCGAGTCCGGTATTTGCGGGAATCTCAGCTATCTTCGCTGTTCAACCGTCTGTATACCGCTCGTATTTAACTGCACTTGAACAAATTCAAGCAAACGTCATTGGTGCGGTATTCGCTATCGCATTCGCTACTGCTTTTGGACATAATCCTTTTATTATTGGATTAACATGTATATTAGTAATTGCTCTTACATTGCAATTACGATTAGAAAACACAATATCAATTGCTTTAGTAACAGTTATCGCTATTATGGAGTATCAAGGTGAAGATTTCTTTAGTTTTGCCTTACTTCGATTTGCGACGATTATGGTTGGAATTATTGCGGCTTCACTTGTAAATTTAGTGTTTATGCCGCCAAAATACGAAACAAAACTTTATCATCGTATCGTTGATAACACAGAAGAAATTGTAAAATGGATTCGAATGAATAGCAGGCAAGCTTCTGATTTTACAACGTTAAAAACTGATATTGATCGTATGAAAGAAAAAATGATCAAACTAAACCACTACTATTTGCTGTATAAAGAAGAAAGAAGCTACACGAAAAAAGTAAAGTTCGCAAAAATTCGTAAGCTCGTTTTATTCAGACAAATGTTAGCGACGACAAGCCGTGCTTTAAGTACGTTAAAATCATTACATCGTACTGAAAATGAACTGCGCTATATGCCAGAAGAATTTCAGGAATCTATCCAAAACGAACTTGATTCATTAACGCATTATCATGAACAAGTTTTATTAAAATTTATTGGTAAAGCAAAAAAACAACAGTCCGTTGAAATGCTTGATGAAGTTGAAACAGGTAAACAAGAATTAATTGATATCTTTATGGAATATCAAAACAAAGACGATGAGGAAGCGTATAAAACATGGCTACACCTCTTCCCTCTTATTTCTGCCATTATTAACTATAGTGAAGAAGTAGAGCATTTAGATTTACTTGTGGATAGCTTCTACACATACCATAAACCAGAAGCAGAACTCAAAATCGATGATAAAAAAGAAGACGAATAAAAAAACAGCTCCTTTTACGCTAAAGGAGCTGTTTCTGTTATATGTTGAAGTTGATATAAATTATAATAAAATCCTCTCTTTTTCATTAACTCTTCATGAGAACCTGTCTCTTTAATTTCACCATCTTCAATGTAAATAATCGTATCCACATGCGTAATCGTCGCCAATCGATGTGCTATTATGATCGTCGTCCGATCAGCAGCTAACGTCTGAAGCGCCTCTTGAATATATCGTTCATTTTCTAAATCTAAAGCGGAAGTCGCCTCATCTAATATAAGTAACGATGGATTCTTTAGAAACACTCGTGCAATCGCTACACGTTGCCTTTGGCCACCAGATAACTTCACACCACGTTCTCCAACGACAGTATCATAACCATCAGGTAACTCTATAATAAAATCATGAATTTGCGCAGCTTTGGCAGCTGCAATCACTTCTTCCTCTGTAGCTTTCGGATTTCCGTATAAAATATTTGCCCCGATTGTATCGCTAAATAACAAATTATCTTGCAGTACAATTCCAATATGACTACGTAAATTTCTCATATCATACTTTCTGACATCTATCCCATCTACATAAACTGCCCCTGAGGAAACATCATAGAAACGAGGAATCAAACTAGCAAGAGATGACTTTCCTCCCCCACTCGCTCCTACAAGTGCTACCTTCTCTCCTGGCAACATAGTTACCGAAAGATTATGTAATACCTCTTTTTCATCCGAATTGTAACGAAAAGATACATTATCAAATATCACTTCGCCATTTAATTGTTTCGTTTGTACCGCACCTGGCACATTGACAATATCGTATTTTTCATCTAACAGTTCAAACACTCGATCCATCGATGCGAAAGACTGCGTTAATGTCGTAGAGGAATTAACAAGGCGGCGAAGTGGACTATACAAACTATCCATATATCCAACAAAGGCAACCATAGTCCCTAATGTTAACTGCCCCTGAATCACTTCATATGCTGCAAAACCGATTACAAGTAACGGCCCTAAATCCGTTAACGTATTTACTGCCGAAAAGGTTCTCGCCGTCCAACTCGTATGCGTTAACGCTTTCGTCAAAAATTCATTATTTCTTTTTTCAAACTGCTTCCCCTCATACTCTTCTAACGCAAAGCTACGTGTCACTTGCATCCCTTGAATACGTTCATGTAAATACCCTTGCATCGTTGCTAACGCTTGTGAACGCTCTTTCGTCAATCGTCGAAGACGCCCGAAAAAATACTTCACTGCCACTACATAAATCGGTAAAATTAATAGCGCAACAAATGTCAATTTTATATTCATAGAAAACATAACAATAATAGCGATAGCAATTGTTGCCGTATCTAACCAAACATTCATCAAACCAGTAATAACAAAGTCCTTCGTTTGTTCTACATCATGAATGACACGTGAAATAATCTCCCCTGTTTTTGTATTCGAATAGTAGCGTAAGCTCAACTTTTGCAAATGACCAAAAATATGCTTTCGCAAATCATATAATATTGTATTCGCGATACGCTGCGCGAAATATTGGCGATAATATTCAATTGGCGGTCTTAATACTGCAAAAATAAAAAACGCAATCCCAATCGCTGTTACTAGTTGGGACGTTTTATCTTGAAGTGACCCTCCGCCCTGAATTACATCATCAATAATATATTTTAATAACCACGGCATAATAAGCGGGATGCCGAATTTAACTAGACCAATCATAATCGTAATAGCAATAAGCCATCGATATGGTTTAACAAATTGCAAATATCTTTTTATACCTTGCACATAATCCCCCCTCTAATAGGACAAACCTGCCGGGAAATCCCCTGCAGGTTTGTTTTAATTTCTGTACATTAAATATCTCTCATACCACATATCTACAAAATCTGGCGCGAATGGTCCTTTTCTTTGATGAATCCATTGTGTTAATTGTGCTACATTTCGTTTTAAAATGGTATCAATAACAGGTGGATACTGCATAATTTGACTATGCTTTTCATACTCATCTTCATCTAAAAGCGTATATGTCATATCTGGATACACTTTAATATCTAAATCATAATCAATGTACTTCAATGCTTCGGAATCATATGCAAAAGGTGAGCTTAAATTACAATAATAATATACGCCCTCTTCCCTTAACATTCCAATCACATTAAACCAATAGTTTGCATGAAAATAACAAATTGCTGGTTCACGAGTAATCCATGTTCGGCCATCTGATTCCGTCACTACTGTACGATCATTCGCTCCGATCACAAGACTCTGTGTCCCTTTTAAAATTGTTGTCTCTTCCCACATTCTATGAATGGAGCCATTATGTTTATAACTATGTATTTGTACCTTTTCTCCTTCTTTGGGAAATCCCATATATGCTCCCTTCCTTCAACTGCAAATGCCCTTTGAACTGCATTCACTTTTTTTCTATTATAACTTTTTTGTCGAAATTTTAAAACTAAAGCGATAAGACTCTATGTTTCACACTGAATACCATATCCTTAATCTTCTTCGGAAACGGAGCCAAACGAGGAAATGAGAATAAAAAAAGCCCTTCCTTATTTCCATGTAAAGAAGGACCTTTCACCTGAAGGCAACGGTATATTTTATCCTAAATTTGAAATCATTTTTTCAGTTTCAAAAGATTGAATCACACTATTTGTTTGCTCTTCAAATTTCTCATGTAATAGCTTGAGTGCTAATTCTGTTCTATATATTTCTTGGCGAATAAAATGTAATTCCTTTTTATCGCACGTATCCTTTTCGCTCATTTCAATTTGCTGATATTTCTCTAGATGAGCTTGTAACTTTAACAATTCATCCATCGTTTCCAATTGCTCTCCAACCAACTTATCAAAATCGCTCATTACTTACCCCCTTTTGGACTTATTTATCAGTTATTATTCTTCATTACATATTTCTAATCTTTAGCTTCCTTCTCCTTTGACTACATTTGTTGACTTATTAGAAGTTATGTCGTTCGCTTTATTTTCATTACCATGACCAAAGCACAAAGAAAACACTTCTCACGAGTTAGAGAAGTGTTTTTCTTTCATTACTGATTTGAACTAGAAGATTGTGATTGTTTTGCAGCTGATTGTGCATTTTGTTTTTTCACAGCATGCACGTCTGTTTCAGTTGCAAATTCTGTACCATAGCTAGCATTTGCACTTTGTGCACCAGAAGCTTGTGCTTTCTTTGCTTCTGATTGTGCGTTTGCTTGTTTTACTGCTTGCACATCTGTTTCAGTTGAAAACTCTGTACCATAACTAGCATTTGTACTTTGAATGCTAGCACCAGAAGTTGCTTTGTTATAACCTTGTTGTTTTTTACTCATCTTTCTCACCTCCACAATCAATAATGTAACCAATTCAACTAGAAGCTATCCGTCATTTTCTTTTAAAAAATTACGCATATATCTCTTATCACTCATTCAAACTATAGAAAATGGAGGTGGGAATATGTATATAGGGCGCGATATGACGGAACTAACGATGATTTCAAAAAGTGAATGGAAAGAAGACGAATTAGCTTATTTTCATCATTCATTACAACAAATTCTGCCTTATTTAAACGCAGAAGGTCAAAGTATTTACAAAGAAATTGTAATAGAAATTGAATCAAGAGGTGGCTTACAAGAAGGTGATGCTAGTTGGATTCATGGGACAAGAATTTCTTACGATTAAAAAAGTGTTCCCAATTGGGAACACTTTTTTATTTATCCCGCTTTAATGGGCAGTAAGACCCCCACCTCAAAATGCAGCGAAAGCAAAGAATTTAGGTGGGGGATCAACTGCCCATAAAAGTCCGATTAGTTCAACTAATAATCAGTGGGGGATGAAGAAAACCCCCACTGATTAAAGTTTCACTTTATTGCATTGTAATTTTCTCAACGCAACTCTCATAAATCGTACGATGCGATTTTGAAAAAGGTAACTGCTCAAATGCTTCTTTCGATACAAATTTCAATGTATCTGTTTCAACAATATCACCAGTTACTTTTCCGTAAAATACGAATATATCCCAAGTGCGATGTGTAAACGTATGTTGCACATTCATCGCGTATTCTTCAATAGAAATCGAAAGGTCAAATTTTTCTTTCATATAATCTATAAGCTGTTCCTTCTGATTACGAATTCCTTCGCCAAGTTCAATATTCGGAAACTCCCACATATTAGCTAATAATCCGGTACTTGGACGTTTATTAATAACGTAACGACCATCTTCCGTTTGAAGTACCCCTGCAACAATCGGTACCATTGTAGGAGCTTTCGCTTTACTTTTTACTGGTAACTCCTTTTGAACACCTTCAGCATATCCCCGGCAATGCTCACGTACAGGACAAAGTAAGCATGCTGGATTTTTTGGAATACAAATTAGTGCACCTAACTCCATCAATCCTTGATTAAAATAAGATGGGTTTTCTGCCGAAATAATTTCACGTACAATCTCTTCAAACACTTTTCTAGTTTTCGGTTTTGCAATGTCATCCCATACTGATAAAATACGGGATAATACACGCATAACATTTCCGTCAACTGCTGGCTCTGGTATACCATATGCAATACTTAAAATAGCACCTTTTGTATATGGTCCGACTCCCTTTAACTTTTCAATTTTCTTTACATCACTCGGTACTATCCCGCCGTATACTTCTTTTACTTCTTTTACGGCCGCATGTAAATTTCGTGCTCTAGAATAATACCCTAAACCTTCCCATGCTTTTAACACTTCTTCATCATCAGCATTTGCCAAAGCTTCTAGAGTAGGAAACTTCCCCATAAAATTCGCGTAATATGGTTTTACAGCTTCTACCCTTGTTTGCTGCAACATAATTTCCGAAACCCAAACGCGGTATGGATCTTTATTTTTACGCCACGGTAAGTCGCGTTGCTCTTTTTCAAACCAACCAATTAAATCATTTTGAAACTGCTCTATGTTAAAATTATTTAATATTTCAAGTGTCAAACTTGATCCCCCTCATTTTTTTGCATATAAGTACTATTATAAAGATTTTAGGAAAAAATTTAAGTAAGATGACATAGGAAATAGAAGGCAAAGGACTTGAGGTATCGAATAAAAAGAGTTACATTAATAAAAAACGGAGGTGTATTTCTATGGACACAGCCACTCACCTTGTTATGGGCGTTACTCTAGGCAGTTTGGCAACGTTAGATCCAGCCATAGCACAAAGTGATATTGGGCCACAAGCAGTTATGCTTGCTACAATTGCCGGTTCCAATATTCCTGACATCGATACAGTTTTAAAATTGCGTAATAACGCTAAATATATAAGAAATCATCGTGGGATTACTCATTCCATTCCTGCAGTGATTCTTTGGTCATTCCTTATAAGTGGCATCTCTTTCGCCTTCTTTTCAGACGCCCCATATTTGCACCTACTACTTTGGTCATTTATTGCCGTCTTTCTTCATGTCTTTGTAGATATTTTTAATGCCTACGGTACACAGGCATTACGGCCCTTCACAAAAAAATGGGTAGCGCTCGGCATCATTAATACATTCGATACAGTCATTTTCTTTATCCACATACTCGCAATTGCTTGTATGCTCGTAGGTTCCCATAAAGGGTATACTGCCTTAGCAGCGTATATATTAATGATTATTTACTACATCGGACGGATTATGATGCATAGAAATATAAGAAGCGTTGTACAAAAACGGTTCAAAAATGTTGAGAAGATAATCATTTCTCCTTCTTATCGATTTTATCATTATCATTTAGCAGTCGTTACAACTGATTATTACTACGTTGCTAGATGGCATCGTGGAAATATCATGGTATATGATAAGTTCGACCGGGTACCGTTCCCAGATAACGCTATTATGCGCGCCGCGAAACAAGATGAAAATATCTCAGCATTTCTATCTTTCTCCCCTGTTTATCGCTGGGACATTTTCGATTATGATCATTATTACGAAGTTCGATTCATTGATTTGCGATATCGCAGTAAAGATTATTATCCATTCGTTGCAATTGTTCAACTCGATCATAATTTAAATATTATTAGTTCCTATACAGGATGGATTTTTAGTGAAGAAAAACTTCGAAAAAAACTGGAATTACTTCCACATTAAAAAAAGCGACTTAAGTCGCTTTTTTTAATGTTTCAAATGATCTTCTTGATTGATTAGATGGCTATATTTCGGATTATTTGTACGCATTTCATGAAGGCGTCCTCCATGATTATTAATCCATGATCGCACCACTTGTTCAGTCATTTCTTCTCCTTGATAACGACCTGATTTCGCATAAGTTGTTTGAAAATCTTCCCACAGTAATTCAACCCACGCCCGAGCTTGCGCGTAAGAAAGTTTGTCATTTTTGTCCAATAGTTCTTTCGTTAATGCTTCATAAATATCATTCATGTTCTAATCTCCTTTACCTAATTATCCCTTCATTTCTAAAGGATAGTTTCTTCTATTTTGCACATTCTATAATTGATACTTCTTCAAGAGGTATCAACTGATGATGAGGAGGGCGTTCGCAATGGGTAAACAAGCCGAATTTTGGTCTGAGTCAAAAAACAACAGCAAAATCGACGGTCAACCGAAAGCGAAATCACGCTTCGCTTCGAAACGACCTAACGGCACAATTAACACGCACCCACAAGAACGTATGCGTGCTGCAAATCAGCAGGAAGAGTAGTACAAATTAATTTAACTTCCTACACGAGGTGATAAAGATGAGCTACCGTGATCGCTTAGATAGTCGTTCTGAATTATTTAACCATACGTGGACTCGTCCGAAACATGCAAAAGCGCAAGTTAACGGACAGACGCAACAAACCCAGTCTCTCATTATATTGGCGAATGAATGTAAAAAACGCCAATTTTAGAATCTCCTATCTCCTGTAACGCCTACCAAAGATGAAAACCAGAGAGATATTCGCTCTCTGGTTTTTATTTTTCTTGCAATAAAGAAATCGGTATTCCAATCTCTTCACTATCATTTTGCTTATGTCCCCAAGCAAATACCCCATTGAAATACGTAATTTCAAATAATATACCAGGTTCTTCTACCAATTCATATGTCTCACCAATATGGAATTTGTTTATGTCAGTCATATAAGCACGAGCCATTGCCATCTTTCTCATTAATACATCGAACTCATTTACAATTCCAAGTTGCTCAGCCTTTATCGCTTGCTCTTTCAAAAGCCCAATTTCTTCCCTTAGCTCATGTGGTGTCATTTCACTGTAGCGCTTTGGCATATTCATCTTATTCCCCTCATCCCTCTTCGCGTTTCATCTGCAAAAATATCTCTATCTCATCAATAGAGAACCCTTTGCGATATAACGCTTGTTTCATCTTATTTTGGAATGTCCATCCATCATACTTCTTATATTTCTCATAATATTTATTTCCATGATAGTGTAACGCTTCTTGTTGCTTTTCGTCATCTTTTTCGTCTTTCAATTCTTCCAAACAAATTTGAATCACATCTCTAGAATATCCTTTACGAACAAGCATTTCGTCTAGCTTTAGCTTCATTTGTAAAAAGGAATGCTTTTGATAAGACTTTTTCTTCTTTTCTATAAGAATTAAAGCATTTTCAATTTGCTTTTCCTTCGGATATTCTTGTAAACTATGCGTAATAATTAGATCCTGAACACCTTTATTTAACAACTCTCTTTTAATAACGGTGGGACCTTTTCGATTCACATTACTTTGCGTTCTCGTATATAAAACAGCGTACTCTTTATCATTAATATATCGTTCATGTAATAATTTTGAAACGACTTCAGAGATGATGGCCTGTCCCACTTCTTTTTTTCGTAAAAAATCTTCTATTTCTTGTTTCGTTCTCATTTGATAGGATAAATAGGAGATTGCTTGTAAATATGCTTTTTGTACCTCTTCATTGTACAAAATATTTCCTAACGCTATTTCATCAATTTCTAAGCCCTTTTGTAATCCGTGTTTTATTAAGATTACTTCATTCACACTAAACCCGTACTCTTCCCCTTGACCTTTATCAATATAAATATTAAACCGTTCTTTCGATCGTTTTTGTACTTCTATTTTTGTAATGACAGCCATACTCTCACCTCTCTATTATTTTAACATAGTCGAGGAACGTTTTTGCTTTTCAAGAATATATATAATGAGGAGGAAATACTTGTGAAAATCGCAATTTCTGGTGGTACCGGCTTTATCGGTAAATACCTTTCTACTTTTTTTATTCAAAAAGGATATACTGTTTACATTCTCACGCGAAAAAAAGCTAATGAAACTTCCGACCCTAACCTGCAGTATGTTCAATGGACACCAGATTTACAAACCTTCCCCCTCTCTTCTATCGATGTAGTTATTAATCTAGCTGGAGAGTCTATTAATAGTAGATGGACAAAGAAACAAAAGAAAGTCATTTTAAACAGTAGAATTCAAACAACAAAAGGACTCATTAAACAATTACAAGCACTCCATACAAAACCACACACATTTATTAACGCAAGTGCTATTGGATACTACGGAACGTCTGAAACCGATTCTTTTACAGAGCAGCATGAGACTCCTGGAAATGACTTTTTAGCAAATACAGTATATTCATGGGAACAAGAAGCATCTAAAGCACGTTCTCTCGGAATACGAACGATCTACGCAAGATTGGGAGTCGTATTAGGCGCAGACGGAGGAGCTCTTCCAAAAATGCTACTCCCCTATCAATTCTATATCGGAGGTACAATTGGATCTGGGAACCAATGGTTATCATGGATTCATATAGCCGATGTCGTTCGCATGATTGATTTCATCATACACAAAGAAGAAATTGATGGAGCTCTTAACATTACAGCTCCCCAACCTATAAGAATGAAGGAATTTGGAGAAACCATTGCAACTATAATGAAAAAACCTCATTGGTTACCTGTCCCTTCGTTTATGATTCACACTTTATTGGGTGAGATGAGCATACTTGTACTAGAAGGGCAATATGTATTACCTAGTAAAGCAATTAAACATGGATATCAATACACATTTCCGGCAATAGACCATGCATTACAAAATATACTTTCGCATACAATGTAGTACTTCTAAAACACAGTTTTAAAGGGGCCCTTTCAAAACTTTCATTTTCTAGAATTCGGAGCATTATTACACAAATAATCTTTCCGTTACTTTCCCTTAAATTCCATTAACATTATAAAGTAACAGAAATGAGGTACCTATGAAAATATTGCTCAAACAAGCCATTGTCTATCCTATTACATCCCCAAAACTTCAAGGGGATGTACTCGTTATAGGAGAAAGAATTGCTGAGGTCAGCCCTTCCATTCAACCTACTCAAGATATGACAGTTATAGACGCACGTGCTCTTCATCTCTTGCCTGGATTTATTGATGTCCATACTCATCTTGGTCTCTATGATGAAGGTACTGGTTGGGCTGGTAATGATGCAAATGAAACATCTGAAGTTTCAACACCACATATCCGTTCTTTGGACGGAATCCACCCTTTTGACATTGCATTTCAAGATGCTGTACGAAACGGAATCACAACTGTTCATGTTATGCCAGGAAGTCAAAACATTATCGGTGGTACTACTTGTGTAATAAAAACAGCTGGAACTTGTATTGATCATATGATTATTCAAGAACCTGCTGGCTTAAAGATTGCCTTTGGCGAAAATCCTAAAAAGGTCCATAGTAATGGAACAAAAGAATCCATAACACGTATGGGAATTATGGGATTACTTCGGGAATCATTCTATGAAGCACAGCACTACGGGCATGAAGCTGATTTTCGAATGCTTCCTATCTTAAAAGCATTACGCCGCGAAATACCCGTACGTATCCACGCTCACCGAGCAGATGATATTAGTTCAGCTCTACGTTTTGCAACAGAGTTCAATCTCGATTTACGTATTGAACATTGTACAGAAGGACACTTTATTGTTGAAGAACTTTCGAAACACAATTTGAAGGTTTCAGTTGGCCCTACGCTTACACGCCGTTCTAAAATCGAACTAAAAAATAAAACATGGGACACTTACCATGTTTTATCAAAAAATGGTGTGGAAGTTTCTATCACAACAGATCACCCCTATACACCCATTCAATATTTAAATGTTTGTGCTGCTGTCGCGGTAAGGGAAGGATTAGATGAAAAAACTGCCCTAGAAGGAATCACTATATTTCCAGCGCGAAATTTACGTTTAGAGGATAGAATTGGAAGCATTGAGGTTGGAAAAGATGCTGATCTCGTGTTATGGACACACCATCCTTTCCATTATTTAGCCAAGCCTGTACTAACTATGATTGATGGAAAAATAATTTACAAAAAAAATAAAAAAAACTAGTTTATTTTTTTGACTAGATAAAGTATTATACGATTATAAACTGAATGAAACCATAATCAATTTGTGTCGTGATTATCATTTTCAAATTGATGAATGGGGAAGGCAAATGGTGCGCCACCAGCGTTAGAAACTGGTTCTAGTGGGTTCGATTCCCACCCCGAAATTTTTTAAAGATTGATATAAAAATTTCGAGGGTGGGGTGTTTTTTCGTCATGCTACCCTCGTGTGAGGAGGAGTTAGTATGTTGAAAAAACGCGACTTACACGACAGCCACGTTCTATACGAGTTAATGGTGGATCCAGCTGTCTTCCCTTTTGTGCGTCAAAAGGCTTATTCTTATGAGGAATATTTATTTTTAACGAAACAAACGATTGAAGCTGAAGAGCGTGGGGAATTAATTTCACGCACAATTTTAGATGAATGGGGTAACCCTATCGGAACAATTACTTTATTTGATGTGCAAGAAAAAGCCGGATTCCTTGGAACATGGCTTGGCAAACCTTATCATGGAAAAGGCTATAATAAATTGGCAAAAGATTCATTTTTTAGCGAACTTTTCTATGAATTAGATATTGAAACGATTTTTATGCGTATTCGTAAAATAAATATTCGTTCTATTAAAGCTGCAGAAAAATTACAATACGTAAATCTAGCAAACGAAACAAGAAAAGCCGTTTATGATGAAATTAACGCGAATGAAGAAGTATATAACTTATATGAAATTCCAAAAGATCAATATACACTTGCTACAATGCGAGATACAACGTTCCAAGATGCTCATCACTTAAAAGAAGCATAATATAAATTTTCAGAAATAATAATTAATCATTAACATTTTAACATATACGTATATCACCCCATGTCTTTGGAAACGATAGATAGTGACTTTAGGACACGAGGTGATTTGTAATGGATAAAAAGAAACGTGACAAAGCAAAAAACGCATTATCTAGTACACAAGAAGTTCTCTACCAACGAGAATTTCGTAAAGCAGATCGCGCAGCGGGTTATCGCTCGAAAAGTATTTAAAGTGAGAATGAATAATTAGAACGTCTCCCCCCTAATTATTCATTCTCATTACATATTTGTTCTACGTGATAGAGTAAAACAAAAGGTTCCTTATTTACAAGGAACCTTTTTTATGTGGATAAAGTTATCCACATAATTTATAGAATTGTGAATAAATTCCACATACCCTTCACAAGTTTATATGTTGTAACGTATAGAAAATGTTAGAATTGTGGATATTTTTCTAAAAATTGTGGACAATGTGGATATAGTTGTTAATATTCCGACTTTACTGTTTAATGCAAACGTAATCTTCATGTGGATAAGTTGCTACTTTATCTTTAAAAACAATAAAGAACCCTCTTTAAATATACAAAAGAGGGTTTCATATTAAGTAAATGATTGTGCAAGAGCAGGTGATTTAATAGGTATATGATTCGGTTCTACATGATTTTCTGCCAAAATTGTATCCACAATATGACCAGCTGGCTCCGGACGATAAATGCTTTTCATCGCTTCTTTCATTTGAAGAAGCTTCATATCATCTTGTAATAACGCCTCTGTTGTTGCAAAAACCTCACTATCATCACGAATGACAACTGCAGCTCCTGTTCTTTCAAAGTACATCGCATTTTCATTTTCTTGTCCTGGAACAGGCTTATATAAAATGACAGGTACTTGCAATGCTGCCGCTTCACTTAACGTAATCCCGCCTGGCTTCGTAATCATACAAGAAGTAACACGGAATAGTTCATCAATATTTTCAACATAACCAAATACTTTTAATGCATCAGGATTTTTTTCCTGTAACCCTAATAAATCCTGCTTTAACGCTTCATTTTTCCCACAAACGACAACTACTTGTAAATCAGGCACTGACATAAATGATTGGCATAGTTCTTTTACACTTCCTAATACCCCATGAGCACCTGCTACAATTAGTAAAATCTTTTTATTCTTACATAACTGATATTTATTATATATAATGTCTGGATTGATCTTTAACTCAAAACTACTACGAATCGGAATTCCAGTTTCAACAATTTGCTCCGCGGGCACACCAATATCAATCATAACTTTTTTCACGTGATCCGTTGCTACAAAATAACGATCTACTTCCCGATGAATCCATATTTTGTGCACACAAAAATCCGTTAATACGTTATACACAGGAATTGAAATACCTGTTTGTTTTTTTAACTCTGGCACAGCTATAATCGGAAAGGTATTAATAACAATATCCGGTTTCTCTGCTTGTAAAAGTAATTTCAAACGTTTTCTTCCGAAATTCGCATACCAAGATGCTATTTTTTTATCATAAATTTTTTCTACGCCATAATAAAACAAGCGGTATAATTCTTTTCCTATTGTATAACTTTTTAAATATAAATATTTTGTAATATCGGTTATAACTGGATGTGATTCTCCGAACAAATCACATACAATTACATCTTTAATTCCTTTTTGGCGAAATGTTTGTTCTAATGTTTTCGCTACTTGCACATGACCGTTACCGTAATGTGCAGTTAATATTAAAACCTTGGGGTTTTTTATCAAACAAATCCACTCCTAGCTTATTGTTTCTCCATATTGCATATACGACAATAGGAAAAACATTTTCCTTAAAAATTACATAAACAGACTCTAATATTTCTCTTTCAGCTATGTACCTGTCGTGGATATGCAAAGCATATAAGATTGACCCCTTAATCCTATCTGTGCTCATATCTTTACATTATACTTTCCTATAAGAGCTTTCGCAATAACTTACAAATGTTCTCTATTCCATGATACTCACTCTTTTACTTCTTAATTCTTTTTACTATTTTGATTTCCCTTTACAATTATGTAAATTTCTCCACTTATTCCTTACAAAAATATGGATATTCTATTTTCAGTATACTCTTTTCTATATATATACTCTAGGTTTTATTGTAAAGAAAGCAAAAAATCTAATCCAAAATTTGGATTAGACTGCTTGTAAAATATGTCTTGCTTGCTCTACATTTTTTTCAGTAGGTGGTTCTACATTTGCAAGTGGATACTTATGCCCAAGTGCCTCCCATTTATATACACCAAGTTTATGGTATGGTAACACTTCAACTTTCTGAACATTAGACAGACTTTGAATAAAGCTAGATAACTTTTGTAGATCCTCTTCATTATCAGTAATATCAGGAACTAATACATGTCGTACCCAAATCGGTTTATTTTTATCCGATAAATAACGAGCAAATTGTAAAATATGTTCATTTGGTTTTCCTGTTAATTTACGGTGTTTCTTTGAATCAATATGTTTCAAATCCAATAAAACTAAATCTGTGTAATCCATTAAAATATCTAGCTTATGTTGGAATTCTGGTTCTTCAGAATAACAACCACCTGAAGAATCAATTGTTGTATGAATTCCAACTTCCTTACATTTCTTAAATAATTCAATTAAGAAATCTAGCTGTAATAATGGTTCCCCACCACTAACTGTTATACCGCCTCCGGAAGCTTCAATAAAAGGAAGGTAACATGTCACATCCTGCATTACTTCTTCGACTGTTATTTCTTTTCCTTTACCGATCTCCCACGTATCAGCATTATGACAATATTGACAACGTAATAAACACCCTTGTGTAAATATGACATAACGAATTCCTGGGCCATCAACAGTACCACAAGACTCTACAGAATGAATTCTTCCTTTTACCATGTTACTTCCTCCTTTATTGAAACAGCCTCTCTCTGCCATTTATAACAAGCAGAGAGAGACACTTTTTTCATTTACATGCTTTCATGCATTGTACGGTTAATTACATCAATTTGTTGTTCACGAGTTAATTTAATAAAGTTTACAGCATAACCAGATACGCGAATTGTTAATTGTGGATATTTTTCAGGATGTTCCATTGCATCCATTAATGTTTCACGATTGAATACGTTAATATTTAAGTGATGACCTTCTTTTACTGCATAACCATCAAGCATAGATACTAAGTTACGTATTTGTACATCATCTTCTTTACCAAGTGCTTTTGGAATAATAGAGAATGTATTAGAAATACCATCTTGTGCATCTTCATATGGTAATTTAGCTACAGATAATAATGAAGCTAATGCACCTTTTGTATCACGTCCATGCATTGGGTTCGCACCTGGTGCAAATGGTTCTCCAGTACGGCGACCATCTGGAGTGTTACCAGTTTTCTTACCGTATACAACGTTAGATGTGATTGTTAAAATTGACATTGTATGAACAGAATTTCTGTATGTTTTATGTTTACGAAGTTTATTCATAAATGTTTTCACAAGGTTTACAGCGATTTCATCTACACGGTCATCATTGTTACCGTATTTAGGGAAATCTCCTTCAATCTCAAAGTCAATTGCAATACCATTTTCATCACGAATCGGTTTTACTTTTGCATATTTAATTGCACTTAAAGAGTCTGCTACTACAGATAGACCCGCGATACCTGTTGCCATTGTACGAAGAACATTTGTATCATGAAGTGCCATTTCAATACGTTCGTAGCTATATTTATCATGCATGTAGTGAATAACATTTAATGTGTTTAAATATAGACCCGCTAACCATTCCATTGTCATATCAAACTTATGCATAACTTCTTCATAATCTAATACTTCAGAAGTAATCGGTGCATACTCAGGACCAACTTGTGCTTTAGATTTTTCATCT
Source organism: Bacillus fungorum (assembly GCF_002746455.1). Classification (GTDB taxonomy): domain Bacteria; phylum Bacillota; class Bacilli; order Bacillales; family Bacillaceae_G; genus Bacillus_A; species Bacillus_A fungorum. Next base: position 19,472 of record NZ_NWUW01000029.1, on the reverse strand, counting down.
TTACCACCGTTAATCGCATATAGTAATGCTTTTGCTAAGTTTGCACGTGCGCCGAAGAACTGCATTTGTTTACCAATTCTCATTGCAGATACACAACAAGCAATTCCGTAGTCATCGCCGTAGTCAGCACGCATAATGTCATCATTTTCATATTGAATTGCTGATGTTTTAATAGACATTTTCGCACAGTAGTTTTTAAAGTTCTGTGGTAATTGTTTAGACCAAAGAACTGTTAAGTTTGGTTCTGGAGCTGGTCCTAAATTATCTAATGTATGCAAGAAACGGAATGAGTTCTTTGTTACTAATGGACGACCATCTAATGCCATACCACCGATAGACTCAGTTACCCAAGTTGGGTCACCAGAGAATAATTCATTATAATCAGGTGTTCTTGCAAATTTCACAAGACGTAATTTCATAATAAAGTGATCAACAATTTCTTGTACTTCTTCTTCTGTTAAAGTACCATTTGCTAAATCTCTTTCAATATAAATATCTAAGAATGTAGAAGTACGTCCAAGACTCATTGCAGCTCCGTTTTGCTCTTTAATTGCTGCAAGATATGCGAAGTATAACCATTGGAATGCTTCTTGTGTATTTGTTGCTGGTTTAGAAATATCAAAGCCATGAGAAGCAGCCATTTGTTTTAATTCTTGAAGTGCACGCATTTGCTCAGATAACTCCTCGCGTAAACGCATTGTATCTTCACTCATTACACCGCCAGTTAAATTTAAATCTGCTTTTTTCGCTTCAATTAAATGATCAATACCATATAATGCTACGCGTCGGTAGTCACCGATAATACGTCCACGTCCGTATGCATCTGGAAGACCAGTAATTACACCTGATTTACGTGCATTTCTCATTTCTGGTGTATAAGCATCGAACACACCTTGGTTATGAGTTTTTCTCCAATCTCTAAAAATACGACTAAGTTCTTTATCCATTTCGTATCCATAAGATTCACAAGCTTGTTCCGCCATACGAATACCACCATATGGTTGTAAAGAACGTTTAAATGGTTTTTCAGTTTGGAAACCGACTACTTTTTCAATATCTTTATTTAAATATCCTGGTTCATGTGATGTAATAGAAGAAACAATTTTTGTATCCATATCAAGAACGCCACCGTTTTCACGTTCTTTCGTTGTTAAATCCATTACTTGATCCCACAGTTGTTTCGTTGCTTCAGTTGCTCCCGCTAAGAAAGATTCATCCCCTTCGAAAACGTTTACATTATTTAAAATGAAATCGCGAACATCAATCTCTGCTTTCCATTTTTCACCTTTAAAGTTTTCCCATGCGTTTTTAACATTTTCTAATACTTGAGTCATCCTAATCTCCTCCATTTTTGATTAGTACAGGACTAAGATTTTTTATATAACAGCTTACACACTTAGAATACTACTTTTTGGTGAAAGTGAACGAAATAGTTGTGACATGTTTGTGAAATGTTGAACAAACTACTATAGACATAGTGTTAACTTCACTTAAAAGTCTTTATAATTAACCCTTCCCTTAATTGTATTTTTTTGGTATCTTTATATACGAGTCCTATTTTGTAATATAAGAACAATACCCATTGTAGAGCTGTAATACTCTTACCTCCTAATCTGTTATAGTTTTTATAACAGAACAAAAAAGTGTACATATGTTGTACACTTTTTTTGTTACTACTCTAAAATATCTCTTTTTCTATTCCCATCATAGAATCCACCACGACTGCCTTCTAATACAATTAATTGCTCTAATCCTTCGATATGATCACCTATAATTCGCAAGACAGCTGGAGGATGGCCTATTTTTGCAAAATGTTCACTGGGACGAATACGGTTCATCTTATCGACCTCTACACGACTTACACATGCAATTTCGAATCTTGACAAAATAGCTTTCACTTGGGCTACACAAGGTGACAGTAAAGATCTATACCCAATTTCTTTCAAACACTTACGGCTAAACGCATTCGGTACAGCGATAAGAGAGCCTACGCCTAGATCTTTTCTATCACAAGCTAAATTTAATGCATATTTAAATGCAGTTACAAGATGAAGCGGTACTCTTAAATCTAAATAATGATTTAGATCATTTAATGCAACATCTGTTCCATCTGCAATAGCTTTCGCAAAAGGATATAGCTCACTCGCTGGAATAACAAAATCACCGTCTATAAATAACACAATTTCCCCTTTTGCAAAATACGTTCCAAGTGAGCGCCCCACATCATTTCCGAGTGCTTCTTTATATACAATTGTCGTTGCTCCCTTGTCTTTTGCAATCGTTGCTGTTTGATCAGACGAACCATTTACAACAACGATAATTTCAAAAGGTTCAATTTTGCGAAGCTCTTCTATAACGTTTCCAATTGTTTTCTCTTCATCTTGTACAGGAATAATGACCGATAATTGCTTTCCTTTATACAATTTAGATGTAACGCCCCATCCTTGATAAAAATCTTCGAAACTTAAAGTATGGTAGACACTCTCTCTTTTCCTATTTCCATCATAATACCCTCCGCGCTCATCACTACCTACTATCCGCTCCGCTACAGCTTCTATATGATCACCTATCATCCGTTTTTCAGATGGAGAAAGACCTGTGCCATACGCAGCATGCTCGGTCGGCCTAAATTTATTTGGCGTAATAACGTCAATTGCACAATGTCGACTAATTCTCCATTTGCTTTGAACTAGACGTAAATGGGCGACAATAGGGTTAACAAAACATTCATATCCAATACTTTGAACAACTTCTTTCGTCAACGCATGAGGTACAGATAATAAAGAATCAATCTTTAACTCTTCACGCTCTAACATGGCATTTAATATTTGGCGCCATACTGTCACGGAGTGCGGTTTTTGTTTCTTTAAAAATAACGCATCCAAATTATTTAAAACGATGTCGGCCTGATCATGTAAAATTGGATTTAGGAATAATTGTAACTTTGAAGTTTGAATAGCAAAATCTCCATCTATAAATAGTAATACATCACCTATCGCCTGTTTTGCGCCAACTGCACGGCCAACATCATTCCCGAGTAACTCTGTATACTTGATTACTTTACACCCTAATCGATTAGCAACCTCTTCTGTCCCATCATTACAACCGTTTGCTACTACAATAATCTCTACTGGATTTAATCCTTTTACCGATTGAATAACATCTGAAATCGTATCCGCTTCATTACATACAGGTATAATAATCGATAGCGACTTAGCCATTGTTTTCTTCACGAAACCATTTAATAGTTTCTTTCAACCCTTGTTCCCACGTTACTTTCGCTTGAAATTGAACAAGTTCTCTTAATTTCGTTACATCTGGTCTTCTATTTGGAATTTCTTCAAAGCCATGTGGATATACCTCTTCGAAAGGTACTTGGACAATTTTTGAAGAAGAATTCGTTAATTTTTTTATTACTGCCGCTACTTCTTTTATACTCTTTTCATTCTCAGAACCTATATTAATAATCTCACCATTTACCTTCTCATCCATTGCTCGAATCGTTGCCTCTACCGCATCACTTACATACGTAAAGCAACGTGTCTGCTTTCCATCTCCATATACGAGAATGTCTTCCCCTTGCAGGGCAGCACGGATAAATCGTGGGATTACCCCTGCATACGGACCATCTTTCGCTCTTGGACCATAAATATTAAAATAACGAACAATCGTTACCGGTAAACCTTCTAATGCGTATCCTAAACATAATGTTTCTTCTAACGTTTTACAAATTGCATAGCTCCAACGTATTTTAGAAGTTGCCCCGTATAATCGATCCCCCTCTTCAGAGAAGGGTGGCTTTGCCTTACCATATACTTCTGAAGTAGAAGCAAAGACTACTTTCTTCTTTTCTTTTAGCGCTGCTTGTAAAATGTTTCTCGTTCCATCAAAATTCGTTTCAATAAGCTCTATACTCTTTTCCATTGTCGTTTTTACACCTAAAATTGCCGCTAAATGAAACACTACATCATGTTGATTTACTAATTCATAAATAGAATTTTTATCTAAAACACTTATTGGAATAACCCGAATCTCTTTCATCAATTCATCATGATATTTATTTTTTCCTTTATAGAAGTTATCAACGATCGTGACCCCATAACCTCTTTTCACCAGCTCTTCAGCTAAATGTGATCCAATAAATCCTGCTCCACCTGTAATTAAACATTTCTTACTCATACACTCACCTTCTTTATAATTCCACGTGTATCTATTACTCGCTTCATTCCTTTAAAAAGCTTCCAATCAATATTAGAGTGATCAGTTAAAATTAAAATACAATCCGCTTGTTTAAGGACTTGTTCATCCAAAGAAACAGATTGGTACACCTTATCTCCAAATTTTGCAGAAGAAATATATGGATCGTGATATTCTATCTCATATCCTTCATTTATTAACAATTCAATGATTGGCAACGCTGGTGATTCTCTTAAGTCATTTACATCTTTCTTATATGCAATCCCTACAACTAAAACAGTTGCAGGTGGTTGCACCACACCTTTTACTTTCCAGGCCATTTTCTCTGGCATTTCTTCATTAATTACATGTGCCGCCTCAATTAATTGACTAATTGCTCCATTCTTTTTTATTCTCCACTGGAAATATAAAGGATCTACCGGAATACAGTGTCCCCCTATCCCTGGCCCTGGCCAATACGGAGTAAATCCAAATGGTTTTGTAGATGCCGCTTCAAGTGACTCATAAAAATCGATTCCTAAACTTTCACACAACATATTTAACTCGTTTACTAACGAGATGTTCACTAAACGTTGAATATTTTCAAATAGCTTACACATCTCTGCTACTTTTGGAGAGCTAACAGGAACAATTACGTCAAAGATGGTGCTATATAAATCCTGTACTTTTTGTTTACACTTTTCTGTTTGTCCACTAATTACTTTTGGAATTGTTTGAACGGAATATTGACTGTTAGCTGGATCAATTCTTTCAGGGGAGTATCCGATATAGAAATCCTCTCCTACCTTTTTTCCTGTTTGAGAAATAATCGGAATAATAACTTCCTCGAGCGTACCTGGATATGTGGAGCTTTCAAAAATGAAGGTTTGTCCTTTTTGAAGGTTTTGTTGTATATAATGCGAAGCTGAAATGAGGGCACTTAAGTCTGGTTCTCTTTTTTCATTAATTGGAGTCGGAACAGTGACAATAACGTAATCACTATTTTGAAAATCAGCAATACCTTGATCCGGTGTATTTACTATTAATTTTTTTTTAGTCAATAAACTTTGTAACAATTTAGAAGAAACATCCGGAATATAACTTTCTCCTTTTATAATTGATTCTATTTTTCTAGTATCTTTATCTAATCCAATTACTGTATGTCCTCTCTCTGCAAAATGAACTGCCAAAGGAAGGCCAACATATCCTAATCCGATAATGGCAACTGTACTACTAACATTCATCTGTATTCTCTTCTTCCTTTCTCAATTGTTGAATTATATTTCGATCCCGCTCTCCATCTGTAAAACTCCCGCGTTTGTTTGTGGATTGCAATAAATATGCAATTGCCTCAAGTTGATCACCAAAAATACGATCAAATGCTGGAATACGCCCATTTACAAATCCATGTTGCTCTGGGCGTACTCGATTTGTTTTTATAACATCTACAAATTCTACCGCTGTAATAGAGAATCCCTCCAAAATAGCTTTCATTTGAGCCAGTGGTGGAATGATAAGAGAATCATATCCTATTTTCTCTATTACCTTTTTATGCATAGCATGTGGTACTGCCGTTAATGAGTTATTCCATAAATCTGGTCGTTTCGCTACCAAATTCATAAAATATTTTCCCATGCTAATTGGGTCTGCCGGATGAAACATATCTAATAAACACTGTAAATCATTTAACGCCACATCATTCCCATCTTCAATAGCATGTAAAAATGGAATTAGTTTTTTTCCCGGAATAACAAAATCACCATCGACAAATAAACAAATATCAGCTGTGGCATGCATAGCTCCTATCGCTCGGGCCACATTATGTCCGAGCGCTTTCCCAAATTCAATAACGACAACATTCTCTAGCTTTGCTTGTTTAATTGTCTCAATATCAGCGCCATTCGCAACCACTATAATTTCATCTATCCCTGCTTTTTTTACTTCTTGTATAACAGATCTTATAGTCATTTTTTCTTCTGATACTGGTATAATCGCACTATATTTTGCTTTTCCCTTTTGTAATAAAACTGGTTTATACTTCCCTATAAACTTTCTATCCCTGTTTCCTTCCGAAAAACCGCCGCGTTTACCGTATGTTTCGATTACGTATTGCAAAGCACGTAAATGATCGCCCATAATACGACTAGTCGCTTTCGGATAAGGCGAACCGGTTGATACACCAGTATGAACAGGACGAACTTTATTTGTGTGAATGACATCGACCGAAGCCATATCGACAATATCTACTCCTCTAGACATCGCCATCGCTTGAAACAGTGCTGGATCTGCTAAATTCCACCAACCAAATTTCTGAATAACTTCCCTACTCATTGCATGTGGAATTGCAATTAAAGATCCAACAACAAGCTCCTTTTTATTCAAATAGCGATTCAACATAAATTTGCCAACTGTCGTATAATGCGGTCTCATCTTTAAATAAACAGACCATGTTAAATTATTCACAACAATTTGGTGACCTTGCTGAATTCCTTTTATGAAGCTTTGTAGCTCTTTATTATCAATGACGATGTCACCATCTAAAAACAAAACAATGTCACCTTTCGCTTCTCTTGCTCCGATTGCCCGTCCAACATCATTGCCAAGAGAATATTGATAATAAATGACATGACAATGATGTTGTAACGCTATTTCTTTCGTCCCATCTGTCGATCCATTATCTACTACGATAATTTCATATGGTTTCAACTTCTCCACTTCTACTAAAACTTGTGATAAAGTGCTCGCTTCATTATGCGCTGGAATAACAACTGATACTCTCATACGTGTATCACTCTTACCCTTCCAAACGAACATAAGAAATGATAGGAATACGTACAACTACATCTTCCGGTGGTCCATAAGAAGGTGATGTACGAACACTTACTGCCCCGCCTGTCACAGATAACAGAATACCCGCAACAATTTCAACCGCTGTCACAACTTGCACTAACTCACCAACATGCTTACGCAATTCATTAGTAAATAACATATATAAGTCTCCTTTCTTACGCTTCTTTAATTGATATAATACTTGTAAATGGTAATAAAACTTCTGTTCCTATTCCTTCTTGCAATATTAAGAAATCATCACCAACTGCTACAATTACACCCATTAACTGTCCAACTGTCACAGTGATTTCTACGTGTTTACCCAAATACTGCTCTGCAATTTCTTTAAAAGGTGATGTATTACATTCTTTTAAAATGTTACAAATAATAGATTGAAATCTACTTGATTCAATAAATTCTTCCGTAGCTTGCTTAGAGTTTCTTTGAATAAATCTCGCAAAGTTTTGTGAAAATAAAAGTCTTTCCACAGCAGGCAATAACTTATTATCTAAAAAATAATCTAATTGTCTATTAAACAATCTCGATAACTTTTTCCAATACTTACCGAACAGACACATACACTTCTCCTCCTATTATTTTTAAAATATAAAAAATACATCCATACATCTTAATGTATACAAAGCAGACTTTTTTTGTGATAGGTAAGACATACATTTTTCAACGAAACAATATGTTCTAATCACATAAAAAAGATAGATGGTATCCCATCTATCTTTATATATATTTTAATTTTTAATTGTAATTATGGCAGAAACACTGTAATAAACCGCTCGTGGTAATTCTGCCTGTTCACTTATAGAAGCTGTAACAAGTGAACCACCGCTTGCCGAGAAATACTTAACAGCTTCTAACGGAATACCATCTTCTTTCACATCAATATGCGTTCCATCTCGCCAGTCTATTTTCTGCATTGTTGCTGAAAGGTCCCCAGTCACTTTACCAAGTTCTTTACCATCCACCCCTAAAAAGATCCATTCCCACTTTGTTAAACTTAGTACTTGTTTCAACTCTCCAATTTTCTTTCCATCTACATTAGAAAAAGTATAGAAGTTGCGTACTCCCATCTCCTTTTGAACACGCAACAATCTTTCTCCCGAGTGATTATATAAATAAAATTGTTGCTTATGTAGTCCCTTAAAAAGAAAAAAAAGTACAACTTGCCATACACGTTGAATAACAAAATCATACTCTTCTTTTAAAAACCCTACTGTATTTCCATCTAATCCAAAGTACGTTATTACTTGAAATACCCCTACCTCTTTGCGAACAACAAATTTTTGTTGCTCAAATAATTCAGAAGTCTCTATATTATAATGTTCCTGTTTAAGCATTTTTGATCTTCGTTTTTCCATAAAGCTATATATTAATAATCCAAATGCCGGTAGTACAACACCTATTAATTTCAGATTTTCTTTCTCCAAAGTGAATAGCATCCCTTTTTTATATTCCATCACTAATACAATTGCGACGATAATCCATATAATTACAGATACAAAAAAAATGCGTTTTGCATTACGTGCGTGATGCTTATGTATACTCATATCCCTCCCCCTTTTCCATTTACCCCGCTATTTGCCGGGCAGTAAGACCCCCATCTCAAAATTCGGCGAAAGCAAAGAAGTTAGGTGGGGGATCAACTGCCCGTAAAAGCCCGATTGGTTCAACTAATAATCAGTGTGGGATGAAGCCCCCCACTGATTAAAGTTTCACTTTATTTCATTATCTCATTGCACCTACACTTCCTCAATAAAAAAAGACTATCCAAAAGGATAGCCTCTTACACTTCAATATTTCGCAACATCGTATAAATGTCGTTATTCACTTTACCAAACGATTTAATGTTGTTTTGAATGTTAGATAATAAAACGACATACACACTGCCGTTTTTACTAAATCCATTTAAACAATTCCATCCTGGCATTACACCGTGATTCGAATAACTTCCCGGGTCTACATACCAACCAAATCCGTAATCTTTTTTTCCGCCTGTAAACATTTGATCGTAGCTCTCTTTTGAAATTAACTTTCCAGAGAAGAGTGCTTCATTAAATAAATATAAATCATGTGCACTTGTATATATATCACCACAACCATATAGTTGTGACATACTTGGAATATTAGGTGTTGTCATATTGTTATTTACTATTTTATAACCTGTCGACGGGAATCTTGTTTGCTCTAACGCTTTACCGAAACCAGAATGTTTCATACCAGCAGTAGCAAAAATATGTTGTTTAATATACTCTTCTAACGGTTGTCCACTTACCTTCTCAGCGATGTAGGCAAGTATAGAATAGTTTGAATCCGAATACTTCCATTTCTCTCCCGGACTCCCAATACGCTTTTGCTTTCCTATTCGTTTTATCAATTCTTCATGAGAAATATCCTCTGTTCCCTGCTCATACTCTGGAATTCCTGATGTATGTGTTAGTAAATGTTTTAACTGAATACCATTACCTCGAGGGAAATCTGGAATATACTTTGCAACCGTATCCTCTATGTTTAATTTATTTTGATCTTTTAATTGCATAATAGCAGTCGCTACAAACGCCTTTGAAATAGAACCAATATAAAAAGTTGTCTCTGAATTATTCGGTACTTGTTTCTCTTTGTTCGCCATACCGTATCCTTTATTCAAAAGAACTTTTCCGTTCTTCACAATGACTGCTGTCCCACTAAACCCTGCGTTTTGTAAATATTGATCTAATTGAGCGTTTTCATTAATTTCTTGAGGTGGTCCCTCAGCAGGCTTCTCCACAACTTGTGCTTGCTTCACTTGTTCTTCCTGTTCTTTTTGTTTTTGTGCTTCTTGCTTCTTTTTTTCTTCTTTCTTTTTTAACTCCTCTTGTTTCTTCATTTCTGCTGCTGCTTTTAAAGTTTCTTCTTTCTTATTATGCGCAACAATTTTTGTATACATGAAATATACAAGTGAAGATAGTAAGACGAGAATGATTGTTCTTTTTATGTATACAATTGGCCGACTTGATTTCCCATTCGCATTATTTTTTTCCTGATCCATGATTACTTTTTTCCCCTTATTCACCAATAATTTACTTCCTTTATTAAAGATTTATTTTAGTAGATTATGGATACTTCATTCTATGTCATCCCTACTTTATCACGCACTGTACATATTACCAACCTATATGCATAAAAAAGAAAAAGAAAATTTACAAAAGTAAGATTCCTATTAAATTTTTAACATAAGAAAAGAGGATATCCTCTAAAAAACTGATGTTATCAATCTTTTGGGATATCCTCTTATCTAATTATTTATACGTGTTTTTTCATATCATCGGCAACAGATTCAACATTTGTACCTACGATAACTTGGACACTCGTGTTACTTAATTTCATAACACCTTTTGCACCAGCACGTTTTAATGCGGCTTCGTTTACTTGACCAGCATCTTTCACTTGTAAGCGTAGACGTGTTGCACAGTTATCAATAACTGTTAAGTTTTCTTTTCCGCCTAAAGCTGCTACGTAAGTTTCACCAATTGAACCTGCAACTGGAGCTTCTTCGCCTTCAACTACTTCCTCTTCATCTTCACGACCAGGAGTTTTTAGGTCGAACTTCTTAATTAAGAAGTAGAATACTACAAAGTAAATTGCTGCGTAAATTAAACCGATTCCTGCTAGTAACAATGGTTTTGTTGCAATACCGAAGTTTAAAGCAAAATCGATTGCACCGGCACTAAATGAGAAACCATCGTGAATACCAAGTGATGTTGTAATGAATAGAGACAGACCTGTTAATACAGCATGAATACCATATAATACTGGTGATAAGAACATGAATGAGAATTCAATTGGTTCTGTAATACCAGTTAAGAATGAAGTTAATGCTAGACCACCTAACATACCTGTAACCATTTTACGTTTTTCTGGCTTAGCAGCCGCAATCATTGCGAAACATGCTGCTGGTAAACCGAACATCATAACTGGGAAGAAACCTGTCATGAACATACCTGCTGTTTTATCACCCGCAAGGAAACGAGCAATATCACCATTCACAACATTACCTGCTGCATTTGTAAAGTCCCCAAATACAAACCAGAAGTATGTGTTCATTACGTGGTGTAAACCAATTGGGATTAATAGACGGTTTAATAAACCAAACAATCCTGAACCAATTGCACCTAAATTAACAATTCCATGAGCTAATGCATCAATACCATTTTGAATTGTTGGCCAAATTTGTGCAAATAGAATTCCTAATATTAGCATCACAACCGATGTAACAATCGGAACGAAACGTTTTCCAGCAAAGAACCCTAACCATTCTGGAAGTTTAATTTTATGGAATTTATTATAAAGAAGTCCTGCTATAACACCGACAATAATACCACCTAAAACTTTCATATCCACTTTAGTCGATAATTCGGCTGCCTTAGATACTTGTGTCATTGTATCTGCAAGCTTAGATGGATCTACATTAGCGCTATTACCTATTAAATCTTGGACTTTGCCTAATTTATCTTGTAATTCAGCAGTAGAATACCCTTTGCTAAGTGCATCAATACTATTTTTCATAACAAGATAACCAATTGCACCTGCAAGACCTGCTGCGCCACTACCATCCACTGAAAGACCGATTGCAATACCAATTGCAAAAATAAGTGCTAAGTTATCAAAAACAGCTGCACCGGCCTGTGCCATAACAGGAATATCAAATACATCTGGTTGCCCTAAACGAAGCAATAATCCTGCTGCTGGTAGTACGGCGATTGGAAGCATTAACGCTTTACCAATACGTTGTAAAAACTGCAACATTTTAATTCCCCCTAATTCAATTTATGAAATCGTTATCATTATAAGTACGCTTTAGAAAACGCTTTCTATTACATAACCATAATAACATATAGTTGTATAGATGTGTAGTTTTTATTTTTGAATTTTTTATGGATAAATCTCCTATTTCCAAACTGTTATATAAAAGGGAAATTCTCCTTTTTTAATACAGAATACTCGAAACGAGCGACCTACTATAGAACATGTAACTTTCGTTTTATCATTCCACTTTTTCATGTTATTATTTATTTCCGAGCATATCGGGAAAAGTAAACTTAGTTAATTCGAAATAGGAGCGTTGGTACTATGCAGTGCATTGAAACAAACAACTTACAACAGTTGTTAGAACAAGTAAAACCATATACGAAAAAAGGAAAGCTTGCTACTTATATCCCCGAACTAGGAAATGCAAATCCAGATGATTTAGGGATTGCCATTTTCCATAAAGAAACAGAATACATCCATGCTGGCAACTCACAAACACTATTTACTCTTCAAAGTATTTCAAAAGTAATTACACTTGCACTTGCACTTTTAGATCGTGGTGAAAAATATGTATTTTCTAAAGTTGGAATGGAACCAACTGGTGATCCATTTAATTCTATTATTAAGTTAGAAACGACAAGTCCTTCTAAACCACTTAATCCAATGATTAATGCAGGGGCACTAGCTATTACAAGCTTATTAACAGGAAAAGATAATGAAGAAAAAATGGAGCGCATCCTTCATTTTGTACGTGAAATAACAGATAATCCTACTATTAATTATTCTTCTAAAGTTGCCAATTCAGAATTAGAGACAGCTTACTTAAACCGTTCACTTTGTTACTATATGAAACAAAACGGAATTATCGATTGTGACATCGAAGAACTTATGGACTTATACACTCGTCAATGTGCGGTTGAAGTAAACTGTATCGATTTAGCACGTATCGGCTTAATTTTTGCGATGGATGGATATGATCCATATAAGAAAAAACAAATTATCCCTAAACATATTACAAAAATCTGTAAAACATTTATGGTTACATGCGGCATGTATAACGAGTCTGGTGAATTTGCGATTCGTGTTGGTATCCCAGCAAAAAGTGGTGTAGCTGGTGGCATTTTCGGCTGCGTAAAAGGAGAAATGGGAATTGGTATTTTCGGACCGGCTTTAGATGCAAACGGAAATAGTATCGCTGGTTTTAAAATTCTTGAACTTCTTTCTGCTCAAGAAGGTTGGAGCATTTTTTAATTCAGAGTTATCCTGCTATACTAGCAGGATTTTTTTATTTCATAAAAAACTTGAACTTTATCAGCTATCCCCCCCTTACAAAAACCGTGCTGAAAGTTTCTCTATATCATGCATATTTGCTCCCCCCTCCTGAATAATATAGTACAACCTAGCGCTATATGTGGAGGTGTGAAAGATGAAACTAATATTTCAAATGGGAAAACAGCCTGTTCTTGAAAAAACAATTCTTCTTTTTATATTGAGTATTGTAGAAAGCTTAAAGCTAAAAGTTGTTTCACTCGATGAAGCTCACCGATACATATTCAATTTAGAAGTACTTGAACTATTAATGGACCGGAACATCGATGATCAAGTACTTGAACTTATTCATTTCGGAATGGGACTTGAAGACATTCATCATGTGCTTCCTGAAGAACTTGAGCATACGATCGAAGAATTAAAGTGGCTTTGTATCCAAGTATTAAGTGAGTACAGTATGCATGAAGAATCGGAACAATTAATTGAAGATATACGTTAAAAAAGCACCTATGTAGGTGCTTTTAATGTTTTTTTAAACTATTTTTATACGTCTCAATATTTACTGGTAGCTCTTCCTCCTCTAAAGTATGTTCATTTACATCTTTATGAATGAAGGCACCTTTAGGTGGTTGATGATCATGCCCTTTTTTCTTATGATCAAATGCTTTCCCGCGTCCCATACTGATCCCCCTTTCTTTAAAAGAAATCTGTATTAGTATGGAGAAAAGTACGTCGATATATGCAATCCCTTGCCGTATTTCCAAGGAAATACTCGAACCTTATTTTCTACTCTCCTTACAACAACTGATCGATCCCAATAAGAATCAATAATAATCCAGCAATTATCGTCGCCCATTTCCCTAAATATTCTGCTAAATATCGTTTTCCTACATACGCAAAGCCACTTATACAAATAAAACTAAACACCCCAGAAATAGTCGCTGTAAGCCAAAGATTCAAGTTTGTTACTCCAGCATCAAACCCACCCGCAATATTATTAATAGACAGTGCAACTCCTAAAACAATTGCTTCAGAAAAACTAATTGTTTTAGATCCGTCAAAATCTGCTTTTTCTGGATCACGTAAAATCCCCATAAGTACATTACCAGCTTTAGAACCTGCGGTATTTCTTTGCCCCAAGAAAGGCTGGCACAAAATAAACACACCGATTATCCCTAAAACGATTGCTCCAATTAAGTTTGCAGTAAACTCTGAAATAAATAACGCTATCCAGTTCCCAAAAAATCCAGCTAATAAAGTAAATAAAAAACCAAAAAATGCGATGATAAAATTGTTAAACCATGAAATACGAATTTTACGAATGCCATACGCAATCCCAACACCTGCATTATCTAAATTAGAAGCAATACCGATTAAAAAAATTGAAAATAGACCTGCCGTACTCATAAACAGTCACCCCTTTTTCTCACTTTTCCATGCATCTTATGAAAATGTTGAGCAACTGTGCCTGTCTGTTTCATATACATGTAATAAATGCTCAACATTTTTTCAACAATAAAAAGGAGTGCCTTCACTATGCCTAAAGAAAATCCAAATGCGCGGCTTAGTACATTAATAAAAAAACTTTTAAAAGAACGTGCCTTATCCATGCGTCAACTAGGAATGCTTACAAATATTGATCCTGCAACAATCTCAAGAATTATGAATGGTAAACAACCGCCAAAACAAAAACATCTACAAAAATTTGCAGAATGTCTGCAAGTTCCACCCCAACTGTTATTTGATGAAATGTACCCTGATTCTCCTCACATTAATAAAGAAAAGACGGATATGTACACATCTCTTGATACAATTCAGCAAACCCTGCAATCCTCTAACTTATTCGATTTCGACTACACAACCACTCGCGTAAAACAAGAACTTGAAAACTATGAACGCTATGCTCAAACAACAGAAGGTGAAAAACGTATTCATGAAAGTTTCGCAAGCAAGTTAGAACAAATTGATAGTGCTGGTCCTTTCATTGAACAATTAATAGATATGTATCAACAATTTTGCAATGAAACTATTCCAAAAGAAGAGCGTGCAGTTCTTGGAGGCGCATTACTGTATTTCATTTTATCGACAGATATTATTCCCGACTATCTCTTTCCAATTGGCTATTTAGATGATGCAATTGCTGTTGAATTAGCGAAAGAGAAATTAATCGAACTAAAACGAAAGACATAGAAAAATAAAGAACTATTTCAGTTGTTTCTATTCAACTCTGAAATAGTTCACTAAAAAATCGTACAAGTATACATACCTGTACGATTTCAACATACTAATCTATTTTTTCGTATGACACCATTCATATATAAATGCTGTTATTACTTTTGTAAATTCAATTAACTGTTCTACTAGCTGTGAAGCTTCTTCATTCATCGCTAATTCCCCTTTGCATACGTAGTATGTTTCCAGATTTATTGTCACAAAAAAAGAGACTGTTTACAATCTTACAGTCTCCAAATTAATCCATATTATAAACTCTTTACTTCCGTCGTATTTGTCTTTTCAATATGTTCTGCGTTACTTCCCTTATTTTTTGTCGCACGGTAAAACAGTAAACAAACAATCATAAATGGAATACCGCAATACAACGCCATTCTTTGTTCTGTAATAAAGGCCATACCAACAATTACTGTTACATTTAATACTAACGCAAGAAGTGGTACGAATGGATATAACGGTGTTTTAAATTTCAAGTCTTTCACATCCCCACCCTGCTTTATGTATGACCTTCTAGCTAATAAGTTAGATAGAGCAATAGATGCCCAAACTAATATCGCTCCAAATCCTGCAATTGAAAGTAGCCATAAATAAACTGTATCTTCCGCATAAATACCTGATAGTAGTGAGAGACACCCTACAAATGTACTTACAATTAATGCGTAAATAGGAACACCATTTTTAGATAACTTACCAAAAATCGGACTAATCATTCCTTGATTAGACATAGACCATAGCATACGGGAAGTTGCATATAGACCCGAATTCGCAACGGATAGAACCGCTGTAATAATAACGAAATTGATAATATCCGCTGCATAAGGAATACCAATTTTATCAAATACAACTACGAATGGACTTTCTATCACTCCAGCTTGCTGCCAAGGGAATAATCCCGCAAGAATGAAAATAGATAATACAAAGAACACAAGTATACGCCAAACAGTATTATTAATTGCCTTCGGGATCGTTTTCTCTGGATTTTCACTCTCACCTGCTGCAATACCGACTAGTTCTGTTCCTTGGAAGGAAAAATTAACAGCAATCATCGTAATTAAAATAGCTGATAATCCATTTGGGAACAATCCACCATAATCAGTAAAGCTAGAAAACATCGGTGCTGGTTCATGTCCTTTCATATCTAGAAAACCAAACATTGCTGCCCCGCCCAAAATAATAAATGCAATGATTGTAATTACTTTAATACTTGCAAACCAAAATTCAACTTCTGCAAAACTTCTTGAAGATAACGCATTGATAGCAAAGAGGAGTACCGCGAACACTACACACCAAATCCATGACGGTACATCAGGAAACCATCGTTTCATTAAAATACTAACTGCAATCAGTTCAATACCTATCGTAGCAGACCAGTTTAGCCACGACATCCATCCCACTACATAACCCGCTGCAGGGGAAATATGCTTTGTAGCATACGTTTGATAAGATCCTGCATCAGGCATCGCAACAGCTAACTCTCCAAGACAGAGCATGGTTAAATACATAACAAATCCTCCAACAAGATACGCTACAATCGCTCCTCCAGGCCCAGCTTCATGAATTGTATACCCAGATCCTAAAAAAAGACCGGTACCAATAACTCCTCCTAGTGCAATCATAAATATGTGCCTGCTTTTCAATTCCCGTTTTAATCCTTGGTTTTGATCCATCATATAATTCCCCCCTTTTCCCTTTGGAAACCCATTTAATGTAAGCGTTTTTAAAATCATTCATAATAAAAATAATTATTAAAAAGAGCAAAATACATGGCACTTATATTAATCACTACCTGTTATTAAAAGATCATCCCTTACTGTTATTAATAATTTTTGATCAGCGATAGCTTGTCCTTCTACTACTTCTAATGATTCGATATACCCACTGATTCCTACCTTAATTTCTACTTTCTGTTTATCTATTGTTTCAATTAACGCTAATTTCTCCCACTCGTATACGTAAGAACTTTCCGCAACAAATAACTTCTCTACTTTCCCGTAACAAGGACTATACACACCTTCTATAACCGTCTTCACTTTATAAACTCCTCCTTCTTATTAATTGGTACTGAAACGTTGCATATCCCTCCTTTAAAGATTTCAACTATTATTTATGCAAAAAGCATACCAATCTCCAATTCCTATTTAAAATGAGGATTCCTCACAAAAAAATCTTCATAACCGCAAAATTTTTCTATCATTCAAGAAGTTTTAAAAAGAAAATAGCAAAAAAATTTTGCGGTTTTATAAGAATTTTAATAAAATTATAAAAAGTCAGTCTTCATAGGGTGAAATGAGGAGAAGATAATCTATGCGTACAGAAGACATTAATTTTAAACAGATCATTGAAATGAATATGCTATATGAAACTTTACTCAATGAACTCGATATCGGGATTCATATTATTAATGAAGAAAGTAAAACGATTATCTATAACCGCAAAATGATGGAAATTGAATCAATGGAGCGCTCAGATGTGCTATATAAAAGTCCTTTAGAAGTATTCGCATTTGAAGAAAATAAAAATAGTACTCTTATAGAAGCATTAAAATTAGGAAAAACAAACAAAAATATAAAACAAACTTATTTTAACAATAAAGGGCAAGAAATTACGACGATTAACGATACTTTCCCTATAATAGAAAATGGAAAAATTAAAGGCGCTATTGAAATTTCAAAAGAGATGAATCACTTAAAGCAAACAATAAAAATGGACTCTTCTCGAAAACAAAGCACTAAATTTACCTTTGGTCACATAATTGGTGATTCTGAAGCCATTCAATCAACCATTGCGGAAGGAAAAAGGGTAATTCGTACATCCTCCTCCATACTTCTCGTAGGAGAAACAGGAACTGGAAAAGAACTATTTGCACAAAGTATCCATAATGAAAGTCAACGTTCAACAAAACCGTTCATTTCACAAAACTGTGCCGCTATACCTGATACCTTAATGGAAAGCTTATTATTTGGTACGAACCGAGGTGCATTTACAGGAGCTATCGATAAAGCTGGTTTATTTGAAGAAGCAAACGGAGGAACTTTGTTATTAGATGAAATCAATTCATTAAGCCCAATTCTTCAAGCTAAGTTGCTACGGGCTATACAAGAAAAAACAATACGAAGAATCGGAGGTACACATGAAAAAGAAATTGATGTTCGTATTATAGCAACTATCAATGAAGATCCCTTCGAAGCCATCGCACATAATCGGTTAAGAGAAGACTTATATTACCGATTAAGCGTCGTTACTTTATGTCTTCCGCCTTTACGTGAACGAAAAGAAGATATTCCAGCTCTTGTTCAGCACTTTATTGAAAAATATAATACTCAATTCGGGCTCAACGTAACCGATGTAGATGTAAATGTAAGAGAATTTTTCTATGCATACGATTGGCCTGGAAACGTACGGGAGTTGGAACATATAATTGAAGGTTCCATGAACTTGATAGAAGATGAAACCATCATTACAGCGTTTCATCTGCCTACTCGCTTTCGCGAACGAATAAAAAACGAATTCAATATGCAACCTTCCCTAACTAATAACGATGCTGATGCACCTAAAACGTTAAAGCACACAATAGAGGCAATGGAAAAGAACTACATCAATCAAATTCTGAAAGAGTATCACGGTAATATCTCACAAGCTGCAAAGTTTTTAGGGTTAAGTAGACAAAACTTACAATATCGAATTAAAAAACTGCATTTACACATATGAAATGAACATTTCTCTAAGTGTAAAAAAAATTGGAAAAATATGTTACAATAAGCATATAACATGCTAGAAAGGGGCGATATATATGAGTAATGATAAAAAATTAAAGTTATTACAATACTTATACTTTTTCCCTGCCATGGTTTGTATGATGTTATTCATTAATGCCGATGTAAGCAGCTCTCCTTATGCAAAGCTATTAGGAACAATTTTTGGCTCCTTTGCAGCTATTATGCTTGCTGCTTTTTGGAATTTGAAGCTACGTATAAAAAACGGGAAATCTTCGTAATACTAAAAAAATCGAGCTACTTAGCTCGATTTTTTTACAGAGTGTTGAAAAACAACTCTGTCAATACAATTTTTAAATAAAACACTTTAAAAATGTCTCCTTTTCTAGAAGAATAAAAAGAAAGGAGGCGTTTTTATGTTTTATAATCAACAAAATCTTGAGATTACACAAA
>NZ_NWUW01000028.1 GCF_002746455.1 Bacillus fungorum | reverse complement strand
TTCCTTTCTTTTGGTGATTTGGTTGTGGTGACTTAATTATATCAAAGTTGGACGATTCTTTTTTATGTTTTATGCAAAAAAAGAGGTTGCCCAAAAGTAACTATTCAGCTACTTTTGGGACAACCTCTTCTAATTATTCAAAGCCCCTTTTAACCAATTCCGCGCTCGATACGCCCCAACAGGAATTTGAATCAGTGACGTCTCATTTCCAACATCTATCCCGTACAATTGATCACATGAATTTGTATCAAAACTTAGTAACGGATGCCCGCCCATCCCCATAGCAGTTGCAGCAAAAACGAGTTTATGAACGAGTATACCAGCTTCCATTTGGTGAATGCGGTACCCTCTATAGCCTAATGCATGTGTATAGTAATCTTTCTTTCCGACTACATGTAGGCAAAGCGGTACTTGAAAAAGATTTACGTTATCCATCGTCATACTAGATTGAAGGGGATAACGAAGGTCTCCGTATCGAAGTGGTTGTATAGAATGAGCTTTACTGTTATAAGCGTAAGCACCGTTTTCTATATCTTTTACGTTATAAAAACATCCATATAATGAAACGCGTGCATTTTCATTTACATACTGACCATCAAGGTCGTTGTAATATGGGAAGGAAAGGCTTGCTTCTTGTAGTAAAGTAGCGAGTTCGGCTGCATCCCATTTCGTAAAAATAAAGTCAGCATCAGGGGAATATCGCTTTTTACAAAGTTGTAAGAAATCGTATGATAACCGCTCTACTTTCGGCAGCTGTACAGCGTGGGTATTATATTGATAGTGCTCTTCATGATTCAGTGTTTGGAAGTGTGCTGTCGATTCGATCATAGAAGCTTCATTTATTCTTGTTATCATAGGATATTCATCTACTCGCTTTGATCGAACGAAATGTTCATGTGTTAACGGCGGGATTTGCTGCAACAGGTCATGAGAAGTAACGGTTTTATTTTCACGGTGATCATTGTAAAACCAATCAGTTTGTGGTTCTGTACTGAAAGGAACAACGGCATACACACTTTCTTCGCCTTCTGAAAGTCCGAGTAAATGATTCATTGCACGATCTAAAAACTGAAAATATACGCCATTTGTGTAACCGAACTGTTTGGCACATTCAAGTAATTGACCGATGAGAACACCACTATCTAATCCTTGAAGCCGATATGAAAAGTTATTGTATTTAAAGAAGTTTTTCCAAAACATAGTGGACACAAATACAGCACCAAAACAAGAATGTAAGTTACAGCGATTGCCGAGCGCTTCTGTAATATACGAATCGAAATTACCTTCACGAAGTAAGATAAGTCGGTGATGCGCAGCATCGTAATGGTAAATGCCGTCTGGGTAATCGTCAATCTTTAAATATATATACAATTCATTTGGATATAAGGCACCACCTGAAGGGATAGATCTTCGGAATAAAATTTTCTCGCTATTTAACTGGCATAATTGTGTTAAACCAAATGAATACCAAAGGTAATGACCAATCTCCTCCAAAGTAGGTGTAGTAGAAGAGTTCGGCAAAGACGACGGTATTTCTAAAGAGAGAGGGATAACAGGTACATTTCGATATAATTTATAAGGAAGCGGTGCATCTTCCCAATCCACTTCATGATTCGGCATAATTTCATCAATAGAAAAATGGAGATGATGTAAAAAAGTATCCAGCTGCATGAAATCCCTCCTTTTCTATGGAAACGGATGCGGATGTGGATTTAATTGTTCATTTGTTAAAGGTTCGGCTGTATATCCGAGTGTCATTGGTACAGTATAAACTCGGTCCAACCCTGTAAGTCGAGTAAGATGGTGACCGAACGTCATCGGTAGCATGCCTGGGATAATGACTTTTACACAATGTAATCCGTTTTTTTCTATAAGAGATACTGTTTGATCTACAACGATTACTTCAAGGTCAGATTGATGCAAGCGATTTAAAAGTTGATGAAGATCGGATGTTAAGTCTATATTAAACGATTGTAATGCATTCATTTCTTGGAACGTTTGCACCGGAGCATCTTCACGTAAAAGGAAGTGAAGACGTTCTTCCGCTTCTTTCAATCCGTACAGCATACTATGGTCTTCCATTTTATTTACGAGATAAGGATCGTGTAAGCAGTTCTCGTAGTGCTCTCTTTTTTGTTCGAGTTCATCGTCTGTTATTAGTAACATGCCTGCTATTTCGTGAATGGCACTCTTTAAAGCGCGGACTGGGTCTAAATGAGAGCCACCTGCACAAACAACGTTCATTCCATCTTCACGCGTATTTTTCGCAATTACCCATAAGCTTGGGATGCCGTGTTCCATCGTTGCATTAAAAGCATGTAACTCATACCCGGTAATCGTGTACAGCCGCTGAATCATTAATTGTAATTCCGTATCATTTGCTGAACTAAGATCAAGGCGGGGAAGAGGTAATTCCGTATACCAAGTGAGCAAAAAGGCATCACGCTCTACAACTTCTAAAATGCCGTGAAAAATTGCTTCTTCTAAACTACCACCAATGGCACATCCATTTGATGTTTCATATACGTAAGCATCTCGATGACCGAGGCTATAATAAGCGATTGATTCAGGAACTAAAATTGGCCGGTTTTGTAATAAAGAATAGCCCCATACCCAGTTTTGTTCATAGTCAGGATCAAACGGCTTAAACGGAAAACTGTCACGATTATAATGTTCATTTGTATGTACACCGAGCGTAAGGGGATTCAGTGCGTGATCCTCTAAATCATGAAAACTACCATGCACATTCGTCTTTTTTCCTCGAGGTGACATACCACAATAGCGTTCTAAACCTTCTAAAATAGCAGTCGCTTCACTCATTGCAAATGAATGAGTTCGACCTGCGACACCTTCATTTCCAAACATTAATGGCATGTTTATAATAACATCAGCAAATGGTAATAAAGAATGCTGCATTTTTCCGTTCAACATACCGACCCGATAATCTAAATAATCTTTCGTTAAAAATGTATTTAGTTCATGAATGGAACGACAGCGATATGTTGCATCACTTGTTTTTAAGCTCGGTTGTAACGAAATCGTTGCCGCATCTGCCGTATCATCAGGCAAATTGCTACATACAGGGCAGAGGGGATCTGGAAGAAAAGAATGCCGCGTACATTGCAGTGTTTGTAAGTTTAGTAAAATGAGTTCATGTTCTAAAGAAGAATGGTTATGAGTTAATATTTTCTCTGCTTCTGCACAAATAAGATGGCACATTTGTAACATGCCATTTTGTGTGGCACGTACATCACGTCTTGTTACATTCTCTGCTTTTAACGTATATTTCCGTTGTAGTTCCCACATTTCTTGTTGATCAAATCCAGCGATAAACCGGCGTCCATCAGAGCAGTTGGAACAGCCAGTTGCAAGAGGATGAATGTAAGGACCGATAATACCTTCACCAAATGAAGTAAATGCACGTAGCCATGGAATATGATTCGATCGGAAAATTAGCTCGGCATCATGATGAATAGCAGAAGGAGAGCCATCATGTAATACGAGAGCGAGATAAATATTTTCAGGAAGTTCTTCTGTAAGGCTATGCTGGCGAATGATAGAATATTGTTTGCATAGTTGATCATGTACATAGTTTGCCAGAAGACCATCTCCTATAAGCAATATATTTTGAGTCATAGACTGTCCTCCTTTGCAATTAATACCCCATACACACCATCTAAGTTTTCTTTCAAAAATGATTCAATTGCTAAATCAAATACGAATGGATAAAAATTGTGTTCTTCTAAATGTTGCAAGGCAAGCTGTACAGATTGCACACCTGGAATTTCTTCTTCCGCTTGTATTTCCACTCTAAAAGAAGCAGTGTCATATAAAATAATAGAGGATTCAGGCAAGATATTAGCTCTGTATGGAGTCTCGTCATTTTGAATATGAAGAAGTGATAATTGTAGTGCGTTTCGTAACGCTAACGTCGTATTTATATTAGATGCACCGTACCATCGATCATTTATACCGACCCAAACGACTGGAAAGCTGAGAATCTCTTCACTTATTGCTATTTTAGGTGTTTCATGAATTGTAGTGAGGGCATCGTAATAAAATCTACAATGTTTATCATGAATTTCGGTTAAGGCGACCGTCGTAATTTCTTCTAGCATATGTGACTGCCGTTCATACAGTTTGTTATTTAAATGTTGTTGTAGTGCCCGGTATACACCTTCTGTCATCGTTTCTCCAGCGCCAATACCGATATCGTTATGTTCAGGAATAAGACGGTGTATAATTTCTGCTACATATGTTTCAATTCCTGCTAAACCAGCTTCTCGGCGCGCTTCGTTATGAGTTAAACCACCACAAGTCATAAGAGGCAGGAGGGAAGCAGGGCCATCTGATAATGGTGTAGCTACTTGAACATTGCATTGTGATAACGGTAATTGATATAAATCTTGTTCATCCCACACATGGAATATACCAGCTTCTTTAGAAGTTAATGAATCGAAAAAACGGAATAAATCAGTTGAGGTATGTTGGCCATACCGATGCTCAAGTTTTTCAGAAAGATTTTCTATCGTATCAATTGTAAAACTTTCATCAGTTGCGATAGGATGTTTTATAAAAGGATGCCATGTTCCTTCAAGTGTTTCATAATTTAATAAAAAGAATTGTGGATTGTTTTCTCGATGTGAATCATCAGCAACATGTTTAAATAATTCAAAAACGATTATATTTGCTAACATTGCAGATGTAACTGGTGAAAAGGATGCTAATGAATGTTCATTTTGTAAAGTAGTTTCATGTAGCCGATGCCATGCAGATTCCCAGCATTCTTCACGATTAGCTGTTACGACAGGACCAGCTATACCAAGTGTTGATAAACAGACAGCAGGTATGAGATTCTTTCCTATTTCCTTGCAAATCGTATGAATTGCTCTTAGACCTTCAATATCTCCATTTTGAGAAACGTACAAAATCCAGTCGAAAGGCTCGAACACTTCATGCAGAGGACGATCAATTGTCGTATCAATTTCTTGAACAAGTACAGTATCATCAACTTCATATGCAAGTTCGACTAGCTCATTAATGCGATCGTAATTTGTTTCCGCATAATCTGTCACAAGGTAATGAAAGGTAGGTAATCCAGATTCTAATAAAGAAGAAACTAAGGAAGTAAGCATATCCCCAGAACCAATTATAAGGACATTTGCCCCGCGGTACGTTTCAAATTTTAGAGCACCTGAATGCGAATCAGCTTCTAAAAATTCTATTTGAGAAGCATATCTGTCGAGTAACGCGCTATTTAACTCATGAGGTGCATCTTGATTTACATCACGGACAAATCCATTTCCATATAAAATCTCTCCAATTTCAAGCACACGATTTTGATAGGGGAGAGGGAGACCATCGGTTATTTCTGCTAAAGAATAATTACCGTTAAACATAGGCATTAATTTTTCAATCCAGTTATAAATTCCATCACCGTCCATGCGAAATGAACTGGCGTTATTTCGAAAATAGACACCCCCGTTTGAATCGGGGAGGAAAAAAGTATCCTTATTTACTTTAAGTTTTGCATCAATTGGAAGGTTACTCATTTTAATCCTCCTTACGTTCTAGGCATACATTATTAGCTTATGTTATGAAATTTGTCCCGTATGAACGCAATAAAAAAAGGCTGTAGAATGATTCATTCTACAGCCTTTGATAGATTATTAATCTATCAACCTTCTAATAATAATGATTTTGGATCTTCAAGCATATCTTTAACAGCAACAAGGAAGCTAACTGCTTCTTTACCATCAACGATACGGTGATCGTAAGATAAAGCAATGTACATCATTGGACGGTTTTCCATACGTTCTGCATCAATAGCAACAGGACGTACTTGGATTTTGTGCATTCCTAAAATACCAACTTGTGGGCTGTTTAGGATCGGTGTTGACATTAGAGAACCGAACACACCACCGTTTGTAATTGTGAATGTACCACCTTGTAGTTCTTTTAATGAAAGTTTGTTGTCACGTGCTTTTTTACCTAATTCACGAATTTCGCTTTCGATTTCAGCGAAGTTTAATTGGTTAGCATCGCGTACAACTGGAACAACTAATCCATCTGGAGCAGCTACTGCAATACCGATATCATAGAATTTTTTAATGATAAGCTCGTCGCCTTGAATTTCAGCATTTAATAATGGGAATTGTTTTAATGCTGCAACAACTGCTTTTGTGAAGAATGACATGAAGCCAAGACGTACATCATGTTTTTTCTCGAAAGCATCTTTACGCTCTTTACGTAATTCCATGATTGCAGTCATATCAACTTCGTTAAATGTTGTTAACATTGCAGATGTTTGTTGAACTTCTACAAGACGTTTTGCAATTGTTTGACGGCGGCGGGACATTTTCACGCGCTCAACTGGTTTTTCAAATTCCGTTTTTGCAACTGGAGCAGGAGCTGGACTTTTTGGAGCAGCTGGTGCTTCTTTTGGTGCTGCAGCATGAGCTTGTACATCGTGAGGTCTCACACGTCCAAGTGGATCTGTGCTACGTACGTCGTTTAAGTCGATTCCTAATTCACGAGCCATTTTTCTAGCAGCTGGTGATGCGATAGGACGGTTCGTATTTGGTAAACCTTGTAGAGTTGCAGCTTGCTCAGCAGTTGGAGCCGCAGCTTTCGGTGCTTCAGTTGTTTCTTGTTTTGGTTGCTCAGCAGGTGTACTTACTGCAACTGGTGCTCCGTTTGCATCTAAAATTGCGATAGTTGCGCCAACTTCAACTGTATCCCCAGGTTCGCCTAGTAATTTCGATACAATACCTGAATCTTCTGCAATGATTTCTACATTGACTTTATCAGTTTCAAGCTCAACAACGCTGCCACCTTTCTCAACTTTGTCGCCTACGTTGATAAGCCATTGTGAGATAGTTCCTTCGGTAATAGATTCTGCAAGCTCAGGTACTTTAATTTCAATCATTTTAAATGTCCTCCCCTTATTTGCCTAACGGTGTGTTTTTTCTTCTTTTGTCTTCGGTAATCTCCATTTGTTAGCCCGCCCCCGGGCAGAATATCTGTCCGGGGAACAAGCTAAAAACTTTCGTTGTTACTTTCAGTTGCTGTAAACTTCAATTTCTTGTTTGTCTTGACGGAAGTTATACTTCACATCTAAAGCGTGTGCAACAATTAGTTCTTGCTCAGCTTTGTGAGCGAATGGATCACCACCAGATGGGCTAGAGCGATCTGGGCGTCCAATGTAACCTGTTTTCACTTTATCTCCAGCTAGTTCGAACAGAATTGGAGCCATGTAATGCCATGCGCCCATATTACGAGGCTCTTCTTGAACCCAAATGATTTCTTCTAAGTTTTTAAAGCGTTTAATAATAGATTGAACTTTCTCAGCAGGGAATGGGTACAACTGCTCAATACGAACGATATGAACTTCATCTAAGTTGTACTCATGTTTTCCAGACTCGATTTCTGCAGCTAAGTCAATCGCCATTTTACCTGTAGTTAAAACTAGACGTTTTACTTTGTTTGGTTTTGTACCAAGATTTTCTTGTTCTAGAGCAGGCTGGAAACGTCCTTCGCTTAACTGACTAGCAGTTGAAAGTGTAAGTGGGTGACGTAATAAACTCTTCGGCGTCATCAGTACTAATGGTCGAACAGCTTCTGTTCCTAAGATAGATGCTTGACGACGTAAAATATGGAAGTATTGTGCCGCGCTCGTTAAGTTTGCAACTGTCCAGTTGTTCTCAGCAGCTAACTGTAAGAAACGTTCAGGACGTGCACTAGAGTGCTCTGGTCCTTGACCTTCATAACCGTGTGGTAATAGAAGAACTAAACCAGATTTTTGCCCCCATTTTGCTCTTCCAGCTGAAACATATTGATCAAATAATGCTTGTGCAGTATTTGAGAAGTCACCATATTGCGCTTCCCACATAACAAGAGTTTCTGGAGCGAATACGTTATAACCATATTCGTAACCAACAACAGCAGCTTCTGATAACGGACTGTTATGAACAGAGAATGAAGCGTTAATGTTTGGTAAGCGATGTAATGGTGAATATGTTTCATTTGTATCAGTATCGTGTAATACGATGTGACGATGCGCGAATGTACCACGCTGTGAATCTTGACCAGTTAAACGAATTGGCGTACCTTCTTGTAAAATAGAAGCGAATGCTAATGACTCAGCAAGTGCCCATTCAATTTTACCGTTCTCTTCAAGAGCATCTTTACGGCGCTCAAGAATTTTCTTCACTTTCGGATATACGTTAAAGCCTTCTGGCCAAGATAATAGACCTTCATTAATTGCACGAAGTGAGTCAATCTCAACACCAGTATCAATTGGATGGATGCCTTTTGCAACAACATCAGGCACTTTAACGTGAATTGTTGCATCGCTTGTATCAGCTGGTGGTACTTGTGCATAGTCAGATTTTAATTGCTCTTGTATAAACTGAGTAATTGTTTCAACCTCATCTGCATTTAGAACGCCAGCAGCTTGTAATTGGTCTGCATAAATCGCTCTTACAGTTGGGTGATTTTTAATCTTTTTGTACACTTGTGGTTGTGTAACTGCTGGGTCATCCATTTCGTTATGACCGTAGCGGCGGTAACCAATTAAATCGATTAAGAAATCTTTTTTGAACAATGTACGATATTGAATTGCAAGGTTAGCAGCAGCAAGACAAGCTTCCGGATCATCAGCGTTCACATGAACAATCGGAATATCGAAACCTTTTGCAAGGTCACTTGAATATTTCGTAGAACGAGAATCATAGCTATCAGTCGTAAAACCAACTGCATTGTTTGCGATAACATGAATTGTTCCGCCTGTTTGGTACGCGTTCAATCTGCTTAAGTTCAACGTTTCAGATACAATACCTTGACCAGGGAATGCAGCATCACCATGAACTAAAATTACGAATGATTTTGAAGTATCTTGTTCTGGAAGACCAGATTTTTTACGATTCTCTTGAGCAGCACGTGCGAAACCTTCTACAACAGGGTTAACGAACTCAAGGTGACTCGGGTTATTTGCTAATGTAACGCGAGTGCTAACTTTTTCGTTACCAACGACTTGTTCTCTACCTAAATGGTATTTCACGTCGCCAGTCCAGCCAGAATTTGCCACTGCGCCTTCTATTTTTGCATGTTTGAACTCAGCAAACATGTGACTATATGGTTTTTCTAATACGTGTGCAAGTACGCTTAGACGACCGCGGTGAGCCATACCAATCATGACATCTTCTACGCCGCCCTTTGCACCTTCTAGAACAATTTCATCTAGAACAGGTACAAGCATATCAACGCCCTCGATAGAGAAACGCTTTTGCCCAACGAATGTTTTATGCAAGAATTGCTCGAAACCTTCAACAGCTGTTAAACGTTTTAAAAGAGCAGTTCGTTTTTTATTTGATAGTGGTTGACGCAATGAATTTGATTCCACCATTTGATGCAACCACGCGCGTTCTTCACTATCTTGTATATGAGAAAATTCATAAGCTAAAGATTTTGTATAAACGTCTTTTAATCTATGAATTACATCAAGTGCAGTGTGAATACCTTCTGGTGCATCTTGCCATACTGTTTTAGCTGGAATCGCTTTCAAATCAGCATCGCTCAGTTCGTTCATCGCTTTCTCAAGAAGAGATTGTCCATTTGCAGCATCTTCCATCGGATTGATGTGAGCCAACGTATGCCCGAAAGAACGAATCTGTTCAACAAGCTGAACGACTTTAAGAATTTTTTCAATGTTCCCTGTGTTTTGAGGAGAAAAATGTGTTGCTGTGTTGTCCCCTGTTACGACATCATCTTGAAACGAAGGAGCTCCAAAAATTTCAAAAAGCTCTTGTAATTCCGGATCAACAGAACCTGCTCCAGTTACGTAAAGATCATATTGTTCAATCACATAACCAAGGTTCGGACCATGGAACTTGGCCCAAGGGTTTGTCGTTGTATTCTTCCTCGTCATTTGTTTAAACCTCCCAATGCATATAATCCTTTTTCCATACAAAAAGGTGCATTTTGCTCTTTTCAATAATTGATGAACCAATAATCAATGTAAATGTTTTTCTTTACTCTTATGTTATTACAATAATTTACATAATACCAAACACTATTACTTATCTGTTTTGTAAAAAAACATTCACAATAACTTATCACCCAAGTTAATCTTTCATGCTATAAAGTAATTTTACAGAAAAATGGGGTGGATATATTTGGTATACCTATACAAATAACTAAAATTGTTGCATGTAAATATAAGTATAATAGTTAGAATGTTTCGGTAAAAATAAGTTCGAATTATGTATATTGAAATAATAAGCGCTTTCATTGATATTATACAACAATATAACGGAATATAGTATAAAAAATAAAAAATTATGAATTTAATGTAAACTTTATTTAGATAGTGTTAAATATTGAAAGGAAAATGAAGGATTTCTACAAAAAAAGTTGCTAAACATAAAAAATGCTTCATAAACAGTTAGTTTCTATAAATATGACGAAAAACACTTTAAAACCAATAACGCATTTTGTGGAATAAAGAGATAAATGAAATATTTTAAAAGGATAAAACCAATATGGAGATATTAAATTTTAAAAAAAGAGAGGAGGAGATATAGTAACGGTTATTTACAGTGTTCCGTGTTTTGTTTCAAAATAGACGTACTGAAATTGAAAAAGTTTCTTCTATATAAATAGCGTGAATAATAATCAAAACTAATGTAAAGGAAGCTTGACGTAAAGTTTACTTTACATGTATACTCGGTATAAGGGAGGAGGGAGATATTTCCTTGGAAAATAAAATGGTCGAATACCGAAAAAAATTTGGACTATCTCAAGAAAAATTGGCTGAGAAACTTGGAGTTTCCAGACAAACCATCATTTCAATTGAAAAAGGAAAATACGATCCATCACTTCCATTAGCATTTGAAATAGCAAAAACATTTCAGACAACGATAGAACATGTATTTATGTATGAAGGAAAAGAAGGGGAGGAGTAAAGATGAACTATTCACAAAAGTACTTCGTTATTATGGGAATTATTTTTCTATTTATGAGTGGATTTATGATATTAACAGGTATAATGACGCATTCTGCCCCGCCGGCTATAACTTATCCATTACTTGGGATGATGATTATGAGTTTCTGCTTAAGTTACTTGCACCCACAATTTAAAGAAAAAGATGAGCGAATGAAACTCATTCGTTATAAAGGAATGTTCGTGACCTTTTTTGCACTAACCGCATATTATCTTCTTTTCTCTATCGGCTTAAATTTAAAAATACTTACACTATCTGCTACTGAACTATTGAACATACTTATGGCACTTACGATGAGTACAGTTTTTATCTCATTTGTTGTTTTATCGAAAAGATATTAAGATGGAAGAGAGAAAGGAAGATTAACATATGCAAATGATGTATGCTTTTGGCATTGGGCTTGTATTATTTTTAGCCGTATTCTTATTTATTCGGAAAGACGTTCAAGGTGGAACGTTAACGAAAAGAGGCTTTTATAAAATGATCGGCTGTTTAGTTGTTATGTTTATAGCGATTATTGTAATGATCGTTTTAATAAATCAATCACTATAGAATATAAAAATGGAACCTTACTTTAGTGAGGTTTTTCTTTTTGGTATAAAACCCTAAAATACCCATGTAATGAATAGAGGGGCACTACAAAAGAGAGACTTTATTTTATACTTATTATTTGCTGCTATGAATATATCGCTTTGGTTATCGCTTATGATCTTTGATCGAAGTATGTGGATGGTAGCGGGGCATTATGTACTTGGAGCAATTGTTATTGTTTTTTCGAATATGAATAAGAGATAAGCCAGCAATCTTAAAGTTGCTGGTTTTTATTTTGCTATTTATAATGAAGAAACAAATTTTTAATAGAGAGTAGTGGGCATTATGAGATGGAAAGCAGGAACTTTTGAAAAAATAGAAACGAATGACTCATCTATTGAGAAAATTATAAACACGTTTAAGGAACAAAACTTAAATGGTGGCGCAATAATAAGCTGTTTTAAAGTACATGACGAACAAGTTTTCAAAGAAATACCTTATGAAAGAGATAGATACGAGCATTTTTTTAGAAAAATCTTCAGTTCTTTAGATATAATCCAAGACTTAGAGGAATTAAAAATACATACATCAGAAAAATATAAATCTCAATTTCAATATAGAAGTGCGGTAATGCTTGATGGGAGTATTGCATTTCAAATTATAAGAGGAGGAGCATATAAATACTTTCCGGAGAGAATGGTAATCGCGAAGCAATTAGCGAGCGATGTATGCCAATATATGTTCCAAGATCGTTATGAGGATATTATAGCATTCGAAAGTCATGCTCCTTGGACAGATTGGTTTTATGATGTTGCATGGGATAATACTTGGATGGTGTTAGATAGTAAGGAGCATAAATTGTGGTTCATTTGTGCTGCGGATACGGATTGATAGAAAAGGGCCTTGTAGGAATGCTAC
Organism: Bacillus fungorum; assembly: GCF_002746455.1. Classification (GTDB taxonomy): domain Bacteria; phylum Bacillota; class Bacilli; order Bacillales; family Bacillaceae_G; genus Bacillus_A; species Bacillus_A fungorum. The sequence continues at coordinate 38,263 of NZ_NWUW01000028.1, read as the reverse complement.
AAGGCTTCTTATCTGTTGGGAATGAATAGAAAATAAATCATATAAATGTTATACTAAAAAACGTTTGTAATGTCAGTTTCATACTATTGTATAATGCTGACTTACTAGAAAAGATAAGAGGAGAATGAGCGTGCAAAAGATAAAGAAATTATTACTGTTAATGATGGTAGTAGGATTAACAGTAGGTGTTTTAGCAGGGTGTGCAAATCCGAAAGATACTACAGAAGAATTTTTAACAGCGATACAAAAAGGTGATGTAGAAAAGGCTCGTACATTTGTTGAGAGTGACAAGGAATTTAATAAACTAAATGAAAAAACAGATGATGCTGAGGCAAAAGCAATGCTAAGTGCAATTACGAAAAACTTTAAATTTGAAAAGCTAGAAGAAGTATCGAAAAAGGATGACAAAGCAGAAGTGCAAGTGGAAATTACATCTGCCGATCTATCTGTTGCTGTAACAAAAGCTGTGGGAGAAGTTATGCCAATGGCCTTTGCTAGCGCTTTTAGCGAAGACAAAGAACAATCTGAAAAAGCAATCGAAAAAACAATGACATCAACTATCGTCAAAAACTTAGCGGATAAAGATGCAGCAATGGCAACTCGCAAAGTTACATTGAACTTAAAGAAAGACAAAGGTGGCGACTATAAAATCGTTGCTGATGATAACTTGAAAGAAGTATTGTTTGCTAATGCGAATTCTTTGGAGAAGATGTTTGGTGGGAAGTAATTGAATTAGATAAAAAAAGAGACACCATATCACGTAGAAGGTTGATATGGTGTCTCTTTTTTATGACCCCGGAGAGGCTCGAACTCACGACCTCCACCCTGTCAAGGTGGCGCTCTCCCTGCTGAGCTACGGGATCTTCAAAATGTGTATGTAACAGCATCTTTAATTTTTATGCTAAAGTAATTATATATAATTAACTGAAATTTTACAATATTTTTATATTAATCTTTTGAAAGGAAAGTATTTGGAAGTACGCTAGTAGTGTATTAAAGAATATATAAGTAGAGAATTTAATGAAAGGTGGGTTCGAATAAAGCGGTTATATTATTTTTTTCTATACCAATCCCAAGGACCTTCATCACTTAAATCAACAAGAAAAGGGAATAGGAAGTGTAAAGGTAAGCTTAAAAGTTCTGGCATAGCGTTCACTGTTTTCTTTGATAGATATTGCCTTCCAAAACAATACGGACAATCTTTTTCAAATGTCACTAGTATCGACCATACATCTTTTACTTTCCATTTCGTTTTACAAAACGTACAGCGCGCCATGGAGTTCCTCCTCGTTTTCAGGTGTTTTCTAATATATTCCATTTTATTGTACTAAAATCATTTGTATTCGGTGTGATAAAATATAAGTCGGTTTGTTTTTATGTGAATTTATTTAGTAGTTTATAATCATTTACATATTGTTTGACATTTTTGTAGGATGATAGATTTGCAGTTTCAAGATCCAAATTGGCCAATATATCCTTTTTACAATTTACTTAAAATCATGTATAACAGAGATACAAGATTATTTTATAAATATTCAAGAGTAGAGGGAGAATTATTGTAATGGTAAGGAAAACGTTCAAGATGCGCGTATCTAGAAATAGAACGATTTCGATTAATGGCTCGATTCTTGATGTGGATGTTACACATGATGAGTTTTTACAAGAGTTTGTTGAGTGGGTCGATTCTAAAGGTTGGTCGTTTATGGGGATGACAGATGAGATTACACCTGAGGAAGCTAGTCAAAATTTAATAGATTCATTGATTGATGAGAAGGATAAGAAAGAATAATTCTTTCTTATTTTTTATTGTATATTTATGTTCTTTATCGTAAAAGTATGATATAGTAAAAAACAGTTAATATTCTTCCAATTTAATACAAATTGCATATGAATTGGTAGATTCAGTTTTTTTACTGTGGGAGTATATGAAAAGGGAGAGTCATATGGTAAATTTTAAAAAAATCTTGGCTTTTATTACCGTTATTTGTTTGTTTTTTTTAACACCTATGACGTTACGTGCTGAGACAAATATTGGAGTGAATCCAGAACAAGTGGCACCACCACCTAAGGAAGGGCCAAATGTTTTTAGTCAGTTTGCAACTACGATTGATGCGAAAACTGGAGATGTTTTGTACGATAAAAACGCACATCATCGTGCATTTCCGGCTAGTATGACAAAAGTGTTAACGGCGATTTTACTTATGGAGCATACGAAACCAGAGGATCAATTTACGTTTTCACAATTAGCATTAGATCAAGAGAAGAGTAATTATCAAATTGAGTTTCAACCTGGTGAGACGGTTAATAGAAATACTGCACTTATGATTTTAATGGTGCTGAGTGCGAATGATGTGTCGTATGCGATTGCGGAGCGTATTGGTGGAAGTGTTGAGAATTTTGCTAATATGATGAATGAGAGAGCGAAGCAATTAGGAGCTATAGATAGTCATTTTGTCACACCGAATGGATTGCATGATCCGAATCATTATACTACGCCATTTGATATGGCCATGATTACAAGAGGTGTACAAAAGTATCCTGAAATTTTACAAGCGATGAACACGAAAAGAACGACAGTTACGACATCTAGGCAGACGGTGTCTATTTTTAATAAATCTACTTATTTTGAAAATCCATTTAGTATTGGTGGGAAGACGGGTTTTACAAATGAAGCGCGCAATACACTCGTTTTATTAAATGAGAAGGATGGAAATCGTATTATAAATGTAGTAATGGCTTCTCAAAGACCTGAAATTTATGAAGATTTAAAGCAGATGGCGGACTATTCTTTCGGTCAATTTGTGAAGCAAACTGTACTAGATAAACATAGTTGGCATCAAAAGACAACGTATTTAAATAAAGATATTGATAGCGAACTTGAACAAAGTGCAGAACTGATGCTTAAGAAAGATGAAGGGAAAAATGTGAGGACGACTTTCCGTGCTGCTTCATTAGATAAAGATTCTTTGTATCATAAAGGAATTCATCGTGGTGAGGTAGTTGGTGCAGTTGATATTACGAAAAATAATCAAACAATTGCGACGATAAATGTTCTTTCTAAAGAAGATGTTACTTTTGCGATGCCTAAAAAAGATACGGTTGAGCCTGAAGTAAAAGACTCAAATGTGAAAATGATAAGCATTGGGATAGGTGCTGCCATATTATTTGGAGCCATTTTATTTGTAGTGCTACGCCGAAATACAAAAGGAATGGGATCAGAAGAAAAATAAATTACTAGTTTAAAAGACTGTGAAGAGACTTTGTCACAGTCTTTTTTTATGTTGGAAATAACTGATAATTATAAATTTTCTTATTGCATTTCCATTTAGTTCGTTATATTATTTACTTGTGTTCTTGTTAAAGAACGAAGGTGAATATTGCATACTTCAAATAATATAAAACAGCGGAGAGGGAGAGAAACGATGAAATTAATTTGGAAGGTGATTAGCAACGTTATCTCATTTGTTTTATTTGCGTTAATGGTTTGCTTAGCTTTTGTAGTTATTTCTTCAAAAGCGAGCGGTGGTGATCCAACGGTGATGGGATATCAATTTAAGAGTGTTCTTTCAGGATCGATGGAGCCAACATTTTTAACAGGATCAATCATTGCGATAGAACCGACGAAAGATGGTTCTAAATATCAAAAAGGTGATGTTATTACCTTTAAAGAGAAAGATGAAAAAATTATCACTCACCGTATTATCGGTGTGAAAGATACAAATGGAAAAGTAATGTATGAAACAAAAGGGGATAACAACAACGGCCCTGATTTAGAACCAGTGCTTGCGGAGAATGTCATTGGGAAATATGCAGATATTACAGTTCCTTATGCAGGGTATGCATTAAACTATGCAAATTCAAAAGCTGGAGCTGCTTTGCTTCTTATTATTCCAGGAGTCTTTTTACTAGGCTATTCCGCGATTTCTATTTTTAGTGCTATTCGTAGCATCGACGGAGAAAAGAAAGAGAAAAAAGTAGAACAATCCGTCTAGTTCGTTTGGTTATACTTTCCGGTTAGGAAGTTAACAAATATATATTAAGGGGATATGGGCATGACTTTAAAGAAAAAATTAGGGATGGGTATCGCATCAGCAGTATTAGGAGCGGCATTAGTTGGCGGAGGAACATTTGCATACTTTAGCGATAAAGAAGTGTCAAATAATACATTTGCGTCTGGTACGCTTGATTTAGCATTAAATCCATCAACAGTTGTTAATGTATCGAATTTAAAGCCTGGTGATACAGTTGAAAAAGAATTTAAATTAGAAAATAAAGGGACATTAGATATTAAAAAAGTACTACTAAAAACAGATTACAATGTTGAAGATGTGAAGAAAGATAATAAAGATGATTTTGGTAAACATATTAAAGTAACATTCTTAAAAAATGTAGACAAGCATGAAACAATCGTAAAAGAAACAACGCTAGATAAATTGAAGGGTGACACACTTACTGCGGTAAATAACGATTTAGCTGCTTGGTTCTGGGATGAAAAAGGTATTTCAGCAGGTAAATCTGATAAATTCAAAGTGAAATTTGAATTCGTTGATAATAAAAAAGATCAAAATGAATTCCAAGGCGATAAGTTACAATTAACTTGGACGTTTGATGCACAGCAAGGCGATGGTGAAACAAAATAATAAGGACAACAAAAAGAGACTATCGAAAGTGATAGTCTCTTTTTCTGCTAAAAGCGAAATGTAAAAAGAAAGATAATTTTTATATCATTTTGTAATTCACTTTATTATAATAAAGATATAGTTCTTGATAAAGAACAAGTTGTTCGATAGGAGAGATTAAAATGCTGAAGCAACCTCGTAAATTCAAAAAGATGCTTATATTGCCATGTTTGTGTTCTATTACTTTTTATTTAGGCTCTCAAATGATGACTTATACAGAAGCAGCTTTCATTCATGAAACGAAAGTAGAGGCCACTATTTCTACAGCAAGTATTTTTCCGAAAACAGTTGATCAATTAATAGAACAAGCTAAGCAGCATAAGGAAGTTATTTTGCATGAGTATGAAGGGATGAAATCAAAATTAACTGTTAGCTCCGCTCAAGAGTTAGAACAGGCGCTTGTTATATGGAAGCAAGGGCGAGAGAAAATAGCTACTGAGAGAGAATCGTTACAAAAAGTATATAAATCAATAGAAGAACCTTATAATCAAGTACAAGAAGAGTTAAAAGGAAATGGAACTGAATCGAATAAGCAAGTATTCTCGTATGTGAATGCTGGTTTTCATATAGTGAAAGAAAACTGTGAGTATGTTGATAAAGAAGTTAATTTACAGGTGATTGATAAACAAATTCAAGATTTTGAGAAGTTACTAGTAGATGAAACAGCAAAACAAGTGAGTGAGGCTGAGAAACAAAAGGAATTAGAAGAGAAGAAGAAACAAGAGGAAGCGAAAAAACTAGAAGAGAAGAAACAAGAAGAAGCGAAAAAACTAGAAGAGAAGAAGAAACAAGAGGAAGCGAAAAAGCTAGAAGAAAGTAAAAAACAAGAAGAACAGAAAAATAAAGATAGCAAGTAAATTATAGTAATACTCCAAAGTAGATAGGGATTATAAAACAGATAGGTGAGAGAGCACTATCACTCGCCTATTTTTCGTGTCCTTCTTATTTTATTTAGCCACTTAGAGGTAGTTAGATGGATGAAGGCTACTAATTAGTGGGGGATAGGTCAAAAAAACAACAAATTTTTTCTCTATTCCTCAAAAATTTGCCGAAAATTCAGAATAATATTGAGAAATAAAAATAACTGAAAATATTAATAAATATGTGTTGTATTTATATAGTCACGTTCGTTATAATGAACTTAAGGTTTTTAAAAAAGAACAAATATTAGCTAAGCTAATATAGCTTTAGCTACATCTCTTATTTTAAATAAGAGATAGCAATAAAAAATATAAAAAACAGCTAGGGGGAATTGATTGTGAGTCTGAAAAAGAAATTAGGTATGGGAGTTGCATCAGCAGCATTGGGGTTATCTTTAATTGGTGGAGGAACATTCGCTTACTTTAGCGATAAAGAAGTATCGAACAATACATTTGCAGCTGGGACGTTAGATCTTACATTAGACCCTAAAACGCTTGTAGATATTAAAGATTTAAAACCAGGGGATTCTGTTAAGAAAGAATTCTTATTAAAGAACAGTGGTACGATAGCAATTAAAGATGTCCAATTAGCAACAAAGTATACTGTGAAAGATGCAAAAGGTGATAATGCTGGTGTAGACTTTGGTGAGCATATTAAGGTGAAATTCATTTGGAATTGGGATAAACAAAGTGAGCCTGTATATGAAACAACATTAGCTAAGTTACAAAATGAAAAGCCAGATGTTTTAGCTAAAGCAATCTTTGCTCCTGAGTGGGGAGAAAACGGTGGCTTAGATGCTGGTACAGAGGACTATTTATGGGTACAATTTGAATTCACAGATAATCAAGAAGATCAAAATAAATTCCAAGGTGATTCATTAAACTTAGAATGGACATTCAACGCTCATCAAGCAGATGGCGAAGAAAGATAATAAATAAAAAAAGCGGGTATCCCCCGCTTTTTTTTATAAAGAAAAAAGAAGTGCCGATTGTAAGCACTTCTTTCTATTTATTATTTTTGATCTTGCTTCCATTTTGTAAATTCAAGAAATTCACGAAATTGTTCTTTGGAGACGCCAGAGCTCATCGCATCTTTAACGAGTTGTGTCCATTCGGAGTCTAGGTTAGTTTCCTTTGTTGTTTCATCATGAAGTAAAGTATCAACTGGAATTTGTAGAACTGCTGCGATCTTTTCAAGAAACTGAATGGAAGGGTTTTTTTGTAAATTTCGTTCTATAGAACTAATGTAAGATTTAGCAACACCGGCTTTTTCGGCAAGTTCAGTTAATGAAATACCTTTTTGTAAACGCAGGCGTTTTATACGTTCTCCAATCATATTTGCGCACCTTTCTATCAATATGTCGTCTTCTTATGATGTCATTATTATAACATAAACTTCGCTAAAAAGAACAAACCTATTGAGCCTGGCTTGATGGTTTCGTACGTTGGAAAAAATGTTCGATATCTTGCAGGGCGATACCAGCGTCTAGAGCTTCAAGTATTAAATCAATCCATTCTTGATCCAATGCGTCAGTCTTATCTTTGTACAAATGTAATTCCTCCCTAATTATCGGTCATAACTGCTGCTACAGAATACGTGATAATGCAATCGGATTTTGTATTTTTATGTAGTGAATTATCAAATATTTTATAGATAAAACAAAGATAAAATCCCCATTAAATTCCCTCTATGGCGATTATAAAGTTTCTGACAAATATTTTCAATATTTTCAGAAAACATTGTTGAATTGTGATATATTCGTATGCAAACTATGGAATTTTTACAAATATATTAAAAACATTACATAATATGACTAAATATTGAAAAAATATTGAATTTTTAATAAAATTCAATTTGTAATACATATTATTTATTAGGGGAGGAAATAAGGGATGAACAAGAAACCGTTCAAAGTTTTATCATCAATCGCTTTGACAGCTGTACTAGGCCTTTCGTTCGGAGCTGGTACTCAATCTGCATATGCTGAAACGCCTGTGAATAAGACAGCTACGAGCCCAGTTGATGATCATTTAATTCCGGAAGAACGTTTAGCAGATGCGCTAAAAAAACGTGGGGTAATTGATTCGAAGGCTTCAGAGACAGAAACAAAGAAAGCTGTCGAAAAGTATGTAGAGAACAAAAAGGGTGAAAATCCTGGGAAAGAAGTAACAAATGGGGACCCGCTTACGAAAGAAGCATCTGACTTTTTAAAGAAAGTGAAAGATGCAAAAGCAGATACGAAAGAAAAGTTAGATAAACCTGCAACAGGAACACCTGCAGCGACAGGGCCAGTTAAAGGTGGTCTAAATGGTAAAGTACCAACATCTCCAGCAAAGCAAAAAGAATATAACGGTGAAGTTCGTAAAGATAAAGTACTCGTTTTACTTGTAGAGTACGCTGACTTTAAACATAACAATATCGATAAAGAACCTGGTTATATGTATTCAGAAGATTTCAATAAACAACATTATGAAAAAATGTTGTTCGGTGATGAACCATTTGCGTTAGAGGATGGAAGTAAAATCGAAACGTTTAAACAATATTACGAAGAGCAATCTGGTGGTAGTTACACAGTAGACGGAACGGTTACTAAATGGTTAACAGTTCCTGGTAAAGCGGCTGATTACGGTGCGGATGCTGCTACAGGTCATGATAATAAAGGACCAAAAGGACCACGTGATTTAGTAAAAGACGCATTAAAAGCAGCTGTAGATAGTGGTATTGATTTATCTGAGTTTGACCAATTCGATCAATACGATGTAAATGGTGATGGAAATCAAAAGCAACCGGACGGTTTAATCGATCACTTAATGATTATTCATGCAGGTGTTGGACAAGAAGCGGGCGGTGGTAAATTAGGTGACGATGCAATTTGGTCACATCGTTGGACAGTTGGACCAAAACCATTCCCAATTGAAGGTACACAAGCGAAAGTTCCATATTGGGGCGGAAAGATAGCGGCATTCGACTACACAATTGAACCAGAAGATGGCGCAGTTGGTGTATTCGCGCATGAATATGGTCATGATTTAGGTCTTCCAGATGAGTATGATACAGACTATACCGGTCATGGTGAGCCAATTCAAGCTTGGTCTGTTATGAGTGGCGGAAGCTGGGCTGGTAAGATTGCAGGAACAACGCCAACGAGTTTCTCACCACAAAATAAAGAGTTTTTCCAAAAAACAATTGGTGGTAACTGGGCGAATATCGTAGAAGTAGATTACGAGAAATTAAATAAAGGTATCGGTCTAGCAACATATTTAGACCAAAGTGTTACGAAATCAGCAAGACCAGGTATGATTCGTGTAAACTTACCAGATAAAGATATAAAAACGATTGCTCCAGCATTTGGTAAGCAGTATTACTACAGCACAAAAGGTGACAATCTTCATACAACGTTAGAAACACCGCTGTTCGATTTAACGAATGCAACGACTGCGAAATTTGATTTCAAATCGTTATATGAAATCGAAGCAGAGTATGATTTCCTTGAAGTACATGCTGTAACAGAAGATGGTCAAAAAACGCTAATTGAAAAACTTGGTGAGAAAGCAAATAGTGGAAATGCAGATTCGACAAATGGAAAATGGGTTGACAAATCATATGATTTAAGCCAATTCAAAGGTAAGAAAGTAAAATTAACATTTGAGTACATTACAGACGGTGGTTTAGCATTAAACGGTTTCCTACTTGATAATGCTTCATTAACAGTAGATGGTAAAGTAGTATTCTCTGATGATGCAGAAGGTACACCACAATTTAAATTAGATGGTTTCGCAGTTTCTAACGGAACTGAGAAGAAAAAACATAACTACTATGTAGAGTGGAGAAATCATACTGGATCAGATAGCGCATTGAAATTTGCTCGCGGTCCAGAATATAACTCTGGTATGGTTGTATGGTATGCAGACTCAGCTTACACAGATAACTGGGTTGGTTTACATCCAGGACATGGTTTCCTTGGTGTAGTTGATTCTCATCCAGAAGCAATTGTAGGAACTTTAAATGGTAAACCGACAATTGAAAGTAGTACACGATTCCAAATCGCTGATGCGGCGTTCTCATTCGATAAAACGCCAGCATGGAAAGTTGTATCTCCAACGCGTGGAACGTATACGTATAATGGCTTAGCAGGTGTGCCAAAGTTTGATGATTCGAAAAAGTATATTAATCAACAGATTCCAGATGCAGGACGTATTTTACCGAATCTTGGTCTGAAGTTTGAAGTTGTAGGACAAGCTGACGATAATTCTGCAGGTGCTGTTCGTTTATATCGTTAATACAGTAAAACTACCGAGAGATTTTCTTTCGGTAGTTTTTTGTGAGCAATGAATTTTATATAGAAGAAGAAATTATATATAATGTAACTTTACGAATGAAAATTAGTTACATAAAAAGTATATATAAATAATGAAAGAATTGGATGAAAATAGTGGGAGAAGGTGGATGAATGAGTGTTTCTTCTATTGTAAATAAACAAAAAACATACTTTTATAATGGCCATACGAGAAGTGTAGAAGTGAGAAAGAATAATTTGAAGAAGCTTTATAAAGGCATTCAGCGTTTTGAAGAAGAAATATTTCAGGCGTTGAAATTAGATTTAAATAAGTCAGTTCATGAGTCGTTTACAACGGAAGTTGGATATGTATTAAAAGAAATTTCCTTTCAATTGAAGCATATTTCATCGTGGAGTAAACCGAAGCATGTTCGAACAGCACTCACTCATTTTGGATCAAAGGGAAAAGTAGTGCCCGAACCGTACGGTGTGACGCTTATTATTGCACCTTGGAACTATCCGTTTCAATTAGCAATTGCACCACTTGTAGGAGCGTTGGCAGCTGGAAATACAATCGTTTTAAAGCCGTCGGAGTTAACGCCAAACGTTTCAAAAGTGCTTACGAGAATGTTAGAGGAATTATTTCAAGAAGAGCTTGTAGCGGTAGTAGAAGGTGGTGTAGAAGAGAGTACGGAATTGTTAAAGGAACCCTTTGATTATATTTTCTTTACAGGCAGTGTGGGCGTTGGGAAAGTTGTCATGGAAGCAGCTGCGAAACAGTTGACGCCGCTTACGTTAGAACTTGGCGGAAAAAGCCCATGTATTGTACATAAAGATGCAAAAATAGACGTAACAGCAAGACGAATTGTGTGGGGGAAGTTTTTAAATGCAGGGCAAACGTGTGTAGCACCTGATTATATGTATGTACATGCTTCGGTGAAAGAACAATTAATCGAGGCATTGCGAAACGAAATTGCGGAGCAGTATGGTAAAGAGCCACTGCATAATGATAATTACGTACGAATTGTGAGTGAGCGTCATTTTGAACGATTATGTCGATTTTTACAAGATGGTCAAGTCGTAATTGGCGGGAACTATAAGAAAGATACATTACATATTGAACCGACAGTAGTAACGAACATTACATGGCAAGATGCGGTTATGGAAGATGAAATTTTTGGTCCGATTTTACCAATTGTAGAATACGACAACATAGAAGAGGTAATTGGCACAATACAGCAACATCCAAAGCCGTTAGCGTTATATGTATTTTCTGAAGATAAAGAAGTACAAAAGAAAGTGACGAGTAATATTTCATATGGCGGAGGCTGTATTAATGATGTTGTCTATCATCTTGCAACGCCATATTTGCCTTTTGGTGGCGTCGGCAGTAGTGGATTAGGGAGTTATCATGGGGAAGAAAGTTTTCGGACTTTTTCACATTATAAAAGCATTTTAGCCCAATCTACGGCATTCGATATGAAAATTCGTTACTCTTCTACAAAAAGTGCTTTAAAATTCATACGAAAGTTGTTAAAATGATGATGGTGTTTATCAGTAGGCGTAGCCGTATGATAATAGCCCCTTCGCAATGGAAGGGGTTTTTCTGTTCGACATTATGTATCGTGCGAAAATGAATCAAACATACTACATAAAGAATAGAAGTGAACGCTTGCTAAATAACCATTTTTGTTTGGATCGAAACAAAAAATAGTCTATAGAACATAAATATTTATTCATGAATATAAAAATTAAAATTTAAGGTAGATTGGACGGGAAAATGAAAAAGATTATTAAAGTTGAAGCAGTAGAAAAACATTTTGGAAGTCAAGTGATTATCCCACCTCTTTCTTTAGATATTAAAGAGGGAGAATTTTTAACAATTTTAGGACCGAGTGGTTGCGGGAAAACGACGTTACTTCGTATGATCGCAGGATTTGAAACGCCAACTAAAGGGAATCTTTTATTAGATGATGAAAAGATTAACGATTTGCCACCATATAAGCGTCATATGAACTTAGTGTTCCAACATTATGCGCTATTCCCACATATGAATGTGGAGAAAAATATTTGTTTCGGTATGAAAATGCAGAAAGTACCGGCAGCAGAGCAGAAAGAGCGTGCTGAAGAGGCAATGCGTTTAACGCAGTTACTTGAGTTCCGTAATCGTAAACCTGCAAAGCTTTCTGGTGGACAGCAGCAGCGTGTAGCAATTGCGAGAGCGATTGTAAATAACCCGCGTGTATTATTACTAGATGAGCCACTTGGGGCGTTAGACTTTAAGTTAAGAAAAGACTTGCAACGTGAATTGAAAAACTTACAACGTAATTTAGGTATTACGTTCATATACGTAACGCACGATCAAGAAGAAGCGATGAGCATGAGCGATCGTATCGTTGTTATGAATAAAGGACATATTGAACAAATCGGAACGCCGAAAGAAATTTACAATAAGCCGAAAACGCTGTTCGTTGCGACGTTTATCGGTGAAAATAATATTGTGAAAAACGGGGAAGGCTATGTAGCAATTCGCCCTGAAAATGTAAATGTGCGTTCAGTTGAAGAGCCGATTTTAAAAGAATACCATCTTGGACATATTGAAGACATTGAGTTTGTTGGAAATATGGAAAAGCTGTATGTACGTGACGAGAAAACATCAGAATTACTAATGGCATATCAAACTGCTGAAGAAGCAACGCAGTGGAGCATTGGAGATAATGTATACGTAGGCTGGGAGCAAGAGGACGAGGTGACCTTAAATTGAAAAAAGGGAAATTACTCGCACTACCTACAGTCGCGTGGCTGTTAATCTTCTTCCTAATTCCCCTTCTGTTTGTATTGGCATTTGCCTTCATGCAGCGCGGAGCATACGGAACAGTGGAAATGCAATTTACGTTAGAGAATATAGCTCGTGTGTTTGATCCACTATACATGGGAACGTTATGGGAAACTGTTAAGATTGCAGTTATTACAACAGTAATCTGTTTAGTAATTGGTTATCCATTTGCTTATACAATTACAATTGTTGACCGCAAATACCGTTCAATTCTTTTATTATTGGCAACGATCCCGTTTTGGATTAACTTCCTTGTTCGTTCATACGCATGGATTGTTATTTTACGTTCACAAGGTCTTGTAAACACATTGCTATTGAAACTAGGTATTATTAGTGAACCTTTAAATTTACTATATAATACACCTTCTGTAATACTCGGAATGGTATATTCTTTATTACCATTTATGATTTTACCGGTGTATGCAGCGATTGAGCAGCTTGATAAGCGTAAGTTAGAAGCAGCTTATGATTTAGGAGCAACACCAGTAAAGGCGTTTTGGAATGTTACAGTACCAATGACGATGTCAGGGATTGCTACTGGTTCTATTTTAGTGTTTGTTTCTTCTATCGGAATGTTTGTTGTATCAGACGTTATGGGTGGATCGAAAGTAGCGTTAATCGGAAACGTAATTCAAAATCAATTCTTAGGAGCGCGTGACTGGCCGTTTGGATCTGCGTTATCTATGATTGTTGTTCTATTCTCTGTTCTGTTAATTTACTTATATTATCGTGCAACGAAAGTATATAAATATGATGGGAACGGAGGGGAATAGGCAAAGATGAAGAAGTTCTTAGTTTCTTATTCTTGGTTAATTTTATTGTTCTTGTATTTTCCAATGATGGTTTTAATGGTATATTCCTTCAATGATTCTCGCATTAACGCGGAATGGGAAGGTTTTACATTCCATTGGTATACAGATTTATTTCAAAAACAAGATGTTATTGATGCGTTTGTAAATAGTATGACGATCGCGATCGTAACGACGATTGTAACGACAGTTCTTGGCGTGATTTTTGCTATTGCATTACATCGTTACAAATATCGTTATGAAGGTGCTATTAACGGTCTTGTGTATTTACCAATTTTAATTCCTGATATTTTAATGGGATTATCTTTACTTATCTTATTTAGTCAATTAGGTATGGAACTTGGCAAAACAACAATTATTATTGCACACATTACATTTAGTATTTCATTTGTTGTCGTTATTTTAGCAGCACGTCTATCTGGTATGGGACGTGATTTAGAAGAGGCTGCGAATGATTTAGGAGCAACGCCGTGGCAAACGTTTCGTTATGTAACGTTCCCAGCAATTGCACCAGGAGTTATTTCAGCCGCATTATTAACATTCACATTATCAATTGATGATTTTGTAATTAGTTTCTTCGTATCAGGACCAGGATCAACAACATTGCCATTATACATTTACAGTATGGTTAAGCGCGGAGTATCACCAGAAATTAATGCACTTTCTACAATTTTAATTGTGGCTATCGTAGGATTAATGGTTCTATCTGAAATCTTCCGTAACAAAGGTGCAGATGGTGAAGAAAACTCTGGAGGACACCTTCCTTTATAATACGAACGATATAGAAAGTACGAGGGGGTAATAAATCGATGAAATTAATGAAAAGATTAGCTGGCGCAGCAATTAGCTTTAGCCTTGTTGCTGGTGTACTTGCTGGTTGTGGTGAAAAAAAAGAAGAGTTAAACATTTATAGCTGGGCTGACAATTTTGATGAGCAAGTGCTAAGAGATTTTGAAAAGAAATATAACGTGAAAATTAACTATGATAAGTACGCAAGTAACGAAGAAATGCTTGCGAAATTACAAGCTGGTGGCGCGAAGTATGATTTAATTCAGCCATCTGATTACATGGTTAAAACAATGGCGAAAATGGACTTATTAGCACCGTTAGATAAAAAGAATATCCCAAATATCGAAAACATGGTTTCAAATTTCAAAACACCTGCGTTTGATCCAGAGAATAAATATTCTTTAGTATACACTTGGGGCGTAACAGGGATTGCATACAATAAAAAGTATGTGAGAGAAGCACCTACAAGCTGGGCTGACCTATGGAATGAGAAATATAAAGGGCATGTAACTTTATTAAATGATTCTCGTGAAGTATTAGGTATGGGTCTTAAGAAAAACGGTTTCTCAAACAGCACAAAAGACGATGGGCAGTTAAAGACAGCAGCAACTGATTTACAGAAGCTACTTCCAAACTTATTAGCATTTGATACAGATAATATTAAACAAAAATTCATTACAGAAGATGCTTGGATCGGAACAGTTTGGTCTGGAGACGCAGCATTTATCGCAAAAGATAATAAAGATGTAGAGTACGTTGTACCAAAAGAAGGCGGCACAATTTGGGCTGACACGTTAGCAATTCCAAAAGGTGCAAAACATAAAGAGCTGGCAGAGAAGTTTATGAACTACTTACTAGATGAGAAAGTAAGTGTGAAAAACTACGAGTCCATTGGATACAGTAATCCTAATGAAAAAGCTCATCCTCTTCATAGTAAAGAATATCGTGATAACCACATGATCTTCTTAACGAAAGAAGAATTAGATCGTACAGAATGGCTTGTTGATGTAGACGATAAGTTAAAAGACTATGATCGTTACTGGACAGAGTTAAAAACAAAAGGTAAATAAGTAAGGAAATGCGGTTTCTAAAGTAGAAATCGCATTTTTTCATAGTAGGAGGAAATCCCTTGAAAAAGAAGTTGCATCAATATGAGGTAGTATGTATCGTGTTATTACTTGCTGTATTTGGCATTGTTGCTTGGCGAGTACATGCGGGTGGCGTTACAGTGATGGATACATATGTCCAATCATTAGTAAAAGGATTACAAACAGAAGGTTCGCTTACATTTTTCTCACACTATACAAAATTAGGGTCTGCCATTGGGATCGTAACTACGCTCGTTATAAGTATACTTATTTTTTGGAGAAAACGTTATTATGTTGCGATGATCGTATATCCAATGGGCATTTTAATAACACATCTTGTGAACAAAGGGATAAAAGAAGTTGTGAAAAGAGAGCGCCCATCGTTAAATGAGGCGTTGGATGCACTTGGGTATAGTTTCCCTAGTGGGCATGCAATGTTATCTATTATGACATTCGGATTTCTTGCTTATATCATTGCGGCGAATTTGAAGAGTGTAACTGGGAAATATGTTATAACGATTTTGATGGGAATAGTAATTGTATCGATTGGATTAAGTAGAGTTATTTTAAATGTACATTATCCAACTGATATTTTAGCAGGTTATTGCGTAGGTTGTATTTTGTTAATTATGGCGATTTTTTGCCATCGTTTACTTACCAAGAGATGGGGGCTTAATAAAGAAAGATAAAAAACGTCTGGAAAAACTATCATTATAGTGTTTCCAGACGTTTTTTGTTTGTACGAAGATGTGATACAGTATAAATGACAATTGAATGATGTAAAGTAGGTGAAAATGTGTGAAAACAAATGTACATAAAGTAGATAAGTGGGGGAAGTTAGGAGCTTTTTTGCATCAGTTTCGTTATACAGTAATTGTAGCTTTACTTTTGCTTGCGATCGCACTTGGGATTTTTGCTCCAAAGTTACCGGGAGTATTAGGTGGTGATGGTTTCCAAACAGAAGGAGACTATCAAAAAACGAAAGAAATTTTAGATAAAGATTTTCAGAGGTCCCAAGATACGCTCCTACTCGTTTTTGAAAAAAATAAGGGTGTTTCACATGAAGAATTTCAAAAGCAAATAGAGGGAATTGTAAAAAATGTACAAGAGACAGAGACATTTGAATCTTTCCATCACCCAGTGCAAAAGAAAGAAATGTTACAAGATGATATCGGCTATGCGACAATTTTATTTTCCGGGAAAACAAATAAGGAACGAATGGAAAAGACATTACGATTTGCTGATAAAATCGAAAAGGAAAGTAATGCAGCATTAAAAGTAACGCCTACAGGGTTTCCAAAAATTAATCAAGAGATTAATGAAAGAACGCAAAATGATTTAAAAGTAGCAGAGATGATTGGATTACCGATTGCATTCCTCGTATTACTATTTTCATTTGGTAGCCTTTTGGCATCTATTTTACCAATTGTAAATGGGGCACTTAGTGTTATTAGTACGATGGGTATATTATACTTTATAGGTAGCGATAAGGAACTATCTATCTTTGTGTTAAATGTTGCACCAATGATCGGCCTTGCGCTATCTATTGATTTTGCGCTATTATTTGTAAATCGCTTTCGAGAGGAAGTTGCAAAGCGAACGGTAAAAGAAGCGATAGCAATTACATATCAGACAGCAGGGCGCGCCATCGTATTTTCAGGATTATGTGTATTTGTTGGATTATCCGGCTTGTTTTTCTTTAAGATTGATTATATTCAGTCTGTTGCAATTAGCGGAATGATTGTTGTGATTATGAGTATTTTATTCTCACTCACACTTCTTCCAGCGCTATTATCACTAATTGGTAAACGAATATTAAAAAAGAATCAAGTAGCACATACACCAGCAAAGGCGTGGCGTAAATTTGCACAATTTGTAATGAAGCATCCAATTGCGATGATTATTGTTGTTACAACATTTATTGTTATTTGCTTATTACCATTACGTACAGCTAATTTGCAGTTCCCTGACGTGGAAGCTCTACCTAAACAGAGTGATACAAGGGTTGCATATGAGAAGTACGAAGAGGCATTTAATGAAACTGCAAAAACACATGCTGATGTTACATTAGTAGTAGAGACGAAAAAAGACATGAAAGAAAAAGAAAGTTTACAAAAGGTAGAAGAAGTTGTTAGAAAGTTAAAAGATGATAAGAAAGTATATGAAGTAAGAAGTTTATACGACGGGTTAACTGGTATGAAAGCAAATCAAGTTGCTCAAATATTAGAGTCGCCAGAGGCAGCGAAACTAGCTCCTGTATTCGAAGCATATACGAACGGGAATAAGACGACGATAGAAATCTTTTTGAAAACGAAACCACGTACTGAAACTGCTAAACAGTGGGTCCGTGATTTTAAACAAAATTATAAAGAAACAGATGTTACATATTATCTAGGCGGAATGACGACGTTCCAGCAAGAGTTAGAAGATGAAATTAAACATAAAGTGGCAATTGGTATGTCTGTTATATTTGGATCAACCTTTGTTATATTATTATTTGCATTCCGATCTATACTCATTCCAATTAAGGCGATTATTATGAATATACTTAGTTTAAGCGCAACAATTGGAATTGTTGTTTGGTTATTTGAAGGTGGGCATTTTGGTTTAGAAGCGAGTCCTGTTCTATTTGTCTTACCAATCTTCATTTTCGGCCTCGTATTTGGGCTTAGCATGGATTATGAAGTCTTTCTTATTTCACGTATTCATGAACTGTATGAAGAAACAGGAGATAACGATCAAGCAACGTTAGAAGGACTTGTGTCAACAAGTAGAATTATTACGTCCGCTGCTTTAATTATGATTGTTGTAACTGGTGCGTTCGCCTTTACTGATATTTTACCAGTACGGCAAATGGGGCTTGGCGTTGCATTAGCGATATTTCTTGATGCAACAATTATTCGTCTTATGCTTGTACCAAGTTTAATGAAATTGTTTGGAGACTGGAACTGGTGGTTACCATTTCGAAAGAAAAGAGAAAAATCATCGTAAAAAATGTTCATCTATAAGATGAACATTTTTTTGAATAGCAAGACCTACATTTTGCAAATAGTATGTAATAAGAACATTACATATAAGTAGGTGAAGGCAATGTTTCGTTATTTTAAGTTTAAACTAAATGATACAGTACAGTTTGCAGAAAACGATGGGCATATGTATCGCATTGTCGGTTATCGGTTAGAAAAAGGTTTTTATCCAAAAGATGAATGGACTCATATCATTTATGAATTGCTTAGAGATTTTGATGGGTATACGATGGATGCGGAAGAAGAGGAGCTTGTAAAGGTCATTCAAGTAGAGGATGAGTATTACAAAATACAAGAAGTATCGGGCTATCGTTATCCGGTAAAAATGAAGCAAAAACAACAAGTGATGAAAGTAGAAAAGATGGATGACTTATTAGATACGTATAATGATTATAAAAGATTGGCGGATTTCTTTAAAGATTTATCGTATGAGCAAAAAGCGGAAGAAGTATTACAGGAAATGAAAAGGCGTAGAGCATGAGGGGCAGTCTATTATAAGACTGTCCTCTATTTTTGACGGTGCATCAAAGTGTATTTTCCGTTACAATGAGAGAATCAATAGAAATAAGGTGATACAGTATGGAAACGAAGAAGAAGGGCGAATGGTGCGAAATTACTGTTCCAGCAAAATGGAATGGTATAAGCATTGAGTCGTTATTAAAAATAGAATGGGAAATACCGAAAAAGTTGTTGCATCAGCTTCGTATGGAAAAAGGTGTTACCGTTAACGGGGAACAGAGAAGATGGAATGAGCTTTTAAAAGAAGGTGATAAGTTACAAGTTCATATGTTTATGGAGGAAGAGTATGATGTAGAGCCTGAATATGGTGAGTTAGATGTAGTATATGAAGACGATCACGTACTCATTGTAAACAAGCCTGAGAAGATGGATACGCATCTTGCTGAAAAAGGTGGAACGGGAACACTTGCAAACCTTGTTGCCTTTCATTTTCAAATGCAAGGTTTAGAGACGAAGGTTCGTCATATTCATCGGTTAGATAAAGATACGACAGGTGGTGTCGTGTTTGCTAAGCATAGAATTGCTGGTGCAATTATGGATCGTTTATTAATGGAACGAAAAATTAAAAGAACATACGCCGCGCTTGTGGAAGGGAAAGTAAAAAAGAAGCAAGGAACAATTAACGCAGCTATTGGAAGAGATCGCCATCATGCGACGAGACGACGTGTTTCTCCAAAGGGAGACCAAGCTATCACATATTATAAAGTAGAGAAGTATTTTAAAAATCAAAATGTTACGCTCGTAACGTTACAATTAGAAACTGGTAGAACACATCAAATTCGTGTTCATATGAGCTATAATGGCAATCCATTAGTTGGAGATGTATTATATGGTGGACAAACGAAATATATGACAGGGCAAGCATTACATGCGATGAAGATAAACTTCTTACATCCAATTACGAAAGAAGAGATTGAAGTGGATGTACCATTTCCTGCAAAATTAAATAATACAATGAAAGAATTTCAAAGAGTGAATGCGTAAAGTGTAAGTTTAAAGTTGAGAAAAGTAGATTTTTGCAGGAATTTCTCTAAAAGAAGCGAAGCCGTTAAGAGAAAAGAGAGGTGAGAATCACTTGATCAAATATAAATATATACTAGGAATATTTTTCGCTTGTCTTTTAGTTACTCTATGTCTCTATCCATATTTACCAGAGTATTTGGCGGTACATTGGGATGTAAATGGTCGGCCGAACGAGTTTATGAGTAAACAAGTTGTTATAGCACTTATTCCTTGTCTTATTATTTTCTTACATGGATTCATGTATATTATTTCACATAATATACATAAGTTTAATGGAGACGAGCATGTCATTATAAGTGGATTTCTAAAGACGATTACTTTATTTATGTTGTTTATCCATATGCTCATTCTCTTTATTAATTTTGGAAGCATGATAACCTTTCAAACAGGACTAACAATTGGGATTAGTATGTTTCTTTTTATGCTTAGTAAGGCGTTTAAAAAAGTTCAGAGTACGGAAAAAGACCCAATCAAATTAAAAAAGATCCGTTTAGTGAGTAGGCGGATTTTTCAAGTGATGGCATGTAGTATATTGTTTTCATTGTTTTTGAACTTGAAATGGGGATTTTATGTATTACTTAGCGTAATAAGTGGTGGTTCTATTTTGTTTATGTTCTACGCTTTATACTCATACATAATAGAAAGTTATGAAACATAAAAAAGGGTCTTCTCATTATGAGAAGACCCTTTTAATCTATTTACTTCGTAATAAATTGTTGTGTCCAGTAGTTGCCGTTTTCTACATAGCCAACACCGATATGAGTGAAACCATTATTTAAGATGTTTGCACGGTGTCCAGCACTGTTCATCCAAGCTTGTACTACTTCTTCAGGTGTACGTTGACCTTGAGCGATGTTTTCACCAGCAGATGTGTAAGAAATACCAAACTTCTTCATCATATCAAACGGAGACCCGTATGTAGGGCTGTTATGATCAAAGTAGTTATTTTTTTGCATATCTTCAGATTTAATGCGTGCTACTTTGCTTAATTCATTGTCGATTTTTAAAGCTGGTAAACCTTGTTTTGCACGCTCAGCGTTTGTTAATTCAACAACGCGTTGTTCGAACTCGCTTAAAGATTTTGTTTCTTCAGCAGGCTTTTGCTCAGCAGGTTTTTGTTCAGCAGGTTTTTGAGTATTGTTGTTTTCAGCAGGTTTTTGAGCTTCTGGTTTTTGAACTTCTGCAGCAGGTTTTTGCTCAGCAGGCTTTTGAGTTTCTGGCTTAGCTGTTGGTTGTTCAGTTACAACATTTTCAGTAGGTTGTTGACCAGGAACGAAGCAGTTTGGTTGGAAGTTTCCTTGTTGCCATTGTGCTAATGATTCAACTCCCATAGATTGTAAGAATGCTTGTAATTCTTGTTGGCTCATTTGCTTCATCATAACCTTTGAATGCTGAATATTTTGAACCTTTACGTTAGATGGTTGTACTGTTGCAGCTTGTGCATCTAGAGAAGATACTCCTAAAGTAAGAGCTGTTGCAGCAGCTACAGATAATAAAACACGCTTTTTCATGATGTGTGTCCCCCTATATAAAGTTTTAATTTGTTTTCACACGATTTGTTTTTGACAGCCTGTCTGACTGACAAATTCATCGTAGCATACAATTTGCGAGAAAAAAGATGGAAAAAAATTCATAGACTTTAAAATTACCTAATTTATCCTAAGTGAAGAAAAGGGAAGAAATAAGAGAAACGTAGAGTATAAAAGGAATTTTCAGCATTTTTATACTTCGCTTTAAGAGGGGGTTTTTGGATAAAGTTACCTAAATAGAAAATGAAGAATCCTATTGTATCAATGGTTTGAACGATTTTTTGAGGAATATACTGGATTGATTTTTACAAAACTGTAATGTTTCTGTTGTTCTTTTTTATAATAAAGTAACATATTTTTAATGTTGTAGCGGACAAAAAAGCGGCTATCTCTTTACATAGACGAAGGAGATGGCCGTTTTCCTATTATTACGTATATTACGAGTTGGTTTCAATTGCTTCTAATAATAGATCTACAATGTGAATTCCTCTCATTTTATGAGAAAGCCCTTCTCGCTCAATACCTAATTTCATTTGTAATAAACAACCTGGATTTGCAGTAACAATGGTTGCTGCTTCTGTTTCATGTACACGGTCCATTTTATAATCTAGAAATTCCATGGATAGCTCTGCATGAACAATATTGTAAATACCAGCAGAACCACAGCAGCGATCCGCATCTTTCATTTCGCGGTATGTTGCGCCTTGAATTGATTCTAGTAACATACGAGGTTCTGAAGATGTTCGCATAACATTGCGTAAATGACAAGAGTCTTGATACGTAATAATTTGCGGCGTGAGTCGTAAGTCATTCCGTTTATGGAAGTCTAGTTCTACTAGAATAGCGGTAATATCTTTAATTTTAGAAACAAACTGCTTTGCACGTTCAGCCCACTGTGGATCATCTTTTAAAAGATAATCGTAGTCTACGAGATAAGCTCCGCAACCACCAGCATTCGTAATAATATAGTCGATGTTTAAATCTTCGAATGCTTTTATATTGCGTTTCGCTAATTCTTTTGCTCCACTTTTCTCACCAGCATGACCATGTAATGCTCCGCAGCAACTTTGTGTTTTCGGAATAACGATATCACAACCAGCTAACTGAAGAAGTTTCATCGTTGCGTTATTTGTCTCTAAAAACATCGTATCCATTAAACAACCTGTGAAGAATGCAACTTGTTTCTTCTTTGTACTTTCAGCAGCTAAAAATTCAGGACGATCTTTCATTGCTTTCATTTTAGGAACTTTTGGTAAAACGAGATCCATCGTTGCAAGTGTTTCAGGGAATAACTTCATAATCCCTGTTTTATGTGTTATCGTTTGTAAACCAGAACGTTGATAAAACCCAATTAGTCCGGTTAATGTTCTCATTCGATTTTTATGCGGGAATAGTCCTTCAAAAACGACTTTGCGAACGGCTCTCACTGGCACCGAGAACTTTTTGTTTTGATTTATAATATCACGAGCTTCTTCTAATAAATGTCCATAATTCACACCAGATGGACAAACAGGTTCACAAGCACGGCAGCCAAGGCAAACGTTTAATGTGTTTTCAACATCTTCATCTGGCTCAATTAAACCGTCAACGACCGCTTTCATTAATGCGATACGTCCTCGTGGTGAATGTGATTCTTTATATCCAGATTGAATGTAAGTAGGGCAAGTTGGTAAGCAGAAACCGCATCGCATACAGTTTAGTAGTTCATCTTCACTTAATCGCTCTTTAAATTCTTTTTGAATATTTTCTTTATTTAATGTTGTCATCGCTCAACCACCACTCTTTTGCGAGTGTCTTTCGCGAACATCTTTCCTGGATTCATAATGTTATTTGGATCGAAGGCTTGTTTAATTCCTTGCATAGCAGCAATACCTTCTTTACCTAGTTTCATTTCTAAATACGGAGCTTTCATGGCACCAACACCATGTTCACCAGTGATCGTGCCACCAAGTTCGATTGCTTTCGAAAATATTTCAGCAAAAGCTTGTTCAGCTCGGAGCATTTCTTCTTCGTTGCGAGCATCTGTCATACAAGTTGGGTGTAGGTTGCCATCGCCAGCATGCCCAAACGTACAAATAGGAATATTATATTTTTTGGCAATGGCATTAATAGCTTCAACCATCGGAGCAATCTGTGAGCGTGGTACCGTTGCATCTTCCAGTATTGTTGTAGGTTTTAGTCTTGCCAGTGCTGATAGTGCGCTACGGCGAGCGGTCCGAAGCGCATCTGCTTCTGCTTCATCTTTTGCAACGCGAACATCGACTGCATTCATAGAGCGGCAAACATTAGCCATTTTTTCAATATCTCGATTGACAACTTCAGGCGGACCATCTTGTTCAATTAATAAAATTGCTTTTACGTCAGTTGGTAAACCGATTTGTGCAAACTCTTCTACTACTTCAATTGTCGGCTGGTCTAAAAACTCAAGTGTCGCTGGAATGATTTTATTTGCAATAATAGAAGAAACAGCACGTGCAGCTTCATTAATATCTTCATAGAGCGCAAGCATCGTTTTCTTCGTTTCAGGCATAGGAACAAGTTTTAATATTGCTTCTGTTACGACGCCAAGTGTTCCTTCAGAACCGATAAATAACCGAGTTAAATCGTAACCAGCTACATCTTTTGCTAATTTACCACCAGTACGAATAATATCGCCATTTGGTAAGACAAGTTCAAGACCCATCACATAATCACGTGTTACGCCATATTTTAATCCGCGTAAGCCACCTGAGTTTTCATTAATGTTACCGCCGATTGTAGAAATTTTCATTGAGCTTGGATCTGGTGGATAAAATAAACCTTTTTCTTCTACTGCTTTAATAATATCAAGTGTAATCACACCAGCTTGTACAGTGATTGTTAAATTCTCTTCATCAATTTCTAAAATGTTATTCATATGACGGAAGATAAGGACGATACCGCCTTCAAGTGGACATGTTCCTGCGCAAAGGTTTGTTCCAGAACCGCGAACATATACAGGGATGTTGTGAGTGTTACATACTTTTAACACTTCTGCTACTTCATTTGTATTACGAGGAGCAATGACTGCATCAGGCATTGCTTGGAAATTTGGAGTGGCATCATAACTATACGTTAAACGCCCCATATTGGATGTATCTACATTACCTTCGCCAACAATGGATACGAATGAATCAATAATTTGCTTTTCTAACATTGGAAATCCCCCTCAAACTGTTAACGTATTTAGTCATTATAAAAAACGTTGTCACAGTGCTTTCATTATAATGATAAAAAAGTTGGGGGATTCTTTCTATGTATAATCATCTAAAAATTAATCTGTTTTATCGTTATTTTTTGTATAATTATCTAATAAGAGGAGTGAGAAGTATAAAATGTTTAAGTCTTTGAATTGTTTCGGATCAAGTCCTGTATACTCCTCAATTTTTTTTAGTCTGTAATGCAATGTGTTAATGTGTATATGTAATTGCTTCGCTGTTTGTTTATAGGATTGGTTATAATCGATAAATAAACGTAAAGTGTGTATAAGCTCAGGCGATGATAGTAAGTTTTCGATGGTGCGCCTTAGAAACAGTTCCCGCGTTTCAGCAGAAATATCTTGTAAGCACATTTCTAAACGTAAATCTTCATTAAATACAATTTTTTTCGTTTCAAGTGATACAGAAAGAGCTTGTAACGCTTGTTCGTACGATAAGTTCATATTGTTTGGCGTAACGGATTGTCCAATCCCGATATATAAAGGAATAGAAAATAAAGTTTCACAGTCTTGTTTTAATCGTTTTAAAAATTGATACGTTTGCTCTTTGGAGTTCGTGGCTGTAAATAAAATAAATCGATCATTTCCCCAGCGAACAAATAGATGCTCCTTTGTTAATAGATTGCGTACGTGTTGCCAAATCTTACGCTGAAGCATCGTGTCATCTTGATCGATAGAGAACAAAATGAGTTGTTTCTTCCTATATAAATCAATACCAAGTGTTTTTGCGCGATCTAGAAAACTTGGAGACCAGTCTGTACTTTGAAGCCAATCAAAGACAAATGCTTCATAAGAACGGTGTTCAAGTTCTAGTTGTTCTAAAAAATAGTTTTCGTGAATGAGTAGTTCGGTCATTTTACGTAATATTTCTCCGTATTGTGAAATATTTTCAGGTTCGCCTGTAATTCCAATGACACCAATTACTTCGTCATGGAATAGTAAAGGGAGGTTCATACCCGCCTTTACGCCTTGCAAACGTTGTTCATCTTCTTTTGTAATAATGACAGTTTTCTTTTGTTTCGCACAGCGGAGTGCGCCCTCATGAAATTGACCGATTCTTTCTATATCTGTACTTGCGATAATAACGCCTTGTATATTAATGATAATGATATTTTCTTTAATTAGTCTGCGTACTTCTCGTACAATTTTATTCGCTAAATCAGGAAAAAGCATAATTTGCACACCTCAAATTCTATTTGTTGTACATTATATATGTAAATGAAGTAAGAAAGGGAAATTTCACACTTTCCACACATTTATTTGTTATTTTACAATTATAACGAAATCATCTGAAGATGGAGGGAATCTTTTGAGAAAGTATGTTTTTCTTCTCTGTTTTTTATTTCTATTAGTAGGGTGTCAAGGAAGTTCGTATACACCGATTGCTAAAGATAAAAGTGTTATTATAACAACGAATATAAAAGAAGGTAGTATTAGTTTTGTTGATAAACAAACGAAAAAGTTAATTACGACATGGGAACTTAATGAACCAATGGCAGGGATTGCACTACTTCCAAACGATGAAGATGTACTTGTATATGGTAAGCAGTTAGAGTACATGTATGTATATTCACTAGCAGAAGGAAGACAAGTGGAAAAATATAAAACTGGAAAAGGTATTGTAAATGTGATCGTATCCGAAGATAAAAAACAATTATTTGCTGCCGATCAAACTGCTCAAAAGGTAAGGTTCTTTACGATAAAAGGGAAAGAGACAGGGAGTGTGTCAACCGGAAAAGGACCAATAACGATGGTAGAGTACCATAACCAGTTATCAGTATTAAACTTTTATGATACGAAGCTAATGACAATTGATACAAAGAAAAGAGAAGTTATACAATCTTTTATGATTCCCCCAGCGTCAACAGGAGCGACAATTAGTCCGGATGGGAAAGAAATATGGATTGGCGGACATGGTGATGGAAATCAAGTCAATGAGAAAGTATTAGTGTATTCTTTACAGAGCGGAGAAATGGTACGTTCTTTACACGCTCCGTTTATGCCTGTAAATATAACGAAGGATAGTAAGTATGTATATGCATTAAGTCACGGTTCGAATACGCTTAGAAAGTTTGACGTTAGCACGTATAAAGAGGTGGCTTCTGCAGAAGTAGGATCAAACCCATTTGCATTTTTGAAGAGCGGAGCAGAAGGATACGTAGCAAGCTATGATAGTGATGAATTGTGCGTTATGGATATGAAGAACTTGAAAATAAAACAAACAATTAAAGTCGGAAAAGGGCCGTTTCAACTCATAGAGAGGGAAGGGAAGGAAAATGAATAGATATAGGGTGCTAGTTGTAGATGATGAAAGTGATATGAGGCAGCTCGTTGGAATGTACTTAGATAATTTCGGATACGAGTGGGGAGAAGCTGAAAATGGAAAAGAGGCACTAAAAAAATTAGAAACGGATCATTATGATTTCGTTGTACTAGATATTATGATGCCAGAGATGGATGGACTTTCAGTTTGTAAAGAAATTAGAAAAACGTCAGATGTACCAATTATATTTTTAACAGCAAAAGGTGAAGAGTGGAATAGGGTGAATGGCTTACGTATGGGAGCAGATGATTATATTGTAAAGCCATTTAGTCCTGGTGAACTAATCGCTCGTATGGAAGCTGTATTAAGACGTTATACAAAGCAAGAGCAACAAGAGGAGATTCAGTTTGGACCGATTTTTATTAATGAAAAAAGTAGGAAGATTGAGGCTGATGGTGAACCGATTTCTCTTACAGTAAAAGAGTTTGATTTACTCTATTTTCTTTGCCAACATACGGGACAAGTATTTAGCCGGGAACAATTGCTGGAAAAGGTATGGGGATATGATTATGCCGGAAGTACAAGAACAGTAGATACGCATGTGAAAACGATGCGTTTGAAGCTTGGAAAAAGTGGAAACTACATTCAAACTGTTTGGGGTGTAGGCTATAAATTTGAGGTGTAACGTATGTTTACGATGGTACAGAAGCTTTGGCTGACAGTAGTATGTGCAGTATTTGTAACAGTTTCCTTTCTTTATTTTGTATCTTTATACTCGTATGAAAAACTATACGTTGATAATTTAAAAGATTCATTAGTAATGGAAGGAAAGCGTCTTGCTGCGCAATATGATAAACGTGAAGGAATATCAACCTTTGAAGAGAAAGTAAGAGCATTTGATCAAATATCTAGTTCAGACGTTCTTTTCGTATCTAACCCACGTGATTTAAGCGCATGTTTACCTTTTGATGTGCATCATCATTCTCTTATAAGTGAAGGGGACAGGCAAGCATTATTGGATGGAAAAACTGTGACAAAGATAGGATATGAGGAACATTTTGACCGAAATATTATGGGGGTTGTTATCCCTGTTTTAGAAAAGAAAAAATTAGTTGGCATTGTATATTCTTATATTCCTTTAAAAAGTATAAAAGACTTAATATATGATATGGGACTTATTTTAGCACCGTTAGCACTTGCTATAACTTTACTGACAATATGGATTGGTAGAAAAATTATTATTGCTATTACGAGACCTCTTTCGCAAATGGAACGAGTTGCCAATCATTTGGCTACGGGAGATTTCTCAGAACGAATTACAATTTCTTCCGAAGATGAAATTGGACGATTAGGAAAAGCATTTAATAAAATGGCAAATTCTTTAGAGACAGAAGACGTAAAGCGGAAGGAATTTTTAGCTAACGTTTCGCATGAACTAAGAACACCGCTTAGTTATATAAAAGGATATAGCGAGGCTATTTTAGATGGTGTAGCGAAGGGACCGCAGCAGGAAAAAGTAACGCAGCTTATTCATAAAGAAGCAGATCGCATGCAGCGTCTCGTGCATGATTTGTTAGATTTAGCGCAGTTAGAAGGGGAACATTTTCCGTTAAAGAAACAACCTATCGTTTTTTCACAACTGATTGAAGATGTGTTAGATACGTATGAGATTAAGTTTATAGAAAAAGAAATTCGTATTTCAACAAATTTAAATCCAGAGATTATTGTAATGATTGATGAGGATCGTATGCAACAAGTGCTTCATAACGTGTTAGATAATGCGATACGGTATACAAATCAAAACGGGGACATTATGATAACGCTCAGGCAGATAGATGATTACTGTGAACTGAACATAAAAGATACAGGAATCGGTATTGATACAGAGCATTTAGAAAACCTTGGCGAACGTTTTTACAGAGTTGATAAAGCGAGAAGTCGTCAACATGGTGGAACAGGTTTAGGCCTTGCTATTGTAAGACAAATTGTTCATATACATGATGGACAGTGGCAAATTGAAAGTGAAAAAGGGAATGGAACGACGATTAGTATTAAATTAAAAGTACAGGATGAGGAGAGCATGTTCTAATTTTTAGGACATGCTTTTTCTATTGAAGTCAATAGTTATACGTAAAGATATAAATCAATATGTAATAAATATCAAAAAATTGACGATTTTATGAACAAAACATTTGTACTTCTTACCAATTCGTTCTAAAATAGTTATGATGCAAAGTTCTTATAAATCGTTTCAATTGTTGTTTGGAAGATACTGAGGTGATTTAACTGGAGTACAAATCTATTAAACCGAAAAAGATTTACGAAGAAGTATCTGAAGCTATTTTAACAATGATTAAAAATGGTACGTTAAAACCTGGTGACAAACTACTTCCTGTACATCAATTAGCTGAGCAGTTTCAAGTTGGCAGATCTGCTGTTCGTGAAGCGCTAAGTGCGCTAAGAGCGATGGGCTTAATTGAGATGAAACAAGGAGAAGGTACATATGTGAAGAATTTCGATTCTTCTTCATTAACAAAATCATTAAACAATAGATTATTAATGAAGAAAGAAGATATTTTGAATTTATTAGAAGTACGAAAGGTGCTTGAAGTGGGGGCAGTTCGAGCAGCTGCGGCAAAACGTACGGAAGCTAATTTGCAAAATATGAAGCATTGGTTAGGTGAAATGGCAAAGAGCATTGGAGATGAAAAAGCTGGTGAAAAAGCAGATTTTCAGTTCCATATGGGAATTGCGGAGTCTTCGCATAATAACATTTTGCTTGAACTCATGAATCATGTTTCAGAGATGATTGCTGAAACGATTGGTGAATCGAGACGCATTATTTTATATGGTGAACAAACAACATCAGAACGACTTATAGAAGAGCATCAAGTTATATATGATGCAGTGTTAAAGCAAGATGTAGAGTTAGCGCAGCAAGCAATGCTAGATCATTTAACAAATGTAGAACATATTGTCACAGGTAAAAACGATATAAACTCGTAATTTAATCTTTTAAAAATCAAATTTTTTGATAAAATAGAGAGAGATTAAGTAAGCGTTTTCTTTAGAAGAGGGAGAGGATAGGCCGTGGTTGAGCCTACTTCTTCTTTTCTTAGTCATCTGATGACCATATGTTTGTTGGCGAAGTTGTAATGAGGGGGAATAATAATTATGAAAGTTACTTTATTTGTTACTTGTTTAGTCGATATGTTTGAAACAAACGTCGGCAAAGCAACAGTTGAAGTGTTGGAGCGTTTAGGTTGTGAAATTGAATTTCCAGAAGCGCAAGTTTGTTGCGGTCAGCCTGCTTATAATAGCGGCCATGTAGAAGCAGCAAAAGAAGCGATGAAACATATGATTGAAACTTTTGAAGATGCAGAATATATCGTTACGCCATCTGGTTCTTGTGCGACAATGTTTCATGAGTATCCGCATGTTTTTAAAGATGATCCGAAGTGGGCTAAACGTGCACAAAAAGTTGCTGATAAAACATATGAATTTACACAATTTATTGTAGATGTTTTAAAGGTTACTGATGTTGGTGCAAGTTTACCAGGGGTTGCTACTATTCATAAATCATGTCATATGACACGTATGCTTGGAGTAACAGAAGCACCAGGAATTTTATTGTCAAATGTAAAAGGATTAACTGTGAGAGAGCTGCCAAATGTGCAAAATTGTTGCGGGTTTGGGGGAACGTTTTCAGTGAAGATGACTCCAATTTCTGAGCAAATGGTAGATGAAAAGGTAGATAGTGCAATGCAAACAGGTGCTGATTATTTAATCGGTTCAGATTGTGGGTGTTTGTTAAACATTGGCGGACGTATTGAGCGTTTAGGAAAAGAAATAAAAGTAATGCATATTGCTGAGGTACTGAATAGTCGCTCATGAAGGGGGAACATAAGCTATGTCTATGAAAATCAGTGAGAAAAAATTTAATGATCGCGTTGGCGACGGAATTCAAGATTCGTTTATGCGCGGAGCAGTATCTTCTGCACAAACGCGCTTATATACGAATCGCTTAAAAGCAGCAGACGAATTAGGAAACTGGGAAGAATGGCGTGAACTCGGTGAAGAAATTCGTCAACATACGTTAGAAAATCTTGATTATTACTTAATGCAGTTAAGTGAAAATGTATCAAAAAGAGGCGGACATGTATACTTTGCAAAAACGAAAGAGGAAGCAGCAAAGTATATTCAAGAGGTTGCAAAAAAGAAGCAGGCAAAAAAAGTAGTAAAATCAAAGTCGATGGTAACAGAAGAAATTAGTATGAACCATGCGCTTGAAGAAATCGGTTGTGAAGTGTTAGAAAGTGACTTAGGA
Organism: Bacillus fungorum; assembly: GCF_002746455.1. Lineage (GTDB taxonomy): Bacteria > Bacillota > Bacilli > Bacillales > Bacillaceae_G > Bacillus_A > Bacillus_A fungorum. Next base: position 6,943 of record NZ_NWUW01000028.1, on the reverse strand, counting down.
GAGTATATTCTGCAAGTAGATAACGATCCACCTTCACATATTATTGCGCCTGCACTTCATAAAAATAGAACGCAAATTCGTGATGTATTTAAAGAAAAGCTTGGCTATGAAAATTCTGATGATCCTTACGAAATGACGAAGTTTGTTCGTAAACAACTTCGTGAAAAATTTATGGATGCAGAAATTGGTGTGACAGGTTGTAACTTCGCTGTTGCAAATACTGGTTCTCTTTGTTTAGTAACGAATGAAGGTAATGCCGATCTTGTCATGTCGATTCCAAAAACACAAATTGCAGTAATGGGTATGGAACGTATGGTTCCGACAATGGAAGAATTAGATGTTTTAGTTGGTTTACTTTGTCGTAGCGCAGTAGGTCAAAAGTTAACAAGTTATGTAACTGTAGCGGGACCAATTCAAAAAGAGGAAGTAGATGGACCAGAAGAATTCCACTTAGTTGTTGTCGATAATGGTCGTTCTCAAATTCTTGGATCTGAATTCCGTCAAGTATTGCAATGTATTCGTTGTGCTGCTTGTGTTAACGTATGTCCTGTATATCGTCATGTTGGTGGACATTCATATGGTTCTATATACTCAGGACCAATTGGTGCGGTATTAACACCACTTTTAGGTGGATACGATGATTACAAAGAGCTTCCTTATGCCTCTAGTTTATGCGGAGCGTGTACAGAAGCTTGTCCAGTAAAAATTCCATTGCATGATTTATTATTAAAACATCGTCAAGTTATCGTTGAGCAAGAAGGACGTGCACCACTTGCAGAAAAATTAGCAATGAAAATGTTTAGTATGGGTGCATCTTCAGCAGCTTTATATAAAATGGGATCAAAAATGGCGCCAGCAGCAATGAGTCCATTTACATCTGGTAACCGTGTATCAAAAGGTGTTGGGCCACTTAAAAACTGGACAGATATTCGTGAATTCCCGGCTCCAAGTAAAGAACGATTCCGTGATTGGTATAAAGATCATAAGAAAGGCGGGGACAAATAATGACAGGATTAATTCAAAACCGTGAGTCCTTTCTAGAGAATATTGCAAAAGAACTTGGACGCGCGCGTAAAACGGATGGTGTAAAACGTCCAGTATGGAAAAATAATGTGAATAAAGAAACGTTAAAAGATTATTCACAAGAAGAATTGTTAGAAGTATTTAAAAATCAATGTACAAACATTCATACAACTGTTGTGGAAACGACAAACGACCGTTTACGTGAAGATATGCAAAAAGTAATCGTGGAAAACGGCGGGGGACCTATTATGTTATCGGCAGATGAACGTTTTGATTCTTATGGGTTGACTTCTTTATTTAAAGAAGAACTTCCAAAGCAAAATGTTGAAGTGAACGTATGGGATCCTGAGAAAAAAGAAGAGAATATGCGTATCGCAGAAAGAGCGAATATTGGAATTGCATTTAGTGATTATACTTTAGCTGAATCTGGTACGATTGTTGTACAAAGTCATAAAGGCCAAGGTCGTTCTTTACACTTTTTACCGACTGTATACTTTGCTATTATTCCACGTGAAACACTTGTGCCTCGTATTACACAAGCAGTTCAGGATATGAACACGCGTGTAGAAAATGGCGAGACAGTGGCATCTTGTATTAACTTTATTACAGGACCCAGTAACTCGGCAGATATTGAAATGAATCTTGTTGTCGGAGTACATGGACCATTAAAAGCAGTATATTTCATCGTATAAAAGAGGGGAAAGCAGGCCAGAAAATGGCCTGCTTTTTTAATAGAATAGAGATAATATGAAGTAGAAGTTCTCTCCTTTTTTTGCTATGTTCTTCTGGAAAGGAGAGGAAGGGATGTTCACTTATTTATATGCATTGTTAGTGGGGATGGTGTTTGGTTCTTTTTTTATGTTAATCGCGATGAGAGTTCCACTAGGTGAGTCTATCATTACCCCGCGTTCACATTGTCATTATTGTAAGTATGTGCTAAAGCCAAAAGAATTGATTCCCATTATTTCTTTTTGTATACAAAGAGGACGTTGTACGAATTGTAAGAGGGAAATTTCAATTTTGTACGTAGTATTTGAACTTGTAACCGGAATGATATTTCTTCTTACTGTATATATGATCGGGGTGGAACGAGAGCTTATCATCATTTTATCGCTTTTTTCGTTACTTCTTATTATTTCAATTACAGATTACATATATATGTTAATCCCTAATCGTATTTTAGCTTGGTTTGCCTGTTTACTCATTTTAGAATGTGCTTTTGTACCGTTAGTTACTTGGACAGATAGTATAGTTGGTAGTGGCGTTATATTTATTTTGTTATATTGCATGCAAAAGATATATCCAGAAGGGCTTGGTGGAGGGGATATAAAATTACTTTCGTTACTTGGATTTATAGTGGGATTGAAAGGGATTTTTATGATTTTATTTTTAGCATCTTGCTTTAGTCTTTGCTTCTTTGGAGCTGGTATCGTATTAAAACGTATTAAAATAAGGACCCAAATTCCGTTTGGCCCTTTTATTAGCCTTGGGGCAATGTGTTATATGTTGGTCACATATACAAAATAGAGAGGGAATAGAAAATGAATGTATATATGGATGATCAAAGAAGTTGCCCGTACGGGTATGTGGTGGCAACTACAGTAGAATGTGCCTTGCAAATGGTTCGGGATTATGATGTGAATATTCTTTCTCTTGATTTCAATATGGGATGGGGAGAAAAAAGTGGATTAGATTTTGTAGAGGCTTTTTGTAAAGAGGGGTTATATGTAAATGAAATTCACCTTCATACGAATGATGTCATCGGTATGCATAAGATGAAGCAGAGAATTAATGAAGGAAAGGAAGAAGGTGAGATTAATCCTCACCTTGTTGTTAAATATGTGGGGAGCTAAAAACTCCAAAGTAAAACTTTGGAGTTTTTAATGTTTCATATGCGCTTGCAATGGAATAATCTCTTCTTGTTGAGCTGCTACTAATTCAGTTTCTTCTTGTTTCACGTCAGGTACTTTTTTTGTCAAGTAATGGTATACCATACCGACAAATACAGACCCGCCAATAATGTTACCAATTGTAACTGGAATTAAGTTATGAATAGCACCTGCAAAAGAAATTGTCTCCGGGTGTGGTGAAACTAAAGATAAAGCAAACAGTGATAAGTTTGCAATGCTATGCTCGTAACCAGATAAGAAGAATGTGAAAACGAGTAGCATCATCATCATCATTTTTGCTGTATCACCTTTAACTTGAGAAGGTAAGAAACACGCAAGACATACAAGCCAGTTACATAAAATTGCTTTAAAGAATAACTGTATTGTAGGTGTATTCATTTTTCCTTCTACTACTTTATTCATGAAATGACCGTGATCAATTGCTTCAAAAATTCCAGTTGCATAAAAGAGTAAGGCAAAGAATAAAGCTCCAGCCAAATTACCTGCATAACAAGCGACCCAGTTACGAAGTGTATCAGCAATTGTTGTTTCTTTTCTTAAAGTTGCTACAGTGAAGTACATTGTATTTCCAGTAAACAATTCAGCCCCCCCATATATAATAAGTACGAGGGCAATTCCGAAAAACATAGAAGCAGCTAAATAAGTTGCTGGTGAATCTGCAATGTGAAAAAAGTTACCTAATTTAAAACATAGTACAATAATAAAACCGATATAAATACCTGCAAGTGCGGCGCGAATGAAATATTGCATCGGGTTTGTATCTAACATTTGTTTTTTGCTCTTAGCCAGTTTGACAACATAATCTAATCCTTGTTCTAGCATGAGTAATACGCTCCTTTAGTACATCATCTATAAATACTCCTTATATGAATAAAGTACATGGATTCGGTCATAGTTTCAATAAGTTTGTGTAATATTTCACAAAAAGGACATACACACTGAAAGAAGGCGCTTACAAAATATAGTATAATGGAATTTTTTCTGAAAATAGAGAGGGAATTGAAACGGAAAAAGAAAAAGCGCTGTAATTACAGCGCTTTTTCGTCTAAATTCTTTTCTACTTTTACTTCTACTTCTTTCGAGAAGAACCAGCCGCCAACTGCGATTCCAACTAATACAATCCAGAATGTAAGCTTCCATGGTGTAGATTCTGGGAAGGAATGCGGAATTACATTTAATGCAGGGTGTGCTAATGTATAAACTGCTAGTTTCACACCAACCCAACCTACAATTAAAAATGCTGCAGTTTCAAGTCCTGGTTTACGTTTTAATATTTGTACGAAAGCAGTTGCTGCAAATCGCATAATGATTAATCCGATAAGTCCACCTACAAAGATAACAACGAATTGCCCAGTATCAAGACTACCAATTGTACCTAATCCTGTTTTTGGTAAAGTCATTGCTAATGCAACAGCAGCTAAAATAGAATCAACTGCGAAGGCGATATCAGCAACTTCAACTTTAAATACAGTCCACCAAAAGTTCTCTTGTTTTTTCTTTGCTTCTTTTTCTTCTGTTTCTTCATCCGTATTCTTTTTAACATAGGTTTTAAATAAATGATTACCAGCGATAAACATAAGGTAAATGGCACCGATTGCTTGCACTTGCCATACGTCGACTAGGAAAGAAATCATAAATAACGATCCAAAACGGAAAACAAATGCCCCCGCTAATCCGTAAAATAGTGCTTTCTTTCGTTTTTCTTCTGGTAAATGTTTTACCATAATTGCAAGAACGAGAGCGTTATCAGCTGCTAAAATCCCCTCTAGTGCAATTAGGATGAGTAATACCCAACCATACTCCAATAATAATGATACATCCATGTACATTCTCCTCTCATTTCTATAAGTACTAAATAAGTGAAGAATTTCCCCACTATTTAGTTTCCCCATACTCCTGCCTATTAACTTTGGAAGAATTTGGAAGCGAATGCAAAAAAGACCTCTGCCGTTAATAGGCAAAGGTCTTGCTAGACATATGTAATGAAAATGCCAACAAAGCCGGAAGAACTAAGTTCTACGTAATGACGACTTTGTTTCCAAGAAACATTCTTGGACGCTACTCCCCTTTGGAGATATGCTATTGTACTCTTATTATATGGATAATTTATACGGTTGTCAACCTGTTAAAATATCTTCATTCGGATATTTTATTTTTCGGTTCTTTTTACGTGCAAATGAAAAAGCTAATGTTAAAGGTCCCATTTTCCCGAAAAACATCATAAAGATGATAATAGCTTTTCCAATCATAGTTAAGTGGGGTGTGAAATTCATACTGAGGCCAACAGTCCCAAATGCTGAAAATACTTCGAAAGCACTCATCAATAGAGGAACTCGCTCAGTAATACTTAAAATTAAAATAGCAAAAAAGATAAATGAAATGGAAATAATGGTGATGGTCAATGATTTGACAATGAGAGTATCTTTAATAGATTTTTTAAACACGACAATATCATCTTGTTCTTGTAAAAATTTAAACACCCCAAAAAACATGATTAAAAAAGTTGTTAACTTAATTCCACCACCCGTTGAAGCACTACCAGCACCAATAAACATAAGGAGCATCATTAATAAAAGGGAAGGCTTTGATAATGCAGAAATATCAACTGTATTAAATCCGGCTGTACGCGTTGAAATGGCTTGGAAATAAGCAGCCATTCCCTCTTCAAATGGAGTAAAGCCTCTCATAGAAAGAGAATTGTGGAACTCGAATATAAATATAAAAACAGTCGCAATAATATTAACGATTAGAGTAGAAGAGAGCATAAGTTTTGAGTGTAATGTAAGGTTTTTAAAATTTTTCTTTCTTTTTATATCTACGATTACTGTAAAACCAATCCCACCTAAAATAATGAGGGAGGAAATAACGAGATTGACAAGAATGCTATGAGAATGGGACATTAAATTATCGCTCCATACAGAAAAACCTGCATTGTTAAAAGCAGAGATCGAATGAAAAAAACTATAATAAATCCCTTTAGCAATACCGTATTTCGGTACCCATTCAAAAGAAAGAATCAACGTAGCGATACATTCTACTGTAAAGGAGAATAAAAATAATGCTTTGGCAAGACGTATGACACCGCCAATATTCGTTTGATTTAACGCCTGTTGCAGTAAAATTCGGTTTTGAAGACCAATTTTTCTACCGAGCATAATTGTAATTAAAACGGCAAAGCTCATAATGCCAAGTCCGCCCACTTGTATAAGTGTTAAAATGACACACTGTCCAAATAAAGTAAATACCTTTCCCGTATCTACAACACCAAGCCCTGTAACCGTACAAGCAGAAACGGTTGTAAATAAAGCATCGAGCCATGAAATAGACGTTGTTGTAGCAATTGATAGTTTTAATAAGCATGTACCGATAATTGATAACATAATAAAAGACAAAGTAAGAACACGGGGAGGACTCATGCTAATATTAATCCGTTTCATGTGACATATCGTTCCTTTCAGTTTGTTCTTACTAGTATGTGAAAAAGCACGATTATGTATGTTAAAAATAGAAAGAGGCAGAGAATATCTGCCTCTAAGCCATATGTTATAGGACTATCCACGTAATTGTTGTTGAGCTAAAGCGACAAGGCGTTTTGTTACTTCACCACCAACTGATCCATTAGAACGAGATGCTGTATTAGATCCTAAACTTACACCGAATTCTTGCGCAATTTCATATTTAAATTGTTCAAGCGCTTGTTCAGCACCTGGAACTAGTAATTTGTTTGTTTTTACCATGTTGATACACATCCTTATGAGTAGTCCAGTTTAACTAAACAATATCTAAACTGGTAACGTTATTTTATGTGGAAACGAGGTGCTCATACCCGGAAGTAATCGGTGTGATTAGAAGTTCTTGGATAGAAAAAAGAGTAGCAAATTTGTGAACTGCACCCCAATTGTTAGACACAGTCTAACAATTGGAGGTGCAGTTTTTCTATGGCTAAATTTACAGCTGATGAAAAAATACAAATCGTTCTACGTTATTTGAACGGAAATGAAAGTTATCGA